>DASRAJ010000064.1:0-48792 GCA_035638255.1 Chitinophagales bacterium
CATTGTAGATTCCATCACTGTTGACATTCCCGACATGCCTTTGTGTTATAACGGAACGATCACCATGCAGGCCACCACCACCGGAAATCCTGATCTGCAATGGTCAACGGGAAGTACTTCTTCTTCCATACTAATTGATCAGCCGGGCACGTACTCCATCACTGCAACTTTAGATCAGTGTTTAGTCACCGACAGTGCAGTAGTAACAAGCATTCCGAAGATTGAAAACTTTTTACCGCCCCTCGATTCCGTTTGCACAGCATCCGGCGATCCTGCAATGATCGGATGCCTCTTTGGATTGAGTAATTGCGACTTCTCTGACTATTTATGGAACACAGGGGACACTACTGCAACCATCAATGTTGACACCGCCGGTTTTTACAGTGTAAGCGTCACTGATGAGAACGGATGCAAGGGTGCTGACACAGAACAGGTGGTACTCTATTGTCCGCCCTTCGTGATTTTCCCTCAGGCATTCAGCCCGAATGGAGATGGCATTAATGAGGGATTTGGTCCTGAAGGATTGCACATTGTTACGATCACGTTTACCCTTTACAATCGCTGGGGGGCAGTGTTATACACCGGAAATCATTTGACGGATCGGTGGAATGGAAAATACAAAGGAACTCTTCAGCCCGTGGATGTTTATGTGTATACGTGCAGCTATACTTCGGATGTAAATCCCGGAGTCACAAATCAGCTTGCAGGAAATGTGACACTGGTGCGATAAAGAAATCCTGAATGTTTTATTATTTATCTTAGAATTGAAATTCTTCCTGGGGCTGATGAACTTAGAATGGGGGGCGAAAAATCAATCACGTTGGCCAGGTAAGAAATTTCAAAATTAAAGTTGCTTTCTGATTTGAAGGAACTGACCTTTGAACTGTCATTATTAATTACAGTGATAAAAACTTCTGCTTATCAAACACCTTATTCTTCCTGATTCATTATTAATCTTACATGTGCACCACAAAAGCACAAGCTCCAACGAGCAAATAATAATTTCTTTTCCCGAACAAAAATAATCTTAACCTGTTTCAAACTGAAAAAACTCCTCTATGAAAAATTTTTTCGCTCTTATTCTTATCTGTAGTTTCTTCACTGCAACTTCGCAGACCTATACCGTAAGCCAGATTCCTTACAGCCCCATGCCGTGGGATTCGGGCATTAACGTAGTGAGTCCCGTTGATGATGTATGGAGTGCTCCCATTCCTATCGGTTTTGATTTTTATTTTTTCGGAATTCCCCATCAGTCACTCGTACTTGGAACAAACAGCATTGTCAGCTTCTCTCTTTCCTATGCAAATCAATATTGCCAATGGCCGATTGTAAACGTCATTCCTTCTTATGACAATCCCGTCAACAGCATTATGTTTCCCTTCCAGGATGTCAACCCGGCATTGGGAGGGCTCATTCATCACCAGGTTTATGGCACTCCTCCCAATCGAAAATTTGTTCTCTCCTTCGATACGGTTCCATATTATCAATGCACTGATTCATCTTTCACCGGTCAATTAATACTCTATGAAACAACCGGCAACATTGAAATGCACATGCATTATAAATCACTCTGCACAACATGGAATGGTGGAACAGCGATACTGGGCATACAGGATTCATCCGGGCAGGCGTACTGGGCATCTTACTATAATTATCCGACTCAATGGGTGGCATACGATGAAGCATGGCTCTTCAGTCCTGACAGCAATTACGCCGCGAACCTCGATCGCATCAGCGGCAGAGTTTTTTCAGACATGGATCAGGATTGCCAGTTCAATGGCACCGATTACCCGCTCATGAACAAGCCCGTGATTTTTGATGATGGTGCCGGAAATAATTTTTACTCCTTCACTGACATGCAGGGTTATTACAGCAAGCTGCTTTCTCCTGCTACCTATACATTCACTACACAAAATATCGCGAATCAATATTACAATGCGAACTGCCCGCCGGGTGGAAGCTACTCCGTTACGTTTGCAGCATATAACGATAGCTCCGATAACAATTTGTTCGCCGACACCATTGTAAATTTTTGTTCTGATCTGACAGTGAGTGTTTGGGCGCATGGTGAAGCAGATTCAACCGGCAATTGGTTTGATCCGCTCGGTGTGTGTGATACTGCATTCGTTGAATTGAGTTGGTCGAATGATGGAACCATTGATGACAGTGCTTCAATTGTTCTCACGCTGAATGACTCCGTTCAGATTTTAAATTCTCCTGTGGCTTACACGGCTCTTGGCAACAACCAATATTCATTCAGCACAGGCTGGCTTACACCCGGAGCATCAGGAAGTGCTGCCATCATGATTCAGGATGGATGCGATACAATTGGAACAATGTATTGCTTCGCTGCTTCAATATCCGGGACGGAATACGATTGCCAGAATTACAATAACTCAGATAATATTTGTTTGCAGATCGGAGTTCCGTTTGATCCGAATGCGATGTATGTTTCTTCAGAAATTGCTCCATCCCTTGGCTTTAAGAATTACCTGCTCACTTCCTCATCGGATAATCTCAATTACTTCATCACGTTTCAAAACACAGGCTCTGCAACGGCGCATGATGTGATAGTGAAGACGGTGATTGATCCGCACCTTAATGCTGCTACTATCACTCCGGGAATTTCTGATCACAACTATAATTGGCTGATGATCGGTGATACACTCATTTTTGATTTCTCAGGAATTGAACTGCCCGATAGTAACAGCGATGAAGCCGGCAGTCACGCTTTCGTTCGTTTCAAAATTCAACAACAACCGAATAACATTGCGGGAACTATCATTCCCCAATCGGCTGCCGTGTATTTTGATTACCTGAGTTCAGTTGAAACGAATGTGTCTATAGTTGAAATTGAAAACCCGGAAGGGATTAATACGCCAAGCGGATTTTCTTCATCTATAATTTATCCTAATCCTGCCGACAAGAAATTTACGATCACCTCTCCTGTGCAGGCGCACTTCATCGTGCATGATATTTTTGGAAATGAAATTTTTTCGGGAAATATTCTGCATGCTGCTGATGTAGATGTTACCAAATGGTCTGCTGGAGTTTACCTGATTTCAATTCAATCGGGGGCGCAGAGTGAGGTGAAGAAGTTTGTGAAGAATTAAATTTATTTGCTTTGTACGTTGCCATCTAGCGAACTCACCCTCATTGAGTGAGGGTAAGGCATGCTAAGAGTAAGATCATGAAAAAACCGGCGAATAAAAAACCTCCTGTAAAAAATAAAGCCCATCCTAAATCGCTTCCTCATAAAAAACAGGTACAACCAAAGCAGCCTTCTTCCGGTTTCCAGTGGCAGCTGTTGATTGTGCTTGCTGTTACTGCCGCTGCATTCATTCCAGCATTATCCGCCGGCTTCGTGAGTTGGGATGATCCTGCCTATCTTCTCGAAAATAAGCAGCTAACAACATTTACTTGGCAAAGCATCGTCAACATTTTTGCTTCCGGCATCAGTGGAAACTATAACCCGCTTCCCATCTTCACGTTCAGTATTGAAAAGGAGTTCTTCGGGCTTAGTCCCTTTATATACCATCTCGATAACCTGCTGTTGCATTTAATATGCACCGCTCTTTTTTATAAGATCCTTCGCATGCTCAATCTGAGTACGATGGCTGCGATGCTGGGAGCATTATTATTTGGCATTCATCCCATGCGTGTGGAGTCAGTTGCATGGGTAACGGAGCGAAAGGACGTTTTGTACGGCGTATTTTATCTCGGGGCGATCATTGCTTATCTGAAATATATAACTGGGAGCAGTTCGAAAAGCAAATGGTATGTGGTCATGCTCCTGCTCGCAATCCTCTCACTCTTTTCCAAAGTGCAGGCAGTAGCATTGCCGCTTTCTATGGTGGCTATTGATTTTCTTCTGAAAAGAAAATGGCTAAGCCCAAAAGTGCTCATCATTGAGAAGCTACCGTTCTGGCTGCTCGCTCTTGCATTCGGCATCATCAATATTATTACACTTAAAAATTCGGTTGCACTCACATCGGTGACTACGGTTATACACTATACGATGCTGGACCGGCTGGCCGTGGGTGCATATTCCTATGCGGTTTATTTAGGCAAATTCATTTTTCCCTGGCAAATGATGGCGCTATATGCTTATGAATCGAAGCTTCCTCAAGTTGCTTATGTCTGCCTCGTTGTTATTCCCATTGCCGTGATCGCGTTTGTTTGGTGGGCATGGAAAAATGAAAAGAGAAACCTGCTGTTTGGCTGGGCATTTTTTACTTTCAACATTATGTTCCTGCTGCAAATAGTTGGCGCAGGACAAGCGTATCTCGCCGACCGGTTTACCTACATAGCCTATTGCGGGTTATTTTTTATTGCCGTTAAATTTTACGACCACGCCATTGAAAAAAACAGTTCACGACGGCCATTACTGAATGCTTTCGCCTTCATCTATCTCGGCATTTTTGCTGTCATCACTTTCAGGCAAGCGAAAACATGGACAAGCGATGAAACACTATGGAAGCATGTATTAAAATATAACCCGATTACAATAGATGCCTGGAAGAATCTTGGCTTTTATGAATGGAAAAAAAGAAATAATCCCGACAGCGCTCTTATATGCTACCAAAAAGCGATGAACATTGAGAAAGCATTGTCGGGGGTGAAATCGACGACTTATAACTCATTTGGAAGAATCTATTTTGATAAGTCGCAGGCAATAAAAGATCCTGAGGAAAAAAAGCGGCTGACCTTGCTGTCCATCGAAAATTATACCCGCAGCATTCGACAGGATTCCGTTGAGGGAAGTCCCGACAAAAAACAAACAGCGATTATTCACGTCAATCGCGGGGTTGCTTTGGGAAACATCGGAAAAACGGATGAAGCGCTCAACGACTTTAACGTCACAATCAATCTTGATCCTGAAAATAAATACGGACATCTTAACCGCGCGCAATTCTATGCAAGCAGAGGAGAGCAGGAACTTGCCCTTGCTGATCTCACTTCAGCTTTGAAGCTTGATGCAACCAATGCAGAAATTTATTATCTGCGCGGCGTATGCGAACGCAAACTCAGCAGGAACAATGAAGCGCTTGCAGATTTTACCAGTGCTGTTGATTTAAAGAAAACGGATGCCCGCTATTTTCTTGAGCGCGCGCAAACGTACGAGGCATTGGGAAATCATGATGCGGCGCGAAAGGATGCTTTGCAGGCGCAACAAATGGGGATGAAGGTTAACAGTGGGTTGCTGGAACAATGAACTCGCTCAGTTCAAGTTTCACTCACAAAAACTTCCTCCTGAAAAATCAATTTTGAAATTCCTATGACTAAATCTTCTTTTGTCCGAAGGATTCCTATGGAGAGGTGTCGGAAAACTTTGCTCCGAAGGAGTCGCTTCGAGACAATTACGATAAATCAAACATTATTTTTCCTTTCTAACCTTAGTAGAATATGCTAACTGAATCTCCGGAACCTTATTACTTTATTCTGATCCTTTTTCTCGTAAAGTTCTTTTGCGAAAATGGCCGTCAAATAGAACTACAGTTTTTTATGGGGCTGAAGTGTTTTTTGGTCCCGCCTCAGGCGAGATTAATTCTTCATACTCTTCAGCAAAAAGTTATTTTGAGATGGCGCGCTGCTTGATGAATTCTCCACAAGATCCTGCGGATATTTTCATTTCAATTGATCATAAGGTAATAAGGTGGAATGATTAGAATGACAATTTTCTACTAAGGTTTCAATTGAGAGAATGATAAGGTTTACATTCTTACATGACGAATCTGCTTTTTTATCCAGCATCTCTCCATAGGAGTCCTTCGGACAAAAAAAGATTTAGCCATTCCTATTGAGTTAGTGCACCGCATTGCGTCTTTCTTTTACCTTCGCAACACAAGCGGAACTTATGGCAATAGCAACTACAGAACGCAAACACCTCAGAGTATCAAACATGGCGGAGCATCTCATCGGGAGTGAGATCATCAAACTCGCATGGGAAGTAAATGACCTGATCAAGAGCGGTGCACAGATTTTCAACTTCACCATCGGTGATTTCGATCCGCAGGTCTTCCCGGTTCCTGCTGAGCTGGAAAATGAAATTGTAAAGGCGTTGCAAGGAAAGCTCACGAACTATCCTCCGGCGAATGGAATTCCCGAGCTGCGAAAAGCAGTGAGCAATTTCCTGTCAGAGTATGGCGGTATTGATTACTCAGCTGAAGAAATTCTAATCACCAGCGGCGGGCGACCGGCGATCTATTCTACTTACATGACGTTGCTTGATCCCGGAGATGGAGTCATTTTTCCTGTGCCATCATGGAACAATAATCATTATTGCCACCTCTCATCCGCACGACCGATTCCCATAGAAACAAAAGTTGAAAACAATTTCATGCCCACGGCAGATGAGATGAGGCCGTACATAAAAGATGCGACCCTGCTCGCATTGTGCTCACCTCAAAATCCAACCGGTACAACATTCACAAAAGAAGCGCTGGAAGAAATTTGTGATATGGTGCTGGAAGAAAATGAGCGGAGAAGCGAAAGCGCCCGCCCCGATGAGGTCGGGGAAAAACCCTTGTACGTTCTCTACGATCAGATGTATTGGGTGCTCACTTATGGAAATACGGTTCACTACAATCCTGTTTCATTGCGACCTGAAATGCGTGACTATACCATCTTCATTGACGGCATTTCAAAATCATGTGCATCCACAGGATTGCGGGTGGGATGGGCCTTTGGTCCGGAGAGTGTGATTGATAAAATGAAATCCATTGCATCGCACATCGGGGCTTGGGCGCCCAAGCCCGAGCAAGTTGCAACAGCAAAATTCCTGATGATGAAAGATGCATTCACCGGCTATCTCACTGACTTCAAAGAACAACTCAACCTGCGACTCGAAGGGATTTATGAAGGGTTGAAAGAACTGAAGAGCGAGGGCCACGACGTTGATGCAATTGCCCCGCAAGCCGCACTGTACCTCACCGTACATTTTGATTTGAAGGGAAAGAAAACTCCGGAAGGAAAAACTCTCTCATCTACACAGGATGTTACCGCTTATCTTCTTCATAATTGCGGAATGGCTATCGTACCATTTTATGCTTTCGGCTCATCGAATGATTCAACGTGGTATCGGCTGAGTGTGGGGACTTGCAAGTTGCATGAGATTGAAGAATCCATCGCAAAACTTCGAAGCGGATTAGAGAAATTGAAATAATCATTGCAGATACCCCGTCCGCAATATTTCATGCTAACTCTTGTGCTCAAATTAAACTCATGTTGACGAATCACCGAATGTTATGGTGATTCCCCCTCGCATTCCATTGGAATTAGTTTCCATTCCCCGACCTAATTATCGCTTTGAAAGGACAAGATTATAACCTTGGGTGAAAATGTATTTTTTCAAAAAAACCTGCTGAGATTATTGCGCTCTTCAATTTTTTTCTAATTTTCATTCCCGATTAAGAAATTTTCAGACAAGAAATTGCTTACACACACTCACCTAAGCTTTTCTTATGAAAATAAATCTCCCCACCCTCTCAATTGCAGGAATTTTATTTTTAGCAAGAGTAAATGCCTCGTTCGCCCAGACGTACAACATGGCGGCTGGCACTATCACTACCTGCAGCGGAACATTTTATGATAACGGCGGTGCGGCAGACTATACCAACAATTGCAACCTTACTGAGACATTTACCAGCAGTTCCGGCAACTGCCTCACATTTACCTTCACTTCATTTCACACGCAGGCAGGCAACGACATTCTAACCATTTATGACGGACCAACTACCTCCTCTCCTGTTATTGGAAATTTTTCGGGCTTCGTTTCTCCCGGTACCATTATCTCCAGCACATCATCCATCACATTCACATTTGTATCCAACCTTTCGACCACACGACCCGGATGGGCAGCAACTATTTCATGCGCAAGCTGCGGAACTAATTTTCTGATGAATAGCAACACCTCTGTAAACGCATGCGATGGATTATTTTATGACAGCGGTGGCCCTGCAGGCAACTATAGCAATAATGAAAATTATACGCAGACCTATTGCTCCGGTAATGGTAATTGCATTCAGTTTGAGTTTTACTCGATGAGTTTGTCAGCAAACGATACGCTGAAAATTTATGACGGACCTGACGCGTTTTCACCGCTCATCGCAAGCTATACAAGTACCATAGTGCCTCCGCCGCTGTTATCATCAACAGGATGCTTAACATTTGTGATGAGGACCAGTGTAAGTGGGACCAACGCAGGATGGATGGCTGCGATTTCATGTACACCCTGTCCGTCAGTTCCATCCGTTAATGCAACGTACCTGATGCCGTACATACAACTTGGGGGTTCCTATGTAGGGGGCGCACAGGTAACCTCCTGCAGCGGTACATTTACTGATGATGGCGGTTTATCAGGCAATTATTTGAACAACATCTTTGCGGTGTATCAAACATTTTGTCCCGCAACATTGAATACTTGTTTACGTGTGCAGTTTTATGATGTGCATTTAAAATCGGGTGATATTCTTACCATTGAAAACGGCCCAACAATGGGGTCGCCTCAGTTCAACAGCGGCTCAACGCTTACCAACGGAGTCTGCATGGGCTACTCAGCATGCATGGCTAAAGGATGGGGGCCTTATGTATCGAATGACCAGAGTGGGTGCATCACATTCATTTGGGAAACCAATTCTTCACCCAACGATTCGGGCTGGTCCGCAACTTTTGATTGTGTGCCTTGTGCGGGTGGACCCAATGGCACAGATAATAATGATTGTTCGCGTGCTACACCGTTGTGCACCAGCACAAGCTTTGCCGATGCCAGCACCGGTCCCGGAATTGTTTCGGATGTTGATGACAACTGCCTGATCACTGAAACATATACAAACTGGTACACCTTCAGCGTCACCAGCAGCGGTACACTGGGAATGACTATTGATCCACTCTCGACCGGCTTCAGCCAGCCAGATGACTATGACTGGGCTTTGTATGGGCCGAATGTTAGCTGTACTAATTTAGGAAACCCGATTCGCTGCTCTTCGGCTACCACACAAGGGCAAAGTAACATGGTCGGCAACATGGGCAACACCGGCATCAGCACAACTCAAAATCAAACCTGGCCGGGTTATTCGTGCGCTTCCAACAATGATCTTACGGAAGCAGCCTGTGGAAATTGCTGGGTAAATAATCTGCCGGTTACGGCGGGACAAACATATTATCTATGCATCAGCAAGTGGTCAGCGGGTGGAAGTGGTTTTAACCTGAATTGGAATTTGACCAATGGCGCCTCCATTGACTGTCCTGTGTTGCCGGTTGAGTTGACTTCACTTACATGCTCGCAACAACTGAATTTTATCTCCATCAACTGGACTTCAGCATCAGAGTACGATAATGATTATTACATCCTAGAGAAATCGTCTGACGGAGAAAATTTTGAGATGTTGGTCACTGTTCCCGGAAAAACATTCAGCTCAATGCCTACACAATATCTCGCTGTTGACAATTACCCTTTCGCAGGGAATAATTATTACCGGCTGAAACAGGTTGACCAGGATGGAAATGAAACAATTCTGCAATTAACCTCCTGCACTTTTTCTGATGTCAATGAAGAAGTAGTGCTGCAGGTTTTTGATCTCGCGGGGAGATTGATTTCCTCTACGAATACCACCATCACCGGTTTTGATTCATTCATTCACACCCTCTCTCTTCACAATGGAGTTTATGTGACCGCCATCATTCATGAAAACGGTATGACCGAATTAGGAAGATTTTTGAAAGTGAATTGAAGAAGAAAATATTTTTATCGGGAAGTAATAACTTTCAATTTCTCAATCCATCTGTTACAAAGCCACAACACTACAAACGCCACATAACTGATTCCCGCGTCAATGATTGACCACCACACAGGGATATTGCGCATGCGCTCCCATCCGAAGGCCATGAGGATACTCATTGCAGCCACAATCATCCCCCACTTTATCACCCACTGATTTTTGACGGGATCACGAAGCGGACCGATGAAAGCAATCGCAATCATCAAATGCGCAAATGCCAGCCAATCGAAACCGTAACGCATGAAATTATATTTCTCACTTGTTTCAACCACGCCCTGTTGGACGTAAGTCCACCAATCCAAAAGAAATTGCGGAAGCCGGTTAGGATACCTTAACAGAATGTCTAATTCCGTTCGAAGAGGAAGTGAAGACATTCCATTCAAAAGCAAACCAATGATGGTAATGATGATTGCTGCTTTGATTCGTCCGCGCAGTTGTTTTTCTCTTGTGATATTATCTGTCATTGACTAAGTTTTTGGGAGTGTGTATTCAGAAATTAAATTTCATTTTTCAAATTAACTAATTAGAATCGGGAATCCTTCTTCTTCAATTCAGAAAGCTATTCACACAGACCCTGCGGCTTGTCTTGTTTCTCCGATTCGGGGCACAAATTGTCGCCGTGCGAGGATAAAGTGGGATCTTATCCAAAAAATTCGCTTGTCCCCAGGGTTTGGTGAGATAAAATAGCTTTTGTCCGGGAAACCGCACGCGAGAGCAACTCTTCTCAATAATTTCCAGCAAGCATCTCAAACGTTTGACCGGCTGATTCTCGCCATGTAAAATCCATCGAATCCCTCTGAAGGGAAAATTTGTTTTTCTTCCTCTAACAAAAATCCCTTGTGTGCGGATAAGAACTGTTCAACTTGTTCTTGATTTTCAGAATGAAGAATGCTGCACGTGGCATACACCAGCTTCCCTCCTGCTTTCACCATCTGCGAATAACGTTCGAGAATTTCCCGCTGAAGTTTTTTCATTCGCTCTATGTATTCCAAATTCAACTTCCATTTTGCATCAGGATTTCTGCGAAGCACTCCCAGTCCTGAGCACGGAACATCAAGCAATACACGATCTGCCGACTCCTGCAATCGCTTGATCACTTTGGTGGAATCAATAGTTCGTGTTTCAATGACTCCTGCTCCTGCCCTGCGCATACGATGGCGTAGCTCCTGTAACTTCCATCCCTCAGTATCAAGCGCAATGAGCTGCCCTTTGTTTTGCATCAGTGAAGCGAGATGCAAAGTTTTTCCTCCTGCCCCTGCGCAAGCATCAATCACCCGCATACCCGGATGCACATCGAGAAATGGCGCCACTAATTGCGATGAGGCATCCTGTACTTCAAACCATCCTTGCTTGAAAACAGGTTGCTGAAAAATATTCACACGCTTTTGTAAAATCAATGCGTCAGCACATTGAGGTAGTGTTTCTGCTTCAATTTCTGATTGCTTCAATGCTTGCTGCAATACATAACGGGATGCTTTCAAAGTGTTCACGCGAAGCACCACGCGTGCCTGCTCATTCAGGGCGTGCAACTCTTTGTCCCATGACTCACCCAATTCTTTTTCGCCCAGTTCATCCAGCCAGTCAGGAATGGATTCACGAAGGGCGCGGACAGATTCAAGCTTCTGAATGTTTGCTAAAATTTTTTCAGAAGAAATTCCTTCATCCAGCCATGCAGGTGCTTCACTGCCCTGGAGAATGAGCCACGTGCGAATCGCTTTCAGAAATTTCTTTTCATCATCGTCCTTAACTTCCCCGCAGGAACTAATCCATCGCCACCAGCGAACAACATCATAAGTTGTTTCAGCAATGAACCTTCTGTCCCGTGATCCCCACTTCGGATTTTTTTTCAGCGTGGATTCAATAACCTGGTCAGCATATTTTCCTTCCTGAAAAATCAATTGCAGTGCCTCCTCGATGGCATTAATCTGGTTGTGATGAATCACCTGGCTCATATTGTGCGTGCAAAGATCATCTGTTCATTCAATAATTTTTTAAAACTTGCGGGGGAAAAATTACGATACACGATACACGTAATACGATTCACGATGCGCTTGACACGATTCACGAAACATAATTCATTCCGGCACTGCAGAGTTCAAAGCGTGTGAACCCGAACTCAAAATTTGAAAACTGTAGCTTGTAAACTGCAAACTGCAAACT
The DNA here is from genome assembly GCA_035638255.1 of Chitinophagales bacterium. Taxonomy (GTDB): domain Bacteria; phylum Bacteroidota; class Bacteroidia; order Chitinophagales; family UBA10324; genus DASRAJ01. The sequence goes on from DASRAJ010000064.1 coordinate 11,940, forward strand.
GTAACTTGTAAACTGCAAACTGTAAACTGAAGACTATGCACGAAGAAAAACATTTTGAAAGCTCTGCTATTCTGAAAGACGTTGTGATTGGAATGGCGGATGGGCTTACTGTTCCGTTTGCGCTCGCCGCGGGATTGAGCGGCGCAGTGGATTCGAATGTGATCGTGATCACGGCAGGCATTGCTGAAATTGTTGCCGGCTCTATTGCTATGGGACTCGGCGGGTATTTAGCCGGGAAAACTGACGCCGATCATTTCAACTCAGAATTGAAACGCGAGTATGATGAAGTTGAACGACTTCCTGACAAAGAGAAACAGGAAATCAGAGATGTGTTAGCTGAGTATGGAATTTCTGCTTCTTCGCAAAACGCAGTGGCGAATGAACTGGCCCTCGATAAAAACAAGTGGGTTGATTTCATGATGAAGTTTGAATTGGGTTTGGAGAAACCGAAACCGAAGCGTGCTACTCAAAGCGCGCGCAACATCGCACTCTCGTATGTTGCGGGTGGATTCATTCCGCTCAGCGCTTATTTTTTTACAACTCATCCTTATGATGGATTAATTTTCTCTTCTGCTATTACACTCGTTGCGCTGCTTGCCTTTGGATTTTTCAAAGCAAAAGTGACGGGACAACCCGTGTGGCGCGGAGCATATCAAACAGCTTTCGTGGGGGCGTTAGCAGCCGGTGCTGCATTCTTTATCGCGAGAGCCATTAGCTTATAAGTGACCGGTTCATACACTAAATCGTGTGAGATGATAGTTCATATAAGAGTATCCCAAATGTCCCATATCTTCTGCTTTCTCCTGACCTCATCCCCGAATATGGTTTTGTCTCATTCAAGAAAAAAAATCGGGGTGCGACAAATATGGTTAGAAAACAGAAATGACACGCTTGATGAAACATGTCATTTCTAAAATTTCAAATCAAATTTCTGACTCTAAATTCTTAACTGAAGCTGTGTAACAAACATCAAATTATTTTTCAGCGATCCCGGAAATTCCTTTTCGTAGTTGGTTTGAATCATATTGAATTGCAGGCGTGCATCATTGTCAGGAAGAAAAATAAAGCCAATGCCGCCGGTGATCGTGTTGATGGAATTTCCTGCACTTGCAACAGAGGCGGACTTTGAATCCCATGGATCCGTATGTTCGTATTTACCACCGATCTCAAATGTTCTGCACCAGTTTTTCATAATGTTGACTCGAAGAAGAGCTTGCCCGAAGTAGCCGCTCATCATGTAATCGTCAATGTTTTTCGCAGAATCCAAAGAAGAATTAAATAATGAAATATTTGGTCCCTGAATGTATTCACCCTCCACAATCAGATTCATTTTATCACCCAGCTTCTGTTGCCAGCTTATATCACCGCCAAATGAATTTGCACTCACGCTTTTTGCCTGCTGTGTGTATTGATCATTCACCGCAAGCCGCAATGATTTTACCGGACTGAATTCAATTCTGCCCACATAATTTTTTCCGGGGTTATCATCATAAGGAACACTTCGATCACTGCCATTGAAAACACCGGCATAGTAACTCAGCGGAGTTTTTGCTTTCATAAATGTTCCGTAGAACATCAACCCGGGCTGATACGATCCAAGATTATTGTTCACAAAAATCCGATCCGTAGTGCCGCGATCAATCATGCGCAAATCTTCATGGCTCGTTAATTCGTCCAACTCATACGGCATCTTCATTTGCCCCCCGCGAATGTTGAACTGATCCATCGGTGACCATTGAAAATATGCCAGCTCAATCGCTTTGCCCGGTGTTGAGGTTTTCAAATCAGGAAACTGAATGCGAATGACGCCGCTCCACTTGCTGTTAAGCTGAATGTCGGCGCGCAGCTCCAGGCGGCGAATGCGAAAGTTGGAGCGTGTAGGTGTTTCAGAAAATTTTCCCTGCACATCAACGCTGTCAGTTAATGAGGTTTCAAAACGTGAGTGAATGAGTCCGTGAAATTTAATTGCCGGATTGAATACGGGCGGGTTCGCATCGGGGGTGTTTTGAGCAAAAGAGGAAATCGCAAAACAAATTGTTGCGGAGAGGAGGAACAGCTTTTTCATTTTACATGAAGTTTAGTACAGTGTTAATTTGCGGCAAATGTAACCTTGCCAAAATGTTATTGTTATTAAGTTATTGTTAAGTCATCTCACTCCTGTGTTAATAATTCATCAACTGCTGGTTGTGTAGCTTGTGAATTGATCTCAGGATTTTTTTGCAGAAATCAAAGAACAATTCTTCCTGGTCAATCTTCCGGAAGCCGATCACAACTCCCTGTCCTTTGTTTGTACCTTTGTCTTAGTAATCTAAATAGATGAACACAACCAAAGAAGATGTATTGAAGGCATTGAGTTATGTGGACGATCCCGATCTGAAAAAAGATTTGGTAACCCTCAACATGGTCAGTGATATTCAAATTGAAGGAAAGAAAATTTCTTTTACAGTTACCTTAACTACTCCTGCTTGTCCCCTGAAAGATGCAATACGCCAGGCATGTGAAAATGCCATTCATCATTTCATTGACAAGGAAGCTGTCGTGGTCGTGACCATGAATGCTGATGTGACTTCGAGAAGAAAAGGTGGTGAAAAACTTTTACCCGGAGTTAAAAATATTATCGCAGTGGCTTCCGGAAAAGGGGGTGTTGGAAAATCAACTGTGGCGGTAAATCTCGCTCTTGGTCTTGCCAAAGATGGTGCCGCAGTGGGTTTGATTGATGCGGACATTTATGGGCCTTCCATTCCCACCATGCTCGGAATAAAAGGAGAGCGACCACAGATAAAAGACGTGGATGGAAAAGCTGTGATGATTCCTATCGAAAAATTCGGAATCAAAGCACTCTCGATCGGTTTGCTCGTGGATGAAAAACAAGCTGTCGTGTGGCGCGGTCCCATGGTTTCTTCGGCGCTGAAACAATTTGTAGGCGATTGTGACTGGGGAGAACTCGATTACCTCATCATTGATCTCCCTCCGGGAACCGGCGATATTCATCTCACGCTGGTGCAAACCGTTCCCGTCACCGGTGCCGTGATCGTGACCACTCCGCAGGATGTCGCACTCGCTGATGCGAAGAAAGCGCTCGGCATGTTCAACATTCACCCGATTAATGTTCCCATCATCGGCATCATTGAGAACATGGCCTACTTTACTCCCAAAGAACTACCAAACAACAAGTACTACATTTTTGGAACAGGCGGAGGCAGAAGATTAGCAGAAGAATTTAATGTTCCTTTTCTGGGAGAAATTCCAATCGTACAGAGCATCCGAGAAGGAGGTGATTCAGGATTTCCGGCCGTACTGAATGATAAAGATGAAATTACGCAGGAGGCATTTGAGAATTTAGCAGGAGAAGTCGCACGCAATGTTGCAATCAGAAATGCTAATTTTGAAACGACGAAAGTGGTGGAGATGGTGCGGTAAGAATATGATATATGATTCACGTAGTACGATACACGATTCACATAACACGAGACACGATTTTGACGAGGAGGAAGTATCAGTGAAATGTGACGTAAGATTTAAGACAAAAGGTCTCAGCCTATTTTCTATTTTCAACCTTAATGACAAAAAAGAAACATCAGGAATTGTTGCAAAGAGTTGAAGATTCAATCAACTCTATCCGTCCCTATTTGATAACGGATGGAGGAAATATCGAGGTGCTTGAAATTACTGATGATATGATTGTGAAACTTCGGCTACTTGGTAATTGTGAAGATTGCCCGATGAGTGAGATGACTATGACGGCGGGAGTTGAAGAAGCTATTAAGAGAGCAGTGCCTGAGATTGCGCGAGTTGAAGCAGTTTGAGATAAGCCGTAAGATGCAAGACCTAAGATATAAGACAAAGAACGATGAAGTTGAGTCGTATTACGTGAATCGTGAATCGTAAAGCTAAATTAAGTTGACACGAGAAGAAATATTTGATCAGATAAAATCAAAGCACTCTTTCCTCTGTATCGGTCTCGATACTGATCCCGAAAAAATTCCAAAGCATCTTCTCTCCTCTTCCGATCCGGTTTTTGAATTCAACAAACAGATCATTGATGCCACGCATGATTTGTGCGTTGCTTACAAAATCAACACGGCATTTTATGAAGCGAATGGTGTGATGGGTTGGGAGAGTATGAAAAAGACTTTCGATTATATTCCAAAAGATATTTTCACCATTGCCGATGCCAAGCGCGGCGACATAGGAAACACATCAGCGATGTATGCACGCGCCTTCTTCGAAAAAGAAAAATCAGGTTTTGATTTCGATGCGATCACTGTTGCTCCATACATGGGTAAAGATTCTGTTACACCCTTTCTTCAATACAAAAACAAATTTGTGATCCTTCTCGCACTCACATCAAATAAAGGCAGTCAGGATTTTCAACTCAGCTCACGACTCACGACTTCCGACTCAGGACTTTTGTATGAAGAAGTCATTCTCAAATCACAACAATGGTCCAATGCCGATAACATGATGTACGTAATTGGAGCTACACATCCGGAGATGTTCGCTCATGTACGTGCGCTTGCTCCTGATCATTTTTTTCTCGTGCCCGGTGTTGGAACGCAAGGCGGAGATTTAAAAATGATCGCGGAGAATGGAATGAACAAACAGTGCGGGTTGTTGGCGAATGTTTCGAGGAATATTATCTATGCTTCAATGGAAAAAGATTTTGCTGAGGCTGCGAGAGGTCAAGCGCATCAAATTCAATTTCAAATGAAATCATTCCTGATAAATTGACCACTTTGTGTTAACGCCTGAACTCCACTACCATTTCTCCATCTGCATCAATTTGTTCTCCATTTTTGGAGGCAGGTATCCAATCGGAAATTAAATGGAACAATCGAAGGGCTTCTGCATCGCAAGATGGGGACAATGATTTCTGTACTTTAACATCAGTCGCTTTTCCATATTTGTCGACATGAAAGGATAAGGAGACTACTCCTTCTATCCTATTCTTCCGGGCATCCTTAGGGTACTTTAAATTCTTTCTAAGAAATTTTTGATATTCCTTCTCGTTACCTGCAAAATGAACTCCTTCGTTTTTGTCATCCTCTTCACCCAGTGCAAATGTTACCGGCATTTTGAAAAATACTTTCACCGGTAAATTATTCTGAGTGCCGGGAATCCATCGCGGCATCATCTTGAGAACCCGAATCACTTCTTCATCACAGCCGCCACCAATACCTCTTAGAATTTGAACATCGGTGATAGTGCCATCTTCATCTACAACAAATTGTGTGACTACTCTTCCCTCGACTCCTTTCTCACGCGCCTCAGGTGGATATCTCAAATTCTTTTGAAGGAATTTCGTCAACCCGGCATTCCCGCCGGGAAATTCAGGCATTTTTTCTACATAAGTGTGGACTGAGTCTTTAGATACTTTCTCTTGCCCTGCTACATAAAAAGGAATCACACAAATAAATACTAAGATGAAAAGTTTCATGATTTAAAAATTCCTGAGACTGAAAGATACAAGATTTACTTCTTCGCTTCTAATTTAAACTCCACATTAATATAATACGGCATCGTCACCGCCTTGCCTTCCTTTGTTCCGGGATTCCAGTGGGGAATCAATTTCAAAATGCGAATCGCCTCTTCATCGCAACCATTGCCGACTGATTTATACACCTTAATGTCGCGAACATTTCCCGCCGAGTCCACATTGAATGAGAGAGTCACGGTTCCTTCCGTTTTATTCTTCCTCGCGGCCTTTGGATACTGACGGTTTTTTTTGATAAATGCCCGGAGTGAATCTTCTCCTGCAGGATAAGAAGGCAATGTGATGTTCGGCCTTGTGAGATCGACTTCATTTAGTTTGAATGTAACCGGAAGTTTGAAATATACTTTCACAGTAGTGCCATTCTGCTTGCCGGGTTTCCATTGAGGCATTCTTGTAAGCACACGAATAACTTCACTGTCGCAGCCTGGATAAATGCCGCGAAGGACCGTGATGTCAGAAATTCTTCCATCTTCATTGACGATGAATTGAGCAATCACTTTTCCTTCAATACCTGCTGATCGTGCATCATCAGGATACACGATATTCTGCTGAATAAATTTCATCAGTTCCGCTTGGCCGCCTGGAAATTCCGGCATCTCTTCAACGAACATGAACACATTCTTTTTAGCTGAATCACTTTGTGGCGTTTGTGCAAACGATTTCGTTGCAAATAAAATTGAGAGAAGAAAGACAATAGCAATTTTCCGTTTCATGTAAATTTTTTTCAGCTATAACGTTTTTTGATGCAGCAAAATTAGCAGTGTTCACTTCATTCCCTTACTATTCTAACTTCTATTTTCTAACTTTTAACTTCCAATCTTTATCTTCAATTTCTCATGACTGAAAAATTTCTCCACTACCTCTGGAAGATGAAGCTGCTGCAACCGGATCAGTTGCAAGCTTCATCAGGAGAAAAAATTCAAATCCTCAAAGTCGGCGAGCATAACCATAACGCCGGCCCCGATTTTTTAAATGCACGAATCAGGATTGGTAAAACAGAATGGGCCGGCACCGTAGAGATTCATGTGAAATCAGCAGAGTGGAATCAGCATCGTCATGATCAGGACAAGGCATACAACAATGTGATTCTGCACGTGGTTTATGAAAATGATGAAGAGGTTTTTCACGACGATGGAACGCCGGTACTAAGTTTGGAAGTGAAGGATCTCTTTGATTCAAAACTTTTTGATTCATATCAGTTGCTGATGAACAGCGCCTCGTGGATTCCCTGTGAGAAAAACCTTCAGAGCGTAAGTTCAATCACAATCCGTCAGTGGCTTCATCGCCTGATGATCGAGCGATTGGAAGAGAAGACGCAGCCCATCATAGAATCACTTGCGGAAAACCAAAACAACTGGGAAGACACGTTTTATCAATTCATAGCCTCTGCATTCGGTGCGAAAGTGAACGCAGAACCTTTTCAGATGCTGGCAAGGTCACTCCCTGTAAAAGTTTTAGCGAAGCACAAAAGCAGTTTGTTTCAACTTGAAACATTACTCTTCGGCACTGCAGGATTTCTCGATGAAAAATTTGCCGACGATTATCCGAATCAATTGAAAAAAGAATTTGATTTTCTCAGGAAGAAATATGCGCTCCAGCCGATGAAGAAGCATGTCTGGAAATTTCTTCGACTGCGCCCTGCAAATTTTCCTACTCTTCGCATCGCTCAATTTGCACAGTTGGTTTTCAATGCAACACACCTGCTTTCAAAAATTCTCGAGACACAGGACGTGAAAAAACTTTTTTCATACTTCGATTGCGAGCCCTCTGAATATTGGCTCACACATTATCGCTTCGACAAACTTTCCCCATTAAAGAAGAAAACATTGGGCGAGAATGCGATTGAGTTACTCATGATCAACACCGTTGTACCTTTTCTTTTTGTATATGGGAAAATGAGAGATGAAGATTCCTACATCAACCAATCGCTTCATCTGCTCGAGCAACTTCCTGCCGAAGAAAATCAAATCATTACCCGGTGGAAAGGTAGCGGTGTCGCCGTAAAGTCAGCGTTTGATTCGCAAGCATTGCTGCAACTGAAAAATAAGTACTGCACCAACTTCCGCTGTCTTGATTGTGCAATCGGACATAAGATTTTGTCAACCACGTAGAAGCCTTGCAACTCACTACTTCGCAAATGATTATTGCAATAACCATTGAGCGTCTTATTTTTGTATCATGAACCGATTCAAATATTTTGTTGAAGGCAGAGTCTTCGGTGTATGCGCTTTCATCGGAGAAAAGCTCGGCATTGCTCCCGGTATCATCCGGCTCTATTTCATATATGCCACTTTCATCTCAATGACTTCTCCCGTCATCATCTATCTTGTTCTTGCCTTCTGGATCAACCTGAAAAAATACATTTTGAGGAAAAGAAATCCCGCCTGGGAATAGTTTAATTCGCTCATGATGTATAATTAAGAAACGCTTCTATTATTTTTATCGCTTCTTGCAGTTCAAACCTGCAACTAATTTTGGCTTAAAAAACTTTGTTAAATCCAAGAGCTATGGCTGATAACAACCAGGAAGAATTTAAAGTAAACGGTGATGAACTTCTCAAGAAAATGAGGGAGCTTCTCGCTGAAGGCAATGCGCGTCGCATTATTATCAAAAACGAAAATGGTGAAACGCTCATTGAGATTCCGCTCATGATCGGCGCCATAGGTGCCATCCTCGCTCCAATACTTGCTGCCGTAGGGGCCATTGCTGCCCTGGTCACTCGTTGCACCATCGTGGTGATCAAAAAAGATTAGCCTCGTTGCAAGCGCCTGGTTCTTATGAGAAAATTTATCGCAGGCTTAAAACTCCGGAAGCACTATTTAAATAATAGCTGATACGCTCTGTATTCCGGGTAATTCCATTCAAGCCAGCTATGTTGCTCCCAACGCTTTTTGAAAATATCTTTTCTGCTTTTCACTTCATCACCGAAGTTAATATTGGTGTATTCAACTGAACTTGCAAAACTGAACAGGTTGTTCTGTACAGTATTTATTTCCTTCAGTTTTTCATCAGAATAATCCATGTACGGAAGTGCGGAATCATTCAACCCGATAAGGAAATTGTAGTGTACGAACGACTTATTATAGTGTGAAAAATTATATCGGGCAATGACTCCATCCCAGTTGAAGCATGCCGAACAAATCATTATGAGGTACAGTGAAATGGAATTTACCGACAATAAAAATCCAACTGATTTTTTATTCCGGATCATCAGGATGATACTCAGTAACCCAATGAAGCATGCACCAAGAAAGAAGTAAACAAAAATTCGTTTATAAGCCAGGGCAAAATGCTCTATATAGATCATGTTACGAAGAGTTACAGATATAATCATGATTCCATTCTGTCCCAGCCATGCAATTACCAATGCATTGAATAAGTGATTGTCCTTCATGAACACAATATTGCTGTTGAGATAGTAAACGGAAACGGCAATCGAGATAATAATGGCCACAATAAGCAGGTAGGTTCCTTCGTGAACCATATCTTTTAGGTAGCCGCCATCCCAATGAAACCCGAACCATATGTTGGTAATATCCAGATAATTCAGCAAAAGAATCATCATGTTCAGTAACAGGAAAAACACAATTACGATTTGTCTTTTTCTTAAGAGCAGTCGGTTGAGCGATCGAATGGGTGATTTTCTTTTTTTCCTTGTTAAATTCAGATCGAGCGTGGAGTCAGAAATAATTATACCTGAAGAATTGATTTGCACAAAACACAAACTGAAGATGAGTATGCCCAGCATAAAAAACAAAAGGCGGCTAAATGAAATGGTTGAAAAGAAATCATCCAGGGAATCAAACAATTTTTCAAAGCTTTGATAGAACAGAACATTTGAGCTTGAATACAAAATGAATATTGCCATTAAAGTAAGAATTGGAATGAAAATAAATCGTAGGTAAGAAGTGTAATTCCGCTTCCTCTTTCCTATCACAACCGGGAAATATCCAATAACGGTCGCGGGAATTCTTGTAACAGATTTAAGAGAAAGTAATAGTCCATAGTGAAGGTGTTGAATTTGCTGGTAGGCAAAATTTCCGATGAATAAAACCAGGCAACTCCAGAAAATTATTATACTGAATCCTGAGTGAGCAAACACAACTGCGATAGAAGAAACCATCATTCCGCCAAGCAGAAGATAGAAGATTTTCCCAGGCAAGTTTTTCCTGAAGAGCAGAAACAAGAAAACGCTAAAGCCAGCGATCAACAGTACATTAATTCCGGCACCAATACCGAAGAACAAAAAGTAAAACAAAGCAGCGGAGAGCAGAATAATAACACGAGGTGAGGAGTAGATTTTTTTCATAGCTGATTCAAACGACCTCGATGCCTGGTTAGTGTATGAAAAGTTGGGAGCCTCAGATCGGAGGCGCTTTTTGGTGAAGTGAGTTTTGAATTGTAATTTAAATACTCTGTTCTTCAAAAAAAGGAAATGAAAGGTAGTGCCCTCATTCTCGTTGTTACATTTCCAAAGAAGAGCTTAAGACTGCATTTACTTTTTTGTTTTGTTTTCTTGCTATTCATATCAGCAGCGTCTTATCAGGATCCAATGGTTCTTTCAATAATTGTCCTCTTCACAATTGTTGTTACGTGGCTTTTAATAATTTCTGACTTTAAAACATTCACTTTGTACGAGGATAAGCTCGAAATAACTTCTGAAGCTTGCCCATTTTGCAAGACCTCTCAATTTTCTCTGGTAGAAATAGATCAAATAGAAATTAATATCCATCTCCTACGCTCATCTCCCACCTTTCGTGTTCATTTGAAAAATGGTAAAACCAAAATATTCGGATTTCATTTTGAAAAGAACTCATTTCAAAATTTCATTGATGCAATCAGGGATTTGGGAATTCTTGTTATAGTGAACCGCTCTTATGGCGAACTGAAATGATTTTAAAGAAACGGCACGATCGAAAAACTTTATTTTTGTTGAAAATAAAATATGGAAACACTAATCAATCTAAAGCCGTCAGAACTTAACAACAATATCATTGAGACACTGAAAAGAATGGCTCAGGAGAACGGTGTAACCAACATTACTATTCTTCTTAACAACGGAGTAAAAAGAAGGAAAGAAAAGAAAAAGGACTATAAAACAAAACTTGATGCTGCTATTCACAACATTGAAAGAGGTCAAAACTTAGTTTCATTTTCATGGGAAGAATTTGAGACGCTCTCTAATTCATTGCTGAAAAAATGAGAGCAATCAAGTTTGAGTCGAACGCATTTACCGAATATCTGGATTGGCGGAAAATGAACACCCAAATGTTCGATAAGATTAATGAGCTGATCAAAGAAATTTCGCGTGATCCTTTTCAAGGGAAAGGAAAACCGGAACCGCTCAAAGGAAATTGGAAAGGATATTGGAGCCGCCGATTCAATGACGAACACCGTTTGATTTACAAGGCTGACGCTGATACGGTTTATATCGCCAAGTGTCGCGGGCACTATCAGTAAAACATTTCTCTCACGACTCAGGTTATCTTCCTGTACACCGTCCCTATATAATCCAGAAAATTCGGCTCCAATCCTTGCAGCCGAATCATCGTTTGCATTTGCGCACGATGATGAATGGAATGATAGTTCAACTGCAGTGCAATGTCTTTCAGTTTTGCCTCCCATTGTCCGCCATCAAATCCGGTGAAGCGTATTATTTCAAAAACTTCTTCTTCAGTTTTGCTTTCGAGAAATGAAATCCATTGCTGCAAACAATCATTCCATTTTGTTTCAAGTTCATCAAGCAAATAGACAGGTTCCCACCAATCCATTTGTGGCGCATTGGGGTCATGAAGAATTCTCGCCATCCATTTGTTCATCGAGTTGATGAGATGGCTGAAGAATTTTACGCTCTCATCTTTCTCCGGCAGTTGCCTGATCTTTTCGAGGAGCTTCCTGTTTGCCCAATCATTGTATTTGAAAGTATCAATGAGGTATTGCTTCATTTCCATAGAAAGAAATGTTTGAAGAGTTTCTGGTTTGAAACTGTCTAATCCGTTATTCAATCAAGACTATTCCTAAGCCCGAAGTTTTTTTAACGATTCAAACTTTGTAAACACTTTAGGAACTTACCACTTGCCGGATATTCACCTCCTTATTCCTCAAATCAATTCCACCCTCGAGCAGCGATTTCAGGTTGGCGAGATAGAAAGTCCATCCCACAGAACAGCCGACATAATAATCTGCCTTTGATTTTTCATCGGTGGGAATTTGCTCCTGTGTGATTTCTACTACCGTTTGATTTCCTTGCTTCTTTAACGAAACGCTGACAACACCTGCCTTACCAAAAATAAATTTGAAAAAATCTCTTCCATTGGCTTCGAGAATTGTTCCACGCTCCTGAACATCGTCGGTATAGCCATGCCAGCTCCATTCGTACGTGTCACCGGCCTGAATGTGCTGATTAGCATCTCTCAAATCGCCCGATGAAGATTTAAATCTTGCATTGCGCAGAAACCAATGCTGCAATCCCGCAGGCGTTGCCCACAAATCATAAATTTTTTGGGCGTCGGCATTTACAGGAATGCGTCGCGTGAATTTGCTCCAGTCGTTGTTGTCCATGATTTTATTTGTTTAGGATCGAAAGATAATCAATCCACGGACCTACTTCTTCCTTGTATTGCTTCGCCATTACCCGGGAAATTTGAGCAATGTGTGCAAGATCATGAACGGCCCATGCCGAAAGATGCTGCTTCAATGTCACTACGCCAAACTCAGGATGAATACCGGTTTTCTGCAAATCACTTTCGCTCAGATTTAGCCTTCGCAGGAAAGAAACGTTCTCAGCCCGCCGCCATTTGAATTCATCAAGCAGTTGTCGCAATGATTTATTCTTACTGTCAGTAAACTGTGCAAACCTGTCGAAGGTCACAAATCGTTTATCATTTTGCTCAGAGAGAATAATTTTTACTCTCGGAATCCAATCTGTTTTTTCCCCGTGAATCAAATGTCCCAGCACATCATACGGCGACCATGTTCCATTGCCTTCACTATTTGAAGTCCATTCTCCGGAAAGCCCATTGAGCAATGCTTCAATCACTGCAGGCGTACGCTCAAGAATTTCCGTTGCCTTACTGATCTCGAAGTTCATGGCTGCAAGTTGCTGTCTCAAAGTTGCGCTTTTTGCTTTTTGCTTGTTCCGCCGGTCTTCTTTTTTGAATGCGTATTCTGTTCATCCGAATTCACCACCCTCACCCGATGCAATTCAAGATTTGCTCTCTCTTGCTGCGTCATCATGTAAATAATTCCCAAAGCCTCGCAAGGAAAATCACGTCGTGTTAAATCAAAATTGACGGTCGGGCATTCAGGAGCTGTGCCCAAAAGAATTTCATCTTCTGATGTGCTAACGAATGCGGGGAAACTGTCTTTCATGGCAGAAAGAGAGTTGTTGACTTGCTGTGCGTTCACAGTAAGAGAAAAGTCCATCAGCAGCATGCTGAAGACGATTGCTAAGATTGTTGCTTTCATGATGATTGATTTTTAATTACAAGATTTTTTTGATTGTCGACACAAAGTTCCATTACCTTTGGACTATCGTTGTAGTCCATTTTTTACGTTCTAAATAGTCCGGTTATGCTCCCATGGAAATCCATACTTCAGCTTCAGAAATCATCACCTCTTCCTGTGTATTTGCAGATTTCAAACGGCATTATTCGGGAAATAAAAACGGGTGTGATAAAGCCCGGAATGAAAATGCCGGGAACCAGGGATCTATCTCACATGCTAAAAGTTCACAGACAGACGGTGGTGAAAGCTTTTGATGAATTAGATGCCCAGGGATGGATCACTTCTATTCCATCGAAAGGAAGCTTCGTAAGCGAGCATCTTCCTGAAATTAACCCGCGTAAACTGCAGTCAGCCAAAGAAATTCCGAAACCATTAAATAGTACCGGTTATTCATTCCGAGTCAATCAATATATCAAGGTTCCATCTCTTCCGCTCCGGAACATCATTGGATTTCATGATGGACCAGACGTTCGACTTGTTCCGGCAAAACAAATTGCACGGGCATACTGGAGTGTTGTGAACAGAAAATCAGGATTGCATCACCTGTCGTATGGTTATGAGATCGGCAATTATGAATTAAGAAAAGTTTTGTCAGAAGAATTGAATTGTTCGCGGGGCATGCAAACAACTCCTGATCACATTTTTATTTCGCGCGGAAGCCAGATGGGTGTTTTTATGCTCACACAAATTCTGATTTCACCGGGAGATAACGTGATTGTCGGCAATCCGAACTACTACTACACCGATCGCACGTTCATGTTTGCCGGAGCGAAGCTAATACGTGTGGCAATGGATGATTCGGGAATTGACGTGGAACAAATCGAACAAGTGTGCAGGAAGAAAAAAATCAGGGTGGTTTTTCTTACACCGCATCATCATTATCCTACCACCGTTACGCTGAGTGCTGCAAGAAGAATGAAGCTCATCTCACTCGCAGAAAAGTATGGCTTCATCATTATCGAAGATGACTACGATTATGATTTTCACTATGAAAGCAGCCCCATACTTCCATTGGCAAGCGCCGACAGAAATGGAATGGTGATTTACGTGGGTACTCTCAGTAAAACCATTGCTCCTGCGTTGCGCCTTGGATATGTTGCTGCACCAAAAAATCTGATCCAGGAATTATGCAAGCTGAGGCAGGTCATAGACATACAAGGTGATCCGCTTTTGGAAGAAGCAGTAGCACAACTTTTTTCCCTCGGTGAAATCCGAAGGCACATGAAAAAGGCGTTGAAGGAATACAAGAAGCGCCGTGATTTTGTTTGCGGCCTGTTGAAAGAAGAATTACCTGATGCAATTCAATTCAAAATGCCTGAAGGCGGTCTTGCTATTTGGGCCAAGTTTGATGAAAAAATTCCCCTCAATGATCTATCAGTAAATCTCCGGAAGAAAAATATTATTCTTTCCAGCGGTGCTATTCATAATGTTGACGACATGCCAAAGCTCAATGCAACACGGATGGGATTTGGATGGATGGATACGAGAGAAGCAGAAAGGGCCGTAGATATTTTATGCGATGTGGTGAGAGGATAAATCTCATCTCAAGTCCACAACCTCCACTCCGGGATGCGACTTGGTATCGAACGAAAAAAATGTATCAGCAAGCGCAGGATTGGGAGTAAAAGTTTTTATCTCATAGGTATAACGGTTACCATTCTTGTCAAAGACAACAGCGCTTTGCACTTCCTTCGCCACCTTATCAATGCCAAGGCGAATTTTGAAATAGGGTTTTGTTTTGTCATGAGGCGTGAGCTCGATGAATTGAATCACTTTGCCATTCACCTTTTTTTCTTCTATGAATGCATACAGAAAATCGTTTTCGTAGATCGTAAAAATTTGTGAGGGCGTAATGGTGTTTTCATCGGGATCAAAATTATTCACCTGCACTTCATTGGCATCTTTAAGGAAGGTCCATACCGTGCTGTTATCAGAAGTGATCTCCTGGTTTTTCAATTGCACCTTATACTTGTTGCCCTTCACGTAGATCGTCCCGGTTTGAACGTCCTTCGTGCTGTTCTCACCATTCTCAACCTTCACGGTGAATTCTGCTTTCACAGTTTTCAACGCCTTGTATTTCGCACTTACGCCATTAAGAATTTGAGCGGCCTTCTGGTCGGGCTGTGGATTCTGCGCAAACGTCTGTAAGCACAACGCGGAAAGCATCAGAATGAAAAATTTTCTCATGATGATTGAAGTAATGTTTTACTAAGAGAGGACGAAGTTCTAAAGAATCCCGCTCTTTTCACGCAGTGAAGCCAAAAACTGTTCCAACTCAATCTCACCCTTCACTATTACATCGCGTGCTTTACTCCCCTGGTTGGGACCCACAACCCCCGCAGATTCCAATTGATCCATCAGTCTTCCGGCGCGGTTGTACCCGAGTTTCAATCTACGCTGCAGCAGCGAAGTGGAACCCTGCTGATATTGAACGATGATCTGAGCCGCTTCTTCAAACAATTCATCGCGTTCATTGGGATCAAAAAATTCTCCGCCTTCTGCTTCTTCATCATGCACTTCAGGAAGAAGATGCGCTTCAGGATATCCTCGTTGCTCAGCAATGAATTCACACACGCGCTCGACTTCAGGAGTGTCAACGAATGCACACTGCAAACGAATGAGATCGCTGCCGATTGATAATAACATGTCTCCCCGGCCAATGAGTTGCTCTGCGCCGCCCAAATCAATAATCGTTCGCGAATCCACTTTCGACGTGACTTTGAATGCCACGCGCGCCGGGAAATTTGCTTTGATGGTTCCCGTGATGATGTTTACAGAAGGGCGTTGTGTTGCAATGATCAGGTGAATTCCGATAGCGCGTGCAAGCTGGGCAAGCCTCGCAATAGGTTGCTCAATTTCCTTTCCCGCAGTCATGATTAGATCAGCGAACTCATCAATCACAAGAATGATGTAAGGGAGAAAGCGATGTCCTTTTGTGGGATTCAATTTTCTGCTAACAAACTTTTCATTGTACTCTTTGATGTTGCGCACCTGTGCATCTTTAAGCAGGTCGTAGCGCGCATCCATTTCAATCGTGAGCGCCTTGAGTGTGTGCACCACTTTCTTGGTATCAACAATAATCGGCTCGGCTTCACCGGGAAGCTTGGCGAGAAAATGTTTTTCAATGATCGAGTACAATGAAAGCTCAACTTTCTTCGGATCAATCAACACAAACTTGATTTGCGAAGGATGTTTTTTATAGAGGAGAGAAATAAGAATGGAATTAACACCCACTGACTTTCCCTGCCCGGTTGCACCTGCCATGAGCAAGTGTGGCATCTTCGCCAGGTCAGCGATGTAAATTTCATTCGAGATTGTTTTACCAAGGGCAATCGGTAAATCCATCGCCGCATTCTGAAATTTCTCAGAAGCAAGAAGGGTTCGCATCGCCACAGTTTCCTTGTGGGTGTTCGGCACTTCAATACCTATTGTTCCTTTTCCCGGGATCGGTGCAATGATGCGAATGCCGAGAGCAGCGAGACTCAGCGCAATATCGTCTTCAAGGTTTTTTATTTTGGAAATGCGGATACCCGGCGCCGGAACAATTTCATAAAGTGTAACCGTAGGACCTACTGTTGCTTTAATGCTTTGAATCTCGATCCCGTAGTTGCGCAGTGTATTTACGATCTGATCTTTATTGCGCATTAATTCTTCCGAGTCCACTTTCGGTTTTTCAGAACCATAATTCTCAAGCAGATCGAGTGAAGGATATACATAGTTCGGAAGATCAATCGTGGGATCATAATTTTCTCTTACCACCACTCCA
Organism: Chitinophagales bacterium; assembly: GCA_035638255.1. Classification (GTDB taxonomy): domain Bacteria; phylum Bacteroidota; class Bacteroidia; order Chitinophagales; family UBA10324; genus DASRAJ01. The sequence continues at coordinate 28,706 of DASRAJ010000064.1, forward strand.
TTACTCACCGCCTCTTCCTCCGGCGTTTGAACAATGTCCAGTTCAATGTCATCACCGTTCAATACCGGTGTTTCACTTTTGGGATTGATTGGAAGAAAATTTTCTTCATTTTCATCCATACTCTCACTCTCACTCTCACTTTCCTCTTCACTTTCGCTCTCACCTTCCTCTTCACTCTTCTCAATCAATTGCATTTCATTCAAAAAATCTTCAACCGTCACGACTTCCTTATTCACAATTTCAAAAGGAGGATTTACTATGGCAACCGGTTGGTCAGAAGTAATTGTTTGTTCTTCTTTTTTCTTTGGAGCAAGAAAATGAAAACTCATGTTGAAGACGATCACCCCAAAAAGCAAGACGGTGAAAAATAACAGCGCGCCTGTTCCAACGATCCCTAAGAATCCTGTGAGCCACGTATTAATTGTATTTCCAACGGCACCTCCAAAAGGGAATGAAAATGCCTGAAAGCAAAAACTCATCGCAGCCGGAATGAGCACAAGAGCAAACACACTGAACTTAAAAAGACGGGCGACATTGAAAATTTTCCTGCGCAGTAACAGATTCGACCCCCACGCAGTGAGCAATGCAATAAAAAGAAATGAAACGAGACCAAATCCGCTATAGATGAAGAAATGAGAAACATAGGCACCTAACCTTCCGAGATAATTTTCTGCCTGGAAATCTCCGTTGAACAAATTGCTCCAGGTGAAGTGAAACACTTTGTCCTGATCTCTCTTCCAAGTAAAGAGATATGAAACGAAGGCGACGAAGAGATAGAGTGATGAAAGAAGAAAAATCAATCCGAGCACTTTTGGGGTGCGCTCATCTTTCAAAAGCGAATTCATTCCGCCGGATGAAGGCTTCTTCTCGCGACGCTTGCGAGGTTCTTTCGTGATCTCCTTCTGCTCGGGGATTTCTGTTTTCTCCTCTTCCTGATCAGATCGGGACACATCCGATTTCAACTTGTTGGTGGCTTCGGCCATAGTAAAAAAGTGAATTTGTAAAGTTACCCTCACATGAGGCGGAGAATTTATGAGCGGAGAAAAGTTTTCAACAGTAACGTGCAGTAACGTCTATCTTTGTCGTCAAGTATTTTGGTAAATGGCTGCATGGTTAAATTGCTAAATGGCTTGCGAAGTGCTTGAGTAATATTTTAACCATTTAACCATTAAGCCATTCAACAATTAATTTTCATTCACTTTTCACTTTCATGAACGGAATATTCAACGTCCCCACTCCCATCAACGAACCCAATCTCACTTATGCTCCAGGCACCGTTGAGAGAACTCAATTGAAGGCAGCATTGAAGCAGATGAAATCGGAAACGGCAGATGTGCCGATGTTTATTGGGGGGAAAGAAATTCGTACGGGAGAAAAAGCGGAGATACACCCGCCCCATGAGATCAAACATTTGCTCGGTCACTATCACAAAGGCAATGCATCGCATGTGAAGCAGGCGATCACTTCTGCGATGCGGGCGAAGAAGAACTGGGAAGCGATGAGTTGGGAAAATCGCGCAACTATATTTCTAAAAGCTGCTGAACTGTTAGCCGGGAAATATCGTGCACGCATTAATGCGGCTACCATGTTGTGCCAGTCGAAAAATGCTTTCCAGGCGGAGATTGATGCTGCTTGTGAGTTAATTGACTTTCTCAGATTCAATGTGAAGTTTGCCGAAGAAATTTATCATCAGCAACCGATTTCTTCAAAAGGAATCTGGAACAGGATGGAATGGCGACCGCTCGAAGGTTTTGTATTTGCCATCACACCTTTCAATTTCACAGCCATTGCCGGCAACCTTCCTACGAGCGCAGCAATCATGGGCAACACCGTAGTATGGAAACCATCACACACTCAAATTTATTCTGCATGGGTGATCATGGATGTGTTGCGCGAAGCTGGATTGCCTGATGGTGTGATCAATCTCATATATACCGGCGGTGATGAAACCGGCAACATCATTTTCTCACATCCTGATTTCGGTGGAATCCATTTTACGGGATCAACTCCGGTGTTCTATGGATTCTGGAAAACGATCGGAGATAATATTTCAAAATACAAATCCTATCCGCGCATTGTGGGTGAAACTGGAGGAAAAGATTTTGTCCTCGCGCATCCGAGTGCTGATGTAGACTCTTTGGTGACTGCACTCTCCCGCGGTGCCTTTGAATACCAGGGACAAAAATGTTCTGCGGCATCACGCGCCTATATTCCTTCAAACTTGTGGAAGCATGTGAAAACAAAATTGATTGCCGACATCGAATCATTCCGGATTGGAACCGTAGAAGATTTCAGAAACTTCATCAATGCAGTGATTGATGAAACCTCTTTTGACAATCTTGCAGGTTTCATTGACCGTGCTAAGAAAGGTAAAGGAGCAAAAATTATCGCCGGTGGGACTTATGATAAGAGTAAAGGATACTTCATTCATCCCACGGTGATCGAAGCGAAAGATCCGATGTACACAACAATGTGCACAGAGTTGTTCGGTCCCGTTCTTTCGTTATATGTGTATGATGAAACAAAATTCAACGCTACACTCGATCTCGTTGACAGCACTTCGAATTATGCACTCACCGGTTCTATATTCTCACAAGATAGAAACGCAGTTGAGGTAGCCATGAAGCGATTGGTGAATGCTGCAGGAAATTTTTATATCAATGACAAACCTACAGGAGCGGTTGTTGGTCAGCAGCCATTTGGCGGTGCAAGAGCTTCGGGCACGAATGATAAGGCCGGCTCGATGGTGAACCTGTTGCGATGGACTTCGCCGCGTTCGATTAAAGAAACATTGGTTCCACCTATAGATTATCGGTATCCATTTATGAGTCAGGAATAAAATGACGCCGGTATCTTTCAAACTATTTCATACTCCCTTAATTGTGGAAACCTTCACCATAAAAAGCCCTGATGATTTTTAAAAGAATAGTGATTGCATTATTCAATGCATTTGGATTTATAGTTTCGGATTAGGGACGAATATTCCTGATTAAGGAAGCCCTCAAAATATCTTCAAAATCCTTCAGGTTATTATTTATCTTTGGTGTAAATGAGAAGGATATTTATTGTATCGGCATTTCTATTCTGTTTCCTTTCCTCTCATGAATTTGCGGATGCTCAAATCACCATCATCAGTGATGGCACCTGGAAGGCCTCCACTGTCTTCGATCCAAACTGGACAGACGTAAACTTTGACGACAGCGGTTGGGGCAATTCCGTTTCTCCTGCACCAAACGGAGTGACTCCCATTGTACCCGGGTCTCAATCTATGTGGACCAACGGCATACCACCGGCGCTCTATTTCAGAAAGAAAATCACCCTCAATAATCCGGTGAGTACCGCTTCGTGTAGTCTTACCGCAGACAATGAATTTGATCTCTATGTAAACGGCACCTATGTTGGGACAGGAAACAATTGGGCTAATATTTATAGTTTCAATATTCAGCCTTATCTCAATTGCGGTGACAATGAATTTGCAATCAAAGGAATCGAGTGGATTGTTGGGACTCCTAGCTTAGTTTCATTCAAAGCTGACATTGACACACTTCCGTTAACGCTAAGTGTAAATCTTGGCAATGATACTTCGATATGCGGATTTTCCGGACTTCTCCTTGATGCACAAAATCCGGGTGCAAGTTACCTCTGGAATGACAGCAGCACAGCAGAAACCTTTTTGGTTATAACGGCAGGATCATTTTATGTAACGGTGACTGATTCAAATCTGTGCAAGGCTTCTGATACTATAAATATAACTACATCCTTAGCGCCGGCAATTGACCTTGGTGAGGATACCACATTGTGCAACAATACTTCAATGCTGCTTGATGCGGGCGCAGGGTTCATAGATTATGTGTGGCAGGATAGTTCCAACAATCAAACATTGAGCGCATCTGCGCCAGGCGTCTATTATGTTACCATTACAAATTCCAGCGGATGTACTGTCTCAGACACAATAGTTATCAGCCTGGATGTGCCATCCTTAAACCTTGGAAACGATACCACCTTTTGCGGCCCGTTTAATCTTTTGCTGGATGCACAAAATCCCGGTTCGATATATTTATGGCAGGATGGAAGTAACGGGCAAACTTTTTCTGCAATAACAGCGGGATCTTTTTATGTGACAGTGATTGATTCTTATCATTGTACCGGTTCCGATACTATAATTATTACTCTTTCGTCGCCGCCAGTGATTGATCTCGGTACTGATAGTATTTTCTGCAATACGGTTTCATTGTTTCTCGATGCAGGTAGTGGATTCTCAAATTATCTATGGCAGAACGGTTCTGTTAATGAGACATTCGCTGTCAATTTACCCGGCATATATACAGTTACTGTTAAAGATTCATCCGGTTGCTCGTCATCAGATTCAATTGTAATCATTCTTGACATTCCGACGGTGAATTTGGGAAATGATACCGTTGTTTGTAAAAACATTGTTATAACATTAAATAGCGGAAATAATTTTGTCTCCTGTTTGTGGAACACCGGAAGCCTTTCCCCAAGTGTAGCAGTAAGTCCACCTGGTTTCTATTCAGTGATTGCAACGGATTCGCTGGGATGCACTGCTACAGATACTATGAGACTTGACACGATTGAAGCGAAGCAATTATTTCTTTCAGGCGATACGACACTTTGCAGGGAAGATCCTCTTACACTGAATGCATGGGATGGTTATTCAAAATATATATGGCTCTTTCAAAATGGAACCATTGTTTCCCAAAGTCAGACCTGCCTGGTTTCAGAGTCAGGAAACTATTCGGTCGTGGCCCAGGACGAGGAAGGATGTTTATTTACCGGTGACATGACTGTTTTCCTCTTAGATTGTTACGGATTGTATGTACCGGATGCATTCACTCCCAATCACGACGGGCTGAATGATGGACTCAAAATTATTGAGCAAGGAAACTTTCAGTTAAATAAATTCGAAATATTCGATCGCTGGGGTGAAATGGTTTTTGCAACATCGGATATCAATGCTGGCTGGGATGGAACTTACAAAGGCTTAGATTCCGAAGTCGGGGTATATGTCTATTGGATTGAGGCAACAAATGAAAGTCTTAAAGTTTTCCATCTTAAAGGAAATATTACGCTTATACGATAGGTGATTATAAGGAGATTTCTTTTCACCCAAAAAGAAGATTAATTCTCTCGCTTATTGCGGCTATCACTTCACATAAATAATCTTTAAATCGTTATAAGCCGAACCATTCTCCGTCACTCGTAAAAGATACAAGCCGGCAGCCCATCGTTGCGGATAAATGGTTTGAATATTTTTTCCTGAAGGAATCGGCAGCGTCATCAACTTTCTACCGAGCAGATCATAAACTTCAAGCATCGCACTCGTATGATTCTGACTTAACATAGTTTCAACAGTGAAGCGATCAATAAAAGGATTGGGTTGATGCTCACAAGCACTGTATCATAAGTTAAAGTGGGAGGAGGGCCTACGACTAAGTTATTCTTTCGAATTGATAAAATAAAGTATTTTTCGCGATTATAACACAACAATATAGAATATGTTTTTCTAAAAACCACAAACTTTAACCTGTGAAAACCCCGGTACAAAAATGTAAAATTGAAGTTCCAAACGGAGATCAATCCTGTTTAGCAACAGGACAATGTGTGAATTATGTAACTGTTTAACAGAATTGTATAACATTTAGGTTAATTCTTATGCTGATATTTGGAGTTTGGTCTGATTCACAAAATCAGGAAAGGGAAATTCCCTGAAACATACCTATTGAATGAAACGCAAACTCCGTTAACTAAATAGAGCAAAACCAATTGATTTCTGAAAAAATAAAAAAATTTAGATCGCTACTAATCAAATTAAGAAAACGGTAATATCCAAATCTTTACCGGGAAAAAACTCAAAAATAAATTTTCGTACTATGGTATCTCTTACAACAGGAAAAACACAACTCTTTATCCTTCAATTTATCAAACGAAGCTTTGGCGTAATCAGAAGCTATTTTATCGACCGAAGTTTTAACATGGGTGCAATCGCAGTTATACTCTTCACATTTCTAACTGCATTCGGTTTAACTAATTGCGGGGCCCAAGATACCTGGGCTCAGAAAGCCAGCTTCGCGGGCTCAGCAAGATATGGTGCGGTGGGATTCTCCATTGGCACCAAAGGGTATATAGGTACGGGCTTCGATTTCGACGACTTTACAAATGATTTCTGGGAATATGATCCCGCTACCAATGCCTGGACGCAGAAAGCCAGCTTCGGTGGAGCAGCAAGATACGCGGCAGTCGGCTTTTCCATTGGCACTAAAGGATATATAGGAGCTGGTTATAATTTCGGAAATGCCTATAAAGATTTCTGGGAATACGATCCGGTTTCTAACACGTGGACGCAGAAAGCCGACTTCGGAGGAACAGCAAGATCAGGCGCAGTCGGATTTTCCATAGGTAGCCAGGGATATATAGGTACCGGCTGGGATTTCAACAATTTTACAAATGATTTCTGGGAATATGATCCTGCTACTGACATCTGGACACAGAAAGCTGGTTTTGCGGGAACAGGAAGAATAGCCCTGGTCGGATTTTCAATTGGCAGCAAAGGGTATATAGGAACCGGTTATGATGGCACTGATAAAAATGATTTCTGGGAGTACGATCCTTCTACTAATGCCTGGACGCAGAAAGCTGACTTTGGTGGAATTGCCAGAGATGGTGCAGTGGGATTTTGTATAGGTAGCAGAGGGTATATTGGTACCGGTGGTGACCAGTATAGTAACATGAATGATTTCTGGGAATATGATCCTGCCTCCGATGCGTGGACTCAGAAAACCAATTTCGGGGGAACGGCAAGAGATGGCGCGGTCGGATTTTCCATAGGCAATATCGGATACATCGGTACCGGCTTTGATGACAGCTATGATTATACAAATGATTTCTGGGAATATACTCCGGAATGCAATGGCTTCACGGCCTATGTTGATGCAGATAATGATGGCTTTGGGGATATTTCCAGCAGTATTTTCGTATCAGACTGTATATTGCCCGCTGGTTATGTAATGGACAGCAGCGATTGCAATGATAACAATGCCCTGGTGAATCCATTTTCAATTGAAGTCTGCGATGGCATTGACAACAATTGTGACGGCAATATTGATGAAGGTGTTCTGATAACTTTTTATGCCGACGCCGATGGTGACACTTACGGTAATTCAAGTGACTCAACGCTTGCCTGCTCAATGCCCGGGGGCTATGTAATTAATAACACCGATTGCGATGATAACAATGCAGCAGTGAATCCTGCTGCACTTGAAATCTGCGACGGGATTGACAATAATTGCGACGGCAATATTGATGAAGGGCTCTTATTAACTTTTTATGCTGATGCCGATGGCGACACTTTTGGTGATGCAAGTAACTCAACTCTTGCCTGCTCACAGCCAGGCGGCTATGTAGCCGATAACTCCGATTGTGATGATAACAATGTAACGGTGAATCCTGCTGCACCTGAAATCTGCGACGGGATTGACAATAATTGCGACGGCAATATTGATGAAGGTCTTTTACTGATTTTTTATGCCGACGCCGATGGTGACACTTATGGCGATGCCGGCAACTCAACCCTTGCCTGCTCAATGCCCGGTGGCTATGTAACTGACACCTCTGACTGTGATGATAACAATGCACTCGTGAATCCCGGTGCACCAGAGATCTGCAACACGATTGATGACAATTGCAATGGCCAAACTGATGAAGGAGTTCAATCTGTTTTTTATGCCGATAATGATAACGATGGTTATGGTACTCCGGCAACCTCAGTATTAGCATGCTCTGCACCGATTGGTTATGTTTCTGATAATACGGATTGCGATGATAATAATGTACTCATCAATCCCGGCGCAATAGAAGTCTGCAACACTATTGATGACAATTGCAATGGTGAAACCGACGAAGGAGTTCAATCTGTTTTTTATGCCGATAATGATAATGACGGATATGGTACTCCGGCAAACTCAGTGTTAGCATGCTCTGCACCGATTGGTTATGTTTCTGACAATACGGATTGCGACGATAATAATGTAATGATCAATCCCGGTGTATTAGAGGTCTGCAATACTGTTGATGACAATTGCAATGGTGAAACCGACGAGGGAGTTCAATCTGTTTTTTATGCTGATAATGATAATGATGGTTATGGTACTCCGGCAACCTCAGTGTTAGCTTGCTCTGCGCCCATTGGTTATGTTTCTGATAATACCGACTGCGATGATAATAATTCAATGGTTCATCCGGGTGCATCGGAAATTTGCAACAGTATAGATGATAATTGTATCAGCGGAATTGATGAAGGGCTTGTCTTTATAATTTATTATCAGGATGCTGATGCAGATGGTTTCGGAAATCCCCTCGTTTCCGACTCAACTTGCAACGGTGCTCCTGCAGGATTTGTGACAGACAACACAGATTGTAATGACAACAATCCAACTGTTTATCCGGGTGCGCAGGAAATTACAAACAACGGAATTGATGATAACTGTAACGGAGTGATTGATGAATTCGGAGTGGGTATTAATGGTCTTAATGCCGCTATTAATTTCACGATCAATCCCAACCCCGCTACAGACCAGGCAATTATTCTTTTCTCACTCCCGCAATCATCTCATGTATATATAAATGTGTATGATGTGAGCGGACAAGAAGTTGAAATACTACTGAACGATATTGTTGTACGGGGAGACCATTCACTTCTGCTCAACATTAATCATTTTGCAAAAGGTATTTACCTGGTTAAAATGATTGCTGATTTTGGAATTCAAAATGAGAAGTTGATTGTGCAATAAGTTATTTCAGGAATTTATAAAGAACGATTTCTTTTTCTCTCGCAGCCAGGGTTATCTCAAAAGTCCATCAACCGGTGAGTCATTTTGTCCCGCTTGGATTGTGGGATCGGAATCCCGGTTATTATCAGGGTGATGACCGCTGGTTTCCTTCACTTTCATCAAAACAAGTCTATGAATTTCATAGCATCTAAGGTTTGCTGCCATGGTTTATGATCTGAGAAGTGTAGTTCTTATTCGAGAGAACCAACCACGGCCGAAAGTTATTTTTGTTTTGCTCAACAATTTCATTGAAATTTACGCTCAATAAGTAACATTTTATACTATGAAAGTCCTATCTGTTTCACCCTTCAGGTTTCTGAAAAAAAGAATTCCCGCCTATAACATCTTAATTGTTCTCGCTGGTGCTGCGTTAATTATGGGATGGAAGGAGCATTCATTATCAGGGAACGAACCAGCTATAGTAAAGGGGCCGCCCCCGTCCTCATGTCCGGAAAGCATGATATTTACACGTTTGGGCGGAATCGGGTTAGTACACCCGTTGCTCATGGTTGATTTAAACGATGAATCAGAAAAACTGTCACCTCTGAAAAACGACCTCTCATGGTTCATCAAACAGAAAGAGCAAACAGGAGAAATTACGGATGCATCGGTCTATCTAAGATCGTTTAAGGACGGAAGCTGGTTCACAGTAAACAGCGGGGACATGTACAACCCGGGCAGCATGATGAAATTGCCCGTAATGATTACTTATTTAAAAGAAGCAGAAAAAGATCCCGGAATTCTGAATAAGGAGTTAGTTTATCAGCCAAGGGTCAAGATTCCCCTGCAGACTTTCAATGGTAAAGCTATTGAAGCGGGAAAGAAATATAAAGTGAAAGAATTACTTCATTACATGATTGTTGAATCCGATAATAATGCTACGTATCTGTTGAATGAAAATGTTAACCTGAACACCTTTCAGAAATTATTTTCAGATCTTGATTTGTCAGTTCCCGATACCCATGATGCGAATTATGCTATGACGGCATCCGACTATTCGAAATTTATGCGCATACTGTATAGTTCCAGCTATCTCAATATTGAGTCTTCAGAATTTGCTCTCGTATTGCTTACACAATCCACTTTTAAAAATGGCATGCTCCAACAGCTTCCATCTGATTTAAAAGTGGCTCATAAATTCGGTGAGAATTTTAAAAACAATTTACATCAGTTGCATGAGTCGGGCATTGTTTATATTGAGAACCACCCCTACCTTCTCACAGTAATGACAAAAGGTAACGATGTAAACGTCCTGCCTGCTGTTATCAGTGAACTTTCTAAAAAAGTTTATGACGCCATGAGTGCGGGGCAATAGAAAGAAATTTCCATTCTTATTTCGTATTTGCAAGCTGGGAAAGTGCATCTTTGTACAACGCTGTCAACCCGAAGCCAAACGCAAGAAAGTATATATGAGCTGCAAATTTTCTCTTCCCATTACCATGAGGGCGGATGAAGTATTCACAAAGGCATCCGCCGCCATACAACATGCAGGCGGTAGTATTACCGGCTCAGGCAACAACGGAACATTTTCCCTGCCTACTCCTGTTGGAAAAATTGAAGGAAGCTTTTCCATTGAGGAAGGCACTATGAATGTAACGATCACTGACAAACCATTGTTTATTTCATGCTCCGTAATTGAACAGCGGCTGAAAGGATTCATTAATACGAGTGTGTAATAAGGTTTTTTTGATATCGCACTTGTCTGCGATCGTTATCTGCAACCGTGAATAACTTTCCGATGATTTCGATTTCAAGGAAGTAGTCGAAAAGCCCCATTCATATAATTTTAGAATCCAATGGTATAAATCGTTACTCTATTCTTTCATGGTGCTTGACCTTTGGTGGACAATTGGAATATAATAAAATGCTGTCTCCTGATCTAAATGAAGACCTTCATTTTCTTATTCCCGGAATTTATTTTGTCAGATTGACTGATCCATTTACCAATATGAAATCCATCGTCAGATTCTGACGAATTTGATTTCAGAATCCTCGCTTGAGCAATTTGAGGTGTGGGGATGCCTTAAGCAGCAATTTCAGGCGATGGACTGGCGTGGCAGATCTGTGTTTTTTCAATCACAGGTCTGCCTTACGCTTTTAAAAAGTTTTTCTATATTCTTAATATTTGTATTAGGTTTGATATACCAAGTCTTAGGCTTTCGATTTTACATTTAACAATCAAGCATCATGAAAAAAATATTTTACTCTTCGTTATTCTTAGCAATCATTGCTTGCTCAACTCTCAGAGCACAGACATACATCAGCAGCGCCATCGTCTCTGATGCGAACTGGACGGTTGCCAATAGCCCCTATATAGTTACAACCGATGTAGGGCTTTTTCCAAATATTACACTCACAATTGATCCTGGTGTAACAGTTGAATTTGATAATAACGCAAGCTTAGACATAAAAGGAACCCTGGTAGCGGTGGGAGATCAAAACGACTCCATTACATTTACTTCTTCCTCTGTTGCTCCTTACGAAGGAATTTGGGATGGAATTCAAATTGAAAATAGCCAGGGGGGAAATGCTAACTTTTGTTATTGCAGAGGATTTTATGCGGATGCTCTGGTTGAGGTTATGAATTCCGGACCTTCAGATACTATTATAATCATGAAGAAATCTCGCTTTAGTAATAACATTGGAGCTTTAATAAATTATGATGGGCTATCTTCTTATACTGTGATTCTTGATTCGTGTAAGTTTGAATCGAATTTAAGTGTCGCTGTAGTATTTGGAAATTATATGACGGTTGCCAATTGTAGCTTCATAAACAATAGTGGCGCTCTTTACAGTGATCGAATTAATCCGACCTGCAGCAATTGTATCTTCAGTGGAAATGGGGGGACTTACACAATTAGCTTTGCTGGTACAATAACCGGGTGCACATTTACCAATAATGCAGAGGGAATGAGAGTTTGGAATACAACACAGGCTTCTGACAACATAATCACCGGCAATACTATTGGATTAAACTTGATCAACACAACAAACATTTTTGCGGGCCAGGTTGTAAATAATTATATCTGTAGCAATACCACCTATAATGCCTCAGTTGCTCTTTGGGGAAATTCAAATATTTCCGGTAATTGCTGGTGCACTACTGATTCTGCGGCCATTTCAGCATCTATTTATGATGCTTATGATAATGGGACATTGGGTATCGTAACTTTTATGCCGTTAGGGGCTTCATGTACTCCGTTAGGTGAAACAACTATCGCTGCAAATTCTGCAACCAATTTGCCTCATTCATTTCCCAATCCTTTCAGCACCTCCATTACCATCCAATTCAATCTCAATACTGCTTCACAAACTTCCTTGCAAATCTTTGACGTGAATGGAAGCCAAATAAGATCTCTTTTTCAAAATGAAATCTTAAACCCCGGAACTCATTCAGTAAACTTTTACGCAGAGAATAATCCGGCAGGCCTGTATTATTATGTGCTTAGCTGCAATGAAAAAGCGGAGGTGGGGAAAATGGTTTTGGTGAGATAATTTCGAAAAAAGCAGAGGTTAGGGAGCTTTTCCTCTTTCTTCAAATAATTGTGGTAGGTTTGATAGATCAAATACCTGCGAATGAAAATCGTTTTTATTTTCCTCCTTGTTATTTCATTTCAAAATTGCCTCGCTCAATCATACCACCCCTTTCCGAATTCAAATGCAAAGTGGAGTGAAGAAAATTATTTGTATGGCGCTCAACCCGGTGGTTTTTCTACTACTCTTTATCATGGTTGGCTGTATGCTCTTGGAGATGATACACTAATTGACTCACTTCATTATACTTTAGTAGGTTATCAAGCCACTTACTCTTATCAATTTGTTAATTCAGATTTAGAATATGCGAGTAATTCTACAATCAATCCACCGGGAATGATATTCGGAGCAATTAGGGAGGATAGCACTAAAAAAATTTGGTTCAAAAAGCTTCCTGCTAACCCTTCTTTTTCTTATTCTTGTTTTGCAGCTTCAAGCCTGCCTGTAGATACTGAAGTATTATTATACGATTTTAATTTGCAAGTTGGTGACACTTTACCCTGGGGACCAAATTTTATGAATGTAGTTTGGAAAACAGTAATTGCAATAGATTCTATTCACTTCAGTGATGGCTCCCTTAGGAAAAGATACAAATTCTACTTTCCGCTCGCCGGCGATGAATATTGGATTGAGGGGATGGGAAGTACATTAGGACTGTTCGGTGCTCGCCAACTCGCTCCGGATCCCTGGAGTTTAGCATCGCATGATTGCTGGCTAAATTGTTTTTGGAACAATGGGGAGTCTCTTTTTAAGAAAACACCCTTTCCTTCAAATATCACATGTGATGCTACAACGCTCCCAGTCACCCAGGATCCTTCAAACATCCTGGATACTACAAATTTTGAAATTGCATTGCAACCTTTCCCCAACCCCTTCACCGGCTCCGTCACTATCGAATTCACTCTCGCCACCCCTTCACAAACTTCCTTACAAATTTTTAACATGAATGGAATTCAAATCAAATCTCTGCTTCAAAATGAAAATCTGAAGGCGGGAACTCATTCAATAAACTTTTATGCAGAGAATAATCCGTTGGGTGTATATTATTATGTGCTTAGTTACGGTGAAAAAACTGAAGTAGGGAAAATGGTTTTGGTAAGATAATTTTATACAGAACCAGAAAATATGGTTGAAGAATATAGTTGATATACCAAACTTGGGAGCGTCTCAAGCAAAGAAATTAGTAGAGCCATCGCAACCGCAATCGTTTCTATCGTACGAGGACGAGAATAATTTATTCCTTCCTTCCCCTAATCATCCAATGCAAAGCCAACGCCGGTGCAAGCAGAAAGAAGATGATAACAATCCGCATCTCCATGAACATTTCCACCACCGCTTGCGCCAGCACCGAATCGTCAACATGCACCATGCTTACAGCCGCGGTAACCCATGTTGACCAAAATACTTTGATAACAACAAAAAGCAAGAGTGCAAGCAGAACACCAACGAGGAAAGTGCGAAACAGAAAATTTCTCCAGAAGATCATTTGAATGACAGTCATAGCCGGGAGGTTTTGAGAAACAAAAGTAGTAATGTATAAGATATTTTAACGTGAGTTCGGGATTAGAAATGTTAACTCCATCATCCTTTCTTAAAGAAGTTGAAGAAAAAATAAAATCACTACTGCGTCATATAATTCAAACTTTAAATCTGGGTAAAATCCAACAGCTACCCGCAAATGAAACCTTATTACCTTAGTGGAAAGCCAAAGGAGTACAAATCAAAACCTTATTACCTTATCATAAGCGGTCATAGCAAATAAGGTAATAAGGGTTAAGAGTGGAACTGGCATTGGCGTTTCTACTAAGGTTTAAAAATTAATCCCGAACTCACTTTATTTTAGTTTCTTTGATAGCTGATAGAATGAAAAGTTTTCTTCTTCTGATAACTCTTTCTTCCGCGATAGCATCCGCTGCTTCCTCACAAAATAATTCTGACTCAACTAAACTACATCGCTTCTGGATTAACCCCACTCAAATCATTGCGGGTCAATACACCCTTGCTTATGCCTGGAAAATTAAGAATGGTAATCACTGGCTGGAAGCAGGAGTCATGATTGTTATTATGCAGGTGAAGAAAATTATAGTTACACCTACTCAGGTAATAAGAGCGAAATCACCGGAAAGATCTTATGGGGTCACCTTCTCAATGTGAGCAGCAATCATACACTTTTGGAATCGTACCTTGGTTTTGGCTTGCACTTCGGATTTGGAAAAGAAACTAAGTATGTTAACTCATTCCAGGGTTATAGCTACTACCAGTGTGTTAAAGATATTCATGCTCAGGGTGTAACTTCCTCCGCAGCGAATTTTACATATTGGATTCCAATGCTCCAGTTTGGAATTCGAATGGGATTTCAATAGATTATTTTTGTTGGTACTATTCATCCGGATAGCGATCTATGAAATATCTTCTTCTATTTTCAATTTTATTCTTCTCACTTAAATGCGTTGCTCAAAGTGATAGTGCTGATTTTAAACACAGGCAGCGACTATGGATTAATCCTGTCCAGGCAATTAGTGGCCAATACACCCTTGCTTATGGTTTAAGATTTTATAGGAACAACTGGATTGAAATTGGGGGAGGATATAAATACATTCCTTATTCAATTGTAAAGAAACTTCCCCTTGCCCCCGATAAGTTTTTCGAGCTATTTGCTGATCCGGAACATGGCGTCGGTTTTACAGGTCCGGTCGCAATGGTTTCCTTTATTCATTACCATCATCGTCGTAAAGATTTTAATGGCTTTTGTTTTGAATTATTCTATCAGCATTTGAGTCATCCTCCCGATTGTTATTATGATCCCGGAGCTGAATATACCGACCATTATACTTATTCAAGCACAAAAGATAACTATGGAGGAAAATTTTTATTACTAAGCACAATGACCTCAAGTCATCGTCTAATCGGGCAATGGTATGCAGGAGGTGGGCTTCGTTATGGTAATGGAATGAAAACAACCTATTCGATACCAAGAATATATCCATCCGCGCATGCATGTGTGGATGATATTCACGATCCAGATGTAATAACTTCTCAAAAGCCTTATGATTATGTCGCGATTTCAATCCATGCTGGAATCAGATTCGGATTTCAATAGAATTTTATCCATCTTTTTAAGATTCTGTAAGATTTGAAAAATATTTTTCAACTTTTTCTTGCTCTTTCTCTATTAAACGCGAATGTGAATAAAAATTTTTCGCTTTTCTCTCCTTCCACATAACTTTGCCACCGATTTCACGTATTGCCAATTTTAAATTCAAAATTTCAAAATTCCCAAATCACTATGACAACCCTCCGACTTCAGTCCATCCAAAAACTCAAAGCCCCGCGAACAATGGAGCAAAAAACAGAAGCACGAAAAGTCTCCGACTTCTTCGCCGAAAACGTCTTTACCGAACAAGCCATGAAGAGCTATCTGAGTGAAGATGCCTTCATCAGTGTAATGACCGCAATAAGAACCGGGCAACGGATTGACCGCAAGATAGCGGACCAGGTTGCCAGCGCCATGAAATCATGGGCAATGCAGAAGGGAGCCACACACTTCACACACTGGTTTCAACCCCTCACCGGCGGCACCGCAGAAAAGCATGATGCCTTCTTTCAACTCACCGGCACCGGCAAGGGCATAGAGGCATTCGACAGCAATGCTCTTGTTCAGCAGGAACCGGATGCTTCGAGTTTTCCCAGCGGCGGTTTGCGCAATACGTTCGAGGCGCGCGGCTATTCGGCCTGGGATCCGTCTTCGCCGGCCTTCATCATGGAGATCGGAAACGGAAAGACATTGTGCATTCCCACCGTCTTCATTTCATACAACGGCGAAGCGCTCGATTACAAAGCGCCGCTGCTTAAGTCGCTTCACGCAGTGGAAGAAGCAGCAGTTGCCGTTTGCCAGTACTTTGATAAGAATGTAACCAAGGTGACTCCCACGTTGGGTTGGGAACAGGAGTATTTTGTGATTGATGAATCACTTTTCGAAGCGCGCCCTGACCTGATGATGAGCGGAAGAACACTCTTTGGTCACGCTCCGGCAAAAGGACAACAGTTGGAAGATCACTATTTCGGAAGCATCCCCGAGCGCGTATATGCCTTCATGCTCGATTTCGAAACAGAAAGCTTTCGTTTGGGAATTCCGATCAAGACACGTCACAATGAAGTAGCGCCCGCACAGTTTGAGTGCGCTCCGTATTTTGAAGAAGTAAATGTGGCCGTTGATCACAACCAGTTGCTGATGGATGTGATGCAACGGGTAGCGCACCGGCACAAGCTTCATGTGCTGCTTCATGAGAAACCGTTTGCGGGAATCAACGGCAGCGGCAAGCATTGCAACTGGAGCATGGCAACAGATACGGGAAAGAATCTTCTTTCACCCGGCAGAACGCCGAAGACCAATCTGCAATTCCTTACCTTCTTCATCAATGTGGTTAAAGCTGTGAATGATCATGCCGACCTGATTCGGGCATCCATTGCGACCGCCAATAATGATCATCGCCTCGGGGCGAATGAAGCACCGCCGGCAATCATCAGCGTGTTTATCGGAAGCTACATGACCGAAGTGCTGAATGAAATTGAAACGAAAGTAGAACCGGGGAAACTCACGGAAGAAACTGAAGGCGCGCTGCGGATTGACATTCACAACAAGATTCCTGCGCTGATGAAAGACAACACCGATCGCAACCGCACATCACCGTTTGCGTTCACCGGGAATAAATTTGAAGTGCGGGCGGTGGGTTCATCACAAAACACTTCTGCAACCATGACGGTGCTGAACACGATTGTTGCCGATACGCTGAAGAATTTCAAGACTGAAGTGGATGCATTGATTGACGGCGGAAAGAATCGTGAAGTAGCGATCATGGAAGTGCTGAAAAAATACATCATCGCTTCGAAGAAAATTTGTTTCGAAGGAAACAACTATTCCAAAGAATGGGAAGAAGAAGCAGCGAAGCGCGGATTGCAGAATGTGAAAGATACACCGCACGCTCTCGATGCTTTGATGAAAAAAGAAAATATAGAGCTATTCGCCCGCAACAATGTTCTCATGGAAGAAGAGATGCACGCACGTCATGACATTGAGCTGGAGAAGTACATGAAGAAGGTTCAGATTGAAGGAAGGATTATCGGTGAGCTGGCACTGAGTCAAATTATTCCCGCTGCTGTACAATACCAGAATGAATTAGTGAGCAACATCCGAGGCCTGAAGGAAATTGGAATGAATGCAAATCTTGCTTCCGCTCAAAAGAAACTGATTGAAGAGCTCAGCGAGCACATCAACGTAATTGTTGAGAAAGTAGATGAGATGACGGAAGAGCGCAAGAATGCCAACAACATCGAGGATGCCCGCGACAAGGCCATCGCCTACTGCGAAAAAGTAAAACCGCTCTTCGAAGAAATCCGCTCTCATGCTGATAAGCTCGAGATGATTGTGGACGATAAGATGTGGCCGTTGCCGAAGTATCGGGAGTTGTTGTTTTTGAGATGAGGATTTGGGAAAGAAGTAAGATGTAAGACTTGCGGATATGAGACTTGTGGACAAAAATCCAAATCAAGCCGCTTCGAAACCGGAGCGGTTTTTTTCTTCCTAAGTTTTCAAATCCTGACATGCTTTGACAGAATATTTTTTTCTTGGAATTTTCATCCCGCCAAGCTGCGGGACAAACTTCAAGAAAACTTCAAGGAAAAAATTTCAAACACAAACTTGGAACTTTGTCCCACAATACTGCGGGATGGAATTTGAATCTTACTTGAACTTTGAATTTTGTCCCGATCAATCGGGATGATATTTTGGATTTGAGGTTCTGGCTTGTCCGGGTTAGGAATCAGCATCTTCCTCATTCTTCTTTTTCTCATCCGCATCTCCTTTAATTTCTTCAATCACATGTTCAATGGAAGCTGATGTACCGGGGTCGTTGCTCTTGTCCAAATGCGCTGAGAGCGTTTCATAATGTGCTGCTAACTCGCGAAGCTCCCTTTCGGTCATGTCTTCAACTTTAATCAACCGGTTGCTGGCATTCTCGTGTGAAGCAACCAATTCATTCAGCTTGATATTGATCACGGTAGAAAATTTGTTCTGCGATTTCTGAATGATGAACACCATAAGAAACGTAAAGGAAAAGACAAAGTCGTTTACGAGATTGTGAAGGGAACTGGAGTTGACAATATCAAGACTCAACCAGGCTATCACAATGAGCAGGGCAACAAGGAAGGTGATGGAATGTCCGAGGAGTAAAGTGATTTTTTCTGTAAGAATTTCAAAAATGTTTTCGAAGAAGGAAGATATTTTTTTCATTTCAAATTATTTAAGAGAAAGAAACCGGATTTATTCATTCGCATGACTTGAATACCTTCTGCAAAACAAAAGGCAATCCAACCTTTTAAAATTAAATTGATCTGCAGAGGGGAAGAGAATCGCGTGATTACAGCCAGGTGTGCTGCTTATATTATATTCGGATTGAAATAATAAGAATCATTTTGCCTGGAAGATTTCATCGAGCTTCTTCTTCAGCTTCTTAATCATCGCAGCTTCCTTACTGTTTATGCCATGATATACGTGCGCAAGTTCATTCGCAAGGTTCATCACCATGCTTTTCAAATGAACATCGAAGGCGGTACGGTGGGCATCCACATAATTGCAGAATGAGTTGAAACAGGAAGTGGAGTCGGCAGATTGGTCGAGCAAAATATCAAACTCGATCTCGGCATAATATGCAGAGTCGGTTCCGAATTGATCAGTAGAATGTTCTTCAGGAACAAGTTTCTTCTCCACAATATCCCGCAGCTTGTCATACTCTTTCTTCTGCACCGTGCCATCAACCGCGGCAATCGCGTAAAGCAACTTTCCCACTTCGGAATAAAATCTTCGGTACACCATGCGATGAAAAGCAATTAAGATTGATGGCGCAAAGTTCGGAAATGGAAATGATATTTTGCAAGTTCCGCTGCCATCCGGACAAATTTCGTGATGGTTTCGCCTCAAGCGGCACTGATGTTGTAGTGAAAATGCTTCAACTGAAAATCATGAGACGCCATTTTTTTTCTCTTGAAGCTGTGATCGGTATTGCAACAGGATTCATGCTTCTCTATCTACTGAGTATCCTCTTTGAATTTCCGGGTGAATGGGTTTTGAATCTTTGGCTGCTTTCTCCATTTGTAATTGTATGGATGATGATCAGGATTTTGAAAGATCCCTGCACAACTGACAAAAACTTCGATGAATATTTTTACCAGGATCGCGATGATCTACGTCGCAACGGAAAAGAATCATCCGATCTTTACACTCCTCATTGACACTGACCCCATCGTCACTTTCTCATTGAAGAATTTCAAATCGTCAGATTTTTCTTTCAACCCCAGTGAATAGAGAAGCGGCAGGTAATGTTCATTGGTAGGAATGGAAAGGGCAGCTTCCTTTCCAAGCTGGTTGTAATTCACGATGGATTGATCATCGCTCTTTTCAATCAGCGACTTTATTTTTTCATCAAATGCAATCGCCCAATCGAATGCGCCCTCTTTCCATTCCATCATGCGAAGATTGTGTACGATATTCCCGCTGCCGATGATGAGCACGCCTTTCTTTCGAAGCTCTTTCAACTGCCGCGCAATTTCATAATGATCTTGGGGCGAAGCGCCAACATCCAAACTCAGTTGAAACGTTGGAACATTTGCGTCAGGAAACATTTTGTTCAGCACACTCCAGCAGCCGTGATC
>DASRAJ010000065.1:0-44561 GCA_035638255.1 Chitinophagales bacterium
AGGTTGTGGTTTGATCAATGAAAGACATTGGTGAATTCTCACAAACAGTGTCAGGTGAAGTAGTGAATTGAACAATTATACAAGCGATGCTGTCTGGCTGCACACACGAAGAATATTCTGATGTATTTCCCAAAGAATCAGTTACAGTTGCAGTGATCATTCCGCTCAATAGACCATTGTAAGCATATACTCCATTTCCGGAAGTACTGGCGCTGGCGATCAAAGTTTTTCCTTCGCAATTATTGCAACTATCATCCTGAAAAATATCAACAGTGCTGTTGGGGTAAGTGATGCCGGTAGCGCCGTTTGCATTTATGATAGAGAATGGGGGAGGAATGATGCTGTTATTGCCGCCATTGAATGTGAATCCACTAAGCGAGTTGCAGAAAGTGCTGTTGCCGCGAATAGTATTGAAATTACAGGTAGTGCCCTGAAGGCCAACAGCTCCAAGTCCATTATATGCAATGATGTTTGACATTGATTGCTGATCACCGCCTATCAGGTTATTGCTCGATCCTGACAGCAGATAAATGCCCGAACCTCCGTTGCCAAGTGGATTCTTTCCGCTATCATCTATGCCAATGTAATTTCCCTGAATTACCGAGCTAGAAAAACTTCCAAAAATACCGGCATTGGTATTTCCGGAAATGATGTTGCGCTGAAATAATGAATCACCGCCGATATTAATATTAGAATTCACACCCGAGCCCCGAATACCGTATGAATTCGGAATGGCATTTAATCCATTACCGGACGTGCCAATAAGGTTTCCGTTTATATTGCAGTATGAGGAATTGGTGAACTGTATTCCAAAATTATTTCCTGAAATCACATTGCTTGTAGAAGTACTATGCCCGCCAATCGCTACGGCGGCCGAGTTATTGATCCTGATACCATCACCAACGATTCCCTGGGCACTATTTTGTGCTGTATCAACGCCGATGAGATTTGCAATGAAAATTACGTGATCCGCATTTTCAACACTTACACAGGCCGATGTACAATTGAAGATCACATTGCCTCTGTTAATAGCACCTATTTTTACAAAAGAATTACTGATGGAAATTCCGGTCTCAAATCCTGAGATGAAGAAGCCGAAAATATCACATGAGTCAGCCACAATGTTGAAACACAATGGAAGAATTAGGGAAGCAGTCACTTCAATTTTAGCATAAGAAACCCCAAATTGATTTCCGTGAAGTTGCGATGCTCCATCAACAGTTACGTTCCCGATTAATGAGGGCAGGATTGAATCAAGTATGATTGTTCTTCCCGCCACACTGGAATCAGCAAGATCAAATTGGATAGAGTCAGATCCTGCATTATTATTCGCATCAGTGATTGCCTGGCGCAAGGTGCCGGGGCCGCCATCCGCGTTACTGGTTACCAAATAAACGTTGGCTTTTGCATTCAGTCTAAAAAGAAAACACATTGCAAAGGCAATGAGTAACTTTAATTTCATACAAACGATATTGACGGTTCAAATAAAATCACATTTGGCAAATAACAAGCTTCTTCATAACAATTCCCTCATCGCTTTCTATGCGAAGCCAATAAATGGCTTCTGACAATTCAGGAAGTGAAAGTTGAAGTTCAGTAGAAGATGTTTTCAAAATTTGCGGTAATGAAATTTCTTTTCCCAACGAGTTGAATAAACTGATTTTGATGGCAGAAGAAATGGGAAGATTACGCACGCTGATAAATTGCGAAGCAGGATTGGGTGATACAATAAGTTTTGAATTTTCAATTACATCATCTATGCCCACGACCAAAACAGTTTTACACAACGTGTCACTAACGTTGCACGTGTTATCAGTCACTATCAGGCATACTTCGTAGGAACCCGCGGTACTGTAGGTGTGCTCCGGGGTTAGAAGGTTGCTGGTACCGCCATCGCCAAATGTCCACTGTATGGAACAGTTTGCACTGAAAGTGGAAGTGTTAGTGAAGATAATAGTAGCTCCGTTTGAAGTCCATGTGAAATTGGCAGTGACTTGCTCTAAGATGGTTATGCCCTGAATAATTGTATCGCTGCAACCGAAATTGTCTTTGACGATTAACGTGACTAAATAATTTCCGGAAGCGGTAAAAATATGCTGTGCGTCTTCCGCGGAGCTTGTGCCCGCATCTCCGAAATTCCACGACCATAATATGATGGTAGATCCCGGGGCAGGAATACTGCCATCGGTAAACTGAATGGGAGTTAAGGCGCATGCACCAGGGGGGAAGCTGAATAGTGCTTGTGGCGGAGCATACACGTTCACCGTATCACTGAAGGAAGCAGAGCAATTGTTGTTGTTGATGATGGTCAATGTCACAGGGTATTCTCCGGCTTGCGAATAATTATAGAAGAAATCAGAGAAGTCAGAGTGATTTCCATCTCCCAAATCCCAATCCCAGGAAACTATGAATGAACTTCCGAGCGCCACAGAGAAATCAACGAAGTGAACGGGGGCTCCCAAACAAGCTTGCTGGTCAGCCGTGAAATTTGCAATTACGCCGTCCTTGACCGTGATGGAATCAACAGTAGTATCACTGCAGCCGGAAGTGTTGGTTACTATTAACATCGCAGCCCAGGTGCCGCCCTGGGGAAAATACATTACGGGACTTTGATCGGAAGAAGTTTGCCCGTCACCAAACTGCCAATTCCATGATGCAATAGGAGAACCAGGTACGCTGATGCTTTGATCCGTGAACGTTAACGCTTCGTAAGCGCATACTTTGTTTTTTGATTTTAGAAAGGCGGCGTAGACGCACGAAGTGTTTGAGGAATCTTTGCAGGCTGCAAATTCTGAGGTGTTACCAAAAGGATCATTCGTAGTGGCGGTCACTTTGCCATTGATGGGAAGGGTATCAGAAAATATTCCGTTGGCATCTGCTATAACGGTGCTGAGGTAAGTAGCGCCTTCGCACGTGGTGCAGGAATCAGCGGTATAAATGTCAACTTCTGCTGTAGGATAAGTGATACCTGATACAAAATTCGGTGAAACAATCACGATGGTTGGAGTAGGGACTCCCTGGTTCCCTCCGTTTAATACGATGCCTCCCGAACCTGAAGTTTGTGAGTTGCAAAATATCCGGTTGCCGCGCACGTACATGTTGTGAGAATCGGAATTCTCAAGCACAACTGCTTCAGCACCATTGTAAGCGATTACATTGCCTTGCCCCGAATTCAATCCTCCTACAATATTGTCATGAGCTGCCTCACGAAAGTAAACTGCATATCCACCATTGCCGAGATGCAATGTGCCCGTGATATCTGTGCCGATCATATTGGCCTCGACGAAACTGGAAGAGAAATCAAGATCGAGACCTTGTTGCAGGTTGCCTGAAATCACATTTGCGTACTTGGCAGAATCACCACCGATGATAATGTTTTTCGTGTTGCCGCCTGAATCGGTAGCGACAATGCCGGTAGTATTGGGAACTGCCACAGTACCGTTGAAATCCGTGCCTATATAACTGTCCTGAATTGTGATGTACTTGCTGTCAGAAATTACTATTCCAACAAAGCAGCCCGAAATAATGTTTCGGTTGTTGGCTTGTTTTCCGCCAATAGTAATCTTCTTGGAATTGTCAATAAAGATCCCTACCGCGTTCGGAGAGGTAACCGTTGCTCCTGAAGTATCAATGCCAATAAATGATGCGATTACGGTTCCTTCAACCGCGTAAGAAATCATGATGCAAAAATCCTGGCAATTAGAAATCACATTGCCGTTATTGAGAGAGCCCACTGTAAATCCACCGGCTAACAATTTTATTCCATTTGAAAAATGATTGATAAAGAGGCCATAAATTTCACTGTTTTGCGCACTTGTATCAAGCATGAGTCCGACAGAAGCCATATCAGTCGAAGTAATTTGAATTTTTGCTGCGGAAATTCCGAAGTGACCTCCGTAAGGCTGCGTGGTTGCATCAATTATCGTGGTATCCTGAACAATGGGTAGCAGGGAATCATTTGAAAGCGTAATGGTTCGTCCTGTAACCGTGCCTGACTGTATGCCGAAGTAGATGTAATCCTTTCCGGGATTAGCGTTCGCTAATGTGATTGCATTGCCAAAAGACCCCGCACCACTAACGTGGTTATTGGTGACGTTGTAGATATTTGCCTGTGCTGCCTGAAACAAGAAGCAAGAGCAGGCAAGAACGAAGTAAAATCTTTTCATAAAAACACTATCATTGATGCAAAAATATTAAAACCCCGTCTGACAACAGTAAATCGCAGTCAATTCCCGGCAAATACCTTAAATTATAATTTTTATTCTGAAGCCTGAAAGAAAGTGATAATACTACACTATCTGCGCCATAAAATTCATCGGAGTAGTAAATGTTGCATGGATAATTCTGAATACCTCTCTGAAGATTTCATTTGAAACATTGTCGAAAGTACGGAAACAAACTTTCACCCGCAAAAAAACTCAGGGTCGCCTCTGTGGCGACCCTGAGTTTTTATTATGAAACAAACTTTACCTACAAACCAAAAGCATAATAGTACTGCCCCGGATAGTCGGGATAGCGACCTGCAAGCATCACACCCCCTTTCTTATTCGCGAGTGCCTGTTTGAGATCATCAATAGTATTGATTGGCTTATTGTCAATCATCGTGATGATAAAGCCTTCTCTGATTTGTGTATTGCGACTCAATATACCGTCATTGAGGCTAATCACCTTCACACCACCTGTTAAGCCAAGATCTTTTTTCTCTCTTGAAGTGAGTTCAGAAAATTCAGCACCCAGAGAAGCAAAGTTGTTAATCTCTTCTTTCCTTACGATGGATGTATTGTTGGCTTTATTCTTCAGTGTGGTAGTGATCGTCTTCTCTTTTCCATCGCGTACAAATGAAACGGTAATCTTGTCACCGGGATGATAACGCGAAACCTGCTCCTGAACTTCGGGCGAAGTATTCACATCTTGTCCATTAATCTTCATGATCACATCACCTTGCTTCATGCCTGCTTCTTCCGCCGCACTTCCCGGAAGTACCGAATCAACGTACACGCCGTTTAAAGTACTTAGGTTATCTCTCTTAGCAAGTTCGTCAGTCACCGTTTCCATGCTCACACCGAGATAGCCGCGTTGTACAATCCCGTACTTCATTAAATCATTCACCACCTTGCTTACAATGTTTACAGGAACAGCAAATGAATAACCGGCAAATGACCCTGTAGGAGTAGCAATGGCTGAATTGATCCCTACTAATTCCCCATTCGTATTTACAAGGGCACCGCCACTGTTTCCGGGATTAACTGCTGCATCCGTTTGAATGTACGATTCAATGCCTGACACCTGACGACCATTATCATCTTTAGTTTTTATGATGCCGATGTTTCTTCCTTTCGCACTCACAATTCCCGCCGTCACCGTGGATTCAAGGTTGAAAGGGTTGCCAACAGCCAATACCCATTGACCAACTTCAACTGAATCTGAATTTCCGAAGCGGATGAAAGGCAAATTCTTTTCATCAATCTTTACTAATGCAATATCAGTAGTAGGATCAGTGCCGATCACCGTGCCTTCATAGCTCTTTTTGTTGGCAAGGATCACCTGGATTTTATCTCCATCTTCAACCACGTGATTATTCGTAACAATGTATCCATCATCAGAAATGATAACACCCGAACCCGAAGCTTCTGATGGTTGCTGCTGATAAGGTTGCATGTCACGAAATGGATTGAAATTATCTCCGAAGAAATCTCTGAAAGGATCATTATTGTTGCGCGAAACATTTTTAGCCGCATAAGATGTCTTGATGTGCACCACACCCGGCGTTGTCATTTTCGCGGCATAGCGAAAATCTAATCCTGCAGGTACCTCGTTGTTAGTAGAATAGCTGACCGGAGTAAATTTCGCCGCTTGTTTTTGTTCAAAGGTTTGCTGCCCGCTGTGATTATTAAAATAGCTGAGGCCGGTAACCGTAACCAGGGCGCTCACAATCGCGATGAATGCTGTGAAGCCAATTCGTTTTAATGTCATGATGTCAATTTGATTTTAGTAGCTGAATGGTTTTCAAAAAATATGCCTTACCAAAACGAAGAGCACTTTAGTAAATTATTGCTGCATCAAAATACATGGGTTTTAGCTGATCACTTAATTTCACGTTGACGATTTTTTTTGTCAGTTTGTTTCATTTTCCATAGCAAAATTACGCCAACAACATACAGATCAAATAGTCGGTTTTTCGTTTAACTAAACTTTAACGACGGTTCCAGTTTTGTCGAAGGTAATCCCCGGTTCATGTTACTTTCGCTTATGATTCTCAGGACAATGAAGATTCCTTTCGAAAAATATCATGGCGCCGGCAACGATTTTATTTTGATTGATAACCGGAAAGGAAAATTTTCCTTCACCCGGGAAAAGATCGCTTTGATCTGTCATCGCCGCTTTGGAATCGGTGCTGATGGATTGATTTTAATTGAAGCGAAAAAAGATATTGATTTTGAAATGAAATATTTTAATGCTGATGGCGGGCTCGGTTCCATGTGCGGCAATGGTGGCAGGTGTGCAGTCAAGTTTGCAGAGAAACATGACATAGTTCGCAAGTCAGCAAAGGCAGTGAAGTTTGTTGCGTTTGATGGAATGCACGAAGCAATTTTTACGGGAGAAAATTCCGTCAAGCTTTCGATGTTGCCCGTGGAAGGAATTGAGAAGAAGGAAAGTGCTTACATTTTGAATACGGGCTCGCCGCACTTCGTAAAGTTTGTGGAGGATGTGGCGGCAATTGATGTAGTTGGTGAAGGAAGAAAGATTCGTAACAGTGAGGAGTTCGCTAAGGAAGGCATCAATGTAAATTTTGTTGCTGTGAATGGTGATGTGATAAACATGCGAACCTACGAGCGTGGTGTGGAAGATGAAACACTTTCCTGCGGAACGGGAACAGTGGGAGCAGCGCTTGCTCATGGCGTGATGAAGAATAAAATGGGACAACAGGAATATGAACTCAATGCACTTGGCGGAGTTCTGAAAGTTTATTTCAACAGGAAGGGTGACGACACTTTTGAAGATGTGTGGCTCGAAGGTCCGGTGGCTTTTGTGTTTGAGGGAAGTATTGAAGTTTAAATTCCAAGAACCAAACTCTTCGCGGGATGCTGCGCACAAATCTCAAATAAGATTGAAATAACAAAATTAAAAACCGCACCTACACTTTGAAATTTGAAATTTGAAAATTGGTACTTGAAATTTGGAAATTAAATCCTGTGTCCTCTTAGAAATTCTTCCGCCGTCATTTTCTTTTTTCCCTCAAGCTGAACTTCCGTGGCTTCAATCCATCCATCGTCGCAAGCGAAGCGAAGAAAAGTTTTACCGTCAGAATAAATTTTTCCGGGAGTTTGATGATGCGCTTCTGAAATTTTTTTCGCTCTGAAAATCTTGAAGACTTTTCCATTCAGCCCGGTGAATGCAGCAGGGTAAGGTGACAATCCACGAATGAGATTGAAGATTTCCTGAGCATTCTTAGTCCAGTCAATTTTACAATCGGCAGTAAAAAGCTTAGGTGCTTTCTTGAAATGATTCGTCATTGGCTGTTCTATCACCGAAACATTTCCACTTTCAATTTGCTGTACCGTTTTTAAAACGAGTGATCCTCCCACTGTTTTCAATTCATCGTGCAACTCACCGGCAGTTTCTTCCTGACCGATCAAAACTTTTTCCTGCAGGATAATTTTCCCCGTGTCAATTTCATGCGTGATAAAAAAAGTAGTGACTCCGGTTTCCTTTTCTCCGTTGATGACCGCCCAATTGATTGGAGCAGCTCCCCGGTAATTCGGAAGTAATGAGGCGTGAAGATTGAACGTGCCGAGCCGCGGTAGATTCCAAACTGTCTCCGTCAATTTTCTGAAAGCAACTACTACTGCAAGATCAGGTTGCAATGATTTTAGTTCGTTAAGAAAATTCTCATCCTTCAGTTTTTCTGGCTGAAGAACTTTCAAATTGTTTTGTGTTGCAAATTTTTTTACTGCTGATTCGTGAAGTTGCAATCCTCTTCCTGCAGGTTTATCCGGTGCTGTGATTACTCCAATAATTTTATATCCTCCCTCCAATAAGATCTCAAGAGAAGGAACAGCAAACTCGGGTGTGCCCAGGAAGAGTATACGGAAAGGGGATGACATGAGCGCGAAGGTATTATTGCTGAATGGTTAATGGCTGAATGGCTAAATAGTTTGCAGAAACTTTAATCGCAGCAATAAAGCCATTTAACAATTTAACCATCACTCGAAATCAGGATAGAGTAAATATTTCTTCCGAATTACTTTGAACTCACCCAGCTTCGGTTGCCAGCTTCTCCTGATTTCCATTTCAGCAGTACCTTTTTCAATTTGCTTTCGCAATGAATCTGTGCCAGCGAGTTTGTCAAAGTAGTCGGTAAAAAACTTTTCTTTCTCAGGATAAGAATCATAAAATTCCTCGACCCACCGAAGGATGATGCTTTTGTTCCAAACAAAAAATCCTGTGTTCAGTCCTGAAAAATCATAGCCCGAGCATTGCTTCTTGAGATAAGGAGGATTGGTGGCGCCGCTCACACTTTGGGGAGTGAAAGTGATTTTTCCTTTTTTGAAACCGGGGTATCCGATGATTATGAATGGCTTGTCTGTTCCCCTTCCAACACTCACCGGTGTTCCTTCAAACAAGCACAACGATGGATACAAATAGATCGCAGTCATGCTGCGAAGATTCGGTGAAGGATTTGCAGGCAGTTTATACAGCACACTGTGATCATAATTTTCGCAGAGAGCGTATTGAAGTTTACATTGAACGCCGTTATTCAGCCAATGCTCGCCGTTCAGCATCAAAGCATATTCAGCCGGCGTCATTCCATACACAATCGGAATGGGATCAACACCCACAAAAGAATGAAAGGCTGAATCGAGCACTGGTCCATCTACATAAAACCCGTTTGGATTCGGACGATCAAGAATCAGCAACTCAACATTATTTTCTGCACATGCTTCCATCACATAGTGAAGTGTTGAGATGTATGTGTAAAAGCGCACACCCACATCCTGTATGTCATAGACGATAAGATCAATTCCTTTGAGTTGCTCTGATGCGGGTTTGAAATTTTTTCCATAGAGTGAAATAACCGGGATTCCCGTTTTGACATCGGTGTCGCTTACGATTTGTTCTCCGGCATCTGCACTTCCGCGAAAGCCGTGCTCCGGCGAAAAAATTTTTTTGATTGCAATGCCCGAATGAAGAAGCGTGTCAATCAAAAAAGTTTTTCCAACCATCGAAGTTTGATTCACCACAAGGGCAACATTTTTTTCCCGCAACAACGGCAGGTATTCATTCATTCGTTCTGCACCAACAATAACATTTGAGGAGTCAGAAATTTTTGGTTGGGAAAATGAATGAGTGTGAAAGAAAAAAAATAATGTCGTTAGGAAAAGACTTACTGCAAGGTTCTGATCGATGGGATTCCATTGTTGGCTGTCACTCCGGCGAAGGAGGAATCTCTTCGTGCACATCACAACGCGATCGCAAATAGATTCCTCCTTTGTTCTAAGGGCAGTGGCCGTGTTTTTATTGAGACAATCCGATGAACTCATTCCCAACTTGCTTTGCATAATTTTATCGCAACGAAGTAAACAACAAAAAAGCGTTTCACACCTTATGTCCACAAGTCTCACGTCCACAAGTCTTATGTCCTCTAAATGAACATCGAACTTTTCATCTCCCGCCGTCTTGCCTTCAACTCGAAGCAATCATTCTCGCGCTTTATCATTCGTGTGGCGATGATTGCAGTTGCTTTGAGTGTTGCGGTGATGATTGTTGCCGGGGCCATCGTAAGCGGATTTCAAAAAGAAATCAGTGAAAAAGTGTTTGGGTTTTGGGGGCACATCGTGATTCGCAGTTACGAGCAAAATAGTTCTTACGGAGAAGAATCCGTTAGCAGCGACCAGCCATTTTACCCGGGTCTTGAAAAAGTAAAGGGCGTGCGACACATCCAGGTGTTTGCGACCAAAGCAGGAATCATCAAAACACAAAATGAAATCGAAGGCATCGTACTCCGCGGTATTGACAGTGATTTCGACTGGAGTTTTCTTCAGCAATATATTGTTAAAGGAAAAAAAATTACCACAGGTGACTCTGTTTCACAAAAAAAAATAATCATCTCGCAAACAACAGCAGACAGATTGAATTTGAAAGTAGGTGATGATGTGCTTGTGTATTTTGTTCAGGAACCGATGCGCTATCGCAAGCTGCAAATCACCGGCATCTACAAAACCGGCCTGGAAGAATACGATCGGATGTACGCGCTGGTGGATATTGGTTTGATTCAGCGGTTGAATAACTGGTTGCCGAAAGAGGTTGGGGGTTTCGAGGTTTTCATAAACAACGTGAATGATCTTGATAAAATGGGAAATCTCATCAACGAAGAATATGTAGGACAAAAACTGCAGGCACGCACACTGAAGCAAATCAATCCCAACTTGTTTGACTGGCTTGATCTGCAAAACATGAATGAGCGCGTGATCATCATCCTCATGATTTTAGTAGCGGTGATCAACATGACCACGGTATTACTCATTATTATACTCGAGCGGACGAACATGATCGGCATACTGAAATCACTCGGCGGATCGAACTGGATGATACGGAAAATTTTTCTCTACCATGCCGCATACATCACAGGATTCGGTTTGTTGCTCGGAAATTTTTTAGGAATCGGCTTGTCCCTGGCACAAAAATATTTTCATGTCATCCATCTTGATGAGCAATCGTATTATGTTTCAGTTGTGCCGGTGCTCATCAATCCGCTCTATGTGATTTTGATCAATGCGGGAACGCTTGTTGTTTGTTTAATCACGCTCATCATTCCGTCTTATTTGGTTTCGAGAATTTCTCCGGTGAAGGCGATCAGGTTTGAGTGAGAATCTCAAATATCAAAACTCCAATCTTCTTTCTGATTCAATTTTGTTTTCACTCTTTTTTGTTCATCATTATTGTCGCCAACATAACCATACGGGCAATGCCTGCAACCACTGCGGCAGCAATAGCCACGCTTTAAATGATATGTTTCCGTGAAAACGAATAAGCCGTCTTCGTTGATGTAGTAGTCAATTCCTTCTTTTAGTTGTGCCATTTCATTTTGGTTGTCATTCCGATCCCGATTGATCGGGAGAGGAATCTATTGTGACACGCCGCGGTACCGATTCCTCCTTCGTCGGGAATGACATTAACTCTATGTCAGAGAATGAACCTCCCTGTATAATTAAATGGAGTAATCGCTTTCAATTCCTTCTTCACTTCATCACTCACTTTTAAATTGTCAATGAAAGAAGAAATTTCTGTTGCTGAAATTTTTTCATTCTTCCTTGTGAGATCTTTCAAAGCATTGAAAGGATCAGGATAACTTTCTCTCCGGAGAATTGTAAGGATCGCTTCCGCAACTACGGCCCAGTTTTCTTCCAAATCTTTTTTCAAAGCATCTTCATTCAGGATCAGTTTATCCAATCCTTTGAGAATAGAATGAAGTGCAATCATCGAATGAGCAACCGGCACTCCGATGTTGCGCAATACCGTAGAGTCTGTCAGATCACGCTGCAATCGTGAGATGGGAAGCTTGGAGGAGAGATGTTCGTACAATGCATTCGCTATGCCGAGATTTCCTTCTGCATTTTCAAAATCAATCGGGTTCACTTTGTGCGGCATGGCTGATGAGCCTACCTCACCTGTTTTTATTTTTTGATTGAAGTAATTCATTGAAATATACATCCACACATCACGGCAGAGATCAATCAGGATGGTGTTGATTCGCTTCAGCGCATCAAAATGCGCGGCGAGAAAATCATAGTGCTCAATTTGTGTAGTGAATTGCGAGCGATTCAATTCCAGGATTTCATTCACGAAATGATTTCCGAAGGCAACCCAATCCACATCAGGATACGCAACATAATGCGCATTCAGGTTACCGGTTGCTCCTCCGAATTTTGCGGAGAAGGGAATCGAAACGTTCTGATCTTTTTGAAGAATTAACCGTTCCACAAAAACATAAAATTCTTTCCCAAGCAACGTGGGAGATGCAGGTTGCCCATGTGTATGTGCAAGCATCGGAACATCTTTCCACTCCAATGAAAGTTTTTTCAGTTTGTCAATCACAAGCGCAAGGGCAGGGGTGAGTTCATTCCGCAAAGCGAGCTTGAATGAAAGAGGAATTGCTGTGTTATTGATGTCCTGTGATGTGAGCCCGAAGTGAATGAACTCAGCAAATTCACTGCAGCCAAGTGCTTGAAATTTTTCCCGAAGAAAATATTCTACCGCCTTCACATCGTGGTTGGTAGTCTTCTCAATTTCTTTTATTTGGTTCGCATCTCCCTCTGAAAATTTCCGGTAAACATTTCGCAGGGCTTCAAACTTTGAGCGATCAAATGCTTTTAGTTGAATCAAATTTTGCTCCACTAAGGCGATGAAATATTCTACTTCAACATAGATGCGATAACGCATGAGTGCAAACTCAGAAAAATATTGATCGAGTGCTTCTGCATGCTTACGATACCTTCCGTCAATGGGAGAAATGGAAGTGAGTGGAGAGAGGGTCATGCTGTAAAGATAATCGTGTGCAAGTCGCTATTTAATTCGTGATGATCCGCGGATCAAATCTGAAATCTTCAATGCGGATCAATTTTATTTTTTTGAAATCGGGATGTTCAGGATTAAGCAGGAAATTGAATTCATTGAGGATGATCGCTGACGGTACTCTTAAAACAGCAGAGGTGTTTTTTTTCAACCATTGATCACCTATTGCGCCACACGTTTCGAAATGCTCATACATGAACCAGTTCTCAGGAAGATCATCGAAAGAAATTTTTTCAATTTTTATTTCGGAAGGGATTTTAATGACCATCACTTTAAACTCATCGATTACTCCCTTGCGGCTTCTGTGTACCACACTCTCAAGGCATGCAAGCGCACGGGATGCTGCAGTGTAAATCATATTATTCCCCTCAGAGTTCCAGCGGGCAACTTTGCCCGAAGAGGCTAAACTCTTTGACCATTTTGTCAAGGCAATACGATAGACAAACATGTTAAGCGAGGTCGCCGAATTCGATGCGGGTTAATTCTTCCATGATCAAATCAATGCCTCCCGAAGTTTCAAGCAGGGTTTCAGGGATCATATTTCCTAAACCATAAGCAGGCTCGTCTATCCACTTTCGAAACTCATTCACATTCCCGAAGATTTCTTCACCCTTCCTGTAAAGTCGCATCAGCTTCAGCACGCGCTCGCTTTTTCCCGGGCTTAGTTTTTTGTGTTGCTGCCTGTAACGATTGAGGGATTTTAAAGAAACATTCAACAGCCCGGCCAATTTATTCTTTTCAATTCCGGAAACAGAAGCGACATCGAAGAATGCTTTTGCAGAAACACCCTTCTTGGCTGCCAGAACAATATTTTGCAGGTGACGGATATTTTTTTCATAAGGTTTGAAGAGAGTTGAAGGGGATTCTTTGTTCAGAGTTTTTAATTCCCGCATGGCAATGAGTTTTTATTTGAAACAAAGGTAGGGAAAGTTGTCCAACAAATCGGGAAAGTTGTCCAACAAAAACTTTTTTTATGACAGCACTTTCCGGAATGCCTTTCCTATCGCTGAAATAATATCTGTAGCCAGCAGTGAATATTCACTTTCATCTTTAACTGCCACATCTCCTGCAAGCCCATGCAAATAAACTCCGATAATGCAGGCATCTTCGGCAGAATAATTTTGAGCGAGCAGCGAAACAATCATTCCCGTCAGCACATCACCGCTTCCGCCTTTTGCCATCCCGGGATTTCCTGTTGAATTGAAAAAGCTTTTTTCATCAGGAGTAGTGATGCAGGTATAAGCTCCTTTAAGAATTATGTAGAGAGAATGTTGCCGTGAAAGCTCGACTTGCCGGTTGTGTTGCTCTTCCCAATTCAAAGTTTTTCCTGCAAGGCGTTCGAATTCTTTTGGATGGGGAGTGAGAATGGAATTTTCAGGTATCAATTCCCAGCAATTTTTTTCTTCTGAAAGAATATTCAAGGCATCAGCATCAAGCACGGAAGGATTTTTTATTTGTTCAAGAAGTGAAAGAAAATTTTTTCCTGATGCATCACCCGTTCCGATTCCGGGACCAAAAGCAAAGGCATTGTACCTTGATACATCAATGGGTGAATCATATTCCTCCGTCATCACCTCGGGAATAGAAATGTTCATCGTCGCAGATTGATTTTTTGGAAGATGTGCTGTTGTTAGTCCCGCGCCGGTACACGCACATGCCTTCGCACACATGATCGCAGCACCCATCTTGCCAACATTCCCGGCATGAATGAAAGCGTGGCCGAATTTTCCTTTATGATCATTTTTCTTTCGTGGCTTGATACTTTGTTTGATGTCACTTTCTTCAAGTAAAAAGCTTTTTGCGGGAAGTGAATCAATGAAATTCTTATCCAATCCAATATCTGCGACGTAAAAATCTCCGACAGATTCATAATTCTGAGGAAACAGGAATGAAAATTTCGGGTGCTGAAACGTGATGGTATGATGTGCGTGAAATGTTTTGCCATCGGTATAATGATCGGCAAACAATCCGCTCGGTACATCAACAGCTATCCGCAAAGCGTCCTGAGCATTGAGATGGTCAACCAGTTTTGCTGTTAGTTCATCCAATGGCTTATTTAATCCTGATCCGAAAAGCGCATCAACAATAACTGGGTGAAACTCCTTTGGACCATCATTCTTTTTCTTTTTCTCAATGGAAGGAAAATCATTTTCTGTTTCGATGTACCTGATTTTTGAATCACTCCACTTCTTCAGTCGCTTGAGCATTTTTTCAAAATCATCAGAATATTTTTCTGATGAAAGAATGAAGACATGAATCTTATTGAAAGTTTCTTCAGCGATTCTCGCAATCGCTAATCCATCACCACCATTGTTGCCGGGGCCGCAAAAGACATAAAGAATAGAATCTTCATGAACCAGCTTTACAAGTTCTGTACAAAAAGCCCTGGCAGCGCACTCCATGAGATCTGTGCTTTTGATCGGCTCATGCTCTATCGTGTAGCGATCCGCTTCACGGATTTGTTCTGCAGAAAGAATCTTTATCATTTCGATTTATGATTGACAATTTTTTTTTGCCAACTGCCAACTGATTTCAACTAATCATTCTCTTCACCAAACGCAGCTGGTGAGTGTACCGCTTCTGCTCTTCATTGTAAATTCCATAGTGATCAATGGTGTCAACCCGCACGCGACCAGATGCGTGGATGATTTTTTTTCCTTCGAGAATAATTCCGGTGTGAGTGATTTTTCCTTCTTCGTTGTGAAAGAAAGCAATGTCACCTGCACGCGAGTGATCAATGAAACTCACCAGCATTCCCTGTTCACTTTGTTGCCATGCATCGCGTCGCAATTTTATTCCGGAAAGTTTGAAAACAACATTCGTGAATCCCGAGCAATCCATTCCGAACAGCGAGCGACCACCCCACAGATATGGCGTGCCTGCGAACTTAAGCGCATTCCAGGGGATGCGATTCGATAAATCACTTGTACCCGTTTTAACTACATCTCCTTCAGTCTCAAATTCCTCCTCTCCCAATTTGAACTTCTGATTTTCAAAGAATGGAAGTGAAGAGCCAATGAGCAGCAATACACTTCCCCTTTTGCTTAAAGCAGTTGCAGTAAGATCAAGGAGGCAGGCAAAAGGTGGCTCCTGAGTTTGTTTGAAATCGGCTGTATTGATGAGCTTGATTTGCTTCTCATCAATCCATCCCTCATACTCATCAGCATGCGTGCGGATGCGAAGCCACTGATTTTTCTTCTCGAGAATTTCAAAAGTTTCCCCGAATAAAATTTGAGAAACCATTTCGCTTTTATCAGAAGGTTCTGCGCGAAGTGGAATGACGGAGAGATCGCTGATGCCAAAGTTCAAGAAGAAGAATTTTTTCAAAAATACTTTTTCCGTTGCCGATAATTAGTTTCTATAAATTCTAAAAGAATAAATGCGGTAAAAGTTTGATCTCTGCTTAATACGCGACTCTTGAGAGTCATGGTCGGGAATATTATTGCTAATTGAGTGTGTGATCGCAAGTATAATTTGTTGGTGCGGGTCGTTCTTGATGGGCAATCACTTCCACAGTAGCCGCTCCGGAACGTGAAAATGCATAAAATTTCATTCTGTTTATTTCTCAGATATGAAGGGTTTGGGAGCTTGAAGTTCCAAACTCAGACCTGATATTGCTGTTTGGGTGAACCAGAAACAATAATGATAAGCTTATGACACGGTATTTGTAACCAGTTTGGAAAAACGATAAATCATGAAAAAGAATTTCACAACTCTGATGATCAGTTTCTTACTGTTCCTCGGCTTTAGCGCACACGCAACAACTCATACCGTGACGGTGCAGGATTTTTCATTTTCTCCTTCTTCCTTGTCGGTAAGCGTCGGAGATGTAATAATGTGGACATGGGTTTCAGGCAGTCACAACACTACTCCTGTCTCAATTCCCGGAGGTGCAGCCGACTGGGGCAGCGCTCCAATCAATTCAAGCTCGACATCTTTTAGTTACACGGTAACAGTGGAGGGGACTTACAATTATCATTGCACAATTCATCCCACTCTTATGAGCGGGAGTTTTACCGCTACGGGTGCTGTCGGTATTTCACCGGTTGTGACCAGCTCATCATTTTTGCTAAGCAGCACTCTTGTTTCTAATGATCTCCAAATTACATACAAGCTTGAAAAAAGCTCTGCTGTGGATGTGCTCTTATTAGATGTGAGTGGAAGGCAGTTGAATAAATTTACTTCCTCCAATCATGAACCCGGGACGTATACTGAAACCTATTCATTAGGCAGTATGCCGAAAGGTGAATATGTTCTTGAACTTCGTGCAAAAGACATTATTGCCTCGCGAAAAATAATGATCCAGTGATTGCGAAAGTGACTGAACCATTGCAAGGTGATAATTGTGGTTAATTGATCCTGCTTGTGAAAAAAGTTTTGCTTTTAATTCTGCTCATGCACTTCGTCTTCCTTATGAAGGCACAGCAAAACCTTGGAATCTGGAACGGCAACTATGCAGGCATACAAGGTGCCGGTCTTAATCCGAGTGCCATTGCAGATTCTAAATTGAAGTGGGATGTGAATGTGCTATCAGGAGATGTTGTGTACGACAATACCTTTTTATTCATACCGAGAGACTCTCTGAAGTTTTTTGGTATAAAAAATATTATTGATGACATTACTCACCAGACGCAGTTTATTACTGAGTTTAGTCATGCTGATCCTAATCAAAAGTTTAATGTAACGCTATCTACTGAATTCGTTGGGCCATCTGTTATGTTTCCTGTTGGTAAGAAAAGTGAAATAGGATTCACTACTGCTGCAAGATTTTACGCCAACATCAATGATATCACGGGTCACTTTGGTCAGAATGCTTTTGCCTATTTACTCGAACAGGATCTTTATAAAACAACCTTCCTCGATAACACCGCGAAGCTAAATGCAATGGGCTGGCTTGAATACGGCGGAACATATTCAACTGTTCTGTATTCTAAAGGCAGACATGAATTGAAAGGTGGCATTACTATAAAGTATTTGCAGGGGATTGCCGCAGCCTATTTTAATCATGCGAATGTTACTTATAATATCGTAGATACTTTGAACCTCCTCTTCTTTAATTCATCTATTGATTATGGAAGGACGGATTATAATTCACTGCAGGATGCCAATGGCCTTGGTGACTTGATTAATGGACATGGCGCTGCAGGAAATATCGGGTTTACCTATGTTCACCTGAGAGATTCATCACAGTTCAGTTATGAAATGGACTGCAAAAACCTGGCAGATCCTGACAAGAGTAATTATCTCTACCGGATTGGAATTTCTCTCCTTGATGCGGGCTCTATCAAGTTTCATAAAAACACGGCAGTTTATCATCTTCAAACTGACAGTGCTGATTTTGTGAATTGGCATCATGCGGAATTTACAAGCAACATTCAGTTTGACCGGTCACTCAGCGCAGTTTTTTATCACGGTGATTCAAGTCAATCATTCGTCGCCGATCATTTCAGCATGGATCTTCCTGTTGCTCTTAGCCTTCAGGCTGACTTAAATGTCTATAAACATTTCTTTCTCAATGTCACCATAGTGAAAGGATTTCCGCATGGAAGCAAGCCCGGTGTTATCCGGCCGGATGTTTATTCATTTACCCCGCGCATCGAAACCAAGTGGCTTGAAATCAGCCTTCCTCTTTCACTATTGTACTATCATCATTTGCAGCAGCGTATTGGACTTTCAGTAAGAGCAGGTTATTTTTTCATTGGAGGTGATGCACCGGGGAGTTTGTTGAAGTTGAACGACATGGAAGGTGCCGATTTTTATGCAGGGTTCCATATTTTCATGCCGCAGAAAAAATTAAAAGATGCGGATCATGATTTGGTCTCTGATGAGCATGACGAATGTCCTATTGAAAAAGGAACGTGTTTAACACATGGATGTCCTGATAAAGATGGAGATGGTGTGGTTGACAAGTTTGATGCATGTCCCGATTTGGCAGGACCTGCTTACCTGCAAGGATGCCCTGATCGTGATCATGACAGCATACCCGATAAAGATGATGAGTGCCCCGATTTGAAAGGACCAAAAGCATTACATGGTTGTCCTGATTCAGATGGAGATGGGATTATTGATCCCAATGACTCGTGTCCCACACAAAAAGGTCTTGCGCAATTTTATGGTTGTCCTGATACCGATGGCGATGGAATTCCGGATCAGAAAGATGAATGTCCCACACAAAAAGGTTCTGTTGAATTACATGGATGTCCCGATCGTGATGGTGATGGAATCGCTGATAATAAAGACCGCTGTCCTGACGAGGCAGGGCCTGCTTCCAACGGAGGATGCCCCATTCCCAAGCCGGAAGAAATTAAGAAGATCAACATGGATGCAAAGGCCATTCAGTATCAAACCGGCAGTGCAAAAATTCAAAAGAAATCTTATGCAGTGCTGGATGACATTGTTGCCTTCATGAAACAATATCCGCAAACGAAATGGACCATTGAGGGACATACAGATGATGTGGGTAAGGACGCATACAATCTCGATCTCTCCGAACGCCGTGCTGCATCCGTAATGAATTACTTTATAAGTAAAGGCATAAGTGCTGACCGTTTGGCTTCGGCAGGATATGGTGAATCCCGACCCATTGCGGATAACAAAATGGCAGCCGGGAGAGCGCAAAATCGCCGTACGGAAATCCATTTGATTGAGCAACAGTAATCCTGCACAAAAAGAAATCGTGATGAAACCTCTTAGTCTCTTCTACTGCATGTGGCTTATTTTTTTATCACTGCTTTTTTCATGCAACCACCATGCAGGCAATCAGGGAACGGAACAAGCAGACGCATCTGGATTAAAAGGAGATTCTGCAAAATCAAATATTGATAGCTCAACCCTTAAAGCCAAAAAAGAGAAAAGTAATCAGCCGGCTGCATGGTCAGTGAATGAACAAGCATCCAAAGTGAATTTTACGATTAAAAACTTTGGAAATGATGTTCATGGATCCCTGGGCGGCTTGAAATCAACTATTCATTTTGATGAGAAAAATCTGAAGGCAAGCAGCTTTGAAGCCAGTGTCAAGGTCAATACAATCAACACCGGCAGCGAAAAGCGCGATAGAGATCTAATGCATCCCAAATATTTTGATGGAGCGAACTATCCGGAGATTACATTTAAGTCGGACAATATTGTCTCAAGTGGGAAAGCTTATAAGACGATAGGAACTCTGACTATCAAAGGCAAGTCATTGCGCAAAGAAATTCCGTTTACATTCGAGGAGAAGGGGAATTCAGGAATCTTCAAATCGGAGTTTATACTGCAGCGGCTTGATTACGGAGTGGGCGGAGAGGGGCCTATTATGGGAAAGGACGTGACTGTTTCATTGGAGATTGTTGCAGAGAAGAAGTAAGTAATTCTTCCTATGACTTTGATTCTTTCCTGCCGGGTTTATTGAGAAGAAATTCTTCAAAAATATTTTCTCTGCTTAGAAGTGATTAGTCCAAGAACTGAAAAATCATTTCCACCAAAAAAACTATTCTTTGTAGAAGTTTTAATTACGTAAGCTTTCATTGGCAGATAAAAGAGATCTTCTGAGAAAGAAGACAGAAAGCTTGATGACTTGTTGATGATGTGAATATCTTTCACATGATGATTATTCAAAGTGACTTCAAGCAATCGTGTGTGCATTGCACTGTCCTGAGCAGCATAGCGAATCTTCACATTGCCGCTATCCTCTCCTGAAAGAATGTGAGTTGTATCAACGGCATACTTTCCGATCAGAGAAGTCTTATTGATGTCAGAAGCAAGAAACAGTGCGAATTCTCTCCTCCAATCTGTCCAATCCATTTGGTGCTCATCAGTTTGACCATTGATCGAAGAAGTTTTCATAACCACCAGAGAATCCTTTTCCAGCCGGCTAATTTGCTCATCGAAGAAAGAGATAAGATCGAAATAAGGCTTTTGTACTGAGGCTTGTTGAGTAGGATTTTGACAAGAAGCAAGCAAAATAAAAATGATGCAGGGGGTAAGACGTAAGATGTAAGACGACTTTATATTTTCCATTTTTCCGCAGGCTCTGTGAGCTATTTTCTATCTTCTCTACCTTTTATCTTCTATCTTCCATCTTCTATCTTCTATTTCTAACCTCTGTCTTATTGTCCAATCAATATTTCTCCATCCATCTCCTTCGGGATTTCTATTTGCATTAAAGTCAAAATTGTTGGAGCAATGTCTGCAAGCTTCCCGTTTTTTAATTGACCATG
This sequence comes from Chitinophagales bacterium, assembly GCA_035638255.1. GTDB lineage: Bacteria > Bacteroidota > Bacteroidia > Chitinophagales > UBA10324 > DASRAJ01. The sequence goes on from DASRAJ010000065.1 coordinate 20,772, forward strand.
AAAGTCTTTGTCAATCAAAAACAATGGAACAGGATTCATGGTGTGCGCCGTATTTGGCGAACCGTCTCCGTTGATCATGTAATCGGCATTGCCGTGATCGGCGGTGAGAAGAATGGAATAGTCTGAATCCAATCCTTTAGTCACCACTTCCTTCACGCATTGATCAACAGTCTCCACCGCTTTAATCACGGCACTCATTATTCCTGAATGACCAACCATGTCAGCATTGGCGAAGTTAAGGCAGATGAAATGGGGTTGCAGTTCTTTCATCTTTTGAATGACTGTGTCTCTCAGCTCAATGGCGCTCATTTCCGGTTGAAGATCATAAGTTGCCACTTTTGGTGACGGAACCATGAAGCGATACTCACCGTCAAAAACTTTTTCTCTGCCACCATTGAAAAAAAAAGTCACGTGCGGATATTTTTCTGTTTCAGCAATCCGAATCTGCGTCAATCCTTTTTCCGACAGCACCTGACCGAGCGTATGATTCAGGTCTTCATTTGAAAAGATGTTCGTGACGTTTTGAAATCTGTGATCATAAACGGTCATGGTCAGATAATGCAGTGAGAGTTTCTTCATACCGAACTCCGGAAAATCCTGTTGGGTCAATGCATTCGTGATCTCACGACAACGATCGGTTCTGAAATTGAAGCAAATAACTGCATCACCTTCCTGGATGGTTGCCACAGCATTTCCTGTGTTGTCCACTTTTACAATCGGTTTGATGAATTCATCAGTCACCCCTTCATCGTAAGATTCCTTCACCGCCTGAAGAATGTCTCTGGATTTCTTTCCTTCACCTTTTACCAGCAAATCATAAGCGATCTTCACGCGCTGCCAGCGATTGTCACGGTCCATGGCATAGTATCTTCCAACTACCGAAGCAATTTCTCCGCCTGAATGTTGAAGATGCTCCTGCAACTCTTTCAGAAAACCATAGCCGCTTTTTGGATCGGTGTCTCTTCCATCCGTAAAAGCATGGATAAAAACCTTTGTAACCCCGTTTTCTTTTGCAATGTCACATAATGCTTTCAGGTGATTGATGTGGGAATGAACACCGCCGTCAGAGACCAACCCGATGAAGTGTAATGGTTTATTGTTCTCCTTTACATATTTCATTGCGGCAAGCAATGCTTCATTCTGATGCAATTCATTTTTCTGAATCGCACGATTGATACGCAGTAATTCCTGGTACACTACTCTTCCGGCACCAATATTCATGTGCCCGACTTCAGAATTTCCCATTTGCCCTTCAGGCAGGCCAACAGCTTCACCACATGTTATTAGCTCACAATGCGGGTACTTCGTGTATAAACTTTTTACAAAGGGAGCATTCGCCTGGTAAATCGCGTCGCTGGCAGGATGAGCGCCATGTCCCCATCCATCCATGATGATCAGCATCACCTTCTTTTTCATAGAGAGCCGCCAAAGTTATCTCTATATTTCAATACCGCTTTGGTGCCGTGGAGTGATTTGATTATGAAACGAAAAAAAAAATTGTTGGAGAAGAAACTGATTTGAATTTCTTTCGTATTCCGGAATTGCTATACATTTGATTCATGAATGGAGGGATCGTGGCGCTATTTTTGACAATTGCACAGCATACACAAAACCTATACAAAAATGAATACCAAATGGCTTAAAAAGATGATGCTAATGCTGTTTTTCTTTCTTCCGGCAGTGGCATTTTCTCGATTAGATGTATTAGATAATATTGCTGTTGCTATCCGCAGTGGCAATTCGAAGGAAGTTGCCAAGTACTTTGATAACAATGTTGAGATCACCATTCTTGATCGTGAATCAACGTACAGTCGTGTGCAGGCAGAAATGGTGCTCCGCGATTTCTTCTCAAAGAATTCAGTTCAATCATTTGACCTCATCCACCGTGGCACTTCAGGTGAGGGCTCCTCTTACGGCATTGGCACGTTGAAGGCAGGCAGTCAAAGTTTTCGTACTTATTATTTCGTAAAACAGAAAGGCAGCCAGCCGATGATTCAGGAGATGAGATTTGAAAAACAAAACTGAGTGAATTGGGATAAATTTATACTACAAGCACTGGAAGAAGATGTAAGGGAGGGTGATCATACCTCCCTTTCTTGTATCCGGCCGGATGCAATTGGAACCGCTCAACTTCATGTTAAAGATGACGGCATTCTCGCTGGTGTTGAACTCGCTGAAAAAATTTTTCACCATCTCGATCCATCAGTTGTGATCAAGAAAATTTTGAATGATGGCGACAAAATTCGGAAGGGAGAAATTGCTTTTGAAATCTCCGGAAATGCTCGCGGGTTACTTATGGGTGAGCGACTCGCGTTGAACTGTATGCAGCGAATGAGTGGTATTGCAACCCTTACCGGCGAGTACGTAAAGCGTGTTGAAGGATCCAAAACAAAAATTCTTGACACGCGGAAAACCACCCCGCTCTTTCGCGCTGCAGAAAAATGGGCGGTGAGAATTGGCGGCGGAGAAAATCATCGCTTCGGTTTGTTCGATATGATCCTTATTAAGGACAATCACATTGATTATGCCGGGGGAATGGTAAACGCGATTATAGCTGCGAGAAATTATGTAGAAGAAAAAAAACTTTCTCTTCAAATTGAAATTGAAGCCCGTACACTACATGAAGTTGAATTGATTTTGAAAACCGCCGGCGTGAATCGAATCATGCTTGACAATTTTTCCCTCTCGGATCTTCGTACGGCAATCGAAATGATTGGAGGAAAATTTGAAACAGAAGCTTCAGGTGGTGTTAGTCTTGAAACTGTTCGGGACATTGCGGCAACGGGAGTAGGTTATATTTCAGTTGGAGCGCTTACTCATTCTTACAGAAGCCTGGATTTGAGTTTGAAGGCGAAGATTTCATAAAGCCTATGTTGCTTCTGAGCTTGTGGAAAAATTATCGCTTCCACCGATTTCCTTTCTCTTAATTTTGTATAAGTAAATCCCTGCGAAATACTTCCCGTTTACTTTAATGTCAAACAAAAACAAACACCTTCGCGGCGTGGTGTATTCCACCGATCCAAAGTATAAGTATGAGCTTGAGGAAGAACAACATTCAGAAACATCAGCGGATCAAAAACAACAACTGAGAGTTCGAATTGAAAAGCAGCATCGTGGCGGCAAAACGGTGACTGTGATTGATGGTTTTATTGGAAAGGAAGAAGACCGCGAGCAACTCGGTAAACTCCTCAAGCAAAAATGTGGCGCCGGCGGAAGCGTGAAGGATGGATTGATTTTGATCCAGGGAGATATGAAAGAGAGAATAGTGAAGTTGTTGAATGAGCTTGGTTACAATGCAAAATGATCGTAAAGAAATAAGCAATGCCTGACTTCTGCCACCTCCACTGCCATACCCAATACTCCCTCCTCGACGGAGCAGCGGACATTCCTACACTGATAAAAAAGGCGGTGGATGATAATATGCAAGCGGTTGCCATCACGGATCATGGAAATATGTTCGGTGTGTTTGAGTTTGTGAAGGAAGCTCAGAAGAAAAACATCAAGCCCATCGTCGGTTGTGAGTTTTACCTCACGTTTGATCGCACGAAAAAAGAAGTGCTGCCGGGTTTCGGAAATGATGATGATGGTTCGAGGGGAAAGAAGGCATTTCACCAGGTGCTGCTCGCGAAAAATGAAACCGGCTACAAGAATCTCATCAAGCTTTGCTCACTTGGTTTTATTGAGGGGATGTATTATTTCCCGCGAATTGATTTTGAATTGCTGAAGCTGCATCATGATGGAATCATCGCCACCACCTGTTGCCTTGGCGGAATTGTTCCGCAACACATTCTTTACAAAAGTGAAGAAGAAGCCGAGAAAATTTTCAGGCAATGGCTGGATTTGTTTGGTGAAGATTATTACATCGAGCTGCAGCGGCATGGAATTCCGGAACAAGACAAAGTGAATCAGGTATTGCTTCGATGGGCGCGCAAGTATAATGTGAAGATCATTGCCACCAATGATTCGCACTATGTAAACCAGGAAGATTCGGAAGCACAGGACATCTTGCTGTGTCTTCAAACAAATAAGCTGGTGAGTGATCAGAACCGGATGAAATTTTCCAGCGATCAATTCTTCTTCAAAACAAAATTGCAGATGCAGGAACGCTTCATTGATTTGCCTGAAGCGCTTGACAATACAATGGAGATTGTTTCAAAGATTGAACATCTTAAGCTCAAAAAAGAAATCCTTCTTCCTTTCTTTGAAATTCCCAAAGAATTCCAAACACAACAGCAATACCTCGAGCATCTCACGTGGCAGGGTGCGCGTCGTCGCTATATTGAAATTACTCCGGCAGTTAAAGATCGTCTTACTCATGAGTTGCAGATCATTCAGAAAACTGGATTCGCCGGTTACTTTTTGATTGTGCAGGATTTCATTAATGCGGCCCGCGAACTCAAAGTGTGGGTGGGTCCCGGTCGCGGCTCGGCTGCAGGCTCAGCAGTTGCATATTGCATCGGCATCACCAACGTGGATCCGCTGCAATACAACTTGCTCTTTGAAAGATTTCTAAATCCGGAGCGCGTGACCATGCCCGACATGGACATTGACTTTGATGATGTAGGAAGGCAGAGTGTGATTGATTATGTGGTGAAGAAATATGGTCAGCATCAGGTCGCGCAAATTGTGACGTTTGGCACGATGGGACCCAAGACGGGAATCAGGGACGTGGCTCGTGTACTTGGTCTCCCCCTGGCTGAATCGAATCGAATTGCGAAGTTAATTCCTGAGGTGCCGGGAATGACTTTCCTTCGTGCCTTCAATGAGTCCGTTGAGCTTTCGCAGTTGCGAAACAGTCCTGATGCACTCATTAAAAAAACCCTGAAGATCGCGCAGACACTCGAAGGGTGCACTCGTCATTCAGGCGTGCATGCATCTGCAGTGATCATTGCACCGGAGGATATTCGTAATCTCATTCCGGTGATGCCCGCGAAGGAGAGAGGAACGCTGAAACGTGATGAAAAGAAACCTGAATTTCGTTCGGAGGAACAATCAAATGCTCCTCTGCTTGATTTGCTCGTCACTCAATATGAAGGCAAGCTCATCGAAGATGCCGGATTATTGAAGATGGATTTCCTCGGATTGAAAACACTTTCTATTCTCAAAGATGCGCTTGCCAACATCAAAGCAAATCACGGAGTGGAAATTGATCTTGACAAACTTCCCCTTGATGATCAAAAAACTTTTGAGCTTTTTCAGCGCGGTGATACCATCGGAATCTTCCAGTTTGAATCGCCCGGTATGAGGAAATATTTGAAAGATCTCAAGCCCACTCACATCGAAGATTTGATTGCGATGAATGCGCTCTATCGCCCGGGCCCGATGAATTTTATTCCTGATTACATTGATCGCAAGCATGGAAGAAAAAAAGTTGCGTATCCTCATCCGCTCGTGGAAGAAATTCTGAAACCTACTTATGGCATCATGGTGTACCAGGAGCAGATCATGCAGGTGGCGCAGGCCATGGCGAGCTACTCGCTTGGCGGTGCTGACCTGTTGCGGCGGGCGATGGGAAAAAAGAACAAAGAAGAAATGCAGAAGCATCGCAGCATTTTTGTTGATGGGGCCAAGAATAAAAGCATTGACGAAAAAGCAGCAGATGAAGTTTTCACCATTATGGAGAAATTTGCGGAGTATGGATTCAATCGCTCGCACTCTGCAGGATATGCAATCATCGCGTATCAGACAGCCTATCTCAAAGCGAACTATGCGCCTGAGTTCATGGCTGCAACATTGTCCAACTACAATGGCTCGATTGAAAATATTCAGTTCTATCTCAATGAAACCAGGCGGTGTAAGATCAAAACGCTGGGACCTGACATCAATGAGAGCAACATCAAGTTTGCCGCAAACAAGAAGGGAGAAATTCGTTTCTCCCTCAATGCGATCAAAGGAGTAGGGGATGCTGCGGTGGTCGCTATAGTAGAGGAACGGGAGAAAAACGGCTCGTTCAAAAATATTTTTGATCTCACCCGGCGGGTGAGTAGCCGGGCCTTGAAAAAAAATGCGCTCGAATCACTGGCAGCTTCCGGTGCATTCGATTGTTTTGAAGGAACACATCGCGCGCAATACTTCTCCGTTCTTTCGAATGAAAACATTTCTGTGATTGAAAAAGCAATGAAGTTTGCTTCTTCAGAACAAAACAAAACCAACGGGCAAATTCAGTCGTTGTTCGGCGATGCGGTACATCAGGAAATGAATGCGCCTTCGATGCCGAACACTGAAGCCTGGAATCCTCTGATAAAACTGAAGAGAGAAAAAGAAGTCACGGGCATGTATCTCTCAGGTCATCCGCTGGAGGACTACAAATTAGAGATGGAGAATTTTTGCTCCTGCGTAATTGCGGAGATGGAGAACTTTAGAAACCAGGATATTGCTATTGGCGGAATTGTTACTTCCTTTGAGCAAAAGATGAGCAAGAACGGAAAACCCTTTGGAGTTTTTTCGATTGAAGATTTCAGCGGATCTGCTGAAATGGTTTTATGGGGTGAAGATTTTCTCAGGCACAAGCACATACTTGAATCGGGTAACATGCTTTTCATCAAAGGGAAATACCAGTTGCGATACAATTCTGATGATCGCTGGGAGTTGAAAATTTTTTCTACTCAACTGCTGCAGGATGTGAGAGAGAAGCTGACAAAAAAAGTAACGATGAGTTGCGCCCTGCACGATGTAAGCGATGAGCTGATCAGGATTATTGACGGGCTGGTAAAAAAGCACAAGGGCAATTACCCGGTCTCCATCCAGGTGAATGACTGGAATGAAAATTTTTCACTCAACATGAAGGCAACGTCAGGCGTGGACCTGAGTGATGATTTCATGAAGGAAATAAATTCCATTCCTGAATTAGAAGTTAAACTGAGTTGACTGTAGCTATCCATTCTTCACCCAAAATTCAAATATCACTTTCATTAAAACTCCCGAATATGGCAGCGAGCAAAAAAATTACAAAAAAGTCCGGAAATAAGAAAACGTTGAAACCAAAAAGCAAAACTTCTTCTCCTAAAAAACCTTCCCGATCCCGGGTACCCGGGAAGGATAAGTCAGCGAAAAAAGCTAAGCCGGCAAAAGAAAAAAAGAAAAAGCTACCATTGAAAAAGAAGGTTCCGAAATCTTCCCAGGGAAGTCGGAACAAGCGGAACGGGTCAGCCAGAAAAACTTCTGTGAAAAAACCTTCCCGAAAAAATCGGGACAGGTCAGCAAAAAAATCTTCCCGAAAGAATCGGGACAGGTCAGCGAAAAAATCTTCGACAAAGAAATCTTTAACCAAAAAGCTTTCGGCAAAGAAATCTCCCCCCAAAAAACGGGATAGCTCATCGAAAAAATCTTCGGCAAAGAAATTTTCTGGAAAAAAATCTTTAGTAAAGAAATCTTCCCGAAAAAACCGGGACAGGCCGTCGAAAAAATCCTTAGCAAAAAAAACAGCAGCGAGAAAAACTTCCCGAAAAAATCGGGACAGGTCAGCAAAAAAAGTTTCAGTGAAGAAGCCTTCAGTGAAGAAGCCTTCAGCAAAAAAACCTTTAGCGAAGAAAGCCTCTGCAATAAAACCAAAATCAGTAAAGCGGGTTGAAAAGAAGAAAGCAGTTGAACAAAAGAAACCCGCTGAGAAAAAAATTCATGTTGAGAAAAAGAAACCTGTAGAGAAAAAAGAAGTTCCTCTTACACAGGAGAAAATTGATTTAGTCCGGCAGGCAATCATCACGATTTTGTGGAGAAAAGAAAATGTTCCTGTGGAACAACTGAGGCAGGATGCTGTGAGTGAGATTCCGTTTAATGCAGGAGATGAATTTCCAAGATACTTTGATCATGTAATTGAAATGCTAACGAAGTATAACCTGATTGAAACAGTGCCTGATAAAACGCCGCCGCATATTCGCCTGTCGCAGAAACTGGATGTTTGATTGCTCATTCAGGTAACATTTTAGTGATCGTATCCTTTCGGAACTTTTAAACCACTTTCTTGTTCATCGTCAATCAGCAAATAAAAAATGACAGTTATGGCATTACAAATCACAGATGGAAATTTTAAAGATACAGTGCTGAACGCCGGTAAGGACAAACCTGTATTACTTGACTTTTGGGCTGAACGATGCCCACCATGCCTGAGGATCGCTCCTTTGGTAGAAGAACTTTCGAGAGAATATGAGGGGAGAGCCCTGATTGGCAAAGTAAATGTGGACGAAAATCCTCAAACAGCTGTTGAATTTGGTATCAGAAGCATTCCAACCCTGCTAATCTTTAAGAATGGACAGGTGGTAGACAAACAGGTTGGCGCGGTTCCGAAATCAATGTTAGAAAACAGATTGAACGCTCATCTTTCTTAACAGCATCAAAGCAAGGCATGATTGATTTTCTACCGGATCATTTTCGAAATATTTTTTTTATGCTTTCAGGTATAACTACTTTTGCGCTCTCATCACTTTGGAACTTATAAACCTCTGCGTTGTTCCATCTTCAACAATCAAAAAAATCGCAACCATGGCAATACAAATCACAGATGGCAATTTCAAAGACACGGTGCTGAGCGCCGACAAAGACAAACCCGTATTGCTTGACTTTTGGGCAGAGTGGTGCGGGCCTTGCCGCATGATCGGGCCAGTGGTGGAAGAACTTTCAAAAGAATATGAAGGCAGAGCCGTGATCGGCAAAGTGAACGTGGACGAAAATCCGGAGACGGCAATTCAATTTGGCATCCGCAGCATTCCTACGCTGCTAATTTTCAAGAATGGAGTAGTGGTGGACAAGCAAGTGGGCGTGGTTCCGAAATCAGTTTTAGAAAATAAACTGAAGGCGCAGCTTTCGTTACAAAATCAAGCCGAAATAAAAATTACCACCTGACAATTTACCGTTACCACACCTCACCTTACTAATTTTTCAAAGTCGAATTTTATTTTTTTTCTCCGGACATGTCCGGGGTTTCATTCAATGAAGAAATTAGCCAGGGAACTTCCGCTCGAAATTCTTATTGCTGAAGATAACTTCATCAATCAAAAGCTTATGCTTGATATCCTTGCCATGCACGGATACACGTGTGATGCTGCCGCCAGTGGCTTTGAAACACTGGAGGTCGTGAAGAAAAAAAAATATGATCTCATCCTCATGGATATTCAGATGCCCGGCATGAGTGGTGAAGAAACCATGCTCAGCGTACATGAGTTGCTCGGAAAGAATTCTCCGAAGATAATAGCCGTTACTGCGTATGCAATGGCCGGTGATCGTGACAAGTACATCAGCGCGGGAATGGATGGCTACCTCAGCAAACCCTTCAGAGTTAATGAACTGATGGGTGAAATTGTGAGGGTGATGAAGGAGGAGGAGTAGGCAATAGGCAATAGGCAGTAGGCAAAAAAATCGTGAGACGCGAAACGTGAGATGTCAGCCGTTCATTGTTTTACTTTTCTACCTTCTTCCTACCATCTATCTTCTACCTTCTTTCTTCTCTATCCCCCGTCCTCTATTGCCTGATTGAAAGAATTTTCCGGCGCATTTCATTCTTCTTTCTAAATTTCCGCTCTAATCTTTCTCCATTATGAAACCAACCATCATTGCTTTAATCATTGCATTTTTTGGCGTACCAACATTTGCGCAGTATGTTGACCTCGCTGCAAAAATTCCCGTGAGCGCAAAAGTGCGCACAGGAGTACTGCCCAATGGGATGACGTATTACATCCGTGAGAATCATAAACCCGAGCACCGTGCGGAGTTACGTTTGGTCGAGAACGCCGGCTCCGTTCTTGAAACAGATAATCAGCAGGGGCTGGCGCACTTGTGCGAGCACATGGCTTTCAATGGCACAAAAAATTTTCCGAAACAAGACCTCGTAAATTTTCTGGAGCGTACCGGCATACGCTTCGGCGCTGATCTGAATGCCTACACGAGTTTTGATGAAACTGTGTACATGCTTCAGATTCCCACTGACACGGAAGCAACTTTCCTGAAAGGATTCCAGGTGCTGGAAGATTGGGCATTCAATGTTTCTTATGATGGAGATGAGATTCAAAAGGAACGCGGCGTTGTAGTTGAAGAGTGGCGCCTGGGTCAGGGTGCGAATGAAAGAATGTTGAGGCAATGGTATCCCGTTTACATGAAGGATTCGCGTTATGCCGTGAGGCTTCCCATCGGTCAAAAAGAAATCATTGAAGGTGCACCGCAGGATACATTGCGTGCGTACTATAAGAAATGGTACCGTCCTGACTTTCAGGCCATAATTGCTGTGGGGGATTTTGATGCAGCCAAGGTGGAGCAGATCATCAAAGATCGGTTCGGAAAAATTCCCAAACCAAAAAATAAAATTGATCGTCCTTCTTATCTGGTGCCGGATCAAAATAATTTATTGGTGAGTGTGGCAACTGACAAAGAGGCTTCCTATACCGGCATTCAGCTTTCTTACAAGCTTCCTCTTGAAGAGGAAAAAACGGTGAATGACTATCGCCATTCTCTCGTTGAACAAATATTCACGTCCATGCTCACCGATCGTTACAGTGAATTACAACAGCAGGCAAATCCTCCTTTCTCGTATTCCTATGCGGGATACGGACATGCGGCACGCACGAAGGATGAGTACACCAATTTCGCAGTGGTGAATGACACAGGGGTTGCTCGCGGATTGAAGACCATGCTCACAGAAAATGAGCGACTCAGGCAATATGGATTCACGCAGACAGAATTGGACCGCACTGTGAAACAGATGGTACGCAACATGGAGCGTCAATACAATGAGCGCGATAAAACAGAGAGCAGAAACTTCACCTACGAGCTCGTCAATAACTTTCTAGAGAAAGAACCGATTCCGGGTATTGAGTGGGAATATGACATGTATCAACGACTTCTCCCTACCATTAAGCTGGAGGAAGTGAATGCTCTGTCGGGCAAATGGATCACCGATGGAAAGAATTGTGTGATTGTGGTAACCGCACCGCAGAAAGAAGGCGTGAAGATTCCCTCAGAAGATCAACTTAAAAAAATTTATAGCGACGTGAAACAGATGAAGATTGATGCTTACGTTGACAAGACGAGTGACAAGCCGCTTCTTGCGAGCAAGCCGCAGGGAACAACGGTAGTGAGTGAAAAGAAAGTAGATGAGTTTGGAATTATTGAATGGAAACTTGCAAACGGCGCGCGCGTGATTCTGAAGCCGACGGATTTTAAGAACGATGAAATTCTTTTTGGCGCTTATGCGTACGGCGGGTCATCGCTTTATCCTGACCAGGATTTTCAATCGGCAGATAATGCCGCGCAGATCATGGACAACTCCGGCACCGGTGATTTTGATAACGTGACGCTCGACAAATATTTGAGTGATAAAATTGTTCGCCTTTCCGGTAACATCAGTGAGTTGCAGCAGACGTTGAGCGGCTCGTGTTCGCCGAAGGATTTGGAAACATTTTTTCAATTGCTATATCTCAAATTTACGGCGCCGCGAAAAGATCAAACAGCCTTTGATGCCTTCATCTCGCAACAACGTTCTTTCATTCAAAATCAAAACAACGATCCCACACGGGTGCTCTTTGATACGGTGCAGGTGACGATGTACAATCACAACTATCGCTATCGCCCCGATGATGAGAACATGCTTAAAGAAATCAATCTCGATCGCGCCTACCAGATTTACAAAGAGCGATTCGCCGATGCCAGTGAATACACGTTTTTCTTCGTGGGGAGTTTTTCTCCTGAGAGCATCAAACCTTTCGTTGAAACATATATTGGAGCATTGCCTTCGAAGAGCGGCAGTGATACTTTCAAAGACCTTGGCATTGTTCCGCCCGGAGGGCAAATTAACAAGAGTGTGAAGAAGGGAAGTGAACCGAAGAGTTATGTGACTCTCATCTACAATGGGACATTTGATTACAACCGCCACAACCGAAATGAGGTGAACGCACTCCTGCGCCTGCTCAATATCAAATTGCGCGAAACTATGCGTGAAGATATGAGCGGTGTGTATGGCGTGAGCGTGTATCCTTCCCTCTCAAAATATCCGAAGCCGCTCTACAAGATGAACATCAGCTTCGGGTGCGCACCTGACAACGTAGACAAGCTGATTGCCGCTGCACACAACGTGATTGACTCCGTCAAGAACAACGGCTGCAAGCAGGAGGACCTCCTGAAAGTAAAAGAGCTGACGCTCAAAGAACGCGAGGTGCAGTTGAAGCAAAATAGTTTCTGGCTTCAGGCCATTCAGCAAAGCGACATGAATAAAGAAGACATCCGCGAGATCAATGACTTCACCAACCAGATTCAAAGTTTAACGAGTGCAGATTTCAAGCGGCTGGCGGCGAAGTATTTTGCCGGAAATAATTATGCGCAGTTTGTGTTGTACCCGGTGAAGTGAGGGATACGATTCACGATTCACATAACACGATTCACGATTCACGTACCTCGAGTTCTCCTGATTAAATCGGAATTCACGATGCTTGACAATGATGATACTTAATGCCATAACTTGCATTACAATTAAAAGATAGTGCAATGAAAAACTATATCACTCACCTTTATCTCATTGCAATTTTTATATCTCTTTCAAATGAAGATGCTTCCGGGCAAACAACTTTTCAGAAGACTTTCGGAACAGCAGGTGGATACACTGGGAGATGTTCTGTTCAACAGACCACCGACGGGGGATATGTTATTTCGGGAGGCATTTATGCAAATGGAACAACAGGTGTTGATGCTTTCCTGATGAAGACAAATTCCAATGGAGATGTGACATGGAGCAAAACTTATGGAAGCAGCAATATCGAGTGGGCAATTGACGCTAAACAAACTTTAGATGGAGGTTACATAATCACAGGGGAGATGGAGGACCAATCCCGAATCGTCTTTTTGTTGAAGACTGATATGAATGGTGATACGGTATGGGTCAGAAGGTTTGAAGCCAATTATCTTTCATTTTTCTGGGGATCAGTTGTTGCAACGAGCGATGGTGGATATGCAACAGCATTTCCGTACTCTCTGCCTGGAACTTTTGCCATTCACTTAGCAAAGACTGACCAAAACGGAAACCTCCTTTGGACAAAAGAATATGGAGATTTAACAACCCGGCTTCTTCCATACTCAATTCATGAAACGTCCGATCATGGCTTCATAATTACAGGACTTGAAAGCCCTTCCTTGAGTAGTGAATACAACGTAATTCTAATTAAAGCCGACAGTGTTGGAAATGTTGAGTGGTCTAAAACTTATGGTACAGATGCAGTTCAGGAAGTAGCCTATGATGTGGAGCAAACTGATGATGGTGGATATATTGTTAATGCTTTCGCTTTCGGTAGTACTTTATTAATAAGAACTAATTCTGTTGGAGATACACTTTGGACGAGGTTATTTGGTGTTTATCCGAATAGTTTTTTTGCCGCGTCAGTAAGGCAAACTTCTGATGACGGTTTCATTTTAGCAGGTGGAATAGGACCCATCGGTGCCGGAACCGGGTATCTTCATTTAGTCAAAACAAACAGCGGTGGCGATACACTATGGACAAGATCTATTGGTTCAACCGGATTTAATACTGCGGCATCATCTATTCAGGAAACTATTTCCAAAGGATTTATCATTGCAGGCGGAAGAGGCATTTACAATGCAGGTAACTATCAAATTTATGTTGCAGAGACTGATTCTTTTGGTCACGTAGGGTGTGACGAAACACACATCATGACAGCCGTTGATATTGATACAATTCAAGTTGCCTCATTTTACGTTCCGACCACTTCTTTGAACTCGGCCGCAAGTTCTTTTCAGATTAGCCAGGGAACTTTCGGAAATGAGGGAGTTCTATGTTACAATGCGGTAGACGATCCGAAAGCGCATGAAGATTTGAATGTTTATTCAAATCCCTTCCACACCTCCGCCATCATCATTCTCCCTTCCCAGCAAAAAATTTCTTCCATAAAACTTTTTGATGAATACGGAAGAGAAGTTTCTTTCAATTATCAATCATCACACCAAGGAAGCAAAACACAACTTACCATCGAGAGAGAAAATCTTGCCAGCGGCATGTATTTTCTTTCCATCACTTCAAATGAAAAAAGAGAAGTGGTGAAGCTCATGATTGAATAGCAACTTTCAATTCCCTTTTTTTCACAATCAATTTTTCGTCGAAGCTTTTTTTCGACGTAGAATTTATTTTACGTCGAAGACAAATTCCTCTCTTACAACCTTATGTTTTTCCTGCTTCATCTATTAGTGGATGAAAATCGAATGCTGTTGCATCGGTGATTTTCATCAGCGTGAAATTCATTTTTCATTCCAACAAAATTCAAAACGTATGTTGAACTCTACTTTTAATAGACGCACGGTGAAATCCCGTCCCGATCAATCGGGATTATCGGCATCGGACACAAACTCAATCAAACAACTTATGAGATCAGGATGTGTATCGGGAAAAAATTTTTTCCGGTGCATGACCGGCTTTCTCATCCTCTGGTTTTCGTGGCAGGGGGTTATGGCGCAATCACGAACCATCACCGGCACGGTGAAAGACAATAAAGATGAAGCGGTCATTGGCGCTTCAATAATTGTGAAGGGAACAACTACCGGAACGTACACTGATGAAGAGGGCAATTTCAGCATTGCCGTTCCATCAGGCAGCAGTGCTCTCATTATTAAATATCTCGGATACAAAACGACCGAGGTTGCACTCGGCTCATCAAATGCGGTGAACGTTACACTCGAAGAAGATGTGCTTGGACTCAATGAAGTAGTGGTAACAGCGCTTGGCATTCCGAAAGAAAAGAAAGCGCTGGGCTATTCCGCGCAAGCTATCAGCGGCGAAGAATTAAATAAATCGGGACAGGGAAATCCGTTGAGTGAACTGAACGGAAGAATTTCCGGGCTTACTGTCATCAACAGCACGGGCGATCCGGGCAGTGGTACATATATCCGGTTGCGCGGTGTAACTTCTCTTACCGGGAATAATCAACCGCTAATTATTGTGGATGGAATTCCGCTTGACAACTCCATCAACATTTATGATCCGGTCAACACAGGGTTTACTGCTGCTACTGCCTCAGGAAATAATCTCGGCAGTGCTGCTCCCGATAATCGCGGTGTTGATATCAATCCCGCTGATATTGCTTCTATCACTGTATTGAAAGGTCCTGCTGCTACAGCGCTGTATGGATTGCAGGCGGCGAGCGGTGCTCTGATCATCACGACAAAAAAAGGAGGAGGCATTGGAAAAAAGACGACCAACGTTAGTTTCCAATCCTCTTTTTCTCTTGACTATCCAAATAAACTTCCGGAATTACAGACGCGGTATGGACAAGGTATAGATGGTGAATATCTCGGTCCAACGGCTAACAGCAGCAACAATAAATTTTCCTGGGGTCCTTTGATTGATACACTCTACCGGGACGGCATTCCCATGGAATACGATCAGCACGGCTCTATTGTCGGTCAATCAGATCCTACTAAGCAAACCAAAGTGGTTCCGTATGATCAGCTTGATTTTTTCACAACAGGAAACACCTTTAATAACAGTCTTGCTTTGTCAGGGGGTAATGAAAATTCCGGGTATCGTCTTTCAATTGGCAATATCAATCAGCAGGGAATAATCCCGCTCACGAACCAGAAAAAAAATACCGTTTCACTTTCAGGGCAGGCAACACTAATGCCGAAACTAAAATCGTCGGCAACTTTTACTTATATCAATTCAGCAAGTGATAAAGCAGTAACCGGTTCCAATCCTTCAGGTGTTATGCTTGGGTTGCTGCGTTCGGCCAATACATTCGATAATGCAAACGGGACCACTGACCCAACTGACCCGGCGGCGTTCCTTCTTGCTGAGGGCAGCCAGCGCGATTACCGCGGTGGCGTCGGATATGATAATCCCTATTGGGTGATCAACCGAAATCCGTTCCACGAAACATTGAACCGCTTTTATGGATCATTCGAGTTGCAATACAATCCGTTTCAGTATGTTTCTATTTTATATCGTCTCGGTGGTGATGTATACAACCAGGAAAATAAAAATGGTTATGACATCGGTTCGAATCAATTCAATACCGGCCTTTTAATCCTTGATAATTATCATAGCCAGCAGGTGAATTCTGACCTGATCGTGAGTTTCAGCAAAGACTTTGGAAAAGATTTCAACTTCTCACTGATGCTGGGACACAATTACTTCACGAATAACTTCAAAGAAGAATTCTCACAGGGTAATAATCTTTCACTCCCGAACTTCTTTGACATGTCCAATGCCTCTTCTTTCTTCTCTGTTGAAAGAACACAGAAAAAAAGAACCATGGCTATTTACGGACAAGCACAATTGGAATTCAAGAATATGCTTTACCTGACACTTACGGGAAGAGATGAAACCTCTTCAACATTGCCTGCTGCCGACAACACTTTCTTCTACCCTTCTGTAAGCCTGGGCTGGGTGTTTACAGAATCACTTGGGCTTTCATCCAATAATGTTTTCCCCTATGGCAAACTTCGTTTCTCGTATGCACAAGTAGGAAAAGATGCATTGCCGCAATCTCTCAAAACGTACTATGTTTCTTCAAATCCTCTGGATGGATTTACTACCGGTATCATCTATCCCTTCAATGGTGTCGGTGGCTTTTCATTGGGGAGTGTTATCTCAGTTATCGGCAATCCCAATTTGAAGCCGGAAAACACCAATTCGTATGAAGCGGGGTTTGACCTTGCTTTCTTTCGCAACAGAATCGGAGTAAGTGCAACGTATTATTATGCGAAGACGACAGATCAAATCTTCACTGTGGCAATTCCGTATGTGACTGGATTTTCCGCAGTTGTCCTGAATGCCGGAGAAATAACCAACAAGGGCGTTGAACTGACATTGAATATAACGCCGGTGAAAACGAAAGGAGGTTTCCAGTGGGACTTAGAAGAGAACTGGTCGATGAATAGAAATAAAGTGGTTGCCTTAGCGCCAGGCATTGATAATCTCTTCGTGTCAGGGTTTCAGAATGGAGGCATCTATGCTGTTGCGGGTATGCCCTATGGAATAATTTATGGTAATGCCTATGAGCGTGCAGACAACGGACAACTAATAATCAACGACGATCCCAATGATCCGGGGTATGGTAAACCAATCGGAGGTGCTGTGAACAAACCGATCGGCGACATTAATCCTGACTGGATTGAGTCTGTGATAAACACATTTTCTTACAAAGGCTGGTCGTTTGGGTGCCAAATTGATGTGCGTGAGGGAGGTGATATTTGGAACGGAACAAAAGGCGCGCTGGAATATTTTGGAACCTCGAAGGCTACTGACAATCGCGGAACCACGGCCACATTCACCGGTATGGCAGGTCACGTTGACCTGAATGGAAATATCGTTCACTACGGTGCTGACGGAACCACAGAAGAAGCAGGACCGGGTGCAACCGTTAGTACTCAGGGCATTCTTGACCAATACTATTATCAATTTATCGGAAGCAGTTTTATTGGTCCGGCAGAATCAACCGTTGAAGATGGATCCTTCGTTCGCATTCGTGAATTGAGTCTCGGTTATTCAGTGCCATCTAAACTTCTCGATAAGATTCACATTAGTCAGCTCGCGATCACTGCATTTGCGAACAATGCCTTCCTTCATACGAAGTATAGCGGTGTTGATCCTGAAACGAGTTTGATTGGGCCGGCGAACGGACAAGGGCTTGACTGGTTCAACAATCCGGGCATAAAAAGTTACGGCATCCGATTGAACATCGGCCTATGATTTCATCTCATGAAAGAAAAAAAAATCTGAACAATGAAAACAATAAAAATTCTCATCACAGTATTAGTCATCACCGCAATGTTTATTGCCACTTCGTGCAAAAAAGATTTTTTCACGCAGGTGAATGACAATCCAAATTCTCCCGATTCGGTGAATCCCAGTTCGCTGCTTTCCACGGTTGAAGGAAGTCTTGGATACAGCCAGGGAGGCGAGCTTTCAAGATTCACTTCCATGTTTACGCAACAAACCCTCGGTGCATCACGCCAGGCGCAAGGCTGGTATACTTACATTTTCACTACGCAGGATTTTGATCAGGCGTGGGGGAATCTTTATGCGCAAACAATGGAAAACAATTTCCTGCTGATGCAGATGTCCGATCAAAAAGGGTATCATCAATATGCGGGTGTATCAAGAATTCTCATGGCATACACGCTTCAACTCGTAGCTGATGAATGGGGCAGCGCACCTTTTTCACAGGCGTTCCTCGGCATTGAAAATTTACATCCGTCCTATGATGCTGATCAGGTTCTTTACGATTCTATAGGCAGATTAATTGATGAAGGAATCGCTGATCTGAATCAACCGATTACTGAAGCGCTTATTCCTGGACCTGATGATTTTATTTACGCTGCTACCGCTTCTTCATGGGATGAGGCTGCAGTAAAGTGGATCAAGTTTGGTCATGCCATCAAAGCACGACTGGCAATTCACCAAAGTAAAGGTGATGCTATAAAAGCACAGGAAGCACTTGATGAAATTGATCAATCATTTTCCGGCAATGGGGACAATGCACAACTTGTTTTTGGAATTACGTCAACCAACGCGGGTCCCTGGTATCAATTCAACACCCAACGGGGAGACATTAGTTTTTCGCAAAGCACTTTAGCCGCAGAACTCACAGCAACGAGCGACCCGCGCTATCCTATATTTATTGATGACGCTAATGATGCTTCCGGGCAAGGTCTTGCTGCTTACTATGGCAGCCCTAACTCTCCGGTTGAATTCATTTGCTATGATGAGCTTGAATTAATAAAAGCCGAGGCCATCTTACGAATATCAGGAGATATCGCCGGCGCCCAGGCCGCTTACCAGGAAGCGATTACTGCAAATATGCAAAAGTTGGGTGTGGCAGAGGCCGATATCACATCATATATCGCAAGCACTGGTACGCTTCCCGCAAATGCGGATGATGCAATCAGGCAGGTTGCGATCCAGGCATGGATCATACTTTATCTTAATCCTGAAGATTGGTCGTGGTATAGAAGAGATGCGGCGCCTGAGTTGGAGGCAGTAGACGGAACAGAAGTTCCACGTCGCTTTCTCTTTCCGCAAACAGAGTACTCTTACAATGGCGAACATGTTCCGCCATCATCATTATACACCCCATTAATCTTCTGGGACAACTGACTCGGATAGCCAGTCTCAGTGAGCCGTTTAAAAATTTCTTTTGAGCGGCTCTTTTTTTGCAAGCCGACGCGGTCTCAAGGACCGCGGTCGGTTTTTGTGTGGCGAAAACCTTAATAAAATTTTACTCTTATTTCTTCCCCAACTAAAAAATTTGCAATAAGAAAAAAAACCTTTTCAATTCCCTTTGTCATAGCAAGGTAAGGAGTTCTTCTTTCGTCAGTCGAACTGCTATGTTCGTCTAAAACTCGCAAGGGTGACGCAACGGAAGTCCGGAATTTATCTTCATAAGAATGGCTATCCGGATGTTCATTCATGAAAACAAAATTTCCTAAGCATGATCGTTCACATTTTAAAATTCAACGCAAAAGCAGGCAAGGAAAAAACGGTGCACAAGATCATCCGCGGATATCTTCACCTGCTTAGGGAAGAAGAACACAAGGGTATGAGCTATCATTCCTTTCGTGATGCTGAGGACAAACGTCATTTTATTCACATCGAAATTTTTGAAACTGAGGAAGCGGTGGTAAAGTATGAGCAGTCTGTTGAACTTAAATCTTATGTTGACCGGCTTTCAACGGTAGTGGATGGTTCAATTGATCATCACAAAGTAGAGAGCTTTGCATTTTACCAGGCAAAATGAAAGTAGAAATTTGTCAGGGAAATTTCTAAAAAAAAAGCCCTCCAAATTAACAAGCGGCTCTCATCGAGTCGTGAGTTGTGTTACGTGAATCGTGTATCGTACTTCTACTGCACCACAATCTTCTCCCTCGAAATCATGACTCCATCATCTGCCACTAAGAAATACATCCCCGCGCCATTAAGGTCGCTTGCTTTCAAATCGAACTTGTGCTCGCCTTCAGCAAGCCAGCCGCTGTTCAGTGACTTCATCATTCTTCCTGTAATATCTACAATACGCAGGTTCATGTTTCCGGAAATCTGCTGATGCAATACCACCACTGAACTTTCGGTGAGCGGATTGGGAAAAACATTTAAGAGGAACGAAGCAGCAGCAGGATCATTGATACCCACCGGATTTGTTCCGATCTGAATATTATCAAGGTAGATGTTATTTCCTTTGCCGTTAGTCTTGTATTCGAATTTGAACCGGACGTTTGGCTGATACAAAGCTGATGATAGCAGAATGGACTTTGGAGCCCAGGGTGAACTTCCGGCAGGAACATAGCCTATTCCATAATATCCGGCATTAGCTAAATCTGTCATCTTAATGGAAGACCGCAAGACCCAGGTTGCTCCGCAATTGGTGCTTGAATAAATATACAATCCATCATTGATGTTGGCAACGGTATTGGTGGCAGTGGCACAGGTATAGCGAAAATCGAGATACACGGGGCCGCCGGCACTAAGATCATAAGCAGGCGAGATAAGAATATCAATATCGCCATCGCTGTTGTGAAAGTTGTTCAGCTCTGCGCTGTAAGCACTTTGGTAGCCGGCATTCGTTACCCGTTTCCATAATGAGCTGTTGCCTTCAGGATTCATTACAATCCAATCATTGTTAAATGTATTTCCATCAGTGAAAGTCTCATAATAGCCGCGGGAATAGAGTGCATTCGAGTTATCGCTGATGAAAATGTAATTGGTGCGCGAAGCAGTGTTAGATCCTGTGGCATTTGTGGCCGTAAGCGTAACGGTCTTCCACCCGGGAGTCGAAAAAGATACTGCCGGAAGTTCAACAGTAGACGTTGCGGGGGTTCCATCCTGGAATGTCCATGACCTGCTGGTTTCAGCTCCGCTCCATGATACATCATGAAAGGTGACTACAGAACCTACGCATGCCATTTTATAGTTTGAATAAAAATCGGCTTGTGGTGAACACACGGGCTCGATGGTGTCAGAAGTACCCGTAATCGAAAGATTCGTTGACTTCCATAAATTATTGCGGCTGGCGGTGGTAGAATTCAATGCTCCTTGCATCGCTGACGCCTGATCATCGGTAAACATTCTTGAGCAATATGAATATTCCATGAAGTTTTGTACATTTTCAAGTATTGGCGGATAGCAAACGCTTCCATTCAGATTGCATGAAGTCCATCCTTCCGTTGTAGGTGTATCATTAATGTCATCATCACCACAATCTACACCCGGAAAATTCGTGTTTCCCCAGGGATGCATTAAACCCAGGGCATGCCCGATCTCATGGGTGAGCGCGCGCGAAGTAGAAGCAGACCCGGTACCAATACTTCCCACATAATCTGAAAGAATAATCACGCCGTCGTAGGGTTCATTGCCCGACATTCCCGCGGTAGCAGGAAGATACGCATAGCCAGCGACGCCATCTTCCATCACCTTTACGGTCCAAACATTCAGGTACATATTGCGGGGCCAATCATCAAGCTTCGAATAATCATTGCCTACGTAGGTTTGAAGCGAGTGAATGTGATTAATCCCATTTGTGCACAATCCCGATGAAGTTTTATTGGCAAGCCGGAATTCAACTTTTGGATTTCCGATAATAGTCTTAAAGGGATTCACCACATCCGATGTATCTGCATTGATCTTCTGGTAATCTTCATTGATGATGCGTACGGCATCACGCACCTGGTCATCGCTGATGTTTTCATATCCGTAATCATGAATAATGTGAAACACAATGGGAATCACGTATGTAGTCAGATCACGAAGATCAGCAGGATGGCTGGCAATCCAATCTTGCACAAATTGCTTCAGTTTAGCTTCCTCAATTAGAATTTCAGGATGCGCATCACGCTGTGCCCTTTCTTTTTCCGTGGAACCACAGAACTTGAAATTTTGACCGAAAGTAGTAGCAGAAATCAGGAGTGCAAGAAATAGAAACAATTGCTTCATTTAGTCGAAAGTTGGTTGGTTGGAAATGACGCCAAAAATAGGCCGAATTTTTTGCAGAAAGAACTATGAGGAGGTAATTCTCACTTGCTATTTAACCCCTAAACCCTGAGAGGAAACCGAAAGTTCACACCATGCAGAAAGAATTTTTCAACATACAAATTCTGTTGCTTTTAAACTTTTACTTTTGCGTAATTCTTCTCTCGTGAAAATTCCGGCAGTATTACTTCTTGAAGATGGAACTGTATACCAGGGCAACGCCGGCGGCGCCATTGGAACTGCCACCGGCGAAATCTGCTTCAACACCGGCATGACCGGCTACCAGGAAATTTTTACTGACCCTTCTTACTTCGGACAAATCCTTGTTGCCACACATGTCCACATCGGCAACTATGGCGTGCGTGACTATAAATTTTTGGAGGAAGAAATTCAAAGCGCATCCATCAAAATTTCAGGATTGGTTTGCAAGAGCTTCAACATTTTTTATGCAAGGGAACTGGCGGCTCATTCGATTGAAGATTATTTCAGGAAGGAAAATAAAGTGGCGATTGAAGGAATTGACACGCGCGCGCTTGTGCGCCACATACGCAGCCGCGGCGCTATGAATGCTATCATTTCTTCAGAGACCACCGATATTGATTTTCTTGTGAAGAAACTGAACGATGTTCCTTCCATGGCAGGGCTGGAGCTTTCCTCACTCGTGAGCACAAAAGAAAGCTATGAAGCCGGTGATCCATCTTCAGAAATAAGAATCGCTGCGCTCGATCTGGGAATCAAGTCCCACATTTTGCAGTGTATGGTAGATCGCGGCTGCCATGTAAGAGTTTTTCCTGCAAAAACTTCGTATGGAGAAATGAAAGCGTGGAATCCGGATGGTTATTTTATCTCCAATGGTCCCGGCGATCCTGCGGCGATGGATTATGCAATTCAAACGGTGAGGGAAATTTTGGATGATGATCAAATTCTTTTCGGAATTTGTCTGGGTCATCAATTGCTGGCTCTTGCGAATGATATTCCTACCTTCAAGATGCATCACGGGCACCGCGGGCTGAATCATCCTGTGAAAAATATCATCACCGGAAAATGTGAGATCACTTCGCAGAACCATGGATTCTCAGTTGATCCGGAAGCAATAAAATCTTCAAAGGATGTTGAGATAACTCACATCAATTTGAATGACCGCTCCATAGAAGGCTTACGCCTGAAACACAAACGCGCATTCTCTGTGCAATACCATCCTGAGGCAGCCCCCGGTCCTCATGACAGCCGCTATTTGTTTGATGAGTTTGTGAAGATGATTAAGGAGTCCTCCTTGGTTAAAGCTTCGTAGGATAAATCCGGTCCGAAAGACTCCGGACTCCATCGGGGAAACAGTGATAAAATAGTTTGCTTGCAGAGTCCTGTGGACAAAATCATAAGCGGCCTTTAAAAATATGGTAGGAAACCGGAAAAGAAATTGTTAGCGATTCTTCCTTAAAAATCCCATAGACTGCAGAACCACTGCCGCTCATGGAAGCATACAAAGCGCCGTGATCATAAAGCTGATTTTTGATCTCCTCAATTTCAGGATGCAACCTGAAAACAATTTCTTCAAAATCATTTTTCAATTCTTCTTTCCAATTCTCTATGGGCTGTTGAACTATTTCATTCAATTTTTTTTTGCCTACTGCTCCCGATGCATCGGGATGCCTACTGCCTACTGATTCATACGCCCAAGCCGTACTTACCTGAATTGGCGGAACTACAACAATAATGTGGTACGAAGAAAGAACAAGTTCAAAATGATGCAACTCATCACCTCTTCCGGTTGCAATGACCGGCTTGTTCCCGATGAAGAAAGCACAATCACTCCCAAGTTGTGCAGCGAATTCCCTCAATTGTACCTCTGA
>DASRAJ010000066.1:0-6851 GCA_035638255.1 Chitinophagales bacterium
TCTTATTGGTTATCGTTTGTGATTTATCGTATGTAATTGCTCACGCACAAATTGGCGGCACCACCGTCTTTCATGTGCTAAATCAATCACCTTCTGCAAGAGCCACTGCCATGGGAGGAACTTTTATTTCACTTCTCGATGATGATGCTTCACTCGCTTATGAAAATCCCTCGCTCATAAATTTGAGAATGGACAATCATCTTTCTCTTAATTACATTGATTACGTCGCGGATATCAAAGCCGGTTATGTTGGTTACGTCCACAACATTCATAAGATCGGCACCACGTTCAATGCCGGTATCCAGTATTTGGATTACGGGACATTCACCGCTACCGATGCACTTGGAAACACCGGCATAACCTTTAACGGAGCCGAGTATGCGCTCACACTTGGCGCGGCAAGAGAATATGCGGAGCGTTTTCACTACGGAATTAACTTTACCTATCTCACCAGTCGTCTTGAATCATATACCGCAAGCGGCGCTGCCGTCACGTTTGCGGGATGCTATCATGATTCGGCGCAGGGATTTACTGCCACTGTTGAATTCAAGAACGTGGGAACGCAATTCAAATCCTACACCAGCGACAATAGCGAGCCACTCCCTTTTGATTTGCAGGCCGGCATTTCAAAGCGGGTCGAGCACACTCCCTTTCTTTTCTCACTCGTGCTGCACGATCTCTACCGCTGGGACATTCGCTACGATGATCCCAATGCACAAACTACCACGAGCATTCTTCTTGACTCATCACAGCAATCAAAAATCAAGACTTACACGGCCGATAAAATTTTTCTTCATACTATTATCGGCACTGAAATTTATTTCGGAAAAAGTTTCCGGATCAGCATCGCATACAATCATCAGCGCCGGCAGGAGCTTGCTTTTGAAAACCGCAAAGGCCTTGCTGGATTCAGCTTCGGCGCGGGATTACGAATCAATCGTTTCCGCTTCGATTACGGGCGCTCCATTTATAACATCGTTGATGGTGTGAACCATCTCTCACTCAGCGTGAATCTCGATGAGTTGTTTGGGAAGAGGATGTGATGATCGCGAATCGCGATACGCGTATCGCGACCCGCGATGCTTCCCGCTTCGTTCTTTTATCTTTGGCGAATGTCGCAGGATATCATCATTGCCATTGACGGATTTGCATCGAGTGGAAAAAGTACCATCGCAAAACAGCTTGCCGCCGCACTTCACTACAAGTATGTTGATTCGGGTGCTTTCTATCGTGCGGTAACGTTGTATTTTCTGAATAACAGCATTGATTGGAAAATTGATGTTGAGGTCAGGAAAGCTTTGAGAGAAATCGCTGTTGAGTTCAGGTCTGAGGGGAATCAATCAAAAACTTTTTTGAACGGAGTTAATGTTGAAGGAAAAATCAGAAGCATGGAAGTCTCGGAGGCTGTAAGCGAGGTGAGTACCCTTCCGGCAGTAAGAAATTTTATTTCACAACTGCTTCGTATATATGCGACAAGCAAAAAAATTGTGATGGATGGCAGAGACATCGGTACCGTTGTTTTTCCAAATGCAGAATTGAAAGTCTTTCTCACCGCCGAACAGAAAATAAGGAGTGATCGCCGTTACAATGAAATGAAAGAGAAAGGGATTCCGGTGACAGAAAATCAAATCTCTCAGAATCTTTCGGGAAGAGATTTGACTGATAGCACACGAACTACTGCTCCTCTGAAGAAAGCAGATGATGCCATTACACTTGACAATACTCATCTTTCGATTGATGAGCAGTTCAATATCATTTTGAAATTGGCGAGAGAAAAAATGGCTTAATGGTCTCGCCCAAATCGTCATTGCGAGGAACGAAGCGTATGCAACCTGTGCGCAGACGTGACGAAGCAATCCCCACGAATTTAATGTTCGCTAAATCGGGGGGATTGCTTCGAAAAGTTCCGCACAAGCTCTCGCAGTTTTCTCGCAATGACGACTTCGGGGGAATTGCTTCGAAAAGCTTCGCACAAACTCTCGCAGTTTTCTCGCAATGACGACTTCGGGGGAGACGATTCAATCATTCAACCCTAACTTTGTAGCATGCAGGTAACAATAGATCAAAACAGCGGCTTCTGCTTCGGGGTGGTGTATGCCATTCAGATGGCGGAAGATGAATTGGATTCGTCGCATGAGTTGTATTGTCTTGGTGATATTGTACATAACGATATTGAAGTAAAGCGGCTTGGTGCAAAGGGGTTGAAGATCATCAATCATGAAGACCTGAAAAAACTTCATGACTGCAAGGTGCTCATTCGCGCGCATGGGGAGCCGCCGCAGACGTACATCACTGCCCTTGAAAACAACATTGAATTGCTCGATGCCTCATGTCCTGTTGTTTTGAAATTGCAGAACCGCGTGAAGCTTGGCTATGACAAGCTGCTGGAGAAAAATGCACAGGTCGTGATCTACGGAATTCCCGGTCATGCAGAAGTGAATGGACTGATGGGACAAACCAATCAGAAGGCGATCATCATCACTTCAGAAGAAGATTTACACAAGCTTGATTTCTCACGACCGATTGTTCTCTTCTCACAGACTACCAAGAGCACAGAAAAATTTTATCACCTTGCTGAACTCATCAGCCAGCGAGCTGCAGCAATGAACAACTCAGAGGTGAGCGTGAATGATACCATCTGTCGGCAGGTTTCCAATCGTGAGCCTCAGTTGCAAAAGTTCTCAGCGCTGCACGATGTAATTGTTTTTGTAAGCGGAAAGAAAAGCTCGAATGGAAAAGTGCTGTACCAGGTTTGCAAGGCAGTGAATCCCCGCAGTTATTTTGTTTCTGATGAAAATGAATTGGAAGATTCATGGTTTGAAAATGCAAGTTCTGTGGGAATCTGCGGCGCTACTTCAACTCCGCTATGGCTCATGGAGCAGGTTCAAAAAGCTATTGAGGAAAAGTTTTCTGCTGAAGTGGTTGTAGAGTAATATCCTTCCAGATGTTTACTATTTAGAATGATAAATAAATTCCAGTGAGTAACTTCTTGGGTTTTCTATCCTTTTTTAGTGGATTAGGTCTAATGATCTCTCTGACAATATTGGGAAGATCTAAAAGCAGAATCATTAAAGTATTTAAACATTTTCAAAAAACGGGGTCCATAGAAATGGAGCCTGAGTCATTTAGATTTATTGGTTGGGGTTATTCATCTGATCCTGGTGAAATCATAGCAGCTTTTTCAAGTATTCCTCCCAAGGATATTGAGATTGTTTTCTATCACTTTCCGTCGATACTAAATTTATACAAAAAGGTACAGCTTACTTCTGTAATAGCGAAGATTCTATTGACAGTATTTAGTTCTTCAACAATAATTTTTCTTGTGATTTATGCTAATAGCCCATTGAGTTGAAAGTCACATTCTCATCTCACCACAGAAATCTTCCTCACCGCTCTCTGATCACGCGATTGAATTTTCAGAAAATAAATTCCCGAGGGTAAATCGCTCACGTCAATTTGTTTTGCGTAAGCTCCCTTCCATACATTCGTTTCAAAACTTGATTTCATCACGATGCCCATTCCATTCATCACTTCCCAATTCAAATTATGAGCAGGTAGTGAGGTGGTGAAATTCAAAACGTCATTAGCAGGATTCGGGAATACCTGCAACGGCAAATCAAAAAATGAAACGGGTGTTCCTGTCTGCAAACCATAGAAGGCGCTGTCAAGAATATAATTTTCATCACCGGCTTGATAGTCGAGCATGGAGAAGCGGCAGGCCATCATTTCGTCGAGTGTTGTTTCGCCTGCCGTCACCAATACCGGCGGGTTGCTTGGGTTATTCGGGTTGTTAGTCGTGTTATCAAAAACGGCCTCGCCCCACAACTGGGAGTTTACAGGAAGCTTAACTAATTTGGTTAGGAAGTAACCCATCTGCCAGTTAAAATTCCAGCTTGGAATGTAAACGAGATTCGTGGTATCACCGGGTGTTGTGACAAGAAACACTTTCCACGAAACACAAATCAAATGACTGTGCGGCTGCAACTGCAGCAACGATTTATCAACCGTGAATGAATCAGATTTTTCATGGAAAGTTCTTATATAGGTAGGTGGAATCGCAAACGGTCCATCAATGAGCGAAGGAGTGTGCCAGTACAGCAAGCGCTCCGCATACACAGGACGAATGTTCTGAATGGAGGGATCAGTAAATTTCAATTTGATTCTTGTGCTATCAGTCTGACCGGTGCTTCCCGGTGAATAGTGAATCTCTACTGCGAAATCAGAACCGGGCGGAATCATGAATCCCATGTTCGGAGGCAACTCAAGCATCGAACTTCCGGGAGTCCATCCGCAGAAATAAACAGAGTATGGACTGAATCCACCCTGACCACCACCCGAGAGACCGGGACCGGGACTCAGTGAATCAGCAATCCATGAAA
Source organism: Chitinophagales bacterium (assembly GCA_035638255.1). Taxonomy (GTDB): domain Bacteria; phylum Bacteroidota; class Bacteroidia; order Chitinophagales; family UBA10324; genus DASRAJ01. The sequence continues at coordinate 4,380 of DASRAJ010000066.1, forward strand.
CATTGGAAGTGTCGTAGAAAATAAAAACGTGGTGAACGATGGCAGGATTCCCCGGGAGAAATTCAATTTGATTGAGGTAGGTAGTGTCCGTAAAATCTGAATGAACAACAAAAGTTCTGTACACATCCAAAGTCTGCTGGGGTACTGTAAATGCCGGGAGAACGATGGTATCATCCGCATTTACCATGAGAGAATTTCCATTGTAAACTGGTGGCATGGGAGCAAGTGTTGTATCTCCTTCAGGCATTCCGCCATCCACCCATTCATTTATGGAGTTGATGTCATCATCAGAAAGCACCCGCTCATGCCACAGGTGATTGTAGTTCGGATCAGGCGGCCAAGGTGGCATCTTACGCGCATTCACATCTGCCTGTATGCTGAAAGCCTGGTCCACGGCATCGTTGTAAGTCATCAACTCAAAAGGAGCAATCGCGCCACTGTGATGACATACCGTGCAGTTGTTGTAAAAGATGGAAGCGACGGTCGTACTCCAATCCGGTGTTTGCGAAAAGAGCTTGAATGAGATGAGAGAAAGAAAAATTAGAAGCGCGGATTTTTTTTTCATGAAGCCGTCATAGTGTTTTGTGAAAATAAAATTTCACGGAACGAAGTTAAGATTGCAGTGGTCAGCTTGCAAATCAATTTGGTTAATCCCGATGAATCGGGAGTAGCACGTAAAAGTGCGTACGCTATTGGTATTATTTGCTTCATGATTAGTCCGCAATCAAAATTTTCTTCTTTATGAATTCAGTCCCTGTTTTTATCCCGATAAAATAAATTCCGCGAGCGACATCGCTTAAATCAATTTCCTTCCTCCAATGTGTAGTAAAAATGTCTTCGATGGAAGAAAAAACCTTTTGTCCAATCACATTCACCACTTCAATTGAAACTTCACTGGCAATCCCGATTGGATCGGGACCATTTAACCATTCAACCATTAAATGTCCATCAGAAGGATTGGGATAAATAAAAATATTATCCTCGTTGTCCATTTCATTCACGCCGCTGATTAAAATATACACTGTGAGAGAATTTCTGCAACCATTTGAATTACCAACTACCACGGTGTAATATCCTGTTTGCAAAACGGTGTACGATTGATTGGTGGCTCCCGGAATATCAATACTGTTGAACTGCCATTGATAAGTTGTCGCGGGACTGGAGGTTAGTGTGTAACCAACCTGGGTGATAGTGGGGAATGGCGGAGTAGGATAGACAGTGATGTAATCGTGCAATGTGAGCGTATCATTTCCGCTTGCATTGGTAGTAATGAGCGTTACATCATAAATACCGGGAACATCATAGCAAATGTTAGCTGGATTCTCATCGGTGGAAGAAGAGGGAGCGCCACCCGGAAAATTCCACTCCCACGAGATAGGGTTGTTGTTGGATTGATCGGTGAAGCTGATGCAGAATTTTTGACAGAGCAGAGTATCAGTAGCCGCAAAGTCCGGTGACGGGATGGAAGTGACCAGGAGGGTGTCTGTGTAAGCACAGTTATTTGAATCCGTCACCGTCACCCAATAGCTTCCGGTTTGAGTGATGGTTAGCGATTGTGAAGTGGCTCCCGGAATTTGATTTCCGCCGAGGTACCATTGGTAACTATTTGCCGAAGGATTACAAGTGAGCGTATTTCCATTCTGCGAAATGGAAACAAGGGGCGGAGTATATATCGTGATGTAAGCCGGCAGCAGCAATGTGTCAGAACCAAAGTTGGATGATGCAATCAGGGTTACATCATACACACCGGGATTTGCATAGCAGATGTTAGAAGGATTTTGTTGTACGGATAATGAAGGGTTCCCGCCCGGAAAATTCCATTCATAGCCGGTTGCATTCAGCGAGGCATTCGTAAAATCAAAGCAAGAGTTGGGGCAACCTGCCGTCGCACTTGAAGAGAAATTACTTTGCGGAAGAATCAGAAGAGCTGCAATGCTATCACTGGCGGTACATCCTGCTGCATTCGTGATCACTACACTATAGTCACCGGCTTGTGAAATGACCAACTGCTGGTTGGTGGCTCCGGGAATAATGGTTCCGCTGAAATACCATTGATAGCCATTAGCCACAGAACAATGTAGCGTGTCAATGTTTTGAGTAATGACAGGCAGTGTGGGCAATGCATTTACCGTGATGAACCCCGGGAGCGTGAGCGTATCATTCCCACTTGCATTGGTAGTGATGAGTGTTACATCAAAATCACCTGTTGAGTTGTAGCATATACCTACAGGGTTTTGATCGGTAGAAGAAGATGGATTACCACCGGGAAAATTCCAAAGCCATGCTGTAGGATTGTTGGTGGAAAGATCAAAGAAGTCAATGCAATCATTCAGGCAGATGCTTGCATCAGCGGTCCCTATTCCTATTGCAGATAATATCAAATTGCAACCGTAGCAAGTGGTGTCAGGAACATATCGCCACAGATCATTATGGGGCTGATCCCAATTCGGATAGCTGCCGCCAAAGAACCAT
>DASRAJ010000067.1:0-45482 GCA_035638255.1 Chitinophagales bacterium
TGACACGGGCAACTGGGAACGGGCCATGTTGGGAAATTGCATCAGCCATGCCGCCTGTCCGAAATAATTCAGCAGCAGGCAAATCTTCACGAAGATCCAGCTCACGCGGATATTGATTTTTCCGCAGTGACCTAAATCAGAGTACAGTGCATCAACACCGGTGGTGCAGAGAAACACCGCTCCAAGAAGCCAATAGCCACCGGGATAATTTCTCAAAAGCTGAAAAGCGTAGAAGGGATTAAGGGCGTGAAGAATTTGCGGGTGATGAAGGATTTGTGTAAACCCAAGTGTGCCGAGCATGAGAAACCAAACCAGCATGATGGGTCCAAAAGCATTCCCGACGATTTGCGTACCTGCCCGCTGAAAGATAAAAAGCAGTGCGATGATGCCGATGACGATGAGTACGGTGTTAAGGTCCGGATCTATGATGCGGAGTCCTTCTATGGCTGATGAAACGGAAATAGCCGGTGTGAGCATTCCATCACTCAGCAATGTTGAGCCGCCGATGATGGCAGGTATTACCAGCCACTTCGCTCTCTTCCTCACTAAGGCATACAGGGCAAACACTCCCCCTTCCCCATTGTTATCGGCGCGAAGCACCAGCATGATATATTTCACAGAAGTGATGAGGGTCAGCGTCCAAAACACGCACGAGACGCCCCCATAGATGAGCTCGGTGCTGATGGGCCTTGAGCCTACAATGGCAGCCATCACATAGAGGGGAGACGTTCCGATGTCACCATATACAATGCCCATGGTGACCAGCAGCATTCCAAAAGATAGTCTCGATACTGAACTCCTGCTACTCAAGCGAAATAATTTAGTGCAAAGTTAAAGCGGCGAATTTCATCTGCATTTAATAAACGAAGTTTCAGGAAGTAGAGTTGTAAGGGGTTGAAAAAATTCCACTGTAGAAATTTGATTGCAAAAATAAGAGGAATAAATATGGAAAGCTCAAACGTGCTGCCGGAGGATGCAACACTAATATCCACTTTGCTTTCTGACTCCCTAACATGGACAAGCCAGAACCCCAAAGTGAATTCGTCAAGAATCAAAATTCAAAATTCAATCCCGCAGTACTGCGGGAAAATTTCATCCAGATCAATCGGGACAAAGTTCCCAGTTTGTGTTTTGAAATTTTTCTTCTTGAAATTTTCTTGGAGTTTGGAGTTTGAGGTTTGAAAACTCCTCACAGCAATGCCGTCACTTTACTTTAAGCACTCCAACGGAAGCATGTTGGTTTTTATCAAACAACATACAGTGATAGATACCCGCAGCTAAACCGGTTGTGTTGAGAGAAATGCTGTTTGCTCCTTTTAGAATTTTGAGATCACCGAATTGCATCACAGCCCTGCCTTCTGCATCTGTTAACTTCAAAGTGATAACCTCATCACGTAAAGAATTAATTGTGACGTTCAATACTTCGCTGAAAGGATTTGGAGCTACTGAAAAAGAAAAGGCAGAAGAGGGAGACACGTCAGGTACCTGTAAATTGAAATCGAATTCAAGATGATCAATCAGCATACCGGTGGCTTGATTGTTTCCTCCGCGAATATCAATGAGGGCCGAGTCTGCTGAAGCATTGGTGTTTGAAATTAGAACCGTCACTTCGGTGTAACTACTGAAACTAAAATATCCAACCCACTTTCCGCTGTCAACAGCCTGGGATGATTGATACAGTACTACACGAATAGAAATGGAATCACCTGACGCCACGTTTGCTTTTATAAATGCGGTGAGGGCAAGTGGTTTTGAAGTGACAGGAAACTTAGTATAAGCGTAAGAAGCTATCCCGTAATTATTGAACCGGGCTGCCCGGTCACCGGAGTATGCCTCACTATCCGGGCTAAGGCAGGGTATGCCGAAGTCAGGGTAGAAGCTTTGCCAGTCAGCGAGAATAGTCCCTTGCCCGGTGTACCACCAATCTTCAAAATCAGCGTTGGGAATTTGGGAAGAAGATTCTTTTGCGAAAAGAAAAATTGCGAAGCAGAAGAGTATCAGTTTTTTCATAGCAGCAATTTTTAAAAAGACAACCTGCATTGCCGGAATGCTGCATGATTTAAAGCCGGAACATTAATCCTCCCTTCAAACCAACCCACATCATCCGCTGAGAAATGTCTGTGGTGTTCAGCAGGTTCATGGGGTAATAATGAAGCTGCCCACCGGCAGTAAAACTCAGCCGCGAAGTGATATCACGCTGATAGCTGATTTCAGAAAACAACTGGAACTGATTTTTGTGATATGAATAGACGGGAGTAGTGGTCATAAAACCTGTTGTGTCATAGGCGCCGGCGCCTGTATAGGATGCGGCATCATAAGTTTCCGGAGTTATTGTGTGCGAATTCTTGTCTGCAAGCAACCGTGAGTAGCCCACTCCGGCAAGGATGCGCACATGATTTTTTGTCCGTGAGGACTCCTTCGGAGAAGAAGGAAAAAGTTTAACACCCGTCATGAGTGAGACATCGAGCCATTGATTGACGTCACCCTGCGATTGATAAACTATAGTGTCACCGGTATATGCAATTTCCGGCTGGTATGCATTCCCGTCAAAAACATAACTGGTGTCGTATACCGGAAAAGATTGTTGTGCTGTGATTGCTTCAAGGTGTGTTTTGGTAAGATGCAGGCCAATGCCGAACAGCCATATTTTATCCTGTTCCAATATGAAGTTTCCTCCTGCAGAAAACCCTTTTGTGAACGAATAAGAGCTGTTGTCAGGCGGCAAAGGAGAGTTATTGAGTCCAAGGGTGTTCCTTACAGGAGAAACAGAGCTACGATTCCGGACAAAACTTTCCAGCGGCATTGCGTCTGCTTCAAAATAGAATGAATGGTTTGATGAAGACGCAGAAGAAAAATCAATAGAAGTGTTCTGTCCGAAGGACTCCTTACGGAGGACAGGTATCCCGTGAATAGAATTCTTCAAAGAAGGTAATGCTGATTCCTTTGATGATAGTAATGAGAGTACCTCTTCTTGTTGTTCATTCTTCTTGAGGCTCTCGTCCGGGTTAGAAATGACATTTCTCAAAGAAATGTCATTTCTTGAATTGCCGGATGAAACGATTCGTGATTTTTCATTTTCATTCCTGCCCTTCGAAATTTTTTCTTCCTGATTTTTCGAAGGGGTATTATCAGCAGCTTGACTTTGTGAAAGGGGAGTAGTGCCGCTGCTGATTGCTGCCGGATTTTTTTCTGTATTGGTTTTCTCAGAAGAAGAATTGTTCGCTGCGCTGTTGCTTCCATCAGGATTATTTTCAGTCGCAGATGAACTTGCATGTTGTTGTGATTTATTCTGCCACATAAAGAATGCGCCTGTGCCCAGCACAGCAAACAACGCCGCCGCCATCCACCACCAGGCAAAGGGGCGGCGGCGATTTTGCTGAATAGCTGACTGCACATCCTGCCAAACTTCCGGCGATGGCTTCATCTCAAAGCGATCTGCTTTTTCTTTCAGCAGCCGCTCAAATTCATTTTGTTCTTCTTGCATGATGTATTCCGAATGAGAATTGTTCTTCCATTTTTTTCTGCAACAACTGCTTTGCTCGCGTGTACTGAGATCTCGAGGTGCTCTCGCCGATGCCAAGCAGGTCGCCGATCTCCTTGTGCGAGTAGCCCTCTACTGCAAACAAATTCAGCACCGCCCTGTAACCGGGAGATAATTGCTGAATGAGCTTTATCAATTCTGCTGTTTCCATCCGCTGCAGCGCATTCTCCTCTTCGCCCGATTGATCAGCAACAGCATCCACATCCTGCTCTTCCCTGAAATGCTTCTGGCTCTTCAAAAAATTCAGCGCCGTGGTTACCATGATCCTTCTCAGCCATCCCTCCAGTGATCCCTCGCTCCTGAAATCTTTCATGTACCGGAAGGCGCGGATGTATCCATCCTGTAAAATGTCCTCCGCCTCCTGCACATTCTGCACATAGCGATAGCATACGCCCAGCATTCGCTTTGCGAAACGGTCATAAAACTGCTTCTGAGCCTGTGCATCACCTTTCACGCAGCGTTGCACGAGCTCGCTGTCGCTCAGGATGTGTATGATAATCGCCAGTTTATGTTTTGCAAGATAGACAAGGGATAAGGAGGATGTGCTGCATGAGGTTCGAAGTTAGGGAATGGAAAATTGAGAGCTTTCCCTGATGATGCCGAAAAAAAAACCGGAACGGGTATGGTATCCCGATAAATAGGGAAGAAGCGGAATGAAAGTTTATTTGGAAGGAAATTAACTACGTTTGTTAAGGATGAAAAAGATTTTGGTTCTTTCCTTATTATCGTTTACAACCGGCAGGCATCATATTAACTCTTCACAAACTTTTACGGTTTTTGACTCTTCCGTTTTTGAACTTCCTTTTACTGCTTATGAACAACCATCTTTAATAATGCAGTGTCAAGATGATACATTTTACATTCTTAATTATTACGGTTCGCAGTTTTATGTTCTTGATAAAAATGGGAGTATCAATAAGCGAATTGAACTTAACAAAGTATTTGCGCCGAGGTATAAGTATTTTCCAGTAAATTTTTACTTAAGCAAACATTACTACGTATTTAATGATGGCAATTTGCATCCACTGTTTCTTAATAAGTCTTTTAAAGTCGGGGGCTATTTCTTCTGCCGTATTTTTAGTGATCATTACTGGGGTAGTTATATGATATCAGATTTCTTTTATTCTGAAAAAAATAATAAAGTTTATTTGCCTTGCTATTATGGAAAGCAGGATACTGATACTATTCAATCGTTGACCCATGATTTTTATACTAAAAACATCGTTGCTTCATATAAAATACCAAATTTGAAAAGCGCGGATCCATTAGTTACCCGTCGCGATACTAATTTTCTTAAATGGGTTTATAACCCTCAATACCTAATTCATCATGATAGTATATACTTCGCGGAACGGGGGTTTCTTCCATATCTTGATTTTGCGGCAATTTCATTAGATGATGCAAGAAATGAAATAACTGTCGGTGAAGCTGCAGACTCACTGTTAAAAGTTTATGATTTGAATGGTAATTTGCTACGAACGTTTGGAAGAAATGGAGTTCATATTGAAGCAAAAGATTCACTCAGATTTATTCGAAATTTTGATAAAAAGACTTTACCTGATTTAGCGTTCGGATTTATCATGGATAGCATAAGATATCGTTGTGCATATTATGGAGCAATAAAACAAAAGCCGGAGTTGAAGCTATTAGCACGCATCTATTTAGTTCCTGATTCATCCATTATTGTTTCAGGTAAGGATGCGGGATATTCTGCGATAAGGATATGGAATCTATCAACCATCAAGGAAACATGGTGCTTGCAAGTTTATGATCACGAGAATTTAGTAGGTGATTTCGCAATCCCGAAGCATTGGAGTTTCATTGGCTTTAGAGGAAAGAATCTTGTCTTTTTCAAAATGTTTCATATTGAAAATAGTGATCGTTATACACTGCATATTTATTATGTCTCGCCGCAGATTTAGGGCAACAACTAATGCTATGTCAAGTCATCCACCATCACCAACCCTTACGTCATCACAGTAAAGCACTCACCCTTTACCCGTATTTCAAAAACCGCATTGTATATGTTGATGATCTTGCTGAAGGAATTTATTTGGTGACGATGCGGGAGGAGGATAAGGTTTCTTCGAAGAAGGTGATTGTGCAGCGGTAAAACCTGCGCTGCCCTCTAACTCCCTATAGGGAGGACCGCCGCGCATCGCGATGCGAGAGAGGTTCCTCCTTCAGGAGGTTAGGAGGCAGCGAGAGCAGTAACAATAAATTCACTATGTTTGTTAAGGATGAAAAAGATTTTGGTTATTCAAATATGGCTTGTAGTGTGTTCTCATGGCTATTGCCAAACATGGATGCCATTGGGCAGCGGAGTCTCCTGGGAAGGTGGAGCTATAAGCTCTACCGTATTGGGGATTTTAGGCGACACCGTTAACAATGTTCTATATGTTGATGGTCATTTTGATACGGCAGGTAATGTTCCTGCCTTACAATGCGCAAATTGGAATGGAGTCACTTGGTCCGATATGTCAATTTCAGATGATGCAGTTGGTCAATTCTTAACTTTTAATGGAGAGTTATATAATTCTGGTGAACAGGTGTACAGATGGAATGGCAGCGATTGGGATATGGTTGATCCTTATTTTGATGATTTGCTTGGATATCTAATAGAATATGATGGGCGATTGTTAGCGGGCGGCACATTTACCCATGCTGGCGCATTCTCAGCTAAAGGATTGGCATTCCTCGGAAACAATGATCATTGGCACCCTTTTCCTGGTGGTGGCGTAACAAACTACGGTGCTTATAGCGGAGGGGCTTATATTGGAGCAATGGCAATCTATAACGGAGACCTGATCGTGGCGGGTAAGTTTGATTCAGCAGGAGGTGTGTTATGCAACAACATTGCACGATGGGATGGCAGCCAATGGCATTCACTGGACAGTGGTACCTCAGGGCCCTGCATGGGTTGCGAAACAGTATTTGCACTTGGTGTTTACAATGGCTTCCTATATGCATCGGGTTCTTTTTATTATGCAGGTGGCACTTATTGCTTTGGCTTTGCAAAATGGGATGGTAATCAATGGTACGCTGTAGATACTAATTTGAATTTTTGGCCTCGAAGCTTCAAAAATTATAATGGTCTTCTTTATACCGGTGGCGTTAGTCCTAGTGGAGCTGACGTTAGAACATTTGATGGTTTAACATGGAGTGATATAGGAATTTCTACCGGTAGCGTTAATTCAATTGAAATACTTGATAATAGACTTTATGCCGGAGGGAGTTTTGTAATATATACTCCAACTGATACCATACATAATATCGCAATGCTTGATATTGCTACCGGGGAATGGAAACCGCTTTTATTAGACGAGCCGTGGGATGCCTTTCCAAATCCGATTTCCTCCTATATGAAAATCACCTACACCATCCACCAACCCGCCACCCTCACCATCACCAACGCTTTCGGCATCGCAGTAAAGCAACTCACGCTTTACCCATACTTTAAAAACCGCATTGTATATGTTGATGATCTTGCTGAAGGGATTTATTTGGTGACGATGCGGGAGGGGGATAGGGTTTCTTCGAAGAAAATGGCGGTAGAAAGGTAAAACGCCAACCTGCGATCGAGATGTATTGGCATTGTTCCTGCGAAGTACAAAATTGGAATTATGCAACCACTTTTCTTCGTAAAGATGTTGTGCGGGAGGCTCGTTTCTTTCGTTGCTCTTTTCTCAACTTAATGTAAGCACTAAATTGTTTTCGTTCTTCATCAGTCCACGGTTTATCCAGAACAGTGAAGTCAACATTTTTTGGTTCTCTTATTAGTCCCATTGGTTTTATTTTTTAAAGTACAAGTTAATTAATCTGTTTGCAGCAGGAGTTTCAATCATCATTTTCGTTCCTTTAAAGTGGGTGGCAAAAAGTGTCTCCTGGTAATGTTTAACTAAAACCGTTTTAGCATCAAAAGCAAGATACCCTTCATAACCGTTATCAAATGAAAGTTTGCAAGCGAAAGCAACTAAGTTGCCCGGAACACCTGCGTAAATTTTTGTTTTGCCTTTATTGAATTTTGCACTTTCAATCAAATGCATGTAAATATGGTCACCTCGATTACTCAAACTCATTAATCCCTGAATGATTTTGGGATTGTCTCTTATAACCAATTTGTATGTTTCGCGATCGGTTAATTTGATTTCTTCTTACCATTTAAACTGCCACTCAGCTTTGTTTATTTGTCTGCTATCTTTTGCAAACAATTTAAAAATTTCAGTGTCAAAAACATCACCTGAAATAGTATTTTCAATGGAGTTTGTCAGTTTATCAATCTCAACATCAACTAATATTTGGTTCTGTTTCTTCACTTGTTCAAAGATACAAAATCATGTGAAGTAAACCGCATTGTATATGTTGATGATCTTGCTGAAGGGATTTATTTGGTGACGATGCGGGAGGGGGATAGAGTTTCTTCGGGGAAAATGGTAATCGCAAAATGATGCCCTGTCCCATTTTTTGAAAATGTTATGTATGTCATGCTGACGACCTGTCCCGAATTTTCTTTCTTCGGGAAGGAAGCATCTGTTTGTATTTCGTATAGATTCTTCGTACCTCAGAATGACACGAAGTGTATATCTTCAAAAACCGCATTGTGTATGTTGATGATCTTGCTGAAGGTGCAGATGAAATGCGGAGTTAGTTTGCAGCCGCGCTTTTTGTGCGGAGGAAACGATGTCGTTACACTGTCACGACATTTATCTCTCACCCTTTATTAATATCTGCGATTTTTCTTCACCCATACTATTTACCGTCTTCAATAAATAACAACCGGGAGCTATGCCCGATAAAGAGATTCTGATTTCCTTATTAAAATTTTCTCTCTGCTCATAAACATGGCGCCCTGTTACATCCATAATTACAATTTGCTCAATTGCCTGACCCGAAACAATATTCAAATCATCATTTGCAGGATTAGGGTATACAAAAAAGTAGGTATCATCAGAGAAATCTACGTTCACAATTTGCGAGTATTTAATGTCTCCGTTGTAATCGGTCTGCTTTAGACGGTAATAATTCATTCCTTTATAAGGATGATCATCATAAGCTATATAAGATAACGGGATTTCGCTGGTGCCTGCGCCTTCAACCGTATCTAATGTTGCAAAATCAGTTTCTCCTTTTGACTTTTCAATTGTAAAGTAATGGTTATTGATTTCTGACGCGCATTCCCAATCCAGTTTGACCGTTTTGTCACCTGCTTTTTGGGCAGTAAAGCTCAGCAACCCTATTGGTAATAATAAGAGTGTTGTGTTATCATTCGCATGAAGAATCCATGCATCGGGATCAAGTATGAGTTGCGTGGCAATAAACCCAAGGTTGATAGTAAATGTCTGTCCTGCAAAAGTATTGTTGACAACCACTATGGTATCATGAGTTGCATTCTTGAATTCGAGAGGTACGTGCATTTTAAAAAACGCCACTGAAGAATGGGATTGCGATTGATCCATGGTGAGGTTTACGGAATTACCTGCAGGATACCATGGAATGTGATAGCTCGGATAGCCCTGTTTATAATACCATTGATTGAAAAAAGTAGTCAGGTCTTTGCCGCTTACGGTTTCGAAATGTTGTATAAGGTCCGGTGTCTTTGCGTATCCGTAAGCAAGAGCGGGGTCATTGAGATATTCTTTAACCCCTTCGAAAAAAATAGCATCACCGAGTTCCCATCGAAGCATGTGCAGGAGATATGCTCCTTTGCAATAAGATAACCGGTCGTCAAAAATGCGGTCTACATCAGTAGTATCATCACACAGGACAGAGCCGTCGGGTAAGCTGACAATATAGTAGCGAACGCTATTTTTCCAATCTGCCCATTCGCCGGGATATAAATACTCGTGTGTTAACCCTTCAAAATAAGTTGCAAATCCTTCATTGAGCCAAATGTCCTCCCATGAACCACAGGTAACTTTATCGCCAAACCATTGATGGGCGCACTCGTGTGCGGTAAGCCATTCATCAAATATACCTGTGTAACTCATTGTTTGATGTTCCATTCCTCCGGAGTATCCAAATTCACAATGCCCGTATTTTTCCTTCTTAAAAGGATAGTCAATTGTGAGTGAGCCAAATAGTTCTAATATAGGAACAATCGCAGGTGTTAAGCTTTGTGCCATTGCGAGGTCTTCAGCATATACGTAGTTCAATACCTGCAAAGAGTCACCATTCGACATGATTGCATAATCGCTATACTGTGAATATTCCGAAACTGCTACAGCTACTAAGTATGTTGCAATGGGGTAGTTACTTTTCCAATGATAAGTTTTGTTGGAGCCATTCTGTGTTTCGGATACTAAAACTCCATTGGTGCCAACCCGGTTCGCTTGGGGACAAGTGACATAGATGTCAATGGAATCTATTTTATCATTAAGTGATTGCTTACATGGCCACCAATCCCTTGCTCCAAATGGTTCAGACATTGTCCAAATTATAGGAATTTCATCATGCGTAGATTGCACAAACGATCCAAGTCCCGATCCAGCCGGTGCGCCCTGGTAATAAACAGTAACAGAATCAAGCACGCCTTCCGCGATAACAGAAGGCAGTGTGATGGCTAATATATCTGAAAGCTGGCTATAGGTAAGTGACGTTGCGTGATACTTCACAGAATCCACAACCATATTATCAGTGAGATCAAAATCAATTTCTGAAAATCCCGATGCCGAATAGATGGGTTTAAAGTAAGAAGTAATAGATCCGCTGATGTAGTTAACACCCGGATCAATATTCCACTGGCAACGATGGTAAATTATATTATAACCCTTACCGGCAACATCTCTCAATGTCCCAAGTTTCCAGCCATTCTCCTTTTTTTCCATTTCCGCGATTTGTTTTGTTTCACGAATGAAGTCCGGAAAGGAAGATTGGGTTGATTGATTAGTTTGCGAATGTCCATATATTGAGCAGAAAAGAACCGATAACGATAGGTATATATTTTTCATTCCATAAGAAACTCTGTTTTCTATCGAAGAGGACGGCGCTTCATAAAACAAAGGCAGGCAATCCTTTACGCACGTCTCTGATTTATTGTTTCGCTAAACTTGCCAACACTGCAAGACTAACCGAATCTTTGCTATCTTTAAAACTCAATATGACCATTCTTAAGCTCTATTTTACTCTTTTCGCTGCCTTTACTATGCAAAGCATCCTGAGTGCTCAACCGGTTATTCCCAATGTGCTGGTAGATGCTTCTGCCTCCAATGCAGAATGCACGATTGTGATCAATCCAAAGAACCCCGACTATCTGATGGCTTCGACGCTTCCCAGTATCATCTATCGTTCTACGGATGGTGGTCTCACCTGGACGGAGGATTTGATCTCTGATTTCTCAATACATCCTATTGTCTGGGATGTGGTGCTTGCTGCCGATACCAGCGGTCACTTTTTTTGCCAGGGTATGGATCAAAATTCACTGTTCCGGACACTTCGTTCTGATGATTATGGATTGACATGGGGAAATGAAACGGTATTCGGTGATATAGGGTGTACTGAAGACAAAAGCTGGATGACGGTGGACAAGTCTCCTTTGTCGCCCTACATCGGAAATATCTATAGCACATGGACGCTGCGCCACGGGAGTGGTTGCAATACTGCCGGTTACTTTTTCGTGAATCATTCTGATGATGCAGGTCAAAGCTGGTCTGCCCGCGATACGCTGGATTCTGATCCTTCCTTTGTTCCACCGATCGGAGGAGGAATGTCAGTAGGACCATCAGGCGAAATCGGTATTACCTGGAGCGGTGGCTTACCAAACCAAATTCATTTTAAGAAATCAACCGATGGTGGCAACACATGGACTGCTTCACCCATAATCGTTGACAACAGTGTTCTGCCCGCCAACGATTACGCGGCCTTTATAGAACATTCCGTGGGTGCCACTTCGCAGTTCACTTCACTATCCTACGATATAAGCGGAGGACCTTACAATGGAAATCTATATTGCGTTTGGGATGATCTGAGAAATGGTCCTGAGAACGCTGACATCTTCCTTGCACGTTCCATTGACGGTGGACAAACCTGGGAAACACAACGCATCAACGATGACACCACCACGCGCAACCAGATATTACCTACCGTGGCAGTTGATCCATCATCAGGGTGGGTATATGTATCATACCTTGATGCAAGACTGAACAAAGATAACTTTGATGACACGCTGAATTATTACCTCGCATGGTCCGGTGACGGGGGTCAAACTTTTCAAAACATACAAGTGAGCCAGCAACCCTCTACATTAACATGGCTTCATTCAGATTATATGGGAATGGATGCTTACGGGGGAAAGGTGCATTTACTTTGGGTAGGTGGTAACAGTGCAACAGGTCAGCAGACATGGACTGCTTGTGCCACTCAGTCACTGCTTACAGTTGTGCCGGAAGCAAACGCTCTCTCTGAAATGTTGGTGTATCCTGCTTTCCCGAATCCTGCAATTGATTTCACCACTCTTGATTTCCGGCTTTCTCAGCCTATGTCCGTTTCACTCAAAATCACAGACCTGAAAGGGTGTGTTGTTGCAAAACCTTTCGATGAAAAAAAATATCAGGTTGGTCGCCACCAGGTTTGTCTCGATCATCATGTGCTTAAATTATTGCCCGGGATTTATATCGCTATCCTATCAACTCCTTCAGGAGCTTTCAGCCGCAAATTTGAGGTGTTCCATTAGCAGGTAGCAGGGATTTGCAGTTAAAGTCAGAAAACCTTTCACGCAATGAGAAAAGACAGTGGTTCTTCCATGCTTGGTATAGTCAGAAGTGTCATTGATATTTGTGAGACTGAAGTTCTTTTTAAACGACCGCCATGGCAAGACGAATCAGTGCATACATTTTATTCGGGCTTGGGATTCTGACAGTAACCTTTTTCAGGGAATATTCGGGAAAGAGCATTCCTTATCCATTTCTTTTTTGGTTCCTGGGCTTTGTCATGTTTTTAGCAGGTTGGGCTGTGCTCAGGTTCACTCCAACAGTTAAAGATGTCCGGGATACGAAACGGTTAAAGAAACTTATTGAAGATCTAAGAGCCAACGGAGAAAAAATTAAAGTTGACTTTTCAAAGTGCGAAATAAAATCAAACGACTATTCAGAAGAGCGGGAACGCTATGGGACGGGCAACCCCCTTACAACACTCAGCATCGAAGCAGAAATTCAGGCATGGAATGCCCTGACAGACCAAATGCGGAATACTAAAATAGTTGAGGTATATCAAAGTGTTTTGGTTTTCAAATTCAACAACAACGGCAAAACAGAAACTTTTATAAGCCGGGTAATACCAAAAGACCGGGCCACTTTAATGTTCAAACTCGGTGATAAAAAGGAAACCACTTTGTACGTTGACAAGATAGACCGGAGCCGGTATTACTTCGATCTCGAGTTTTTATGGGAATGACATACCGGTTAACAGATGAGGACTTTCAACCTTACATCGTGCTTGCATAGGTAGGATACGATACCTCGGCCGGCGATTCAATAATAAACAGCCAGCTATTTTCTTCAGCCTCCGGATAAATAACATCTCCCTCCTGCACCGTGAAAAAGTCTTCTGCCTTAACTCTTTCATTTTCTACCAGCAATGATCCCTCAATTACAAATACCGAGAGAATTTTTCCCGCAGGAATTTGCAATTCGTGTTTTCCTTTCTGCAGCCGGACTTCTTTGATTGCAATTCCTTCAGCATCCATCTCAATTGGGGCATGTTCACCTTTGAAGGTGCGAATCGTCAAGCCGTTTTTCTTCTCTTCAGGAAATGCATCCTTATCGTAATCATCATAAGTAGCCGGTTTGCGCAGTGACTTATCGAGATTGGGATCAAACCAGATTTGAAATATAGAACCACCCGGATTTATTTTTTCAGCATGAGAAATTCCATTGCCCGAGCGGATGATCTGCACACTTCCTTCATTCAACGGAATCCAGTTTTTGTTCTTTGTATCATAGTGCTCGATGCTTCCCTTCAAAACAAAAGACATGATCTCGAACCCTTGGTGCGGATGGAGGCCGATGGTGCTTCCTTTTTCACTCCATGCATGTGCCCAGTAAAAGAGATTGGAATACGGAAATGTTTTTTCTCCCTGGTAAACTATTGGGCGCTTTTCGAGAACGGCGCCACCGTTGAATTGACCGTCTACTTGCTCTTCACGTCGAAGGATTCTGATGTTCATGATTGGAAATTTAGAATCGTAAACTCCTGGGCAATGAAAATAGTTCGCGGGAAAATTCCACACGCACTAACCGCCGTCAGGGCGAAAAGCCACTGACGGGGTTTCGCTACTTTTAAGCGGAAGATTTTTCAGCGCGCAATCAATCTTTTAGATCGCCGTAAACTTTGTTGAATGACTCTGTATGACACTTTCGCAATCCTCATTGTTCTCTCCGCATTATTTGCATACCTCAACTTTCGTTTTCTCAAGCTGCCTGGATCTATCGGCGTAATGGTGATGGCGCTCATCGCCTCGCTGATATTGGTTGCAATAGGAAAATTTTTTCCGGATAGCGTCAATGACATCAAAAAGGTATTAAAGGGTTTTGATTTCTCCGAGCTCCTTCTTGGATACATGCTTGGCTTCATGCTCTTTGCCGGAGCCATCCATATCCGTCTTTATGAATTGAAAAAACAGCGTCTGCCTGTGTTGTTGTTTTCAACTTTGAGTGTAGTCATTTCCACTTTTGTAATCGGTACCGCGCTGTTTTATTTGCTGCCACTCTTCCACATTCATCCGCAGTTCATTTACTGCCTGCTCTTCGGCGCACTCATTTCACCAACAGATCCCATTGCTGTGATCGGCATTTTGCAGGAAGCGAAAATTCCAAAGTCGCTTGAAATAAAAATTGCAGGAGAGTCCTTGTTCAATGACGGCGTCGCCGTTGTAGTCTTCATCAGCCTTTTTGACTATGCCGCGGAAGAGCATGCGAGTATTGATGTGCTGAAAATTATCATCCTTTTTATCAGAGAATTCTTCGGTGGAATCGCTGTGGGCGCTCTTATTGGTTACACCGGTTTTCTGCTCATGCGATCCATTGACAGATACAAAGTGGAAGTAATGATCACGCTGGCAATGGTGATGGGTGGTTATTCACTTGCAGATTTGTTTCACGTATCGGGTCCCCTGGCGATGGTAACTGCAGGAATTCTTATCGGGAACCAGGGGAAAGCAAAAGCCATGTCGCAAACTACCCGCGAGTACGTTGACAAGTTCTGGGAATTAATTGATGAGATTCTTAATGCCGTGCTCTTTGTGCTCATTGGTTTTGAATTGCTGCTGATCAATTACAATTCAAGATACCTCATTGTGGGCGCCGTTGGCATTTTACTCGTGCTGGTGTCAAGATACATCTCCATCCTTCTGCCGGCGCTGATGATTCGCTTCACCGAAAAAATAGGTCACCGCACCATCGTGATTCTTACCTGGGGCGGATTGAGAGGAGGAATTTCCGTGGCACTTGCCCTCTCGCTTCGACCAGAAATGATGAAAGATCTCTGGGTTTCGCTCACCTACATCATCGTGCTTTTCTCCATCATCGTTCAAGGTCTTACTATTGGAAAACTTGTGAACAGAATGAAATCCAAATAACGTGAGTTCGGGATTATTTTTTTTAACCTTAGTAGAATTCAATACATCTGAACTCTCAACCTTATTCCCTTATTTGTTTTGAATTTTAATGATAAGGTAATAAGGTTTGGATTTATGAATGATTATTTTCTACTAAGGTAATAAGGTTTACCCTCCTGCTTTTGAGACTTGTTTATCCCGACCAATAGCTTCGGAATGTTTTTGATTTCTAACCCCGAACTCACGTTAAGTAGTAGTTCTTCTGCCAGAGGTAACTAAGCGAGAAAAATATCCTGTCGCAGATTAATTTGCTCAATGCTGCTCAGCTTGGAAGCATCAATTAAGTTTTTAGATTCTTCTTAGCAATTATGAATACCACGTCTTATTTTGCTCACGATGGTTTCAGTAATTATAACGGTGATATTCATTGCGGGATACGCAGCCATATCGCTCGAAAACTATTTACAGGTAAACAAAACTGCTACTGCGCTGTTGCTGGGTGTTGCCTGCTGGCTGGTTTACATGCTGAGCAATTCAACTGATCAGTACACAGCTCTTCATCAGTTGAGCGAACATCTTTCCGACATTTCTGAAATTCTTTTCTTCCTCCTGGGAGCAATGACTATTGTTGAATTGATTGATACGCACAAAGGGTTCCGCATTGTCACCGACCTGATTACTACCACTTCAAAAATTAAATTGCTTTGGATTATTTCCATCATCACGTTTATTCTCTCCACGATATTAAACAATCTCACTACGGCCATCGTGATGATCTCAGTGCTGCGAAGTATAGTAGACGACAAAAAAGAGCGGATGATTATGTCAAGCATGGTGGTGATTGCATCTAATTCAGGTGGAGTATGGAGCCCGATTGGTGACGTCACAACAACCATGTTATGGATTGGCGGACAGGTTACAACACTCAACATCATCCGGCAACTTTTTCTTCCGGCTGTGTTCAGTTTACTGATTCCCGTAGTTTGTCAATCCTTTTTTATTAAAGGAACTTTCAAACGCCCTGATCCCGATCCGGATCTTCCGCATGCGGAACCGTATTCGGGATTAGTATTTTATCTCGGTATTGGCGTTTTGATCTCTGTTCCGGCCTTTACTTCTATTACGCATTTGCCGCCTTACATCGGAATGCTGTTTGGCCTTGGCGTGCTTTGGGCAGTCACTGAAATTGTTCACGCAGGCCGTGAGCAGAGAAAACATCTTCGTGTTTCCAACATGATTTCAAAAATTGACCACGCCACTATTTTGTTTTTTCTCGGAATTCTTTTGGCTGTGGCGTCTCTTGAATCCATGGGCATCTTAACCTCTATTGCCGATTGGATGGATAAGGTGATCGGGAATAAAACTGTGATTGTGACGACGCTTGGCCTGCTTTCATCTGTGATTGACAATGTTCCGCTTGTTGCGGCTACGATGGGCATGTATCCTCTCACACACTTTCCAACGGACGACAGACTTTGGGAGCTAATCGCCTACTGCACCGGGACAGGTGGAAGTCTTTTGATCATCGGCTCTGCTGCCGGTGTGGTTGCAATGGGAATGGAGAATATCGGGTTCTTCTGGTATCTGAAGCGAATAAGCTTAACAGCGCTGTTCGGATATTTTGCCGGCATAGTGGTGTATCTGCTGATGCTTATGCTCGAAAGAAATTAGAGCGTATGAATTTTTCAGAAATAAATTCCTCAACCATTACTTTGAACTTTCTCGAAAAATGTTTTTGCAAATTGCCGGAGATCACCGCCTGCAATTTTATTATGCGTAGCTCTCTCGAAGGTATCGCTGAGGCCGAGGAGTGTTTGAAAGAAGAAAATGTTCATTTCAGGAATGGTCATGTCTTTCGTCCAGAGGTCAATGCGCATGCTGGTTTTTTCTTTCGGATTCCAGAGTGCCAGCAGCATTGCAGCAGATTCGTGCTTTCCGGGTTCAGCATCAGTAGCATTCCATGAAATTTTTTCAGGAATATTTTTATCGTCAAGCTCGATGTTGAGGTTTATTTCGGAGGTTTTCATTTTCAGAAAGTCATTTAAGCCAGTTTTCAATTTTCAATTCAGGAATGCGATTGAATTCCTTCACATTGTTTGTTACTAATGTCAGGTCATGATAAAGCGCTTCCACTGCTATGAGCATGTCGTACGCTCCAATTGGTTTCCCTCTTCTTTCAAGTGCTGCTCTTACCTTACCAAATTGCTCCGCCATTTCTGCGATATAAGGAATAATTTCAAATGGCATGAGGAATTGTGCGAGCGCTGTCTGATTCTTTTCCACTTGCACGCTCTTGTATACTCCATAGTAAAGCTCCGAAACAGTGATTGAAGACAGACCTACATCGGAAGGTTTTTCTTGTTCAATCCTCTCAATAAGATCTGAAGGCTTTCGATTGATAAGGTAGATGCAGATGTTGGTGTCAAGCAGGTAAATCATTTGAATAATTTTTCCCGCTTGTCAAAGGAAGATTGGTTTCTTTCTTTCATAAAATCATCTGAAAACATTTGCAGCGCATCAATCATTGGCTTCCAATCTTTTGTTTTCGGATAGAGATAAATACCATCGCCTAACTTTTTAATATAAGCTTCCTTTCCGCGAAACCTGAACTTTTTGGGAAGCCGTACTGCCTGGCTGTTTCCGCTCTTAAAAATTTTAGCTGTGTCCATATTTTTTGTGTATACGGTAAAGATATACAATTTGCTTTTGACATAATTAAAACATCAGAGGATGATCGTACAGTCTCAAAATGTTGTGACAACCCGTATGAAAAAATCAATGACAAGTTTGTCCACAAATAATTTTTCTTCGTTTCACGGGCAAATCATTTCATCTTTCATTTTATATCCACAATCATTTCACAGTATTAAGACAATTCACAAGTTGTGGTGCAAAACGTTCATCAAAAAAATTGGAGTTCAGTTAACAGAAAAATAATCTTGTATGATCAATATGAGCTGAGTTGTCTGCTGAGGTAGTGTAGTACTTTCCTGAATTCAGAACCAAATTTTTAATCCACCTGCTGTTCTTCACCGAATGAAGAACATAAAAAATCATCGCCTTAAAAAATGATTGAGCGTACCAAAGAAGAGAGCAATGAAATGTTGCTGAGAGAAAATAAAGACCGTTTTGTCATCCTTCCAATCAAACATCCTGACGTTTGGGAAATGTACAAGAAGCATGAAGCAAGTTTCTGGACGGCCGAAGAAATTGATCTCTACCAGGATTTGAAAGATTGGGATTCACTTAATAAAGGAGAGAAGCATTTCATCTCTCACGTGCTTGCCTTCTTCGCCGCAAGCGACGGCATCGTAAATGAAAATCTCGTCACCAGTTTTATGGAGGAAGTTCAGATTCCTGAAGCCCGGTGCTTCTACGGCTTTCAGATAATGATGGAGAACATTCACAGCGAAACGTATGCGCTGCTGATTGACACGTATGTAAAAGACCCTGCAGAGAAAGATCATCTGTTCCATGCAATTGATACCGTTGACTGCGTAAAGAAGAAGGCGCAGTGGGCGCTCAAGTGGATTTCACAGGGAACATTCATTGAGCGGCTTGTCGCCTTCGCTGCTGTGGAAGGAATATTTTTCTCCGGAAGCTTCTGCTCCATCTTTTGGCTGAAGAAGCGGGGACTGATGCCGGGCTTAAGTTTCTCCAACGAGCTCATCTCGCGCGATGAAGGGCTGCATTGCGAGTTCGCCTGCCTGCTCTACAGCAAATACATTCAGAACAAGCTTTCGAAAGAGCGGGTGTATGAAATGATCGGTGATGCGGTAAAAATTGAAAAGGAATTCATCACCGATGCATTGCCCGTTGACCTCATCGGTATGAATGCAAAACTCATGAGTCAGTATATTGAATTCGTTGCTGATCGTTGGATTGGCGCATTGGGTTATCCGAAAATGTTCGGCGCATCGAACCCGTTTGACTTTATGGAAATGATTTCACTGCAGGGGAAAACCAATTTCTTCGAGAAGCGTGTCGGCGAATATCAGAAGAGTGGTGTGATGAAGAATGGTGAGAAAAAATCGCAGGCAGCCACCAATGGAGTGTTTTCATTAGAAGAAGACTTTTGATTTCCCGAAGGAAATATCGGGACAGGTCGGATTTTCAATTTTGAAATTTAGAAATTTTCAATTCTCCAAAATCAACATAAGCCCAAATGAATCCTGAAGATCTAAAAAGAAGGACTAAGGCGTTTGCGGCTAGAATTATTAAAATGGTTCGGGCACTTCCGAAAGATATTGTTGGAAGAGAAATTGGCAAACAGGAATTGCGGTCGGGAACTTCTGTAGCAGCAAATTATCGCTCTGCCTGCAGAGCCAGGAGCGATGCAGATTTTATTTACAAAATAAAAGTTGCTGAGGAAGAATCGGATGAAACTCAACTCTGGCTCGAATTGATTGTTGATATCGAGCTATTACCAGCGAAGCGAATTTCTTCCTTGTTAAAGGAAGCATCTGAGTTAACAGCGATGTTGACTGCTTCAGGAAAAACTTCAAGGATAAATAAGCAGGTAAGAAAAAGATGAATAAAAATTTAGTTCGTATAAGTCGAATAAGAGGCAATTGAAAATTTCCAAATTTCAAATTTCAAAATTCCACTCCCATGTTTGTAATCAAAAGAGACGGCAGAACCGAAACCGTTAAGTTCGACAAGATCACTGCCCGCATCGAGAAATTGTGCTATGGATTGTCTCCTGAACATGTAGAACCCATCATGGTTGCCAAGCGGGTGATCGAAGGAATTTATGATGGAGTCACTACAACAGAACTCGACAACCTCGCGGCAGAAACTGCTGCGACGATGACGGTGCGCCATCCTGATTATGCCTTGCTCGCATCGCGAATTGCTGTTTCCAATCTTCATAAGAACACCAAGAAAAGTTTCACGCAGGCCATGCGCGATCTCTATAACTATCGTAATCCCAAGTCCGGAAAAAATTCACCCATGATTGCTGATGATGTGATGGAAATCATAGAGAAGAATGCTGACTTTCTCGATTCATCCATCATTTATGATCGCGATTATCACTTCGATTATTTTGGATTCAAAACACTCGAGAAATCTTATTTGCTCAAAGTGGAAGGAAGAGTTGCGGAGCGGCCACAACACATGTTCATGCGTGTAGCTCTCGGTATTCACAAAGAAGACATTGATGCAGCGATTGAAACATACAACCTGATGAGTGAGCGCTGGTTCACGCATGCTACACCCACGCTTTTTAATTCAGGAACGCCTAAACCTCAGATGTCATCATGCTTTCTTCTTACGATGAAAGAAGACAGCATCGAGGGAATTTACAACACATTGAAAAGCTGCGCGCTGATCTCACAATCGGCCGGAGGAATCGGGTTGAGCATTCACAACATTCGCGCAACCGGTTCTTACATCCGCGGAACAAACGGTGAATCGAATGGTATCATTCCCATGCTGCGGGTGTTCAATGACACAGCGCGCTACGTAGATCAGGGCGGAGGTAAACGCAAGGGTTCATTCGCAATTTATCTTGAGCCGTGGCACGCCGATGTATTTGAGTTTTTGGAATTGAAAAAAAATCACGGCAAGGAAGAAATGCGTGCCCGCGATCTGTTTTATGCACTTTGGATTCCTGATCTGTTTATGAAGCGCGTGAAGGAAAACGGAATGTGGAGTTTGTTTTGTCCGAATGAAGCGCCCGGTCTTGCTGATGTGTGGGGGACAGCATTTGAAGAACTCTATGAGAAGTATGAAGCGGAGGGCAGAGCAAGAAAAAAAATCAGGGCGCAGGAACTGTGGTTTGCGATTATTGAATCACAGATTGAAACAGGAACACCATATCTTCTCTACAAAGATGCGTGCAATGC
Organism: Chitinophagales bacterium; assembly: GCA_035638255.1. Lineage (GTDB taxonomy): Bacteria > Bacteroidota > Bacteroidia > Chitinophagales > UBA10324 > DASRAJ01. The sequence continues at coordinate 20,939 of DASRAJ010000067.1, forward strand.
TAAATCAAATCAGCAGAATCTTGGCACCATCAAAAGCTCTAACCTTTGCACTGAAATAATTGAGTACACCTCACCGGATGAAATTGCCGTTTGCAATCTTGCTTCCGTTGCCTTGCCGCGATTTGTCCGTGAGGGAAAATTTGATTTTGAAAAGTTGAATGAAGTCACGCAAGTTGCTACGCGCAATCTCAACAAGATCATTGACCGCAATTACTATCCTGTGGAAGAAGCTCGCCGGTCGAACATGCGCCACCGGCCGATTGGCCTGGGAGTACAAGGACTTGCTGATGCTTTGATCCTGCTTCGTATGCCTTTTGATTCCGATGAAGCGCGGCAACTCAACCGGGATATTTTCGAAGCCATTTATTTCGCTGCGCTCACTGCCTCAAAGGATTTGGCGAAGCAACACGGACCGTACGAAACGTTTGAAGGCTCGCCGGTGTCAAAAGGGATTTTTCAATTCGACATGTGGGATGTTGTGCCGGGTGATCGCTGGGATTGGGAATCGTTGCGAGAAGAGGTGAAACAATTTGGTGTCCGCAATTCACTGTTAGTTGCACCCATGCCAACTGCATCTACATCGCAGATTCTCGGTAACAATGAATGCTTCGAGCCCTACACATCAAACATCTATACGCGCAGAACCTTGAGTGGTGAATTCATTATTGTAAACAAGCACCTATTGAAAGATTTGGTGAAGCTCGGCATCTGGGATCAGTCGTTGAAGGATCAAATCATCACTGCCAACGGTTCTGTTCAAAACATTCCTGAAATTCCAAAGAGCATCCAGGAACTCTACAAAACCGTTTGGGAAATCCGTCAGAAGGTGATCATTGACATGGCCGTCGATCGCGGAGCGTTCATTGATCAGTCACAATCTCTCAATCTCTTCATGGAGAATGCCACGGTTTCAAAAATTACTTCGATGCACTTCTACGCCTGGGAAAAAGGATTGAAGACCGGCATGTATTATCTGAGAACAAAAGCAGCTGCTGACGCTGTGAAGTTTACTGTGGAAAAAGAACACGTTGAGGAACTTGATATGGTTGAAGAGAATGTTGTTGCTTATGGAACTGTGGCGAGTGCTATTGCAGAAGAAGAATCTACACGTGTTGCCAATAATGTTGAAACGGAAGTGATGGAATACAAAGAAGGTGATGCTTGTATTTTGGATGAGGAAGGGAAGTGTTTGATGTGCGGGTCATGATTGGTAACGGAATTAGCTTTTTTGACCTCGTATTATTGCCTTTGTTGTTTTCAATTTGAAGTCGCACTTGCGACTTCAAATTTTTTTGAGTTGGTATCAGTTAATGGTTGGACTTTCTTTTATCTTGTACAAGGATTTAGAGGATAATCGCGTAGCGATGTGATGTCTATAGCAAAATGAACTACAGTCCGATTGGGGTAGTCGCGTAGCGACGAAATGCATTTCCTTTTCATTGCTGACTTTCCATCATTATCTTTCTCAAAAAAAATGGCAAACACTTATACTCAACTCTATGTTCAATTTGTTTTCGCTGTAAAGCACCGCGAAAGATTGATTCCGAAAAAACACAAAGAAGAATTACACAAGTACATTACAGGGATCGTGCAAATTCAGAAACACAAAATGATTAAGGTGAATTGCATGCCCGAGCATGCTCATGTCTTTGTGGGAATGAAACCCATTCAATCCGTTTCCAATCTTATTCAAGATATCAAAACCAACTCCACCTTATTCATCAATGACAAGAATTGGTTCAATGGAAAATTTGCGTGGCAGGATGAATATGCTGCATTTACCTATGGACATTCGCAAATTCCCGATGTGAGTCGCTATATTGAAAACCAGGAAGGGCATCATCGAAAGAAAAGTTTCAGAGAAGAATACATGAGCTTTTTGAAGAAATTTGGAATTGAATATGATGAGAGATATTTGTTTGAATTCTTTGATTAAGATTTAGCATTATTTCGTCGCTACGCGACTGCGTGTTTGGTCGTGTTTTGTTTTCTATAAACATTTCGTCGCTACGCGACTATGGGTTTTGATATGCGTCCTTTCTCTACAGACATTACATCGCTACGCGATTATGGGTGCATGTTTCTTCAATTCCTCATAAAACTTTTCAAACTCCCCGCTCTCTCGATGTAACACCAGATTATTTCTCTTATCTTCAAACTCCAGGTTGCAATAATGATTGTCTTCAAAGTCAACAAGGCGAATGGTTTTCAAATCTTTCCAGTCAATTTTCCTTTGCCACACTTCTGAGTCATCTTTTTTCAGCAATTCAATCATTAAAAAATTTTCCTCCATCGTAAAACGATACCTTTTAATAAAAGAACGATAAACAATAATTCCCAAAATCACAGAGGGAAGCAATAACAGCAACAACCACGGCACCACGAGGATGATGCTTTTTTCCGCCGCCGCATTCATGGATTTCAATGAAGGAAAAAAAATACAGATGATAAAGATGTTGATTGCAACGAGCAGTAACAATAGAATTGCAAAACGGAAATACGCTGATGGATGATGGGCACGGAATTCAAATGTCATTTCAATCGTGCAAGGTATTGCAATGCATAGAGTTTTTTTCAGCATAGATTTTTTGTAGCGCAGAATATATATTCTGTGTTACAAAAAATCTATGGTAAATGATCATTGTTGTGCCGGCTGAATGAATGGATTGCTGTTTCCCTCTGCCGCTCTGGCAGAATCCATGATGTGTTGAATGTGCTGCCTCGTTTCGTTAGCATGCAGATCAACTGCATTCACCGTGTCATTCACGATCACCACGATCTGATTTTCGCCGTAATGCCACTCATCGGTTTTGGTTTGATTGTTAAAGGTGTCTACAACAATGCCGAGATGAATGATGGTATCCGGAGCGCCTGCCAGTTTCATCACGTCAACAAACGTCATCCCGATTTTTATTTTAGAAAAATCCCGTTGTGAAGAAGAATCTTTTTGCGAAGAAGAATGACAGGAGAAAACAATAACTACCCCACACAGAAGAACAGATTGTATGAAGCGTTTATTATTCACAATTGACCATTCACTATTCACCATCAAAACCGCGGGCAAGGCAAATCAATTCTAATCCCCTGGTGTTTTTTCGAAGTACCGATGTAGATCAGCGAAATTTCAAAAGCACCCCGGCCCTGGCTCGCAGGTTTGAGAGATGAAGTGTTGACATCATAATTCACCATGAGGCGCCAGTGCGTGATTTCATATCCCACAACGGGAATGAGTGCATCCCCAAATCTTCCGTATAATCCGATGTACAAATTGCTGGTGACATAAGGATCATCTTTGGATGCAATGGCATACTTGAACATCGTGCCGGCAAGAAACTCGGATGCCTTCTTTTGCTCCTGGTAAAAAATGCTTGGTGAAAAACTAAGGTGATCAGAAAGCTTGTAAGAGAATCCTCCATTCAGTTCCGGTCGCAGACCAAGATGATTGTTCTGACCGTAGAATGATTCTTTTGGCTTGAGCAAATGATACATGCTGAAGCCGGCATAGGCAGAAAATTTCTTGATCCCGTTATACGCATACGAAACTCCTGCTGCTGCATCAGGATAGCCGAAGTTACCAGTAGTATTGTTTTCTCCGCTCGGCAGTCCCGTGTCAAAGCCTGTGTCGTTCCATTGATTATCGAAATATAATTTGGAATAATCAACAGATTTCTGAACCCATCCTGCCTGCAAACCGAAGGAGATATCATTCATTTTTCCTTTATCAAGAATGATATGATACGCACCGGAAGCCATAAGTTTTGTGACGGAAAGATCTCCATCACCCGCGCGATCAGCAATGAGATTTACTCCGACAGAGAAAAAATTCAGCTTGAAAAATTCTCTTCCCAAAGAAAGGTCACCGAATAAATCAAATGTTCTGTACGGCACCGTCACGCTCGCCCACTGCGATCTGTAGTTCACACCCGCACGATAATCGCCATTGAAACTTCCCGTATAAGATGGATTCACTGCCAGTGGCGCACTGTAGAATTGAGAGAAATGAATATCCTGTGCGTGCAGGGAGTTTCCAAGCGCAATCAACATTGATATGTAAAATACTCTCAGCATTTTTTTGTTGTGATGGCTGAATTGTTAATGGTTAAATTGTTTTCTCTCATTCGAATTTTATCTTGAAATAGTCATAAGCCATTAAGCCATTAAGCCGTTTAACCATTATCGAAGCAAAGTCACATTCCCATTCTTCACCGTCGCCTTCCCATTGCTAAACGTAGCGCTCAACGTCCAAACATACACTTCCATTTCCTGCGGCTTGCCTTTGTAAATTCCATTCCATCCTATGTTGATGTCATTCGTTTCAAACACCAATTCTCCCCAGCGATTGTACACTCTGAAATCCATGTTTTTCACATCCTGGCCTTTCACGTACAACACATCATTTTGGCCATCCCCATTCGGAGAAAAACCATTGGGCACATCAATCGCCGGAATGAGATCCACCTGAATTTGAACGCAAGCAGTATCAGGACAACCGCCCTCATTGAATGCAATCAGGCACGCAAGGTAATCGCCGCTGAGAATGTACCAGTGCGATGGATTTTCTGCGGTACTCGTATCTCCGTCACCAAACAACCATAAGTAGTGAGTAGCACCCTGCGACTGGTTCGTAAAATGAACTTCAGAATTGTAATCAATGATGATTGTTGGATTTGCAGTGAATGCAGCTTGAGGGGGGAAATCAAAAACTGTAACAGTGAATTGTACAGTATCATTTGGATTGCATGCTGCCGGATCACTGGCGATGAACGTGCCATAATAAGTTCCGGGATTGCCATAAGTGTGTGTTGGAGAAGGATCCGTTGAAGTGGTCCCATCACCAAAATCCCAGAAGAAGGTGATGCCGCCATAACCGTTATCCTGAAACTGAATGGTAAATGGCGGGCATCCGAAATAGTCTTCCTGGGTGAGCGATGCGATCACAAGATGAGTGAAGTCAATCGTTTCGGTGAAAGTGTCGAGCGGGTTGCATGCCGTTGGATCATTCGCAATCATCGTGATGGTATAGAAGCCGGGTACCGTATAAGTATGATTTACGTTCGGACCAAACGCACTGGTGCTGTCACCAAAGTCCCATGTGAATGTTGTTGCAATGTTACTTGAAGTGGCGCTTAGAATCGCTTTAATAGAGTCGCAAAAGTCAAGGGTATCAAAAGTGTAACTCGCATCCACTGTTGTGTTATATACGACCACGCTGGTGTATGCAGTATCAAACGGTACGCATGCAGTCGGATCGGAAGCAATAAGCATAATCAGATAGGTTCCGGTATCAGTGAATGTGTGCGTGGGATTTGTAACCGTAGAAGTTCCGCCATCACCGAAGTCCCAGAAAAATTGTGTTGCATTTACACTGTTATTAGTGAATTGAACGGTGAGAGGAACGCAGCCGGTTGCAGTTGGAAACGCTTGCAATGCTGCGGTCACAATAAAAAGATTCACTTCCATTTTCACTCCCACTTCATTGCAGTTAGTACTGTTGTTGGTTTGACTCCATGCGCCGGGCGTTGTAGGTACAGAAGAGTAACCTCCGCACCCTCCACAGATCGCCTGGTAGATGTTTCCATTTCTGTCGAAGCGGGAAGTGCCACCGTCAATGTGCTCGGGCGCCTGATCTTGCGGCATATTTCCCCCGAAGTACGTGGCATATTGCAACTGCGTCATATTCTTTTTGAAGACAGCGATGTAGAAATCGGTGCCGTCAGTAGTAGATTGCAGTGCATCAACGGTAATGGGCATGTTCTGCATATTGTGATCGAACCAGCTCCATGCAGAATAAACAGAACCACCCCATCCGGAGAGATAGATGTTTTCGCACGTGTCAACTGCAAATGCAGCAGGAGAAATATTGGGAGATCCATTTCCATTTCCAAACACTGTTGAATAAATGGTTGAGCTTAAGGCAGGATCAAGTTTGTGAATGAACTGACCGCTGTTAGGGTTGGAATAGGTTCCCGGAGTTACAGGATAATTGCCATTCGTTTGGCCATAGAGGTAAACATTGGAACCCCCGTCAATCTTTACAAAGTAGGCCTGATCATCAGAAGAAGTTCCTATGAAAGAAGATTGAAGCAATGAAGAACCATCTGAACTCAAATGCGCAATAAAACCATCCATTGTTCCTCCCTGAAATGAAGAATGCAATGTCCCGCTTGTAGCGGGAAAATTTGAGCTCATGGTTCCGCCCGCAGTATATACTTCTCCATTATACACATCAAGGGAGTAACAGGCATCATCACTTGAACCACCGAGGTATGTTGACCATAACAAGGAACTGCAATCAGGATTCAATTTGAAAACACAACCATCCTGGTTTCCGCCTGAAGAAGTTTGATAGCCGGTTGGTGTGGTGGGAAAATTGGAGGACATGGTACAGGTGGCAACGTAGATGTTGTTGCTTGCATCGTTCATCACTTCACCGCGGGCATCATCACCATAATTCACTTTCAGATTTCCGTGGCCCGGCTCCGTGGGATTGTCATTTACCCCGTCCATGCCTGTACCTCCTATGTAGGTTGAACCCATGAGCGTGCTCCCATCACCGCTGATTTTAGTTACGTTGATGTCACCATCTCCATTGTAGCTTTGGTCATAAGCTGTTGATGTAACAGGAAAGTCAGTCGACCATGTTCTTCCATAAATGATCAGATCGCCGTTGTTATCTGTCACTAAGCTATGCGGAGTTTCATTGTCAGAGCCGCCGAGATAGGTTGCCCATAATACTGCATTTCCCATAGCGCTGAGTTTCATAATCGCATCATCGCAGGCATAATTATTTCCATTGCCGGTAGGAAAGGGCCCCGTCCCCCCTGCATAGGTAAGTTGCACAGATCCGGTCGTTGCCGGATATCCTGCGCCATGAACCAATCCGCCGAGGTACATCGCTCCCGTAGCATCGTAAGTAGCGGTGTATCCGAAATTATCTGCAGTACTTCCTGTGAAAGTGGAAAAGATAAGCGTGGGATCAATCACGAGGGGAATGCTTCGATCATAATTTCCGGTGACATTGAATGTCACGATGGTTCCCTTTACTGAAAACTTACACGAAACACTTTTGCGCATGCCATTCACCACCTGATACGCATACGGTTTCTGCTCGATGAAATCACCGATGGAAGTGCCGATCACCAGGTTTCCGCTTTGAGTAGAAAGTTTCGAAACGCCATCGAACTCAATTTGAATTTGAGAAGGATCAACAAATGGTTCTACAATTAAATCATATTTCAGATTCGGACCGAATCCATATACGTTCATGTCAATACCCGTATACAATTCATCGTACGATACCTGTGCATACTCGTGCACCTTGCTGGCCCAATGCGAAGGGTCATTCCCGATAAAATAATTGTAGTAGGTGGAAGAAGGAGAAATGGAAATTGTTTTGGGGTCAGGATTCGCGCCGAGAAAAATTTCTTTCCAGGCATGTCCGTGAAGAATGATAGAATCTTCATGCAGCGGGTGCATCCTTTTCAAATCATTGTGATCGAAAACGTAATAGGTGAAAGTATTTTTTTCAAGGAAGAGATCGCCACCCGGAATTTTTGCATCATATAAAACCTGCTGCCGGAACTGTCCTTTGTTCTCAATGAAATGAAGTTGACCGGAAGCAGCAACCGTAATGGGATAATCATTCGCTGCAACTTTCCTGATCAGGAAAATTGCGGCCAACACGGAAATTAAAAGTAGCTGTTGGTAAAACTTCATCCTCTAAAGTTAAATAAAGAACGGTGATTTGCAGAAAATGGTCTCTGCGCTTCTCCTGTAAAATTTTCGGTTCAGTTTACATACAAGATAATGATGATGCAGTAATCGCTGCGTAGCTTATTCAATCATCATTTTTTTCCGGAGTGAATAACCGCTTCCGTTGATTCTAAGCAAATACATGCCCCTGGGCAACTCATGCACATCCAAAATAATTTTTCTGTCACCGGAAGAAGTGGTTTCCACGAGTTTCATGATTCGTGTCCTGCCTGTTTCATCAATGAGTTCAAGATTTGCAGGAAATGAAAGCTCTTGCGGAATCCGGCAGACTATTTCATCGTGAGCAGGATTGGGTTGAATGGAAAACCAATCGCTGAAATTTATTCCATCAACACCGGTTCCGCAGTCAATCACCGTGATCACCATGGTTTGAGTATCGGAAGCAATACCACTGCTGTCAGTAATCGTGAGAGTCACTGTATAACTGCCCGGCGTACTATAACCATGTGATGCGTCGGTGGAAGTGTCATTTGGTGAGCCATCGCCAAAATCCCAGTTGTACAAAGGTGATCCCGGGTAACTGTTATAAGAATTGTTTGTGAAGACAATTCCTTCTTCAGCACATAACGTATCCGCCGATGAAATAAAGTCAGCAATCACACTGTACTGCGGAGGAATAATGTTCTCACCGATGCAGCAGTTTCCCCCGTCAGAAACATTGTATGTTCCTTGCCAGCAATTGTATTGTGTAAAGTGATAGTAAAGCAATCCGCCAAACTGCGTCAGGTAGTAATGTGAAATTTGATCGGGTGTATTGCATCCTCCCTGGTAGGAGGCAGAGTCACACTGAAAATTACAAATGATATAAGGATAGCCATAAGCATTGGTCCATGTGGCAGTAGGATACAGAAGAACGGTAACGATGTTTCCCGACACACCAACCACCGATGTAGTTGGAGGACTTGGGTTGCAGTGCTGATTGTCTCCCTGGTAACCGGCGTAAATTACTTCGGTGACATCGGATGCATAAGTTCCGCTGATGTTTATCTCACAATCTTCATAGGTGGTGACGCCGATTTTCAGGTTGGGAATGTGTTGATCAACATTGATGTTGAGGTAGCCGCCATCGTAATTGGAGTAGATGATGACGTTGCCGTTTAGCTTGCAAAAGATTTGTGAGGATGATTTGAGAGGAAGAAGGAATGCCGTGATTGCACATGTGATCAAAAGAGATTTTGTCGAAATGTTCATGAAGAGAAATTTGCTTTTGGTGAAATTAGATATTCAACAGGAGAAATGACAGTTCATCACAGTTGGCAACACTGGTGTGCCCTTGGAGATTTTAGCGGTGGTACTCCGGCGGAGTTTGAGGAGGGTGAAGCAATTCCCTATCAACCTCCGTCTTAAAAACTATTTTTGTTTCAAACCTGACTCAAATGAAATTTCTCCGTAAAACTTTTCTCACGCTCGCACTCACTCTCACTTTCACCTTCACCTTCTCTCAAAACAAAATTACCATCGAAGATTTGTGGCTGAAATATTCTTTCACCGGCAAATCTGCAAAAGGATTCACCCCGTTAAAGGATGGTGAGCACTACGTCGCGGAAGAAGATGACGTAAAAGGAAATACGAATTATCTCATTCATGACTATAAGACGGGTAACGTTACTGATACCTTAGTAAAGCAGGCAAGCCTGATTCCTTCAGGATATGAAAAGCCAATTCAGCCCGAAGGATTTTCTCTGAATGAAACTGAATCGAAAATTCTTTTCCCAACGGAGTCAGAAAGAATTTATCGTCATTCCTCCGCAAGCAACAATTTTGTCTATGACAGGAAGAGCAGGCAACTCATTCCCGTTTCAAAGAATGGAAAGCAACAGGTAGCAACCATTTCTTCTGATGGAAGCAGTGTTGCGTTTGTTCGTGACAACAATCTTTTTGTGAAGGATGCTTTGAGTACTGATGAAAAGCAAATCACAACCGATGGCAAACGCAACTCCATCATTAATGGTGTTTGTGATTGGGTGTACGAGGAAGAATTTTCTTTCACGCAGGCCTATCAATGGTCGCCTGACGGAACGAGCATCGCCTACTATCGCCTGGATGAGAGTGAGGTGCCCGAATACACGGTTCAATTCTTCTCCGGCCGGAGTCCGGCGGATAAGGATACTTATCCTGAGAATTACATCTACAAGTATCCCAAAGTAGGAGAGAAGAACTCCAAAGTTTCGATTCTCATTTATCATCTCATTTCGAAAACTACCACAAAGGTTGACGTTGGAACTGACGCCGATCAATACATTCCGCGGATCAAATGGACTGAAGATCCGAATGTGCTTTGTGTTTTCAGAATGAATCGCTGGCAGAATAAACTTGAATTGCTGCTTGCAGACGCAAGCACAGGAAAAACCCGGGTCATGTTCACTGAAGAAAACAAGCGCTACATTGAAATCAACGACGACCTTACATTCATTTCCCAAAACAAAAATTTCATCTGGACGAGCGAGATGAACGGCTACAATCACATCTACTTTGGCAATGTTGCGGATGGCAAACTCACCCCGATCACTTCCGGAAATTTTGATGTAACTGCTTTTTACGGAATTGATGAGAAGAACAAACTCATCTATTATCAATCAGCCGAAGTATCGTCGCTGGAGCGCTACGTGTATTCAATTTCTTTGGATGGAAAAAAGAAAACACAACTCACCACAGAAAAAGGATCGAACAACGCTGAGTTCAACGACACACACACATATATGATGATCACGCATTCTGAAGCCAACACACCTGCTGATTACAAACTCTATAGTGCTAAAGGAAAATTGATGCGTGTGCTTGAAAACAACCAGGACTTGAAAGACAAGCTGAAAACATACCCGCTTTCGAAAATGGAATTCTTCTCGTTCACCACGAGCGAAGGAGTTCAGCTCAACGGCTGGATGATAAAGCCGTGGAATTTTGAGGCGAACAAAAAGTATCCCGTGTTCATGACCGAGTATGGCGGGCCCGGATCGCAATCCGTTATGAACTCGTTTGGGGGAAATGGTTACATGTGGGTACAATATTTAGCGCAGGAAGGATACGTTGTTGCATGCATTGACAATCGCGGCACCGGCGGACGCGGAGAGGAATTCAGAAAGATGACCTACCTGCATTTGGGAAAGTATGAACCTATAGATCAGATTGAAGGGGCGAAATATCTTGGCTCACTTCCATTCGTTGACAAATCGCGCATCGGAATTTTCGGATGGAGCTACGGAGGCTATCTTTCTTCACTCTGCATTGAACTCGGCGCTGATGTTTTTAAAGCGGCGATTGCCGTTGCCCCGGTAACTGACTGGAGATTTTACGACACCATTTACACTGAGCGCTACATGCGTGACAACAAAGAGAACAAAGCTGGTTACGATGAAGGGGCACCGCTGAACTACGCCGACAAGATCAAGGGAAATTTTCTCCTCGTAGCAGGATTAGCAGATGACAATGTGCATTATCAAAACACGGCCATGTTCATCAAAAAACTTTATGAGAACAATGTGAAGTTTGATCAGCTCACTTTCCCTGATAAGAATCATGGAATCTCCGGAGGCAACACGAGATTCTATTTGTATTCAAGAATGGCGGCGTGGCTAAAAGAGAATTTGTAAGGGTGAATTTTTGATTTTGAAATTTTTATTTTTTACAGAAACGATAATGTAAGATGAGCACAATAGAGATGAGGCGTGATCTATTGAGAAGAATTAACAATATGCCGGATGAGAATGTCGAACATCTTTATGATTATGTATTGCGATATCTGAACCCAGCGGAATTGAAAAAAAGAAAGTCATTATCGGAAGACGAAATGATTCAGCATGTGTTGGAATCTGAGAATGATATTAAGCATGGAAGACTCACCGATCATGAAGCTTTCAAAACAGAAATCAGAAGATGGCGAAGAAAATCCACATGATACAGTGGACCGACAAAGCAAAGCAGGATGTTAAGGATCACGTATGTAGCTCTCAAAATTGTAATTCGCATTGTGAATCGTTTAGATATTCTGCATCAAAGCGTATACGCGGGCAAACAGAGCCATTTCTGTCTCATCTTAAAAAAGAATACCGCCGTTTGGTAATTGCCAACTATAAGATCATTTATTCAATTCGTAAAGACTATGTCGCAATTAATGCTGTATTTGATTCACGACGAAGTCCGAAGAAGATGAAAGTGCGTTGAACAAACTTTTTGTCAACACATCGCTTTCATCTAAACTTTTGTTGCCGACTTCCACAAATCCCTATATTTATCCGCACTAAAAAATTTTTCATGACTACTGCTTCTGCTAATGCCAAGCATCCCTATGCATTGTATGTCTTATTCTTCACTGAAATGTGGGAACGTTTCGGGTACTACCTGATGATAGGGATTTTTTTTCTTTACCTCACTGACCCTGCAAGTAATGGCGGTAAAGGATTCGACAATGCACATGCGGCCGACCTTGTAGGAACTTACATTGCGCTGGTATACCTTACACCTTTCATTGGCGGATTACTTGCTGATCGTTATCTCGGTTATCGGCGTGCTATCATCATTGGCGCCTCACTAATGGGAATTGGATACTATTGTCTCGCTCTTCCTGGTCTCACCAGCATGTATTTGTCCATGGCTTGCATCATTATTGGTAACGGAATGTTCAAACCCAACATCAGCACATTGCTTGGAAATATTTACAGCGCTGAAGAATTGAAACCAAAAAAGGATTCTGCTTACGGAATTTTTTACATGGGCATCAACATCGGCGCCTTCTTTTGCAACTTCGTTGCTGCTTACCTGCGACACAAATATGGATGGGGTGCTGCATTCTCTGCAGCAGGGGTTGGAATGACGATCGGACTAATTTGGTTTATAGCCGGAATGAAACATATTAAGGTGGGTGATGTGAAGAAGCCCCTTCAAAAGGAAGACATGCCGATCAGCAAAATATTGGGCTATGTTTTTCTTCCCGCCATTATTACAGCCATCATTGGTTGGAATGTGAGTTCTATCGTTGGTCATACTATTTTCGGAACAAAGTCAAATGATGCTTTCATGTTTGCTTGTGTGCCGATCATTATTTTTTATCTCGGATTATTTTTTCGGGCCAGTAGGGAAGACAAGCGCGGTCTCGGAGCGCTGCTTTCGTTTTTCGCAGTGTCGATTGTTTTCTGGGTGATATATAATCAGAACAGTACTGCATATACTATTTGGGCGGAGACGTACACTGACCGCAGCATGCCCAGGCCGGTTGAAAAAATTCTTGAGCCATTCCATTTCTTTCAGGTAGTAACCACGGATTCACAAAAGGTGACAAAGCTTGACGAACGCTTTGTTGCACAAGTAGACGAGAACGGAAGAACCATTGAGGTAATGGGGCACGACCCGTATTTGCAGAACCTTGCGCACGAGAAATGGCCCGCACCACATCAACCATTAAATCTGATCTCGACAGAAATCTACCAGTCAGTAAATCCGTTTTTCATTGTCTTGTTTACGCCCTTGATTGCCGTATGGCTTTTTGGTTGGCTGAGAAAGAGAAACAAAGAGCCATCCACGCCTGCGAAAGTGGGGATAGGGATGTTTGTTGCCGGATTCTCTTCACTGTTCATGGTTTTTGCAGTTATGTCAACGAATATTTATCTATTCAAAACAAGTATGGCTTGGGTCACAGGCACATACGCCATCTTCACCATCGGCGAGTTGCTCATAAGTCCCATTGGACTTTCATTGGTTTCAAAGCTTTCGCCACCGCGCATCACAGCACTTATGATGGGCGCCTGGTTCCTTGTCAACTCTATAGCAGGAAAAATTTCAGGACTCATGGCAACATTCTGGGATTCATTTCCCGACAAGAAAAATTATTTTCTCATCCTTTTTGTGGCTGCGATGATATCAGGAGTGGTAATGTTTACCATGGTGAAATGGATCAGGCAAGTTGTTCACGAGAAGACTGGAAGCGTGTAGTTACTGATCTTCTATTTTGCGATCATCAGCTTTTCAATCATACACCTTGTCTTCACTCATGATCTGAAGGAAGTAGACTCAGCTTACAATGACGATCAGGAAAAATCCGCGGAATGCCATTGAAGTATTTGTAAGGATTCATGAGAAAGTGGTCACTCACCATGACGCCCAAATGAACCATTTCCAAATAGTTTATTAGTCTGTTGAAGAAATGAAATTAAAATACTTTCCCGACCTTCTCTTTTACTATCATTTCAAACTCATCAAATTCATTTCCTGAAAAATTTTCTTTTGGAAAAATAAAGAACACCGCATCATTCGGATAAAGAAGAATAAGCTCATCTGCAATGAGTGCTTTCTTCAAATTGTCCCAGGGAACTTCATACTGCTTCATTTTTATTTCAATGATCAATCCTTCTTCATTCACTGAAATTGAAAATGGCTCATGATAGTCCTTCAGCTTTTTAAACGCTCTTCTTCCAATAGTTTTAGAAATGTAAAAGTGAAGGATCACCGCAACTACTCCATACACAATCAGGGGAACACTGTACCATAAATTTCTTCCTCCTCCTTTTACGAGTGACAACAGTATTCCCGCCCATGCTGCAAGCAGCCCGAGATATAAAATGATTTTTCCGCGCAGCGGGAAAAACTTTTTATAATGAAGCTCGTGGGCGCGCTGTAGTAATTGAGGAGTGTAATGAAAGGTAATTTTCAATGGCTAAAATGGATGAATGGTCAAATTGTTTTCAAAAAGATTTACCATGCGCCCAAGATAACCATTCAACCATATAGCCATTTAACCATTTAACCATTCAGCCATACAGCCATAGATTTGGAATCGCGAGTCAATACCTTTGTAAAAAATTTTCAAGATGGAAAATCAGCAGCGAACAGAGATCAGCGCACTCGGCGAATTCGGATTGATAAAACATCTCACCGAAAAAATTGAGTTGCAGAATCCATCCAGTATACTTGGAGTGGGTGATGATGCTGGGGTGATTGAATATGATCATGGAATGCAAACTATTCTCACAACTGATCTTCTTGTGGAAGGAATTCACTTCGACCTCATGTACTTCCCGTTAAAACATCTTGGCTACAAATCGGTAGTTGTAAACGTTTCCGATGTGTATGCGATGAACGCTACGCCGAGACAGATCACGGTTTCACTTGCCTTGTCAAATCGTTTTTCAGTAGAAGCCATTGATGAATTGTATGAAGGGATTTTTTTCGGATGCAAAAAGTATGGGGTGGATTTAGTCGGCGGCGATACCACTTCTTCGTTGAAGGGCTTGATCATCAGCGTGACTGCTATTGGTGAATGCAGGCCGGAAGATGTGGTGACACGCAGCGGCGCACAGGAAAATGATCTGCTGTGTGTGAGTGGTGATCTCGGCGGTGCGTACCTCGGGTTACAATTACTCGAGCGCGAAAAAAGAATTTATCTTGAGGATCCCAATATTCAACCCAATCTCGAAGGACAATCATACCTCGTAGGCAGACAATTAAAGCCTGAAGCGCGGAGAGACATCATCGAATTTTTACGCGACCTCAAAATCAAACCCACCTCCATGATTGACATCAGCGACGGGTTATCTTCTGAAATTCTGCATCTCTGTGAAGCATCCGATGTCGGTTGCCGGTTGTACGAAGAAAAAATTCCCGTAGCAGAAGAAGCCTATCAGCAGGCACTGAGATTCAATCTTGATGCAACTACTGCGGCATTGAATGGGGGAGAAGATTATGAATTGCTTTTCACCATTTCACCGGGCGATTTCGAAAAAGTGAAAAACAGCCCTGACATTTCTGTCATTGGCAGCATCACTGCAAAAGAAAAAGGAGCGATGCTCATCACGAAAGGAAACAACATTCATCCGCTCATCGCACAGGGATGGAATGCATTCTCCGCAGGGAGTCCTACGGACAAGAGCAGCTAAAATCAACAATGGTTATTGAATCATTTGTAACTTTACTTCATGATAATCGAATTGCCGGAACAAGTTGATCTGAATCCAAAGCTGAAGCTTGAGATCTTGCTCGATATTGCCGTCCTTCTCTATGAGAATGAAGTAATTTCCCTTGGAAAAGCAGCACGAATGCCTGAGATGGATCGTGTTTCTTTTCAGCATGAGCTTCACAAACGCGGCTTATCTATTCTCTTTAATATGACCGATCTTCAAAAAGAGCTGAAGACCATTTGAATCCTTCATGGTCGCAGACGCCGATACCATTTGATTTGTAACTTTACTCATTGAAAATATAATTCAATGATCATTGAAATTCCTGATTCAATAATCCAGCTAAGCGAGAAGGAAAAGAAAGACCTGCAGATAGACATTGCGTTTCTTTTATATGATCGCGAGTTAATCTCATTGGGTAAGGCGGCGGAAATGACAGGACTAAACTATTTGGAAATCCGGGAGGAGCTTAAGAAGCGCGGAATGTTTATCAAGTTTGGAATAGATGATCTGCGAAAGGATCAGGAAAATATTTCCAAACTCCCATGATTATTGTCAGCGATACTACTGTCCTGAGTAATTTCTTAATCATAAAAAGATTGGACCTGTTAAAATTCGTTTATCAGGAACTTATTATTCCGACTGCAGTAGCAAATGAGTTGAGCGTGCTGAAAAGCTTCAACATTGATACTTCCCCGATCTTTGATTCTTCATTCATAAGAATTCAGTCGCCGACGAATGCGAATAAGGTGACTGAGTTTAAGAAAGTTGTTGATGCCGGAGAAGCCGAAGCAATTACTTCTCGCTCTTGAACTTGGAGCCGATTTCATTTTAATTGATGAATTGAAATGAAGAAATCTTGCAGAATCCCAAGGGCTAACCATCATTGGAACACTTGGAACTTTGACTAAAGCAAAGCAGAACCATTTCATTCCGGAGATTAAGCCACTTCTTAACGATATGATCGCAACAGCCGGTTATTGGATAAACAAAGAATTATACAATCAGGTTCTTGCAGATGCAGGTGAATAAATTTTGCCAATGAAGTTTTCTAACCTGAACATTCGTCTCCAGCGCTTCGTCGTGATCGCCGGCGTTCTTTTGCTCATCGCGAAATTCAGTGCCTATCTTCTCACAAAGTCGAATGCCATTCTCACGGATGCACTCGAGAGCATTGTGAATGTAATTGCGGCCATCCTGGGGTTGTACAGCTTACAGCTCTCAGCAAAGCCGAGAGACACAGATCATCCTTATGGTCATGGCAAAATTGAATTCATCTCAGCGAGTGTGGAAGGAACGCTGGTATTTATTGCAGGTGTTTTCATCATCGGAAAAACGATCTACAGTTTTTTCTTCCCCCATGCAATCCAGCAATTGAATACCGGCATTATCATCGTTGCGGCTACGGGCGTCGTAAATTTTCTTCTCGGATTTATTTGTGAGAGGCAGGGAAAGAAAACCGACTCTCTCGCACTTATTGCGAGCGGGAAACATTTACAATCAGATGCCTGGAGCACAGGAGGAATTATTCTTGCCTTGCTATTGATCACCATCACCGGCTGGAAGATTCTCGACAACATTGTCGCCATCGGTTTTGGAATTTTCATTGCTATTATCGGCTTGCGTCTTCTGCGCAAAGCCATTGCAGGAATTATGGATGAAGCTGACACAGAGCTTTTAAAGAAAATCATTTCTCACTTAAATGAGCATCGCCATCCCGCATGGGTTGATCTGCACAACATGCGGGTGATCAAGTATGGAAATGTGCTGCATGTAGATTGTCATGTCACCGTGCCGTGGTATTACAACGTGAGAGAAGCCCATGCAGAAGTAGCAGCAGTGGACCAGGAAATTGAAAATTCACTGAGCAACCCGGTAGAGTTCTTTGTTCACACGGATGCATGCGCTCCTCCACAACAATGTAAAGTGTGCATCAAGTCTGACTGCAATGTGCGGGAATCAGCATTTGAAAAAAAGGTGGAGTGGGATCTGGAAACTTCATTGAGGAATAAGAAGCATGGGTTGTGAAGCTCGATGCTCGATTCTCGTAACTCGATTCTCGATTTGGTATATTTGGTACCTCCATCAATCATAAATTCAGTGATTGGTTAAGTCACTAACTCAGAAAGAATTTATACAATATGCTGCTTTCGAAATTTCGTTTCTTTCTCTTGGTTTGTTTTGCGTTTCAGAGTTGTTATCAGAGCTCTTCAGAGAAACTAATTGGTTTGGCAATTAATTGTAAAAGTGATTCAGAAGCAGTTTCATTATTAAATAGAGCAATAGAAATTGATTCTTCCAATCCAACTCTATTTCTTAATAGAGCCAAAAGAAAATTTGCTATGAAAGATTTGGCTGGTGCAAAAAAAGACTGTGAAAAAGTAATTAGCTTAAAACCGGACTATCCGCAGGCGTATGCTTCGCTTGGTTCTGTTTATGTTCAATTAAAGAATCATAATCTTGCAATTGAAAATTTTAATCAAGCACTGAAGATTGACTCCAACGACTTTGCTTCCTTATTTTTAAGAGGGGAAAGTTATTATAACTTAGATAGTAATAGACAGGCTATTAACGATATTGATAAAGGGCTATTAAAAAGCAATGATAATTTGGACTCGCTTGTTTTGAGAGCTCGGCTAGTTGCTCTGTTTACCAGAGTTGGAGCTGAAATGAATTTAAATATCTATGACGGGACACTAAACGACATTAATTTCCTCATAAGTAAAGAACCGTACTATAACGTTTATTTCATACAGCGAGGAGCATATTATTGTCATTTTGGAGATTATACGAACGCCTTAAAGGACTTTAGCAAAGCAATAACTTTAGATTCGACCAATAACACAGCTTACTTTACAAGAGGCTGCATTTATCATTATACTGCAAACGATTTAAAAGCATGCGAAGACTGGGAAATTGCCAAGAACATGGGAAGTAAAGATGCTGAGGAAATGATAAACAAGTATTGTAAATAGCAACGCAACGATAATGCGTTGAGAATCGAGTTATGCCAAGTTCGATTCGAGTCACAAGTTTCTACTAATCAATCCAAATGAAAAAAACTTCACTTCTTTTCCTTCTCATCTTTCTCTCCATAAAATTCCTTTCCGCTCAATCTGCATTCGTTGATTTGATAGGAACCGGCGAAGACCAGTTCACGTTCATTCCGCCTCCACCACAATTTCAACTCGGGCTTCGTACCGCCACTTTCAATATCATTTACAATGGATACACTACTGATGCGCAGTCAGCTTTTCAATATGCAGCAGACATCTGGGGTTCAATTTTGATTTCCAATATTCCAATTAAAGTGAACACCTACTTTACAGTGCTTCCCGGTAACTTGCTTGGAATCACATTGCCCAATGGAAGAAAAGATTTTCCGAATGCACCATTGACTAATACCTGGTATTCTACATCTCTTGCCAATGCTTTATCTGATTCGGAGTTGAATGCAGGTGAGAATGATGTTGATCTTTATCTGAACAGCACCACCAATTGGTATTTCGGAACAGATGGCAATTGTCCGGCGGGTAAATATGATTTCGTTTCTGTTGCTCTTCACGAGCTATGTCATGGATTAGGGTTTGTCGGTCTTGGAAAAGTCGCTTCCGGCATCGGATCATTCGGACTGGTTTATGCTTCCGATTTTCCGGGTATCGTTACATCTTTTCCGTGGCCGGATCTCGATACGTTGCCCAGTGTATTCGATCTGCATTTAACGGAATATGGTGGAGGATTTCTTTCCTCTTACGCCAATCCTTCAGCCGATCTTGCCACCCAATTCACGAACAATTCAGTTTGGTTTTATGGTGACAGCTCACAGGCAGCAAATCCACTAAGACCTCACATGTATGCGCCTGCAACTTTCATACTTGGATCAAGCTTGCTTCATTTGAATGAAAGCACTTATCCCGCAGGCAACATCAACGAACTCATGACACCATTCTCAGGAACTGCAGAGGCAACTCATGACCCTGGTCCGATCACGATTGGAATTTTAAAAGACATCGGATGGAATGTGAATTATACTGTGGGTGTGAAAGAAGTGAGCGCAACGAACGGTCCAGTGAAAATTTTTCCGAATCCTGTTAGAAATCAGTTTACAGTTTATGCGCAGCATCCGGTGGGCAATCTTCAGTTTCCAATTGATGCAATTGAAATTTCAGACATGATGGGAAGAAAAATTCTTGAAGTGAAGCAGCCACGATTTCCTCTCGATGTTTCGAATCTTTCAGGAGGAATATTTTTCTGCAGAATAAAATGCAACAATGAAATCGTCATTGAAAAATTTGTGAAACAATAGAAATCTTAGTCCACGAGTCCCACATCCGCAAGTCCAACGTCCACAAGTCTCAGCTCAGCAACGCCTTCCATGCTTCCAAAACTTTTTTCTCTTCCAGGAAACTTTGTGCAAGCAGATGTTTGTGATACTCGAGCGATTCTTCATCATTTTGGAAACGCTCCTGTAATTCTTTCAGCGAATCTCCAAGGCTCACTCCGGCAAGCTCTTCTGAAGTTGGAAAGTGTTCCGAGTTTCCAAGCATCCCCAAATTATTTCCTGTGAGCACTTTGCTGTTGCGGATGTTTTCGGGAAGCTGATCAATGCCAATGGCAGGTTTTAATTTTGGTTTGGGGACTTCGAAGACAGCGCTTCCGCTGGCACGGCAATAGAAATCATCACCCATCCGTGCAACCAAATCAATCTTATGCGGATCAATGCGCTGCTGCTCGTTCAGGACTTTCTCATTAATGTGCATCAGCAGGATTTCGCAAATGATGAGATTGGCAGCACCTCCTTCATCGCCCATAGGTTTTACTTCGACAACCTTACATTCAAACTGCACCGGCGATTCAGCAACACGAAATGGTTTTATCATTTCTGATTTCAGGGGAGTAAATCCTGCTTTCAGAAATTCATTTTCTCCCACCGGAAATTCAACACTTGCCAGTGATACCTGGTGTACCATATCATAGCTCACGGTGTTGATTACTACTTCAGGAACTTCTAAAACATTTTCTAGCGTATGCTTGGTGGTATTGTCACGCACTCTTCTTGCCGGGGAAAAAATTAATGTCGGCGGATGACTTCCGAAGGCATTGAAGAAACTGAACGGTGCGAGATTCGGAAATCCGTTTTTATCCACAGTGCTTGCGAATGCAATCGGTCGCGGCAGAATGCTGGCGAGCATGTACGCGTGAAGTTTAAGGACTGAGATTTCTTTGGGATTGATGGTGAGCATTGGTAAGATTAAAGTTGTAAAGTTAATTGGCGCTTCCACAATCACCATCGGGCTTACAGCCACTGACGGAGTTATTTTCGCACTGCATTCATTCATGCCGAAAAGCCGCTAATAAATTTTTACTCTTGGATTCAAAGCTCGTTGGCAT
Organism: Chitinophagales bacterium; assembly: GCA_035638255.1. Taxonomy (GTDB): domain Bacteria; phylum Bacteroidota; class Bacteroidia; order Chitinophagales; family UBA10324; genus DASRAJ01. Next base: position 41,989 of record DASRAJ010000067.1, read on the forward strand.
CTATGAGTATTTTCTCAATAAGTTTCGGGCTCGCCCAAAAGTTAGCTTTGAAGAGGAGGTCATCAATCATTGGTTTCAGGCCTGCAATTAATCCTTTCTTTTTTGCTTCGACGAGAACACCAAGCAATCCGATAGTATGGATTCCACTCTCGATTGCAATTTTCCTTCCGCGCTTTTCATCAATCAAGAGGGCAGACGCATTCACCTCCATGGCTAACGCAATTGCTCCTGCTTCGCCCGGATCTAATTGCAGTAATAATTTCTGATAGAGCGATTGGTTCTTAAAGTTTCTAACCTCGACCCATTGTGCGGGATATAATTCTGATAAGTCTTTCCCGAAGTTTTTAAGTGCTTGTAATTCGCGATAAACAACTTCAGGTATGATTATCCTTTCATAAAGTTGAGGAAGCAAATTCAGATGGCCAATGAGTATCAGATTGCTGATGGGGGAAGTGTCACTTACTATGATCATTCTTCCGAAGGTTATCAAGATATTCAATAGTTCTTAAATCCTCCTCATAGTCTTCAATGTCATAGTGTATCGGGATTTTTCGTTCTGCAAGAACTTTCTGAAAACTCATTCGGTGCACTCCTGCAAATGTTGCAGCTTGCGCTAATGTGAAGATTTCTTTCTCGAACAGCATGATGGCTAATTCCATTTTTAGCTTATTCTCATCATTAGAGAATGCTTGCAAAACAGAATCAGGAAGTTCAAGTAACATAACGTAATCTTTGCTCGTAAAGTTAATTCATTCACTCAAGAAACCTGAAAATTTTTCCTCCTGCTCCGCAGATAATCCCTCCGTTTTGCATGAGTGCGATGCCTTTCCAATCCACATCCGGTACATTCTCCGCTTTCTTCCAGTGATCACCACCATCTTCAGTCTTCAAAAGACATCCATGCTCTCCGGCGATGTAACCTACATTAACATCACGAAAAATTACAGTGTTGAAAAACAATGATGGTTGAAATAATGAATTGGAATTGCGGAGCCGGTCCCAGGATTGTCCGCCATCAGTTGTTTTCATGATCGAGCCTGTATAACCAACGGCGTATCCCACTTCATCATTTACAAAGTTCATCGAGACAAAAAAATCCTGCTCCGCATTGGTGTAAGTCCAGGTTTCACCACCATCCGTTGTTCGCTGAATGGCACCATAACCTGCAATGACGCCCACTAAATCATTGAAGAAAAAAATACTCCGGTACTCAAGATTTGATGTATCGAACTGCCATGAATTTCCTGCATCGGAAGTATTAAGGATGCACCCGCCTTTAAAACCATCACCGCCGCAGCAAAACCCTTTTTGAGAATTGAGCATGCACAAATCGCGAAGCGGTTGATTAATGTTGCTCTGAAGTTTATCCCAATGATTTCCTCCATCAAATGTTCTGAAAACTTTTCCTCCCTCGTAACCGCATGCATAACCTGTATCACGCGAAGGGAATGTGATCTTGTAAAGTGCCTTGTCCATGTCAGAAGTTGATTGATCGTGCCACGTAAATCCGCCATCGGTAGTTTTTAGCACATCACCTTTTTCGTAACGCAATCCGCCGCATACGTAACCGGTAGAATCGTCAAGAAAAAAAATATTGTGGAGATCATCAGTTGTTGCTGACGAGAGTTCTGTAAAGGTGATGGTGATTTTTTCTTTTTGACAAGAAGGCATTGCAGTAAGCAATAGGCAGCACGCAATAGGCAATGTGAAAGTTTGCCTGAATGGACTCCTTCGGAGCAGTTTGACCCGCTCCGATTCTGTCGGGAAGTTTAGAGTTTGCAAAACGTTTCCGGGTGAAGAAAAAAAATTTCTATTCATAAAAATCTTCGTTCACAATATTACTTCACAGTAAAATGATTTTTTTGTTTCTCTACATTTGAACTTCCACAAAAAAGCTCCTCTCATGAAATTTCATCACGTTATTTTCTGCGTGTTCATCCTTGTATCATTATTTCATTATTGTGAAGCACAAAAATCTTCTTCTCCGAAGGAACCCTTACGGACAAAGAAAAAATCCGAAACAGCTCCTTCTCCTTCAACTGAAGTTTACAGCAAGCAATTGTATGCTGGCATGCAGTGGCGAAGTATTGGTCCGTATCAGGGAGGGCGCTCGCTTACCGTGAGTGGCGTAGTCGGTAACCCGATGATTTATTATGAAGGAGCAACAGGCGGTGGTGTTTGGAAAACTGTGGACGGCGGCATTACGTGGGTTCCGGTTTCTGATTCCAATTTTCACTCTGCCTCGGTAGGTGCGCTTGCTGTGGCTCCTTCCGATCCCAACGTGATTTATGTGGGAATGGGCGAGGCCGCCATTCGCAACACTGCCATCATGGGCGATGGAATTTACAAGAGCATTGATGCAGGAAAAACATGGAAGCACATCCTCACTCTCGATGCATCGGCAACAGGCAGGATTATTATTCATCCTAAAAATCCTGACATCGCTTACGCTGCTGTGATGGGGAAAATGTTTGGCGCGGGTAAAGAGCGCGGCGTGTATCGCACACGTGACGGCGGAAAAACGTGGCAGCAAATCCTCTCGAAGAATGACAGCACCGGGGCAATTGATATTGATTTCGATCCCACCAATCCGAACATCATTTATGCGTCATTATGGCAAGTGTATCGCGCACCATGGAAATTGAATGACGGCGGGAAAGGCAGCGGCCTGTACAAGAGCATTGATGGTGGTGACACGTGGACTTCACTTTCACAAAACCCCGGCATGCCGAAAGGGTTGCTCGGAAAAATTTGTGTTGCAGTATCAGCCACCAATCCGCAGCGCGTATATGCAATGATTGAAAACAAAGAGCGCCCCGGCCTGTACCGAAGTGATAATGCAGGAAAAACCTGGGATACCGCTTCTTCAAAAAACGATCTCTCGCAGCGCCCGTGGTACTTCAGCGAAATTTTTTGTGACCCGAATAATGAGAACGTGGTGTATATAAGCAACGTGGAGTTCTGGAAATCCATTGATGGCGGAATGTCATTTTCAAAACTGGCTCAGGAGCATGGCGACAATCATGACGTATGGATTAACCCCAACAACTCTGAAAACTTCATCATTGCTGATGACGGAAGCGCTGCTGTTACTTTCAACGGGGGAAGAACCTGGACGAAAGAAGATTTGCCGACATGCCAATTCTATCATGTGAATCTCGACAATGATTTTCCTTATCACACTTATGGAGGCCAGCAGGATTGGGGACCCGTTCGCATCGCAACGCGCTCGTATGGGCAGACAATTGGCACAAGCGATTGGTATATTCCCGCCGGAGGTGAAGCGGGTTACGTTGTTCCTGATCCTGATGATCCGATGATTTCTTACGGAGGTGAATACGACGGCGTGATGAGCCGGCATGATAAGAAGAATGAGCAGTATCAATACGTCTCAGTCTATCCGTTGATCAACGATGGATGGGGTGCGAATTTCTGGAAGCATCGTTTTGCATGGACTTACCCGATTTCATTCTCTCCATGGGATTCTAAAAAGT
>DASRAJ010000068.1:0-3848 GCA_035638255.1 Chitinophagales bacterium
GGAAAAATAAAAACAACATCATCGGAATTGCGATCACTGATTTCGCCGACAAATCCGGAGATGCCGCATATACCACGAATCATTTTGATGCCGCATTTGCATATCATAAAAACTTCGGAGCAAATTTCAATCACTACATCGGTGGTGGCGTGATGATGGGATTTGCTTCCTCATCATTTGATCAAAGCAAGCTCACCTTCGATGAAGATTTCATGAGCGGGACTAATACGGAAATAATTGACAACAGCAAAGCGAGTTACTTCGATTTGTCATTTGGCTTGGAGTATAATTTTCTCAATGACGAAAATCATTTCAACGCAGGCATCGCATGTTATCATCTCACCCGGCCCACCATTTCTTACTCGAACAATTCAAGCTCGGTGATCTACAGAAAATTTGTTTTGAATGCCGGTTACTCTGAACCATTGAACAGTAGGATTGATTTCATTCCACGAATCGCATTGTTTACTCAAGGTCCTTCGCATGAGTTTGATTTCGGTGCTGACTTCAAATTCAAGATCACACAAAACGCCAACACCAACTATGCGCTCTATGCGGGCGCATATCTCCGTGTGGGCGATGCCTTCATTCCCAAACTGCGCATTGACATGGGCGATCTTTCATTCAGCTTCAGTTATGATGTCACTACTTCAAAGCTTGCGCAGGTGAGCCAAACAGCAGGTGGTCCTGAAATTACATTGCTGTACATCGGAAGGGTGAAAGGAATTTCTGCGGGGAGAATTTATAATCCAAGGTTTTGAAATTCAAGCCCGTAAAAAAAATTTCTAACTCGAATGAAGCTGAATGAGGGCAGAAATGAGTGTAGGATTGATAGGAAGATTCAATTATACACATCAGGGAATTCTGGCTGAGTAGCAAGAATACCCTATCTTTATTCAATCAGTAATTAATAACCAAGAAGGAAATTATCGACAGAATGAAATCCTGCTTACTCTTCATTTTCTTTCTAAGTTTTTTATCTGCAAATGCTCAAATTTTTGAGTGGTCTCGCGGACCTTTAACTCCACCATATTCAAACTTCACGTATCCAAGTATTGGGAAAAGCAATTGTGTTGATGATCACGGAAATATTTTTGCGGCAGGCGATTTCGTTACTGACAGTCTCTTCTTTGAAAGCGATACCTTAATATCTACTGACCCGTCAATTTTTCTTGCGAAATATGATTCAAATGGGAATCATGTATGGGCAAAAGGATTCAGTTCGACAATTGATATTTCAGTAGTAAAGTTATGGGCAGACTTAAACGGAAATTTATTCATGCTTGGGGAATTTCAAGGAACGCTTACGATTGATACGTTCACAGAAAGTAATTCCAGCAATGAATTTTTTGTTGTAAAGTTTGATAGCTCAGGCGCTTGCTTATGGGTTCGAACCTCTGAAGCAAACTATTCGATTAGCACATACGATTTGGCAATTGATGGTGCGGGCAGTGTTTACATTGTTGGATCGTACATGCAAACATTGATTATTCAAAGTGATACTCTATACAGCCCACCGGACCCTTGGACTGGATATGGCGCGAGGGATGGGTTTATTGCCAAATTCTCTTCAGATGGATTGCTTAAATGGATTTTGGAAGTTAAGGGAGATGAAGATGATTTCATTCATAGTGTTTGCATCAACAACCACAATGAGATTTTCATTGCTGGTAATTCTTCCATCAATGCTTATATTGATACTATTCCCACGCTTACATATTACCAGGCATTCATTTCTAAAATTGATACTGAAGGACAATGTTTGTGGGTAACTCCATTCTTCAGTAATAATCATAATCCAATTGTGGGTTGCGATACTTTTGGAAACGCTTATGGAATCGTCGGCTCAGTCGGAAGTTATATCTATAAATTTGATAACAATGGTAACGTGATGTGGATGACCTCAACTTATTGTTTAGGCGCTGAATTTTCATCAGGGGGCTGGGCAACGACTGATTTTAATGGCAATACCATTATCGCCTCAAGAGATTTTTATTATGATTGGAGAATGCTTATTGGACAAATAGATTCGAATGGCGTGATGTCGTGGATACGACAAGCTACAGTTCTATCCGCTCCACTTTTTCCGTCTGATGTTGTCATCGATAATAAGAATCATATTTTCTTGAGCGGTTTCGCAAGTCGTAATTCGATACTTGGAAATACTGTTTTACCTAATTCAGGATTCTTTTTGTCGAAGATGAGCATCTCGGATTCAAGCATAATAACAGTCTCTCCATACAATTACTATTCCTGTGAAGGTGGCGGTATCAACGGATTCTTCAGTTCTAATACTTCCTTCAATGCAGATAACTTTTTTGTTGTCGAACTATCCGATTCAGCAGGTTCATTTTCAAATGCGATGTTCCTTGACACTATTTATTCATTCAATAATTACGGGTATTACGGCATTGCCCTACCAGACACTTTATTCGGCTCTCATTTCAAAATTCGCGTTAGTAGCTCATCGCCTCCGATCATTGGTTTAGATAACGGTTTTAATTATTCAGTCATTAAACCACCGTTTCTTAACTTCTTAATTACCGACTCGATTCTCTGCTCAGGAGATTCTTCCGAGATAAGCATTAGCGGACCACAAGTTTATTTCTGGTATAATGCCGACACACTTCCATGGCAATTCATAACGTTGACTTATGATACAACGCTGTCACTTCATCCTGCTGTTAGCACGAAGTATGCGATTCAAGGATATAACTATCTAAATGGAAACTCAGGTGAATGCTTACCATGCCCTTCAAGCAAATATTTCAATATCTACATTGATGTTTGTACGGACATTCTGGAACCTTCTAAGAACACAATTACCATCTTTCCTAATCCTACCGATGGAGTTCTTCGAATTACATCAAAAGCCGAGGTTTTGAATCTTAAATTACGAGATGTGACAATGAATGATATTTGTTTGACTCACAATGTTACATTTATTGGGAGTGATCATATTGATATGGATGTTTCCTTCCTTCCAAAAGGCATTTACTTTTTAAGCTTTGATGCAGGCGGGCAATTTCATACTGCAAAGATTATCCTGAACTAAGGATGTTTCTGGTACCGCAACGGTCCAAAGCTAAAACCTAAACCAAATAAACTTCCTCTTCTTCCTCTCCTGCTTCAGTGGTCGCGGTGAATACGCCGGAATATTTTCAGGATGCAGCACCGGCTTCGAAATAAATTCGGGCAAGCCAAATGATGAGAGCAAATAATTTTTATCGGGCTGCGATATAAACCGCAGTTTCTTCTCGATGTCAAGGTAAAATTTGCCAATGCCTTTTAGCTCGTAAGCACCCTTCTCTTTCAGCGAATTTTTTATTTCTTCAACGAAGCCACGAACTGTTTTTGTTGCGAATTCCTTTGAGCACACTTCTTTTTTCGAAATCAACTCAACCAAAAGATTATCACCCCCGGTAGTTGCTGCATTGAAAGAAAAAAATTTTTCAGGTGGCTGAAAAGAATGTTGCACAGGATGGATACCCGCAGATTTTTCCTCTCCTGTGATCACCCCGAACCCGGGTATGATCAGGCAATCATGATGCATCAGTAATTCAGCAATAAATTTTGAAACGTTCATAGCGACAAAAATAGAAATTGTGATCGCGGAAAAATTATTTTGTAACAGTCCGGCGATTCGGCAATAACATGAAGTCATTCAGCAGGAAACTTCTTAGCACCCTGGCACCTGCCCCAATTGTAAGAAGGTTCCTTATAGGTTTGCTTCCGATAAAATTACAGAAGGTCAACTAACTTGGCAAGCAAGGAGGAAAGATTCCTTGGTACTTCGATACCGTTCAGGAGTTTCTCCTGTTATCAAGTGGAGTTCGCGGTATAACCTG
>DASRAJ010000069.1:0-5034 GCA_035638255.1 Chitinophagales bacterium
TCTTATCAGTGGCAATTCAACACAGCAGACATCCCGGGAGCAACCAATCAATCCTATACCATTTTACAAACGGGTTATTACACAGTGGTCGTTAGTGATTCTAATGGCTGTATAAATTCTTTTACTGTGTATGTGCTCATCAGCGATATTGATGATGCGATTGGTGATGCGAACATTTCCATATACCCGAATCCCTCATCAGGGGATTTTATTGTTGAATGGCTGAACGGTTTAATGGTTGAACCGATTTCAATTGATGTTATAAATGCTCTCGGACAAATGGTTTTTTCTTCTTCTGAAAAAACTTATTCTTCAGCATTTAAAAAAGAAATTGATTTAAATGATGTTACTGACGGCGTTTACTTCATCAGGATAAAAACTGCAAATGCTTTTATACGGAAGAAAATCATTATTGAAAATAGCAGATGATCAAAACCATTAAGACCCCTATGAAAATTCTATTTCTTCCGGGGTATTTATTTCATCGAGATAAAAACAGGGAGAGAATTTATAAGAGAGAAAATTGTTCTTGCAAAATGATCCTGAGTAACAAAAAATTTAACGCCTTAATTTACGCATCATATCACCACTATAAACAATCCTCATGAAAAAATTTATCACCACGCTTTCTTTCTCCTTTATCATCACATTCACCTTCGCGCAGAAGCAAACCTGGCAATGGTATTTCGGTTACAATACCTCCATGGAATTCAGTACCGGCGCGCCGGTGGTGACTAACAACAGCGCCATGAGCATGTGGGAGGGTTCCGCCTCAATTGCAGATGCCAACGGCGATTTGCTTTTTTACACGGACGGGCTCAGTGCCTGGAACCAAAATCACACAGTGATGCCCAACAGCACCGGCATGCTCGGCAACTACTCATCGAACCAATCGGCGATCATCGTTCAAAAGCCCGGCAGCTCCTCCATCTATTACATCTTCGTCACGAGCGGAACGGATGCGCACTACTCTGAAGTAGACATGACGCTCCAGGGTGGATTGGGAGATGTGACCGCAACAAAAAATGTTTTGATCTCCTCGAGTTCATGCGAAGAGTTGGCTGCCGTGCGGCACGCCAACGGCCAGGACATCTGGGTCGCCATTCACGAGCTCGGCAACACGGTGTTCGATGCATTCCTCGTCACAAGCAGCGGAGTAAATTTAACGCCTGTAAGCTCCAGCGTGGGAAATTATTATTGGGGCAACGGGCAGTTGCAATTCTCACCCAATGGTAAGCACGCAGCGGTCGGAAATTTCAATGGCGGTGAAACTGTTGAACTGTATGACTTCGATCATTCAACAGGTGTTTTCTCCAATCACATCGGGTTGGTTACTTCCTATTCGCAGACCTATGGTCTTGAGTTTTCTCCCAATAGCAAAATACTCTATACCGGCTCCAACCCTGTCAATGAAATTCATCAATGGGATATAAGCTTATGGGATTCAGCAACCATAGCGGCATCCAATACCATTGTGGGGTATGATAGTTATACAGTGGGCTCCTTGCAACTGGCTCCTGATGGTAAACTTTACATCGCGCATGAAAATGCTTCCAATATAGGAGTCGTTAACTTTCCCGATTCACTTGGGCTTGCTTGTGATTTCGTTTCTTTCGGAGTTGATCTCACTCCGAAATATATGGGGCTTGGCTTGCCGAATTTCCTTGCCAGCTATTTCGCCATGCTGACTACTGAGAACACATGCTTCGGTGACTCTACTTATTTTTATCTGAGCGGCGGCGATGATTCGCTTGTGCAGTGGAACTTTGGCGATCCTGCATCGGGCGCCGCAAATACTGACTCGGGGATGAATGTGTATCATGTATTCACAGCCATTGATATGTATACTGTCACCATCATAGAATATTTTACCGGAGGAAATATTGATACTACCTATAGCACCCTTGTGATTGCCGGCTTGCCTGTGATCTATCTTGGAAATGATACCACAGTATGCTTCGGTGACTCCCTGATTCTCGACGCCGGAAATCCCGGCGCAAGTTATTCATGGTCGAATGGAATGAATACGCAAACAATTGCCGTCACCGATTCCGGAATGTACAAGGTGAGCGTTTCGAATTCAGGTTGCATGAATACTGACAGCATCAATGTCTCATTCATCGACTGCGCCCTGTTTCCGCAGCCGGGAGTGTTTGTTGACGATCCTACCATCTGCGAAAAATTCTGTCTGAACTTTCACGATGAGTCTACCAATAATCCTACATCATGGTATTGGCAGTTTCCGGATGCCTCCCCTTCAATTTCCACGCAGCAAGATCCAACGAACATCTGTTACAATACACCCGGAACTTTTGACGTGATACTTACTGTAACCAATGTCTACGGCTCGCTCACTCAAACCTTTCCGAATTTCGTTACAGTGTATCCAACTCCACCGGCACCTGTTATTAACCAGGTTGGATACACGCTCACATCGAGTGCTGCCCCCTCTTATCAATGGCAATTCAACCTGGTGGATATTCCCGGTGCGACCAATCAATCATACACCGTTACACAATCGGGTTATTACACAGTGATTGTTAGTGATGCGAATGGCTGTGTGAATTCAACAACTCAATATGTTCTTATAAGTGGTGTTGATGATGGGGTGAGCGATGCGAACGTTTCTGTTTATCCCAATCCTTCTTCAGGAACTTTCATGGTTGAATGGCTTAACGGTCTAATGGCTGGTGAGGTTTCGATTGATGTACTGAATACCCTTGGGCAAAAAGTTTTTTCTTCAAGCGAATCCCGATCAACCTGGACTGCTCATTATAAAAAGGAAATGGATTTAAGCAATATTGCCCGCGGCATTTATTTCATTGAGATAAAAACGAAGTATGAATTTTGGAGGAAGAAAATTTTGATTGCAGAATAGATTCAACGACGAAACAATATTCCTTATAACAAACTTATCACTATGAAAAAAGCAATAACTATTTTGATTGTGTGCATCTCAGTTCTTGCCCAAGCCGACAGTTGGACGCAAAAGGCAATGTTTCCCGGAACAGGAATTGACTATCCTTTTTCCTTTTCAATCGGCAATAAAGGATATGTAGGAAGCGGTTGGGATAATACCCATACTGTAACAGCATCACTTTGGGAATTCAATCCGGCCAGTAATGTGTGGACACAAAAAGCAGATTTTGCAGGAGTGGCAAGAGTGGGTGCATGTGCATTTACAATAGGCAACAAAGGATATGCGGGGCTTGGCGTGGACAATTCTTTTTCGCCGCTTCATGATTTTTGGGAATATGATCCCGTTACAAATACCTGGATCCAAAAGGCAGATTTTGGCGGAGGTGACCGATACGTTGCTGTAGGATTTTCAATTGGTAACAAGGGTTACATTAGTACAGGTATAAGCAATTATGGGGGTATGAACGATCTGTGGCAATATGACCCGGCTGCAAATACCTGGACTCAAAAAACCAGTCTCCCCGGAGCAGGACGTGGTGACGCAAATTGCTTTGTGATAGATAGCAATGCTTATATTGCAGGTGGGTGTTTGCTTGCAGAACTGTGGGAATACAATAGCATTTCAGATTCATGGTCGCAAAAAGCGACTTTGCCCTCCGATCCCCGCTGCGATGCGGCGGCCTTTGCTCTTTGCGGTAAAGGATATTTTGGAACCGGTGAATTCGGTGGTGGCAACTATGGCACCGATCTTTGGCAATACAACCCCCTAACGAATGCATGGATTCAGAAAGCTAATTTCCCCGGCACTGGCCGCGATGAACCGGCTGGTTTTGCTATAGGGGATAAAGGATACATAGGAATGGGCTCACAAGATGGCGCCGCATTCTTTTCTGATTTTTGGGAATACACTCCGGACAGCTCATGCAGTGCCATCATCATCTCAAATTTTTCTGCGAGTGATACCACCCTCTGCGAAAAATTTTGTATTGACTTTTTTGATTCATCACAGAACAATCCTTCATCGTGGCTTTGGCTTTTCCCTGGTGGCAGCCCTTCGTCTTCTACTGATCAGAATCCTTCTGATATTTGCTATACCACTCCCGGTATCTTTGATGTAACCCTGATCACTTCCGGTGCAAATGGAAATGATACACTCACGCTAATGAATTACATCACCGTATATCCTACTCCCCCATTCCCAACAATCACGCAAGCAGGATACACGCTTACATCGAGTCCTGCCAATTCTTATCAATGGCAATTCAATTCGATAGATATTCCCGGTGCCACCAATCAGTCTTATACCATTTTGCAAACCGGCTATTATACAGTGGTCATTGGCGATTCCAATGGCTGCAAGAATTCCTTAACGCAGTATGTGTTGATCAGCGGAATTAATGATGTAATTGGTGATGCAAACATTTCTGTCTATCCCAATCCTTCTTACGGAAATCTCATTGTTGAATTGTCAAATGGTCTTATGGCTGGTGAAGTTTCGATTGATCTAGTGAATACTCTTGGACAAAAAGTTTTTTCTTCAGAATCCCGATACATCGGGACTGCTTCTTACTCCGAAGGAGCCCATTCGTGCAAAAAAGAAATTGATGCCAACAGCATTGCGCCGGGTGTTTACTTCCTTGAAATAAATTCAAATCATTTTTCAGTGATGAGAAAGATTGTGATCGAACGCTGAACATTACGTGAACCAATTTGCTTTTGCTAACCATAAAAACAAACATCATGACAAGAAAAATTCTATTCCTCGTTTGCCTGTCCTTTAGCATTCACGCATTCGCTCAGCACGAAACTGACAATTGGTATTTTGGTTCGTATGCCGGTGTAAGTTTTAGCTCAGGTGTTCCTGTGGCATTTGCAGGTAGTCCCCTATATACCAACGAGGGAAGCGCAGCACTCTCAGACAGTGACGGTAACTTACTGTTTTATTCTGACGGATATAGCATTTGGGATCGCACTAATACCCTAATGCCGAACGGCACCATGCTCAATGGTAGCTCTACCTGCACGCAATCTGCGCTGTTTGTTCCCTACCCGGGCAGTGATTCACTCTATTATCTGTTCACGCCTCCTGATTTTGTTGCAGCATCCTTTTGTTAT
>DASRAJ010000070.1:0-23275 GCA_035638255.1 Chitinophagales bacterium
CGGCGCATGAGCAAAAACGTACTCTTCATTTCTTATGACGGCATGACTGATGCGCTTGGTCAGTCGCAGGTGATTCCATACCTGAGTGGGTTGTCCGCTCTCGGACATTCCATTACAATCATTAGTGCTGAGAAGCCGGAAGCGTTTAAAAAACTTTCAGCTTCAATAGAGTCACAACTCGCTGCAGCTAAAATTTCATGGCATCCGGTTTTGTTTTCAAATCAAATTCCGGGATTGTCGGCATGGAGGAATTACACGAGGTTGCTGAACAAAGCAAAAGGAGTATGCCTCGCTCAAAAGATTGAAATTGTTCACGGCCGCAGCTACATCCCTTCTATGATTGGCATAGTGCTTAAGAAAAAATTCGGAGTAAGAATGATTTTTGACATGCGCGGCTTCTGGGCCGATGAGCGCGTGGAAGGAGGCCTGTGGAATTTGAGAAATCCGATTTACAAGATCGCTTATAATTTTTTTAAGAGGAAAGAAAAAGAATTGCTTCTTGAAAGCGATGCAATAGTTTCTCTTACTGAAAACGGGAAGAAAGAAATTCTCTCATGGAAAGAATTAAAACTTCCCCCGGAAAAAATTACGGTCATCCCCTGCTGCGCCGATATTGATTTCTTCTCTGAAAAAAATGTGGAATCAAAAAAGCAGGACACGTTGAAAAAGAAACTCGGTATTCAAACCGGTGATTTTATTCTCTCTTACAGCGGTTCTCTCGGAACATGGTATTTGCTTGAGGAGATGCTTCAGTTTTTTTCTTACCTGATGAAAAAGAAGAAGGAGGCGAAATTTCTTTTCATCACTTACGAGCCGAAAGAAAAAATTTTAGAATGCGCATTATTATATGAAATTCCACCAGAGAAAATTATTGTGATGGGTGTGGCAAGAAATGAAATGCCATTAATGCTTTCACTTTCAAGCATGTCAATCTTCTTTATCAAAAATTCATTTTCAAAAAAGGCATCATCACCAACGAAAATGGGTGAGGTCATGAGTATGGGAATTCCGGTCATCTGCAATGCAGGTGTGGGAGACGTAGAAGAAATTATTTCACAAACGCAAGCGGGTATTTGCGTTTCTTCGCTCACTAAAGAGAACTTTGAAACCGTAATTGATCAACTCAATGAATTGCTTATGCTTGATAGTTCAAAAATTTCAGAGGCTGCCAAAAAATATTTTTCTTTAAAGAGAGGTACCGAAAAATATGATCATATCTACCATTCACTAACCTGATGATTTTATTGAAATAACCTATCGAGAATTAAAAAATTTATCTGCTTCAATCTATGAAAATTTACTGCATCAATTTAGAGCGCTCGCACCGGAGACGTCGATCTATGGAACGTCAATTTAAACGTTTTGGATTGAAGGCGGAATTTGTTACTGCAATTGATTCAAGGAGACTTGATAAAAAGCAATTGGATGCCATCAGTGACACGAAGGCTGTGAAAGAAGCTCCGCACTGGCTTTTGCCCGGCATCATTGCGTGCTCGGCTAGTCATCGTCTCTGCTTTCAGAAAATGATCGAAGCACAGGATAGTTATGCTCTTATCCTGGAAGATGATGTGATTCTGCACAAGGACATTGTTGAAGTATTGAAAAATCTGGAAGCACAAATAAAAACGGGTGAAGTGCTGATGCTTTATTTTCAATCAAAAAAAACAATTAATTTCTCCAAAGCGGGTATGAACAACGTGAATACAAATCATCATCTAATGTATCCGGTGAATTTTGAATGGCTCGGGTCGTCGGGTGCTTATTTAATTTCACTTGATGTTGCAAAAAAACTTTATGATCATGAATATCCGATCAAGTCATGTATTGATTCTTGGGGTCGATTCATTGCAAGCGGATGGATCAAAACTTTAAGAGTGCTGATTCCTTTTGCCGCGCATTCGTCACTGGAGGAAAGTGCCGTTGATTACGTAGATCCAAAAAGGCTGAAAGGAAAGATCAAAAAAATTATTGCAACATTGCGACTATTCCCATTCTACCAATTTCTGCACTGGAGAAGAAAACAACATTGGAAAAAATCAACACAATACGTTTTTACCGATATGCCTTCGCCTTTGCAAAAAGAATGAAAGTCAGCCGCGCCATCAAAATGAACTCATGACGAAGCGCATCCTATTTATTGGACCCCATCGCCCCAATCGCAGTCCGAGTCAGCGCTACCGTATGGAGCAGTTTTTTCCTTACCTGCAGCAAGCCGGATTTCAGTATGATTATTCCTGGTTCATGAATGAAAACGACGACCGCATTTTTTACAGCGCCGGAAACCGGATTGGCAAAATGAATATTTTTTTGAAAGCGGTGAGCATTCGTCTCCGCGATGTGTTGCGGGCCAATCAATATGATGTGATTTTTATTCAGCGGGAAGCATTCATGACCGGTTCGGTTTTCTTCGAGAAACAATTCAGCAGGTCGAAAGCAAAAATGATTTACGATTTTGATGATGCCATTTGGTTAGAAGACACTTCTTCTCACAATAAAAATTTGAGCTGGCTGAAGCGTCCGTCGAAAACAGCTGATATCATCCGGCTTTCCGATGTGGTGATTGCCGGAAATTCTTTTCTTGCTGCGTACGCGAAGCAATTCAATCCCCGCGTTCACATCATTCCTACCGTAATTGACACTGAAATTTATTTCCCATCAAAAGAACTCCCGTTGCAGGTGTTGCCTGTATGCATCGGTTGGAGTGGCAGCAAGACCACGATGAAACATTTTGCAATGCTCCTTCCTGTTCTCAAAAAATTGAAAGAGAAGTTTGGAGAGCGAATTCGCTACAAGGTCATTGGTGACAAAAATTTTCATTCCGGTGATTTGCAAATTGAGTACAGCGATTGGCAATTTGAAAATGAAACAGAAGAATTCAACAAATTTGATATTGGCTTAATGCCGTTACCCGATGATGAATGGTCAAGAGGCAAATGCGGATTCAAGGCGCTGCTGTATATGTCGCTGGAAATTCCCCCGGTGATTTCTCCTGTGGGAGTGAACACAGAAATTGTTCAGCATGGCATAAATGGATTTCTTGCCGACACACCGGATGAATGGATGACGTTTATCAGTATGCTTATTGAATCCCCCGGGCTTCGCAAGAAAATAGGCGCAGCCGCGCGGCAAACTGTGCTTGAAAAATATTCTGTTCAATCTCAGCTTTCTTCTTTGATTTCAATCTTTGACAAGCTGAAGTGAAAAATGATTTTTATTTGGAGAATGAATTAGGGAGTCAGTTCCGGTTGTGGCAGTGGCGCACCACCCAGGCGAAATGCCGGCCGGCGCTTGAGTTGCTCTGCCTTAATTCGTAAGCGTTCTTCCGTAGTGATATGATTGAGAAGAATGAGGCCTACAAGATAAAAGGGGATACAGGGAATTTTGTATCGAACCAGTGCTCCGAAATTGTAAGCTGTAAATCCCACTGAGATACCAAA
Organism: Chitinophagales bacterium; assembly: GCA_035638255.1. Lineage (GTDB taxonomy): Bacteria > Bacteroidota > Bacteroidia > Chitinophagales > UBA10324 > DASRAJ01. The sequence continues at coordinate 3,438 of DASRAJ010000070.1, forward strand.
GATGAGAGAGAAGAGGATACAAAAGAAAATGGTTGGGTTTTTTATCATTGCAGCGAACGGACGACGAATTCCATTTTTCACAAAAATATAAATCGTAAAGCCCAGAATAAGGGTGCTTTCCACGGCTGAAGCAAGCACAATAACACTGCGTGCTTCCCATAAATAAGGACGAAAAAGAGTGACGTTGATTGCTTTGGGAAATGTTTTAATTATACTTTGCCACGTTCCGTCAATGTAACCGAGAGAGTATCCTGATGCATTCTCATTTTCTGCCAGGTAGGTATGCCACTGTTGAAAAGTATTTGCGGTGGTCATTACATTCTTCAATGAAAACTGCGAGAACTCGGTCCCGAGCCGTGTGACCATTAAATAACCGAACACTAAGGAAACACTAAACACCGCAGGCCCTGAAATAACACGCAAAAACTGGTTGGTAATCCTGCTGCGATACGTGAGAAATATCCAGAACAACAGTGCAGGCAAAAAACTGATGATAATGTACGCCTTGACCTGTAAAGCAATATAGCTGGTTATCAAAAGAATCAAACCATTACGGACGACTTTTTTTCGCTTGAAAAAAATAGAATAGGAGCAGTAAGTGATCCAGCCAAGGCAGCCGAATGTGATAGAATCTTTCAGTACGCCCGATCCCCAGAAGAAAACTGAAGGCACAAACAGCACACAGTACGCAAGCTGTTTATAGAGCTGTGGATACAGATCAACAAATGTCATGTATAGTGCCCATACACCACTGAAAGAAAGAACAGAGATCACAATAGCCATTACCCAATACGAATGAAAAGTAAAAATACTAATGACTCCATAAATCTTATCTACCATCCATCCTGACGGATCGTGAAAAAATGTAGTCCACCAGGTGCTGTCGTAGGTTGCTGTGGTATTGGTATGAGCAGGAAGCGCCAGTAATTTAAAAAACAAACCAAATCCATCCTTCAATGAATTATTGAAAGTTTGGGAGTCATAGAAATAATAAAAGGTGTCGCCGCTTTTGTAATAGAAGCCATAGATCAATCCCACCGCAATGCCGCCCACTATTTTTACCATCACTCCGGTAATAAAATATTTCCGGGTTGGCGTATTAAGCAATGCTACATTCCGAAACATGTACATACAAATTATGATCAGGAATAAATAAATCGGCGTAAGGATGAAATCGTTATAATCCAGAAATGTTATTCCATTGGCTTGAAACATAGCAGGGGAAATTACAAAAGATTGATTGACGGGGATGAGAAGAATTATTCCGCTCCTTCAATTTGAAAGCGATTATTTTTTTCACTGACTCGCGCAATTGGATTTTTCCCGTCATGAAAAAACAAGAAGGTCCAATTTTCCTTAGCTCCGTGGTGTGCATATTCCTCTCGCAACTGAGCGCTCTTCTTCCCGTCAAAATCATATTTGGCAATAAAGCGACGAATGATTTGTGAAGATTGAGGAACCACATCGCCCCCGAAAAAAAATTTTTTGTTTGAGGATTGAATAAAGAAAACCTGGTGATTGGGAGTGTGACCTCCGCTTACTTCATAACGGATTTCCGGATTAATATTCCCGTCACCATTCAAAAATTTCAGGCCGGGTGAGTGCTGAAGGAATTCCAGCTTTTCAAATACATACGACGGAGAATTTCTTTTTGTGAAAGCAAATTCTAATTCTTTTTGCTGGCAGAAATACGTTGCCTTTGGAAACATCAGGTTGAACGCTTGATTGCTTCCGTAACAAATTCCTCCTGCATGGTCCTTATGAAGATGACTCAGCAACACCATTGTAATTTGATCTGGAGAAAATCCATGGCGGCGAATGTTTTCATGAATCTGGAAATCTCCATTCTCATATTCTAATCCTAATCCCGGATCAATGATGATGAGATCATTTTTTGTTTTTAATAAAAAAGGAACAATGTCAACAACTAACGATGATGGGCGGTCTTCCAATTTATCTGTTGAGGAATTGAAAGGAATAAACCTCTTGCTGTCGTCAACTGTGTAGGTTCCTTCGGAGAGTGGAAATACCATCCCGGGTTTTTGATCTTCAGTAAAAAAGCAAACGAGCCAATCTTGAAAGAAAGCTCTGCATCATGAAATTGAAAAAAGAAGTTTGCAAAGTGAAAAATTGCCCTCAATATGCTTTGCGGTTTCCTTGCTGCATTAGCCACACCGTAATGAGAGGCCCCAATCAGTTGTTGATCAAACTCAGGAGCATTACGGAGATCAATATTACACACCAACTGATTAGATTCTGGTTCACCTTCATCTCGGGTGTCTCACGATGCCATACGTTGCGTGCCACAGCTTGCCGACGCAGACTTATCCGGCACACTAAGGCAACAACAAAACTTGCGAAAGGCAGAATGGCACCTAATAGGACACGACTGTAAATGCCCCCGAAAGAAAGCATCTCATCAACATACGTGTGGTTGTGGGTTAAAAAGGAATAGGCCACTGCGCCCCAGAACATAAGTGTAGGAATTGTAAGAACGAAGCCACTGAGGATCCAGCGCTTGGGATTAATATGTAAAGAAAGATTTTCCATGGCGGGAAATTTAGATGCGATATTAAATATTCTCCTTTTCCGCTGAAAAAAAAATTGTCCTCATCATGGAAAAAAAGATGTCCACAAAGGTAAAGGTTTTCATCTCGGATTGAAAATAAATGTCTCCTGCTTCTCCGCCCAAAGCCGGTTTGCTCTGTCAAGCTGCGTATTATTAACCCAACGTTGCCCTGACGCAATCAAATCAAAGCAGGAACGCTCTGCTCCATAGATCAGGATCAAAAAAATCTTTCCCGGTTGTCCACTAAACTTAGTGCGCTGGAAAGCGGAACACGAAAAAAAGAGGATGTCTTAAAGGATTAGCGCTTTGTCATACAGATTGAAAAAGAAATTCTGCGAGGTGAAAAATTGCATTTAAAATGTTTTGCAATTCATAGTAGCACGGACGACTCCGCGAGACGGGCGTCGTTACTTAATTGTTGATCAAACTCAGGAACATTACCGAGATCAATATTACACACCAGTTGATCAAATTCTGGTTCACCTTCATCTCCGGCGTATCACGATGCCACACATTGCGGGCAATCGCTTGCTTACGCAGTCCTATGCGGCATACTAAAGCAAGCGCAAAACTTGCCAAAGGCAGAATGGCCCCTAACAGCACACGACTGTAAGTACCTCCGAGGGATAGCATCTCATCAACATACATGTGATTGTGAGTCAAAAAGGAATAAGCAACTGTACCCCAGAACAACAATGTAGGAATTGTTAACGCAAAGCCACCCATGATCCAGCGCTTAGGATTGTGTTGAGGTGAAAAATTTTCCATGGGTACAAAAATCTTAGAATGCGATATTAAAAACTCTCACTTTCGAAACAAAATAATTTATTCAACAATATTGAAAAATTATACCAGCGTAGCGCTTTGGATGCTGAATGGTGGAAGATACGAGCCAAAGAATTTGAAAATTGATTAGCATTTTTTGTTGAAACATTTTTGGAGGCCCAATCCATACCTCCTTGCATTTGTTCTAATTTTGCTGTTCATCATTTGATAAATGAGCGACCCGATCAAACATGAATGTGGCATTGCCCTTATACGCCTGCTTAAGCCACTTGCGTTTTACAGGGAGAAATATGGAAGTGTGCTTTACGGGTTGAATAAGTTGTATGTGCTGATGGAAAAGCAACACAATCGCGGGCAGGATGGCGCGGGCATAGGATCTATCAAGCTCAATGCCACGCAGGGTCACCGCTTCATGAGCCGGTATCGTTCGAATTCTCCTTCTGCAATCGCCGAAATTTTTCAAAAGATTTATCTCAAGATTGATAAAGTCACCAAAGCAAATCCTTCACTCGTAGAAAATGTAGACTGGCTGAAGAATAATGTAAGCTTCGTTGCTGAAATGATGCTTGGGCATTTGCGATATGGCACTTACGGCAGAAATGAAATTGATAGTTGTCATCCATTTGTGCAAAATCATCAGTCATCAACCCGTGCATTAATCATGGCGGGCAATTTTAATCTCACCAATATCGAGGAGTTGGGTTGGAGAGAAGAAGAAAAACATTCCCGGCCCGATACTGCCGTTGTACTTGATCGGGTGACAATGCATCTTGAAAATGAAATCGTGAAAGTGGTAGCCCAACTGCACAAAGATGGAATTATGCAGCCGGAGTTTCGCAATCGCCTACGTGATGAAATTGATTTTAAGAAAGTGTTGCGACAGGCGGCTGCAGAATTTGACGGCGGCTACGTGCTGGCAGGATTATCAGGCGCAGGATATTCATTCGTGATGCGCGACCCTTCCGGCATTCGTCCGGCATTTTATTACCAGGATGATGAAGTGCTTGTGGTTGCAAGCGAGCGCCCTGCGATTCAAACTGCGTTTAATGTGACTGTAGATCAGATTAAAGAACTGAAACCGGGTCACGCTGTAATTGCTGATCGCAAGGGAAAAGTGGGAGAGTATCGCTGCGCCGAGCCGCGCAAGAAAAAATCGTGCAGCTTCGAGCGCATTTATTTTTCGAGAGGAAGTGATAAAGACATTTATGAAGAGCGAAAAAATCTCGGGCGCTTTCTTGTTCCTTCAATATTAAAAGCGATTGACTACGATTTTCAGCACACCGTTTTTTCCTTCATACCAAACACTGCAGAAGTTGCTTTCTATGGATTGATGAAGGGGATTGAAACGCACCTGAACGAGTACAAGTTTGATCGTGTGCGCAAAAACAATTTAACCGATCAGCAACTGAAAGAAATTCTCGATCTGCGCCCGCGTGTAGAAAAAATTGCGATCAAGGATGCGAAGATGCGCACCTTCATCACGCAGGATGCTCACCGCAATGCATTGGTCGAGCATGTGTATGACATCACGTACGGAAGCATTCAGGAGGGCGAGGACACTATTGTAGTCATTGATGACTCCATTGTTCGCGGCACTACGCTCAAGCGAAGCATTATCAAAATGCTGGATCGCCTGGGCCCCAAAAAAATCATCATCGTTTCTTCCGCACCGCAAATCCGCTACCCTGATTGCTACGGAATTGACATGAGCAAGATGAAGGACTTCGTTGCCTTTCGTGCGTTGCTGGCCCTGCTGAAAAAATCAGGCAAAGAAAATTCTCTGGATGATGTGTATGAAAAATGCAAGCAGCAAATGAAACTGCCAGCCAATGAAATGGTGAACGAAGTGAAGTCGCTTTACGATTTATTTACGGAGGAAGAGATCGCTGATGAAGTTGCATTGCTGGTAAAAGATGAAAGCGTGCACGCTGAAGTGCAGATCATCTTTCAAACCGTCGAAGATCTTCATCGCGCCTGCCCGAAACATTTGGGGGATTGGTATTTCTCCGGCGACTACCCCACACCCGGTGGTAATAAAGTTGTCAATAGAGCTTTCATGAATTTTATGGAAGGAAAGGATGTGAGAGCGTACTCCTGATTTCAAATTATGAACTCTTAATAATTTTTAATGGTGTTCATGAGATCGTCCTGATCAATCGGGACTAAGTATTCGATTTCGGCTTTATAAAATCTCTGCAATCATACACCGTGCGCTTCCTCCACCAGCAGCTTCAATTGTTTTTAAATCGCTAAGCAGAAATTCTCCGTCGAGTTTCAGAGTTTCATTTTGTGAGGAAGAAAGACAATCAAATGCTTGTTGACTCATCACCCAAAATTTTTCCCGATCACGATTTTTTACCAGCAGCATGTTTCCTGCGAAATGGTTCATCTGCTCCTCAGAAATTTCAACTACATGGTGCTGCTGTGATAATTTGATGTGTACTTTTTTTCGATCGTTTTCATCGCGGATTACTTCACTACATAGTATTGCCACTCTTTCTCCGATTGCCATCAATACATTGGTATGATAAATTTCTTTTCCATCCCGGGTTGATGAATTGAAGGAGATCAATTCAAAATTCATTTCAGCACACCAATGCCGAGCTAATTCAAAATTTGTTCTCGAAGAAATGTTGGCATAAGCAATTTTATTTTTTCTATCGAGCACCAGACTTCCTGTTCCTTCCAAAAATTTTCCTTTCAATTCTTCATTAGAAAAATCTTTCACTTCCGAAATTCCGAAGGAGCTTTTTATTATTTCAATCCAATCGCTTCTTCTTTCTAACCTTCTATTCTCCGCAAGCATCGGGTAGAGAATTATTTCTTTTCCATGAAATGAAATCCAGTTATTTGGAAAAATAGAGTCCGGTGTTAAGGGCGATTCTGAATCCTGAAGCACAATCACATAAATTTTATGCTCGCGAAGTTTCTTCACAAGCAAATCAAATTCCTTCAGTGCCTGCGAGTGAACGATTGTTCCTTTCCCGATAGTTTTTTGAAAAATATTTGATGCAGCCGTTTCAGGATTATAAGCGAATTGCGCGGGACGAATCATTAGCAGCGTATCCGTAATTTGTTGTTCACTTCTCCCCATGTGGAGCAAGTTACTAATTTCGTTCGCCGCGATTTTTTTCAGACTATGAACCGAATTTCGTTTTCTCTCCTCGTTTTTTTTCTTCTCCGCGTTTTCAATTCAACAGCGCAGAATACTCAGGTTGAATTAACGAAAGGCATGAAGATCACGTCAACAACCGTTATTACAAGAACCGAATACATTCTCGATGCAAATCCTTCACCCGATTCATCGCTGATAGTTATTGAGGGGAATAACATTCAAGTAGATTTCAGCAATGCACTGTTGCATAGTTCTGGCGATGTAACCAAGCCGGATCAATTTCACGGCGTTGCAATTTTCATTCACAACAGCAAGAACATAACACTAAGAAATGCCCGCATTCGCGGATACAAGATTGCAGTGCGGGCAGAGAACGTGGAGAACCTTACCATTGAAAACTGCGACTTCAGTTACAACTTCAGAAAACATTTAAACAGCACACAGGAGCGCGAAGATGTGAGTGACTGGATGAGCTATCATCACAACGAGCACCATGAATGGTTGCACTACGGCGCCGGAATTTATCTTGATCATTGCAACAATGCCTTCATCCGCGATTGCAAAATCACCAATGGCCAATGTGCGCTGCTGATGACGAATTGCAACAACGGAAAAATTCTGAACAATAATTTTTCGTTCAACTCAGGGCTTGGAATCGGTATGTATCGCAGCAGCGGAAATGAGGTCATGCACAATCATCTCGACTGGAACATACGCGGATTCAGTTTCGGAATTTATAATCGCGGTCAGGACTCAGCAGGAATCCTGGTATATGAACAAAGCAGCAAAAATCTTTTTGCTTACAACACGGCAACACATTCAGGCGACGGATTTTTCCTTTGGGCCGGTCAAGCCACCATGGACACCGGCAGTGGCGGATGCAATGACAATGTGATTTTCGGAAATGATTTTTCTGATGCTTCGAACAACGGTATAGAAGCAACGTTTTCCAGGAATGCAATCATCAACAATCGCATCGAACGCTGTGATTACGGAGTGTGGGGTGGTTATAGTTACAACACCATCATCGGCTCAAATCAGTTTGCAAACAATCGCTGCGCAATCGCAATCGAGCACGGGCAGAACAATCACATTCTTTATAACTCATTCGACCACGATCAGCTTGCTATCAAACTCTGGTCGAATAAAGAGCAACCGGGAGATTGGGGTTATGTAAAAACACACGACACGCGCAGTCACGGATACTCCATCATGAACAATTTGTTTAGTGGTGTAGAAAGAGGTTATGAATTCACGCGAACTGATAGCATTGAAATCAATCGCGAAGCATGGAACGATACTAAGATCATTTATAAGCCGGATATGAAAAGCACAATGATCAACTTCGGAAAAGATGCCCGTGTAAAACAGGAAGATATTGATCGCTTCATCAGGGCGTTTGCGCCGGAAGAAAAGAGTTCCATTCCCGATTCGTCAGCACATCAAGGAAGAGAAAATATTCTTGTCACCGGTTGGGGACCGTATGATTTCCAGCGGCCGATTCTATGGCTTGATCATACTGATAGCAGTGGAAAAATGTTTTTCAAAATTCTCGGACCCTTCGGCAAATGGAGAATGCAGCGTATGCAAGGGGTGAAACTTTCGAGATTAAACGGCATCGTACCTGATACCATCAGCGCTGTACCCATTCCGGGTACTTACACTGACATTAGTGTTGACATGCAGTACGTCGGTGACTATGTTATTGATGAATTCGGCAGTCCGACAGATGCGCGTCAACCGTTTGATTTTTCTTATCACAAATTTTATTTGCCAATGAAATGGATCATCAATTACTATAAGATGGACACTTTCAATCCTGCAAAGTATTCCGGAGTTTTTTCCAATGCGGTAAGAAAAAAAGGATTGGTGGAAACTGATTCGGCAAAGAAATTAGAATTCACCTGGTGGGGAACTCCTGATAAAAATGTTCCGGAAGATCATTTCGCAGTCATAGCCACTGCTACTCAAAATTTTCCCAAAGGGGTTTATGCACTGGGTATCACTGCAGATGATGGTGTACGCTTGTATGTAGATGATAAACTGGTGATGGATGCCTGGGACAATTCGAAGAACACTTTCGATGATGAGTCGCATCATGAAGTGATCATGCATTTGGAAGGTCAGCATAAATTGAAAGTTGAGTATTACGATTATACAGGATTTGCAACGCTCATGGTTTCGATCAGGAAGCAGGAATAGTTTGTTAGTTTTACAAAAAGAATTCTATGGTGCCGGAATTTGAACAGCTCATTTCAAGAATTGAGAAACTCTCTTCAGATGATCAAAAGAGACTTGCCGCGCTAATTGAAAATGAGCTTAAATGGGATGAAACGTTTGCTGCTTCAGAAGACAAACTTGCAATTCTCGCAGAGGAAGCACTCAAAGAACACAGAGAGGGGAGGACAAGACCTTTTGAAGAGTTATGAGATCAAAAACTACGGAGCAATTCCGTAAATGTTTTTCTGGATTGCCACAAGAAATTCAGGAGTCCTCGCGAAAAGCTTATCTTTTATGGAAGGATGATCCTTATCATCCAAGCCTGAAATTTAAGAAAGTTCATACCCGATTACCTTGTTATTCTGCAAGAATTTCTGATACCTATCGTGCTGTATGCTTAATTGACAATGATGAGTACGTTTGGTTTTGGATTGGAATTCATGCCGACTATGATAAACTTTTGAAAAAACTTTGAGGGATCATGCGAATCGAAAGCAACAAATCCCTGCAACAACTTAACACCTTTGGCATTGCTGTCACCGCGAAATATTTTGCTGAAATTTTTTCTCCCGATGAATTCTCCCAACTGATTGCCGACAAAGAATTCCAGAACGAAAAAAGGATTGTACTTGGCGGCGGCAGCAATCTCTTATTCACAAAAAATTTTGATGGACTCGTCATTAAAAATTCCCTGCTAGGAATTGAGGTACTGAATGAAGATGCTTATCATGTTTGGATTAAAGTTGCAGCCGGTGAAGTGTGGCATTCGTTTGTGATGTTTTGCGTGGAAAGAAATTTAGCAGGCGTAGAGAATCTTTCACTCATTCCCGGATTGGTTGGAGCAGCACCCATGCAAAACATTGGCGCTTACGGGGTAGAAGTGAAGGAAACCTGCGAGGAAGTGGAGGCGATTCAGATTGCAACAGGAGCGAAGACCATTTTAAAAAATGATGATTGTGAATTCGGTTATCGCGAAAGCGTTTTCAAAAACAAATTCAAGGACCAGTTTTTCATTTCGTCAGTCACTTTCAAGCTCAACAAAATTTTTAAACCCAAAATAAATTACGGCGACGTAAGAAAAACACTGGAAGAAATGCGTGCTGATGAGATCACCGTGAAAACTGTGAGTGATGCTGTAATAAAAATCCGCACATCAAAACTTCCTGATCCCAAAGACATTCCTAACGCCGGAAGCTTTTTTAAAAATCCGGTGGTGAAGAAAAAAAAGTTTGAAGAGCTGATTTCAAATTATCCCCTTATGCCTAATTACCCTGATCGAAGCTCGCAGGTAAAAATTCCGGCGGGCTGGCTCATCGAGCAATGCGGATGGAAAGGGAAGCGAATCGGAGATGCAGGTGTGCATGCAAAACAAGCATTAGTCATCGTGAATTATGGCGATGCAAGTGGTGAAGAAATTTTTTCAATTGCGCAGCAGGTTCAAAAATCAGTGATGGAAAAATTCGGGATTGAATTGCAAACGGAAGTGAATATTATTTAGAGTGATGGATTTCACTTTTTACAAAGCTCAAAAAACTTTTGAAAAAGATTTTCAGCGAATTTCAAATAGAGAGAATGAATTCTTCGAGGACTTTGTTGGTGACGATTCATCGTTAAAACTCGTAACACCCGATATCTGGATTCCCCATCCTTGTTTTTCCAACTAAATCCGCCGTGATTCCATTTGGAACGCCGGCATCAATGCAGGGCGATCCGGCTGAGAGGTGGTAATCATCCTTGTTGTACGCATCAACAAACAGCGGATCCTGATTTTTCAAAATGCTGAGAAATGAAGAAGTGGCGGTGTTCGTGGTATCCGCAAGCTTCATCAGACAATGATCAAACCTATAGTTGAATGCTGATTCATTTCTTTGAGCACGATCCAATTCATTGTCAAGAGAACCATAAACGATACAGTTGGTGAACGACGCATTCAAATCCGCGGGCAAGTAATGATCGCCGAATTCATCTTTGTAGTAGAAATAATTGCTCATGCGCACGACAGGGCTTTGATGGTTGATCAGGATGTTTGAAAAATCTGCAAACGTGCAATTCTGAAAAGTATCATTGCCGCCATACTCAAGCTGAACATCCCAATCACCACAGTTGAACACTAAGCAATTCTCACCATATATATCTGAGGTAATTCCAAGAATGCCGGATGAGAGTGTGTACTTGATCACGCTATTTCTCAGTGTGAGTTTGGGCGCGGCAGTTTCTTTCAGGGAGTCAATTCGAATTCCAACCTGAGCTTCTTTGATCACTGCGTAATTAATTTCATTGTCATGACTGCTGCGTAACAGATGAATGCCTTCCCAGTTTCCCGGAAGATCAACAAAATACTGTTCGAGGCGATCACCGCGGAACTGCACCGTGTCATGCAGTTGCCCCATCACTTTCAGCGTTCCGTAAACGTAGAAGCGCGAATCAGCATGCATGTAAATCTTGCAGCCGGGATCAATAGTGAGTGTTTGAAGAGAGTCAACAAGAATAGAATGTATGATCACGTACGGTTTATCATTAAACCACTCTTGTGTATTAATCACCTGGCCATAAAAGAAATGAGCATTCTGTCCCCATGCCTGCAGAGTAACTTTCTGTTCATTGCCATTGGTTTGAAACATCACTGAATCATACAGCACATAAGGATTGTTGTCATTGTTTGGATCAACCGTAACGGAAACAAAAACATAAATGCTGTCGTTCGCAGGAATCTCAACGTTGGTTGCTTCATTCACCTGCATTCCATCAATGTTCAGGCGCCACATAGCAGCATTCCCATCAGCAAGGCGAATGTCGCTCACCACAATCTTTTTGTTGTTGGGATTGTGTACTGTGAAGTACAACGTGGTGGATCCAAGTGTGGTGAAAACGGTATCGAACGTGAGCGTATCAGTGGAGAAAGAAAGTTTATCAGCGGGATTTGTCGTGATCAAATCTTTTCTGCAGGAACTGAGCATCGCCCCAATAAAAATAAAAAGAATAAACTTTAGCAGTCGCATAGGTCAGGGAACGGCAAAGATGAAGCTTTATTACGATACACACTGCAAGCTATAGAATCGGATTCCCATGACACAGACACAATGATAATTTCTTATTAGTGGTTTGAATGGCATCATCTGCGGTGAAGAAATTTAGTTCTGTTTATGCTGAATCATAAATTTAGTTGTATGACTAAATTTAGTTGAGTAGCTTAGCCGCACTAAATTTTAAACCATTCACCATGAAGAACCCATTTCGCCCCGGAGCAGGACACCAGCCACCTTATTTGGCAGGAAGGCAGGATGAGCAATTGGAATTTAAGAAATTTGTCGGGCATCTTCCGGTTCTAACCAATCTCATCGTTACCGGTTTGCGTGGCGTTGGAAAAACTGTCTTACTTGAAACACTCAGACCCATTGCGATTGACGATGGATGGTTCTGGGTCGGTACGGATATGAGCGAGTCTGCCAGTGTAAGCGAGCAGAGCATGTCAATCAGAATTCTCGCTGATCTTTCCGGTTTGGTCTCATCATTTGTAATTGCTGCAGAAGAAAAAAAATCAATCGGATACCTCCCGCAAACCAGAAAAATTCCGATTCATTTGTCTTATGAGTTGCTCATGGATATCTACAAAGAAACACCCGGGCTCGAATCCGATAAACTCAAACGGGCTTTGGAAGTTGTGTGGCATTCAGTGCAATCGAAAGCCAGGGGAATTGTACTTGCTTATGATGAGTCGCAGAACTTAAAAGATCAGGCGTATGATAAACAATACCCGCTGTCACTTCTGCTTGATGTGATACAGAATTTGCAGCGAAGAGAGTATCCGTATTTGCTGATTCTAACCGGTCTGCCTACCCTTTTTCCAAACCTGGTTGCAACAAGAACCTACTCAGAAAGAATGTTTCACACTATGAGCCTGGATAAATTATCAGAGAAAGAAAGCAGGGAAGCAATCATAAAACCACTGGCAAAAGTGAAAGGTATATTCTCAAAAGAAATGATCAGTGACATTATAAAATATTCAGGCGGCTATCCCTACTTTATTCAGTTTCTCTGCAAGGAAGCCTTCGATCTGTACAATCAACAGATAGCGATTGGTATACGAAAACCTGTTGTCATTATTCCGGAAATCATTCGCAAGCTCGACAATGATTTTTATTTTGGAAGATGGAACAAAGCAAGTGATCGCCAAAGAGATTTGCTGATGGTGATCGCACAGCTTCCAAAAGCAGAAATAGAATTTTCGGTTCAGGAAATTGAACGTGAGTCAAAAAAAATTTTGAAAAAACCCTTTAGCCCGAGCTTGATCAATCAAATGCTCCTGAAGTTGATTGATGCAGGATTGGTGTACAAAAACCGGCATGGGAAATATTCTTTTGCTGTACCGATGATGTCACAGTTTATTAACCGTGAGATACTGAGATAAATTACGATTCGCCATTCACGTAACACGATTCATGATAGCAATGCGAAGTTCCTTTTGACATTTGTTAAATGGCTGAATGGTTAAATAGTCTTGGAAACCAGAACCATTTAACCATTCAGCCATTAAACCATTCGCTACTTCATGGCGCATGCAATCGTAGCAATGCTAACTGTTGTTCCGGGAATAGAAAGTATTGTATTTGCGCAAGCTTCGAGTGTAGAGCCGGTGGTGATTACGTCATCAGTAAGCAACAGATGCTTGCCTTCGAGTTTAGAGGCATTGTTGATTTGAAAAACAGTACCTACATTTTGCCAGCGCTCAAATCTGGTTTTGTGAGTTTGAGTTTCAGTAGCTCTTGTCCGGTACAAAATATTTTTTTGCCACGGCACTTGCATCGTATGAGAAAGTCCTTTGCAAAACAAATCGGCCTGGTTGTATCCGCGCTGCATCTCTTTTGATTTGTGAAGTGGTACCGGTAAAATCAAATCTATATCATCATAATCGCTGCTTTCCCGTAGTTCATTTCCATACATCGCACCCAACTTGACTCCGATTTCCGTTTTCCCTTTGTATTTCAGTTGGTGAATCAAATGTTGAATGCGGCTTCCTTTCTGAAAATAAAATTGTGATGACGCCCTAAAAATTTCAGCCCTTCCCCAGAAATGTTTTTCAATGGTATTGTTGCGCTCAAGATGAAAATTTGTTTTTGGAAGATAGTGATGACAATATGTGCAGATCACTTCTTCGCCTTTACTTAATCCTTGCCCGCAAGAGGTACACAGGTTAGGATAAAGCAGCGAGAAAAAATCATTCAGATGTTCGATGAAGACATTCATAAGATGCATTCACTCAATGACATCTTAAAGATAAAAGAAGAAATTTCTTTTCCAGATTTTTCTGAGAAATTATTTTGAAATAGCAAAGGGAAATCATTTCGAAATCGAAAATAGTTTCACTACTATTTTCTCGCGCTGATGTGAATGATAATATCTTCGCATCTTTCCCGCCCGTTATTTTGGGCGGGAACAAAAATTTCCTGAAAATCATGAGTGACCCGCTAAAATTTTACGACCGCGCTACAGGTAAAGAACTTGAAATTATACCGGAAGGAAGTTTAGGACTACTCGCTCTCGGTGATATTTCTGTGAAGCCGTGGAGACAGAAGCGCATTGAAAGCGGCTACGAAAAGGATTTACTTGAGCGATCTGCGAAGCAGGCAGAGGAAAATAAAAAGAAAGCAGAAGAGCTGAAGAAAAAACGGGAAGAAATGAAGAGTAAAAAGGAACAAGAAAAAAATGAGCAAGCGAAGAGCTAAGAAAGTTTTGGTGATCGGTTGGGATGCTGCCGACTGGAAAATAATTAACCCCCTGATGGACCAGGGCTTGATGCCTACTCTTGAAGGCCTGGTGAACAATGGTGTTATCGGCAATCTTGCTACGCTCGATCCGCCTCTGTCACCCATTCTTTGGACTTCAATTGCTACCGGCAAACTCGGTGATAAGCATGGCATATTGGGATTTGTTGAACCGGATACGGAGAAAATGAGCATTCGTCCTGTGCTCGGCTCATCACGCAAGGTGAAAGCCATTTGGAATATTCTTTCGCAAAGCGGAATCAAGAGTAATGTTGTCGGATGGTGGCCGAGTCACCCCGCGGAATCCATCAATGGCGTGATGGTTTCCAACTTCTATCAAAAATCAAATGAACAATACGGTAAGCCCAATCTTGTTGCACCAAATGCCATTCATCCGAAAGAATTTGAAGAAGCGCTTGCAGAACTTCGCATTCATCCTGCAGAAATTTCTGCGGCGCATGTGCTTCCCTTTGTTCCCAACGCCGCAAAAGAAAATGGCGAACAGTATCAGCGCGGATTCTCCATGATCTCGAACATTCTCTCACAGGCAGCAAGCATTCACAACGCTGCCACGTGGGCCATGCGTAACACTGATTGGGAATTCATGGCTGTGTATCACGATGCAGTGGATCATTTCTGCCACGGCTTCATGAAATATCACCCGCCGCAACGGAAAGGAATTCCTGACAACGTGTATGAAATGTTCAAGGATGTAGTAGGTAGCGCATATCGCTATCATGACATGATGCTGCAACGCATGATTGATCTTGCAGGAGAAGATACGACCGTGATGCTTATCTCTGATCACGGTTTTCATTCTGATCATCTTCGACCAAACAAACTTCCGAAGGAGCCGGCCGGTCCTGCCCATGAACATTCACCATTCGGAATTTTTTGTTTGAAAGGTCCCGGCATTTTGAAAGATGAAAGAGTGTACGGTGCCACGCTACTTGATATTGCGCCTACACTGCTTACACTGTTCGGCTTACCGGTTGGAAAAGACATGGATGGAAAACCATTAGTGCAGGTATTCGAGGAAAAAACAGAACCTGAATACATTGAAACCTGGGAAGAAGTGGAAGGCGACAGCGGCATGCATTCAGGTGAAATGAAAGAAGATCCCTGGGCTGCACAGGAAGCAATGAACCAGTTGATTGCCTTGGGATATGTTGAAGATCCCGGTGAGGATAAGAAGAAGGCGATGGAGAATACGCGGCGCGAATCGAATTATTATCTCTCGCGCATCTACATCTACAGAAAGCAATATGATAAAGCAGCGGAGGTTCTTGAAAAACTTTTCACAGAGGACAAGCAGATACGGTATGGCCTATCCTTGATAACATGCTATCAGAGCATGCGAAAGGTGCCTGAGTTTCGCGCCACGCTGGATAAAGTGAAAACCCTGGAAGGGTCATCGATGGTACAGTTGGATTTGATGGAGGCATCATTGCTCTTGCTCGAATACAAACCCCGAAAGGCATTGGCTCTTTTGAAAGCAGCAGAAGAAAAAGCGACGCACATGCCATCGTTGCATGTCCAGATCGGAAGAATTTATTTGCGCACGCATCGCTATGATGATGCAACCCGCGCCTTTATTCACGCTCTTGAACTTGACCCGCGTTATGCAGCGGCGCATCACGGATTGGCGGTTAGTTATCTGCGTACAGGCAAATATGAAGAATCTGCTGAAGCATCTCTCAATGCCATTGGCTTGCAATATTATTATCCCCTGGCCCATTATCATCTCGGCGAAGCGCTTATGAATTTGGGTGATGATGAAAAAGCTGCTGAGGCATTTGAAATTTGTTGTGCACTCATGCCGGGAAACCGCCGCGCGCATTTGTGGCTGATTCAGTTGTATGAAGAGAAATTGAATCAGCCGCAGAGGGCGGAAGAGCATCGCAAGTTCATTGCAGAAAAAATTAAGGGAACCATCACCATTGTTTCCGGATTGCCGAGAAGCGGAACTTCGATGATGATGCAGATGCTCGAAGCCGGTGGAATTGAGATTCTCTCTGACAAAATCAGGAAACCCGACGATAACAATCCGCGCGGCTATTACGAGTACGAAAAGGTGAAGAAGCTAATGACGGATGCTACGTGGCTGGATGAGGCAAACGGTAAAGCAGTCAAGATCATTGCCCCGCTGCTGAGTAATCTTTCTAACAAGTTCGATTACAAAATTATTTTCATGCAGCGTGACATGGCCGAAATTCTGCGCTCGCAGCAAATTATGCTCGGTAAAAAATCAGAGACGAGTCAACAGGCATATCCTATTGTGCTTGCTGAGGCATTTAAGAAGCAATTGGAGAAAGCGGAAGCCTTGATCAAGCGAATGCCTAACGCCGAAGTACTCTACGTAGATTATACTTCGGTGGTTGAAAATCCACTCGAGATTGCTGAAAGCGTCGCTGAATTTTTGGGAGAAGAATTGGACACGCAAAGGATGGCAGAAGCGGTGGACAAACAATTGTATCGAAACAAGATTGAAACGAAGGTGAGCAGTTAAGTGTGGTGAGAGAATCGAATTCAGCAATGATTCTGTAGTGATAATGGGATTGAATAAAATTTAAGAAAATTCTGTTCAAACATTTTATATTTGGATCTTCAAACTTTCACATCATGAAAACATCTCCACGCTTCATTTCAATTTTGAAGGCATCGCTAAGCATGCTCATTGTCATTACCCTGATTCAGGCACAGGTTAAAGATTCATCCGACCCGAATCAACTCATCAATCACCCGATGCCGGCCATCAGTGGCACTACTATCAATGGTGAACCCATTGACGCTTCTTTCTTCAAGGACAACGTGGTTGTAATCGCTTTTGGCAATTTGAGTGATGTGTCTTCGCTGAAAGAAATTGAATACCTCAATCAACTGGGTCATGATTTCCAGGGACACCCCTTCAAGGTCCTGGCTGTGATGCCCAATACAAAACAAGATGTGAAGGACTTTAATGATGTTAGTGCAACGAACAATACCGA
The DNA here is from genome assembly GCA_035638255.1 of Chitinophagales bacterium. Lineage (GTDB taxonomy): Bacteria > Bacteroidota > Bacteroidia > Chitinophagales > UBA10324 > DASRAJ01. The sequence goes on from DASRAJ010000070.1 coordinate 20,877, forward strand.
GAGTCATCAAATGAGAATGACTTTGCAATTACCGGTGATGGAATACCCGGTGATGGCAACATGTGATAAGCGAAATGCTGACAAATCCCTTCAGCCTGCTTGTGATAATGTTGTAAAGGATTTTTTAATCAGCGATTATCCTCTTATTTGTGTAGTGGATAAGACAGGAACTGTACGCTATGTTCATTTGGGATTGCCTGCCCAGGATCAACAGCAAGACTGGCGCAATTTAATTGCGACTCAAATTACCTCGGTGCTGAAGGGATTATAGAAACGGGATTTTCTTCACAGTTTCAGCATTGATTTATTCACTTCGCTGCATAAACGTCTCCACCGAAAGTTGCAGTACTTCAAAAGCATGCTTTGCCGCCTGCTTCTCTGCCTTCTTTTTATTCGTGTCTTCACCTGTGCCATACTCTTTTCCATCAATCATAGCGGCTATTTTGTAAAGCGTGTGATGATGTGAGCGCGTATGGTGCTTTAGTGTAAACGTGAGGGACTTTCCTGCTTTCTGTGACCACTCGAGCAGCTTACTCTTGTAATTGAATTCACTGATCTCGATATCTTCAATGTCAAGATATGGCGTCACAATTTTTTTGAGGATGAATTGCTGTGCAGTTTGAAATCCTTTGTCAATAAAAACGGCGCCCACTAAAGATTCAAGTGCATTACCTGCCAGCGATTTTTTGCTCAGTAATGAATCTGCTCCATTCAAATTTATCAGCTGCTCAATGCCCATTTTATTGGCAATGGTACTGAGCTGGCTGCGGCTCACCATTTTCGAGCGAATGTCAGTAAGGTATCCTTCATTCTTGTAAGGAAATTTCTTGTAGAGATAAGAGGCGATTACAGCACCTAAGATAGCATCCCCCAGAAATTCCAATCGTTCATTGCTGTCGTACATATTTTCCGAAATAGAACTGTGACGGAAGGCAGTATGATACAGATGAAGATTGGAAGGAGTGAAACCAGTAAGTTGTTTCAGCTTCTTAAGAAATTGATTGTTCCAGGAAAAAAAATTTCTAATCAAGCAGGTAATTGTTGGAACGAAAATAAAAAAGAAGTCGGAAGTAAGGAGTTGGAAGCGGGAAAGACCTCCACCGGAATGATTATAGAGTTATTGAGTTACAAGTTATTGAGTCGTATTAGGTGTATCGTGTATCGTGTTTACTATTCTTCATATTTCTTGAAGATGACTGCAGAGTTATGCCCGCCGAATCCAAAAGTGTTGCTCATGGTCACTTTCACTTCCCGTTTCTTTGCAACATTAAAAGTAAGATCGAGATTGGGATCAATGTCTGGATCATCAGTGAAGTGGTTGATAGTGGGAGGAATGAAACTCCTTTGTATCGAACCAATGCAGGCGATTGCTTCGGCTGCCCCGGCAGCTCCGAGCATGTGCCCGGTCATTGATTTGGTGGAACTGATGCTGAGCTTGTAAGCATGATCGCCGAACACTGCTTTAATCGCTTTCAATTCTGCGATGTCACCAAGGGTTGTGGAAGTGCCATGCGTGTTCACGTAATCAATTTCTTCCGCCTTCATGTTGGCATCCTTGAGTGTTTCCTTCATTACCTGAATCACACCAATGCCTTCAGGGTGCGGAGCGGAAATATGATAGGCATCACCGCTCATGCCGCCACCTACCACTTCACAATAAATTTTTGCGCCGCGTGCCTTGGCGTGTTCCAGTTCTTCCAGAATTAATGCGCCTGCTCCTTCACCAATCACAAAACCATCACGGTCTTTATCATACGGACGGGAAGCAGTCTTTGGATCATCATTGCGCTCACTCAGGGCTTTCATAGAGGAAAACCCACCTACTGCAGGAATACAAAGCGGAAACTCTGAACCTCCTGTTAGAAACACTTCTGCTTTTCCCAATCGCAAATACGTGAGGGCATCATAAATAGAATTGGTGGAAGAAGCGCAAGCATTCACAATAGAAAAATTAGGCCCGCGAAATCCCCACTTGATGGAGAGATGACCTGCAGCCAAATCAGGAATGATGAGAGGGATTAGAAATGGACTGAAGCGAGGGGTGCCATCACCTGCACAATAATCCATCATCGCTTTTGCATAAGAATCAATGCCGCCTACGCCTGTTGCCCAGATGACACCGATTCGCGACTTGTCAATGCCTTCCAAAATTCCACTCTCATTCACCGCCTCCTCGGCAGCTACCAATGCATACTGGCAATAGGGATCCAGCTTGCGCACTTCCTTCTTCTCAATAAATTTTGTAACATCAAAATTTTTGAGCTGACACGCAATCTTCGTCTTGAATCTTGAAGTATCAAAATAAGTAAGCAACTCGCCGCCGCTCATTCCTCTTTCTAAGTTATCCCAAAACTCGGATACACTATTACCAAGAGGAGTGAGCGCACCGAGACCGGTGA
>DASRAJ010000071.1:0-12264 GCA_035638255.1 Chitinophagales bacterium
TGATGGCATGGTGCTTCGAGACAATCATCTCGTCCTGAAAGGCGCGAGCGCCATTCCTGATATTCTCACTCACGATAGTTTTTATGGCGCCATCGGCATCAGCGCCAATTTAGCGGGAGGAAGATATCGGCCGCTGTCACTCGTGTCATTTGCAATCGAAGTCTCCATATTCGGAGAAAAACCTTTTGTTCATCACCTCTTTAATGTATTCCTCTATGCAATCACTGCGATAGTGCTGCTCAACTTTCTCAACAAATTTATTTTTCCGAAGCAACCGATGGCTTCGCTGATTGCTGGGCTGCTCTTCGTGTTTCATCCCATTCACACCGAAGTAGTGGCGAACATCAAGAGCCGTGATGAAATTTTTTCGCTGCTCTTTCTTCTTCTCACGCTGCATTACTTGTTGCTGTATCTTAAAGAAAGCAAGCGGAGCAAACACTTTTTTCTTGCAATGCTCTTTTACTTCCTCGCTTTATTCTCGAAGGAGAACGGCTTGATCTTCGTGGTGATGATTCCACTCACCATTTTTTTCTTCACCAAAGAAAAAATCCGCGGGATTATTTTAAACTCACTGCCTTTTATTGCATTGGCTGCTTTCTATGTTCTTGTACGGTACATGCTCCTCGGCTTTCAGAATAATACAGTGAGTGAAGTGATGGACAATCCTTATGTGCTTGCAACTGCATCGCAGAAGTATGCAACCATTCTCTTTGTCTTCCTGAAATACCTGCAGCTTCTTTTCTTCCCGCATCCGCTCACGTTCGATTATTCTTATCATCAAATCCCGTATCGTGATTTCAGCGATCCGCTCGTATTGTTTTCCCTGATAATTTACCTGTCACTTGGGGTGTACGCTTTGATCAGTTTAAGGAAGAAAGACTTTTTGGGTTGGTGCATCATTTTTTTCTTCGGAGCCCTCTTCATCGTTTCAAACATTTTCTTCAACGTGGGCGCACCCTTAGCCGAGCGGTTTCTTTACCAGGCCACGGTGCCTTTTGTGATCGTGATTGTAGAATTATGCAGAAGAATTTTTCTTCTCACCAAAACTTCAAAAGCTTTTTCCGCAACTGCTGTATCAGTTGTTCTCACCATCATTCTTATTGCTTCATCATACGCCACCATCACCCGCAACACGGATTGGAAATCGGATGACACGATTTTCCTTCATGATGTAAAAATTTCTTCGAACAGCGCGCGCGCGAATACGTATGCAGGCATATCGCTCATACGAATAACTGATGAGCAAAAAGATGCTCCTGAAAAAAGATTACATCTCCTGAAGGCTGTGGATTACCTGAAGGCTGCGCAAGCCATCAAACCGGATTACCTGCCCACTTTATTGAATATGGGAGTGGCCTACAGCCGGCTCGACAGCCCGGATGCTGCGGAAGCCATTTGGGCTAAAGCGCGGGTAATTGAACCGGGCAATCCCAATTACAAATCGTATGATGCTTATCTCTTTCAAAAATTTTATGATCGCGGAATGGCTGAAGGGGCCAAACAAAATTTCTTCGCGGCAGTGGTTGATCTTGAAAAAGCGGTGAAGTACAATCCGTCGTCTGCGGATGCGTGGTTTAATTTAGGAGGAGCATACTTTTCAGTAAAGAATTTTGAGAAAGCAAAATCAGCGTGGGAAAAGGCGCTGCAGCTTAATCCCGATCTTCCGAAGGCAAAGCTGGGAATAGCAACCATCAATCAGATGCCGTCAAAGTAGTGCGTATTGCAGAATGCGAATTGCGTATTGCGATCTGCGACTTAAGATCTAAGATTTGCCCAAGCCCATTGAAAAAGATGAATCTACCTTTGCCTAACTAACAGCATAAGATGAAAAAATTCGGTATCGTAGTGCACGGTGGCGCAGGCACCCTGAGCAGGAAGAAGATGACTGCTGAAAAAGAAAAAATTTATCGTGCAGGATTAGAAGAAGCGATTCAAACAGGTTACAGGGTGCTGCAAAAAGAAGGAAGTTCCCTCGATGCTGTGGAAGCTGCCGTTTGTACTCTTGAAAATAATCCTCACTTCAATGCGGGAAGAGGCGCGGTATTTAATCATGAGGGAAAGCACGAGATGGATGCAGCAATCATGGAGGGAAAAAATCTTATGGCTGGTGCTGTTTGTGCTGTTGGCAGCATCGTGAACCCGGTTTCGCTGGCGAAGGAAGTGATGCTTCATTCAAATCACGTAATGCTTTGTGGTGCGGGGGCCGAAGAATTTGCACGAAGCCGCAAACTGGAATCTGCAGATGAGGATTACTTCTTTACACAACATCGCTATGATCAATTACAGCGCTCCCGCAAAAAAAAAGTAATCCAGCTTGATGATGGCAGCACCAAAAAATTCGGAACGGTGGGCGCTGTTGCTCTTGATGCAGAAGGAAATCTTGCGGCGGCAACCTCCACCGGCGGTATCACCAACAAGCGGTTCGGACGAGTGGGTGACAGCCCCATCATCGGCGCTGGCACGTATGCGAACAATAGCACGTGCGCAATATCGTGCACCGGTCATGGAGAATATTTTATTCGGGCAGTGGCAGCGCACGATGTTCATGCATTGATGGCATACAAAGGGTGGTCGCTGAAAAAAGCCTGCGATTTTGTGGTGAATAAAAAATTAGTGGCGATGAAAGGAGAAGGCGGATTAATCGCCATTGACCGCCTCTGCAACATTGAGCTGCCTTTCAATTCTGCCGGCATGTATCGCGGCTACAGAACAAACAGTTCAAAAGCTTTCATTGCAATCTTCCGCGAATAATCCTCGTGAAAAAATGATTTCAATAACATTATGTCCTCCATTCGAACTGACTTGCACGCCGGTCAATCTTTTCCTTCCTGTGAAATTTCTTACTTTCATCGTAATAAATCCATATCTATAATGACTATCTACCTATTCAAAAAAAAATTAACCGCTGTTATTTGTTCTCTTTTATTTTCCTCTCCCTTTACATCAGTTCTTGCCCAGGAATTTAATTGGGCGCAATACATCGGTGGAGACAAGGGAGATTATATTGAAGAGGTGGCAGTAGATCATCACGGAAACATTATCGTAAGCGGACAAACAAGTTCAACAGGCATGGCCACCAATGGCGCTTATCAAACTACCAAGTCAGGCGCCAATGATTTCTTCATTTCAAAATACAGAAGCAACGGCACACTTGTCTGGTGCACATACTATGGCGGCAATGACAAAGATTATCTTTTTGCCATGACGATTGATGCATCCGACAATATCTATGTGGGTGGCGAAACAAAAAGCACTTCGGGTGTTGCATCTTCAGGCGCCTATCAAACCACTAATGGCGGTGACTGGGACGCATTGCTCGTGAAATTTGATTCTTCCGGGAACAGAAAGTGGGCGACGTATTTCGGCGGCAATAAGGTAGAGCAATTGCTTTGCTGCGCTACCGATGAGCGGGGAAATATTTACATCGGCGGTTACACGCAAAGTACTTCGAATGTGGCGACTCCAAACGGTTATCAAACTACTTATGGAGGAGGAGAAGGCGATGCCTTCGTGGCGAAGTTCGGTCCGGCAGGAGTTATTAAATGGGCGACTTATTACGGAGGAGAATTGGAAGACCGTTTTCATGGTCTTGAAATTGATCACAAAGGAAATGTGATCACCTGCGGCACCACACCCAGTTTGAATGGAATTGCAACCAGCGGCGCTTTTCAAACAACATCAGGCGGAGCAAACGATGCCTTCCTGGCAAAATTCACCGGCAGCGGCGGGCTGCAATGGGCAACCTATTACGGCAGCTACGGATCAGAGCGAGGAAGAGAGTGCAGTGTTGACAATTTGAACAATATTTATGTCACCGGTTTCACCACGAGCGATTCATTGATGGCTACGCCGGGTGCATATCAATATAAGCGCACTCCGGGGATCAATCCAGACTCGAGTGCCACGAATGAAATGTTCCTCGCAAAGTTTTCTTCATCAGGAAACAGAATCTGGTCAACATACTATGGAGGTAAGGAAAATGAAACACCGCGCGGTGTGGTCTGGCATAATGGACTGTTGGCGGTTTCGGGATTGACGGAAAGCAAAACAAAGATTGCAACGTCAGACGCACTGCAACCGCACATTGGCGGCGGGCAAGATGCTTACGTGGCTGTGTTTACTGATGATGGGAGCAGGGAGTGGGCTACATATTATGGTGGTGCGGAAAATGAAATGCTGGGCCAAGGGTATGGCCCCGACGTAGATTTTGATGCTGACGGAAATTTGGTTGTTGCCTTCACAACCCTCAGCGATAGCTTGCCGGCTTTAAATTCTTTTTACGGTGATCAAACGCATACAGATGGCATGCTCGTGACCATCACTACCAATTTCTTTCAGCGCCTACAGCAAAATAATTTTTCTGACATTAATCCTGCCCTTTCGATCTATCCCAATCCCGCCCGAAAAGAAGTCAGCATCGTCATTGAATCCTACACCATCATGAATGCTGTGTTTCGTCTTAATGATCTCTCAGGAAAGACTCTGATGGCAAAGAATATTTTTTTGAAAGAAGGAGAAAATATGGTCACTCTTGATCTCCATTCTTTTCAACAGGGATGCTACATTACATCTGTTATTTTGGAAGACGGAAGAATCTTATCACAAAAATTGATGAAGCAGTGATTGGCTTCCCGTGTTGGGTATCGCGATACGCGATCCACTAAAAGCGATTAGCAAAAAAATACTATCGCTCCACTACCAGCTTACTTACGTTGGTGAATACTCCTGTAGTTAACCGGCAGATGTATGTCCCGGCATGCAATTCAGTAATATCTGCAATAGCTTTGTAGCGTCCGGGCGATTGGTTTTCATTCACGAGTTGTTGAACCATTTTTCCATCCATACTATAAATGCAAAGATTAGTGTTTCCTGATTCCCTGATGTTATAGATAATTTGAGCCACATCGCTTCCCGGATTCGGTGTGATGCTTTCAATACCGGCAAGCGTTCCGTTATTCAAATCTCCGATGCCGGAAAGCGCACCAAAAGAGAGATCATCCATAATGAAATAGCTCCCGATATGAGGTATGCCAGCCGAATCATTCGACATAAGGCAGAGGATGATAAGACTGTCACCATTCGGCACGCCTGAGTAATAAAACATGTTTGCAACAAACTCCTTATACACACTGCTATTACCGAGTTGTACATATCCCGCTCCTGTGTAAGCATTATTTTGCAACATACCAATGCTCACTAATTCGTAATCTCCGTTAACAGCATTCATCATGTACCAGCCATGAACTGCTATTGGCGCCGAAGCAGTATGCACGCCTGTTCCGTTCGTTCCTAACGAAAAGGGTGCTGAGAAAGCAAATCCATAAACGTCAATTACATTTAATCTTGCTGCTGAACTGCCCTGATGTGCGGTATTTACCTGGCTTACAAATTCATAGGGGCCATTGCCTGTGTACCACCCCACAGGGTCTCCTGCCGACCAGTTCTCGAAACTGGGATTGGGGATTTGCGCATAAATGTTGGCCGCCAGCAATAAATTGGAAAGGAGTAAAAGATGTTTTTTCATATCGAAGTTTTTTTTGCACCCCGAAGGTACATTAATGATATAAATTCTTGTTACAGCCCCGTGTGTTGCTTATACCCATGCCGCGGCGGCCCTTAACCTTGTATGAGAGTAGAACCGCAACTCTTATAACTACTTAGGCATGATAAAGCGAATATGTAAAATGCGGAGCCGGAAAGTACGAACCAGGTATACAATATGTTAGCTGATTGCTTTCAGTAATTTTGCCTCACTGAATTGTGTATTGATGAAAACAGAAGTAATGGACAGTGCCACAATTGCAACCCTCAACGACAGAGTAAAACGCGACAGCATGTTTGTAAATGCGCTTCGCGAAACCATAGGCAAAAGCGTAATTGGCCAGCAACAGATGATTGACCGCCTCATTCTCGCCTTGCTGGCTGACGGGCACATTCTCCTCGAAGGAATGCCGGGGCTTGCAAAAACATTGGCAGTCAGAACTCTTGCTTCGGCGATTGACACAAAATTTCAGCGCATACAATTCACACCTGATTTGCTGCCAGCAGATTTGATTGGGACGATGATCTACAATCAGCAGCAGCATGAATTCACAGTAAAGAAGGGACCTATCTTTTCAAATTTTCTTTTGGCGGATGAAATTAATCGGGCTTCTGCGAAGGTGCAGAGTGCATTACTACAGGCGATGCAGGAGCGGCAAGTGACGATCGGCGATCAAACCTTTCCACTCGAAGAACCATTTCTCGTTCTTGCCACACAAAATCCCATTGAACAGGAAGGCACATATCCCCTTCCTGAAGCACAGTTGGACCGCTTCATGTTTAAGATCCTCATTTCCTATCCGCAAAAAGAAGAAGAGCGGTTGATCATGCGGCAACAAACTGCCAACACAATTATTGTTGCCGAGCCTGTGATTCAACCATCAGAAATTTTACGAGCAAGAAAAGCAGTGCGGGAAATTTATCTTGATCAAAAAGTAGAGAATTACATTTTAGACCTGGTATTTGCTACACGTGATCCTGTAAAATATCAGCTTCCAAAGTTGAAAGGCCTGCTTCACTACGGAAGCTCACCCCGGGGAAGCATTTATCTGGCACTTGCGGCAAAAGCGAATGCATTCATGCAACACCGCGGCTTTGTTACTCCTGAAGATGTGCGCAGCGTTTGCACTGACGTATTACGCCATCGCATTGGCATCACATACGAGGCAGAAGCAGAGAACATCACTTCTGATTCAGTGATTGCCGAGGTGCTTCAAACAATTCCTGTCCCATAAATTCATTTGCAACATGGAAGTCGCTGAACTATTAAGTAAGGTTCGCAGGATCGAAATCAAAACGCGACGCGCCTGCAGCCAGTTATTCAGCGGAGAATATCACAGCGCCTTCAAAGGTCAGGGCATATCATTCAGTGAAGTGCGCGAGTATCAGCCGGGCGATGAGATCAGAACGATTGACTGGAATGTGACCGCACGATTGAATCACCCTTATGTAAAAGTTTTTGAGGATGAACGGGAACTGAATATCGTGCTGATGGTGGATGCAAGCCGTTCCTCTTTTTTCGGAACCACTCAGCATTCGAAGCAGGATTTGATGGTGGAGATCTGTGCGCTGCTCTCTTTTTCTGCGCTGAATAATAATGACAAGGTGAGCGTAATTTTTTTTACTGATCAGGTAGAAAAATACATTCCACCCATGAAGGGACGATCACACTCGTTGCGGATCATTCGCGAGCTGATCAACTTCACTCCCGCTTCTGCAAAAACCGATGTGGCTGAAGCGCTTCATTTTCTCAACAGCATGCGAATGCATCGAAGTGTTGTGTTTCTTTTATCCGATTTCATGAGCCACAAATATGAGCATGCCCTGCGCATTGCAGCAACCCGGCACGATGTCGTGTGCCTTCGCGTGTTTGATCCGCGTGAGCACGAGATGCCGAACGTTGGAATCATTTTGCTGTCCGATGCCGAGACCGGTGAGTCAACTTTTTTAAGTACGTCAAGTCGCAAGGCAAGAGCGGCCTACGCCACGCAGTATGAAGTTTTTCGGCGTTACTTCGACGCTGCCTATCGCCGCAGCGGTGCTGATTCTGTGAGCATCAGTACAGCGGATGATTACATTCGGTGCCTTATGGTATTGTTTAAACGAAGAGCAACACGTGCATAAAGATGCTATTGTCGATTCGCATATCCCGATTCGCGATTCGCAATATTTGCATCATGGTAATGGCTGTGCCAAATAAGAGGGTTTCTAAAAGAGAAATCAAAGGTCGTATTGTGTATCGCAATACGTGTACCGCGTTGTGCAATATTTTTCTTCTCCTAGCAATTTCTTTTTCCTCCCACTCACAGAACATCAATGCTACCGTTCAGCTCGATTCATCTGATTTCCGTATTGGTGATCCGATTGCGCTGATCATAGATATTGATCATCCGTATGGTGTGGTTGTGGATTGGACGCAGAATATCTACCTGCCGGAAAATTTTGAAAAGCTTTCTGAATCTCCGGTGGATTCCATCCGGCAAAATTCTTTTCTCACGGAAAAAAAAATTATTACCGTCACAACTTTCGACACCGGCAGAATTCCTACCCCTGAAATAAAAATCATGTATCACGATAAAAACGCACACCCGGACAGCATCACCGCCAACAGGGTGCTTATTAGAGTGTCGCTGATGAATGTAAACCTGAAAAATTCTTTTCGTCCCATTGCACCGCCGCTGCAGGTATCTCCTTCACGCATTATGATGTACTTGCTGACGGCTGGAATTTCTCTCGCACTCATTTCATTTTTTATTTACAGAATACTGAAACGAAAAAAGGAACAACGAATTGACAGCAGTAAATCAATGGAGCCAAAGGAAGCAGTGCTGCTGCGCCTGCAAAGACTGGAGCAGGACATGTCGAAGCGAAAAATTTCAATCGAGCAATTCTATCTGAAGCTCACGGCTCTCTTGCGCGAATATATTGAACAGCAATTTTCATTTCCCGCTTTCGAACTTTCATCTCCGGAAATCATTCGCTATATGAAACACCAACTTGATGATCCTGCATTGCTTGAAAATATTTCTGAGAATTTTGAATTGGCCGACCTCGTGAAATTCGCAAAGGTGCTTCCGTCTGCGGAGGAGAATCATGCAGTAATCCAATCGGCTATTGATTTTGTGAAGCGTACCGGCGGTGAAATTCTTCCCGAAAAAACCCCCGAAAAAATCGGGACAGGCGGGACAGGTCAAAACTTCTAACAATGCAATTTGAATTTGCGAATCCATATTTCCTTTGGCTGCTCGGGATAATTCCGGTATCCATCTCGTGGTATGTCTGGAAGAACCGGCGGCAGCAAGCTTCATTTCGCGTTTCAACGATCAGCCGCCTGCACGTGAGGGCCATCACACGCGTAGAGGGCCGGCACTCTTTGTTTGCATTGCGCATGATCGCCTGTGCTGCACTCATCATCGCCTGCGCCCGGCCGCAAAAATCTTTTTTAGAAGAAATTATCAACAGCGAAGGCATTGATATCATGCTCACGCTCGACGTAAGCGGCAGCATGATGTCAGCAGATGTAAAACCGAATCGCCTTGAAGCCGCGAAGCAGGTTGCTGATTCATTCATCAGCAAGCGGCCGAATGACAGAATCGGGCTGGTGCTGTTTGCTGAAGAAGCATTCACCGCCTCGCCTGTCACCATTGATCATGCGGCACTATCGCAAATCGTGAATGGTGTTCACACGATGGAGATGGCGGACGGAACTGCAATCGGAATGGGACTGGGAACTGCAACAAACCATTTGAAAGAGATCATCGGGAAATCGAGGGTGATCATTTTGATCACTGACGGAGAAAACAATGCCGGCACGGTGCTTCCGCTCGAAGCAGCCCAACTTGCCCACGCGCTCGGCATTCGGGTGTACACCATTGGTTTGCTTTTAGATAATCTCTCAAATTCCTTGTCTGAACATTTTAAACTGCCTTCGAACTACATCAACGGAAGTCAATTGCTTCAGAGAATTTCTGAAATCACAGGAGGAAAATTTTTTCTTGCTAACGATAAAAAAGGATTGGAGTCAGTTTTCCGCGAGATTGACTTACTGGAAAAAACGAAAGCGGATGTTCGCTCTTATCAGCGTTACTCAGATTTCTTTTTTCCTTTCGCGCTGTTTGCCTCACTGGCATTGTTACTCGAAATACTTCTTCGTTTCACCTATTTCAAATCTGTTTTATCATGATTCGGCTGGAACACCCTGAATATCTCCGGATGCTGATCGCGCTTGCGGTTATTGCCGGTGTATATGCCTGGTTTTTCTACTGGCGGAAAAGAGCACTGAGGCAATTGGGTGAACATCACTTGCTCCAAAATATGATGGCAGATTATTCCCGGGTGAAAGCAGTGATCAAATTTGTGATTGCTGTCGTCGCTTTCTTTTTAATTGTGGTGGGATTAACAAATGTGCAGATGGGAAGCGCAACTAAAAAAGTAAGTCATAAAGGAATTGACATCGCGCTGGTGATGGATGTTTCGAATAGTATGCTCGCCACTGACGCGACTCCTAATCGTCTCGAAGTCGCAAAGAGCGCAGCACAACAACTGACAGCACTTTTTCCTGACAGCAGAATTGCCATAGTTTCCTTTGCCGGTTCATCTTCTACCCTATTGCCGCTTACTCCCGATCATGCTGCCGCGCAAATGGTATTGGCAAATCTTTCTGCTTATAATGCGCAGGTGCAGGGAACAGACTTTGGAAGTGCTTTGAATGAAGGGATGCATGCTTTGCCCTCTAATCAAAATCGTTATCGCGCCATGGTGGTATTCAGCGATGGGGAAGATCATGAGCACAACTTCAATTCAGCCATTCAAAAAATCATTCAGCAGGGGATAGTGGTGTGTACGGCTGCTATTGGAACAGAACAGGGAAGTGAGATTCCGCTTACAGATTCTGTCACAAGCGCTGAAACAAAAAAGGATTTGAAAGGAAATATCATTATCACGAAGGTGAATGCAGCACTGCTGAAGCAGGTAGCAAAAAAAACTTCCGGCGTATTCACTGCGCTCCCCGTCAACCGGGATAATTCTCCTTCATTGAAAGAAATTGAAACACGGTTAAATTCCATTGAGAAAAGTTCCTTCGATGAAAAAATATTTATGAAGTACGAATCGCGGTTTCAGTATTTTCTGCTGACTGCATTGTTGCTTCTGATTGCTGAAACGTTTCTCAGCAACCGGAAGAGGAAGAAAAATGTCCCGGCTGACCGGGAGAAAAAATTGCAAACATGAAACAGTTCGTGAATCTTCTTGTATGCTTTTTGATTTTCCCAATGATTGCTTTGGCGCAATCCCCTGCAACTTCGATTGAGAACGGAAACAAAGCTTACGCACTTAAGAATTTCACGGAGGCAAAACAGTATTATGAAACTGCGCTGAAGCAAGACGTGAACAAACAATTTCCACAAGCCCATTTCAATCTTGGCAACGTTTATTTTCACCTGGGAAATTTTAAATCCGCTATAGATGAATATCAGAAATTCATCGCGGCTACTTCAGAAAATGATTTACAGTCGCAGGCCTATTACAACACCGGTACCTGCTGCCTCGCACAAAAAAGTTACGGAGAAGCGATAGATGCATTCAAGAAAGCATTACAACTAAACCCCAAAAATGAAGATGCGCGGTACAATCTTTCTTATGCACTTGCAATAATTTCTAACCAGAGGGGTGGCACCTCTTCAGCTCCTGATCAATCAACCTCGCCACAGAAAAAAAATAAGCCCAAAGAATTACCTCCCTTATCGCCGGAAGAACAGCAGAAACTGCTCAATGCTTTATCACAATCAGAAGCGAAGGCGATGAAGAATAATCTTGCGCGCAGCAATCAGTCCTCATTAAAGAAGGATTGGTAATTTTTAGCAGAGGGATGCGGCAGGAAATGGTTAGTCGAGTAATCCTATTGTATGTGATTCCTTGTTGAATGAATATGAATCATGAAAGTAAGCGTTTTGCGGAGAGTAGCAACAGTTTCTATTAAATTACCCTTTCAAATTTTCGGCAACATTTGCCATTTACTTCGCTCTTATAGAATTGACGTTGCAAACCTGTTTGAGCGCTTAATGTCAATCATGATTCGTGTGGCGACCAAAACTTAGTTAGAAAAATTCTTTTAAAAAAAATTTGATGAATATTAAATTTGTAATTGATTTTGGCGATGATTAAGCATCAACTCAACCGTTCAGAAGTTTCTCATTTGAAAATCAAAAAATACTCAGGAACTCAGGTGATCAAAGTCCTCTCTTTATGAAACCAAAAAATGCAGGACGTCAACATTAATTAACTCAGCAATAAATTCGAAGAGATGAATTCAAATGAAGCTGTTTCTCCAAATTCCATTACTACAGGCAATATCGAAGGAATAGGTATTGCTACTGGTAACGGCGCCAAAGTAGAATTTCATGGTGACATTTACTACTACCCAATCAGACTAAGAGCACCATTGCGAGAGGTCTTCAATCCACTAATTGAGGAGCGTATGAACGTCTTTGGTGGAAGAAGAAAAGAATTGGATTTCATTATTGATTTTATTCAGCAACCTCGAAGTGGAATATTAGCGGTCACTGCGTTACCCGGTTTTGGCAAAACCACGCTTTTGGCTAACCTTATTGGCACCACACGTGAAGCTTTTGCATATCATTTTTTTACTTCACTATATGGGGAGTCAAGTCTTACCGAAGAATTCTTCCTGAGGAATGTACTTGAACAAATCAAAGTTTGGCATGA
>DASRAJ010000072.1:0-12363 GCA_035638255.1 Chitinophagales bacterium
ATTCTTCCATTGATGAAACGGATTACTTCACCACGCTATCGCAAAATTCCTATCTGTGGAGCTACGGCTGCGGCGGCGGGTGGTACCAGGGTGCAGGTGGTGTTGGCTCTACTACCGACTTCGTGAATGACTCTGTGAAAACTGTTTTTACCATGTTGTTTGGAAGTTACTTTGGTGATTGGGATAGCCAGGATAATTTCCTGCGCGCACCACTTGCATCGAAAGGATATGCTCTCACGAATTGCTGGGCGGGAAGACCTTACTGGTTTTTCCATTACATGGGGCTCGGTGAGAACATTGGTTATTGTGTGAAACTCACCCAAAACAATGTTTCACTTTACCCCGGTAATTATGGAACCTATTGGGTCCATGTCGCGCTCATGGGTGATCCCACGTTGCGCATGTACGTAATCAAGCCTCCTTCGAATGTGGTATTGGAGAATCCTGTTGTTGATCCTGCCTCCGTTGAAGTTGCATGGAGCAACTCTGTGGATGATGTTGACGGTTATTACATCTATCGCAGCACGTCTGAGTTTGGTAAGTACGATCGCATCAGCAATACAATTGTTACTTCACAGCCATTTGTTGATCATCCTCCTGTTACAGGAACTTACTACTATATGGTTCGCGCTGTTAGGTTGGAAGAAACACCGAGCGGATCATTTTATAACCTGAGTGAAGGAGTAAGTGATTCCATTAGTTTGGTTGTTTCAGGAATTGCGATAGATAATGTCCATGCTTTTGAGTTTTCTATTTATCCCAATCCTGTATCCGGTCAACTCATCGTTCTCTTCAATGATCCTACTTTCACCCCGCACGATATAATCATTAGCGATGCTGCAGGAAAAGAAATGATGAGAACGAAATCAGGAAATAATTCTTATGCAGTGATAAATGTTTCAGCATTAGCGCCGGGGATGTATCTAATTGCGACAGGGAGGGAGGTGAAGAAGTTTGTAAAAATTTGAAAGAAGAATCTCTCATTGCAAGTCATTCTAACCACATTCAATATTGAGTGGATAAAGTGCTTTGAGATTATCTTGAGAAAAGAACTGCGGCAGTTCTTCCCCATTGTGGCCGTGACGAATTCAAATTTCAGAAAAGTTTCCTTCCAACCTTAATAGGATTGTTAGAATCTGTTTGAGTTCCTTCTGAAAGTTTTTTATCGCTTTATCTGGAAAGTAATTTGTACTACTTCCCCAAAATATTGCATTATGAGAAGGGCTAACCTGCTTACTGAGTCGACTTCAGATCTTGAAAAATCTAACTATTCAGGTAATCATCCACTTCAATTGTTTTCAAAATGGTTCGAGGAGTGTTTGCCGGAACACCAAATTGAGCTGGCTGAATTTATTGGTCATTTTTGTTACCCGGAATTATTTATTGCGTGTGAAACAATCGGGGCAAAAATTTTCGCCTTCAGGCAATATTTGAAAGCGAACGAAGGCAACTTTGAACAAGAGAGAAAGCTTCTCCTTTTTATTGATGAGATCATTGAATTTATGGGAGAGATAAATGAGATTGTTTATGAAAATACGTTAGTCAGCAAAGAGATAAGAGCTGAATTTAGAAATATAGCTTCCTTGCATTTCCTGCCTGAAGAATTACCCGAGCGGATAAGAATGTGGCTGATCACTTATGAAAAATGGCAGCTCTTCAAAACGAAGTTTTCATTTTTTAGCGACCCATTAGGATACCATCAAATTCTTCAGAAAAAATATTCAATAAAGAGTGCAGATGGCGAAAACCTGATTGACCCGGATATCCTCGGGAAAAACTAAGTGATAATTATCGCAACCGAACCAAGAACTATAGCTGGAAATACCAGGGCAATAATTCAAGATGAACAGAGAGTTTTGAAAAGCCCTGTTTAAGAATTAATTTTTCTTTTCCTCTTTATCCTTCTTCTTAAAATACCCTCTGAAAAACATATTGTGCTGAAGCGCTTCGAGGTCTTCATTTAACTTTTGCGAACTGCTATCGAGGTTGGTGATGGTAGATTTAAGCGCAGTGGCCGTCTGTTCATCGTTCAGCAGCATTCCGATGGGTGTTTTGGTGTTATTCATATCACTTTTTAGCTGCGTTACCATCCCGGAGGCAGTGGAAGAAATTTCTTTCAGTTGGGTAACTGTAGCTCTTACCGTATTGAAGACGGTAGTATCTGTGACAAGATCATTTGCCAGGCTGCCTTTTTGTTTCAGCTTTGAGCCATATTCATTTAATGATGCGGTTAGCTGTTGTGCATTTGCTGAAGCTTGTCGCAGTGAAGCGAGGGTGAGTTGCATGTTGTTATAGAGCGATTCATCATTCAATAATTTTCCGACGCTTCCCTCTCCGTTTGCAATCTTTTTGCTGATGGCTTTAAAGTCAGTGGTGATCGCCAAAAGGTTTTTATTGTTTTCCTGAAAGGTGTTCATCATGTCTTCTGTGGTGAAAGTTCTTTCAATGCTTAGTGAATCCCCGTCTTCCACTGCCTCGGCATCTGAAGTTCCACCATAAATTACGATGATCTTGTTCCCAATCAATCCATCACTGCTAATTTTCACTTTGGCATTTTTGCGGATATACTGCTTTGAATGTTTATCAATCTTCATGAGCACTTTCACCTGTGATTTACCTACGAAGCTCACGTCATTTACAGTGCCCACCTTCACCCCGGAGAACCAAATGTTATTCCCTTGTTGTAATCCGTTTACATCATCGAAGATGGTAGAGACCACAATCTTTTTTGTAAATGTTTTGTGCAGGTCACCTATCAAAAGAATTCCTCCGATCAGGAATGCTACGCCGAGAAAGATGAACATGCCTACAATGATGGCGCGTTTATTTGCTATTGATTTCATGTGTTTATTGTATAAAATTGTAATCGTAAAAGCTTTTTACACTCTCTTCATTCGTATCAAATACTTCATCAAAACTTCCCATCCGGACAAACTTTCCCTCCAGCAGCATGGCAATGCGGTGACCTGTGGCTTTGGCGCAGGTGAGATCATGGGTGATAATGATGGAACTGGTGTTATACTGCTCCTGCACTTCATTGATCAGGTTATTTATTTCGATGCAGGTAATAGGGTCTAAGCCGGCCGTGGGTTCATCATACAACATGATCTCCGGTTTCATAATGAGTGTTCGGGCAATGCCGATTCGTTTCTTTTGTCCGCCCGAAAGTTCAGATGGCATTTGATTGATTTTTGATCGTAGTCCCACGGCGTCAAGCGCTTCTTCCACATCTTTCTCAATTTCTTTGGGGGTTAAATGTTTTACATTCCTTACCAAAGGAAATTCAAGATTCTCGCGCACATTCATGCTGTCATACAGTGCGCTGCTCTGAAATGAAAATCCAATTTTCATTCGCAAGGCACGCAAATCTTTTTCATCTAATTCTTCAACTTCCATTCCGAGCACATTCACAGCGCCGGCGTCCGGCTTTAGCAATCCTGAAATAATTTTTATCAGAACAGATTTACCGCTGCCGGATTTCCCGAGCACTACCACATTCTCTCCTTTAAAAACTTCCAGGTCAATTCCTCTTAAAACCTGCAGTTCACCAAACGACTTGTAAAGCCCCTTGATGGAGATCACAGTCTCTTCTTGATTTACTGCTGCGGTTTCCTTTTTCATTTTCTGAGATTACACCGACTTGAGAATGATTACACCGATTAAAGAATGATTACACCGATTAATTTCCTGTTTCACTTGCATGGTTGCATTCTCTCTGCCAACTGCCAACTGCCTACTGCCTACTGCCTACTTTTATCTATCACACCTACCTTGCCCAATTAGTAACTTGTACTACAAGAATTTCTTCAACAAAAATCAGGAACATGGAAAGCACAACAGAAGCATTAGCCGCCCTTCCTACTCCTTGTGTTCCCTGGGTTGCATTAAATCCTTTGTAGCATCCCACAATTCCAATGGTGAATCCGTACAGAAATGATTTGAGAACGGAAGATATAACATCAAGGAAAGTAATCTGCGCAAATGCCTTTTCAAAGAAAGTAACGAAACTGGTAAGTTCATTAGTCGTAACATTCAAATATGAACCCATGAGGCCTACGAAGGCACAATACAGCATTAATACCGGCAACATAAAAGTAGTGGCCATAACACGGGTGACTACCAAAAATTTGAAGGGATTAACAGCGGAAACTTCCATGGCCTCTATCTGTTCGGTCACCCTCATGCTGCCCAGTTCCGCACCTATGTTCGATCCTACTTTGCCTGCGGCGATCAATGCCGTTACCAGGGGAGCAAGTGCCCTTACCAATGCAATGGCAATTAACGAGGGCAGCCATGAAGCAGCCCCAAAGTTTGCCAATGATGGACGTGATTGTTTCGTAAAAACGATACCCGTGACAAAGCCGGTGAGGGTAATCAGAGCGAGTGATTTATACCCTACCTGATAACACTGTCTTACTATTTCCTGAAATTCAAAAGGGCCTTGAAATACCTCTTTAAAGAAACGAGCAACGAATTTGTATGCGTTGTAAACATCAATGAAAAGCTGATCAATTCCTTTTGGAAATAAATGTTCCCGGGGCTTAGATTTCAGCAATGCTTATGGCTTTAATACAATTACAATTCAATGGTTATGCCATCATTCTCAATGGTTATGCCCATCATGCCTGCAAATTTATTCAGTAATTCGGGAATTAGTGTTACACAACTTCGGGAATAAGTTACATGATTCACACATTGAAGACTTATAACTCTGTTCAATGCCTCAGAAACGACATCGCTACATGAATCGCGGAGCCGGCTCTTTATTAAAAAGGATTGAAACTGCTCTCAAACACAGGTAGCCGGTTTATAAAATTTTCCAAAAAGGTGTAACTTTTATCGATCAAAGAGGTAAAGAGTCGTACAGGGAATATTTTCTTCACAGCTGTAAACTCTATGAAGTTGAAAACGACCAAAGCAATAAAAAGGAACTATATCAAGGTCGCGGTGCAAATAATAACGAGCCGGAGAATGTTAGATTACAACAACCAAAACCGTAGCAAGTTCAGCCTCATTCCAGGTTCTTACTAAAAAAAATCATTAGGCGCTTTCCCCATGCCAGTTTCCTGAAAAGGAGACTGGCATACCTGTTTTTTATGCCCGACCCAATGTGGTTTACTGATTTATAACACACGTAATTCAAATCAAGTCATAGAGGAGTGCTTCTTTTAATAAGCATCATTATTCTATGCGCATCTGAGAACTAAAAATTACATTTCAACTAATAAGCTTTTATGAAAGCACTGGTTACAGAATCAAAAAACGCTCGTAGATTTGTAAGGTGAAAGTGAAGACCTGAACAACGCGGTGGCTGCAGATCGAAGAAAACGATTTCTTACGCTTGACTGAAAAGAGCACCAATAAAGGCAAAGAAATTTTTAATTCATAAAACAGGGTCACATGAAAAAACTTTTTTTCCTCATCACATTTGTAAGCAGTTTTTATTCTTTACTTGCCCAGCAAACATCTGCATCGTTCGATTCTGCTTATGCAGTAAAATTTCAAAATGCCCTTGACAGTGTTACCAATGCTCATTCATTCCGTGGCATTTCCATGGCATTGATTATTCCCGTGCAGGGAACATTTATAGGTGTGAGCGGTGAATCATATCCCGGTGTTCCTGTCACACCCGATATGCGCTTTGGCGTGGGCAGCAATACCAAGCTTTTTACTGCCACCACCTTAGTGAAGCTGCAGGAAATGGGAGTGCTGTCACTCGAAGATCATCTGTACGATTGGCTGCCGTCTTATCCTTACATTGATTCATCAGCCACCATCCGGCAATTGCTCTCGCACCAAACCGGATTCTTCGATTACTTCAATGATAATCCGGCGCTGTTTGATTCATGCTTTGCCGATTCAGACCGTGTGTGGGCGCCGGAAGAAATTTTAGCCACCATTGGCCCGCCGCATTTTTCACCGGGTCAAAAATATTCTTACTCAAACACCAATTACCTTCTTGCAGGCATGATCATACAGGCAGTTACCGGAGAAAATTTCCTGAACAAGCTTCATGAATTCATCTTTGATCCGCTCACCATGGACAGCACATTTGTACCGCCGGCGGAATCGCCCAATGGTGCTGTGGCTCATGAATTTTACGGCGCGTTTGATATAGGTGCTGTTCCTCAACCCGCTTTTTACAGCATGGCATCATCGGCAGGTGCCATTTATTCTACCGCTAATGAAATGGCGACGTGGTACAAAAATCTTTTTGACGGAACAGTGGTTTCTGATTCTTCGATTGCGCAGATCATCAACTTAGAACATTCGGGAAGCTTTTACGGTCTCGGAATCACTTCTCTTGTTTACGATGGTCACTTAGTATATTACCATACGGGTGGTACCATTGGTTATCTCACGCTCACGTTTTATGATGCGGATACAAAATCAACACTTTCGCTTTTAACCAATGACGAATCAATGGATTTTAGCTCCTACCTGGTTCCGATATGGGATTTGCTGTACAACGGTCTTCCGAAGAAAAATAATGATGCAGGGATTTCCGCGATCACCAATCCTTCAGGTAACATTTGCAGTGCTAACATTACACCTATCGTCATGCTTAAAAATTTCGGAGCCAATACGCTTACTTCAGTTACCATTAATTACCAGGTTGACGCAGGTACAATAAACACCTATAACTGGGCCGGAAGCTTGTCATCAGGGAGTGCTGTTTCAGTTTTGCTGCCGTCATTAAATATTGCCGCCGGAAATCATGAGATGAATGCATTTACATCAAACCCGAATGGCTCACCGGAAGCCTATCCTTTCAATGATGCCAAAGAAGCTGCCTTTATTATCAATGATGCTAACTCACCGGTCACCGTGGTGGCGGAAGGGTTTGAGAATTACAATTTCCCTCCTCCCGGATGGTATAGGGGCGATGATCCTGTAATTGGGTGGGGACGTTCCGTCTTGAGCCCTTATGATGGTAAGGCCACGGCCGTCATGAATAATTACAACGGTGCTTATTGGGGAGGGACGAAGTATGATCTCATCCTGCCTGAGGTAAATCTCAGTGCCCTCGCCAACCCTCAGCTTTCATTTGAGTATGCCTACAGATACCGTAGCTCACAAAAGGATTCATTGCGAATCATGATCTCCACTGATTGCGGTACATCATGGAGCAGCCTTTTTTATACTGGCGGAGTTGATCTTGCTTCAGGAAGCGACGCATCCAATTTTTATCCTCTAGCGAGTGATTGGAAATTCAAGTCAATTGACTTGTCAGCCTATTCTGGCGATGCGCTTATAAAATTTGAAGACATCAGTTATGGCGGAAATAATTTGTTCATTGATGATGTGAACATTGGTGCGGCAACGGGCCTGCAGCAAATCGCCGCTGATGAATTCGCTAAGGTTTTTCCAAATCCATTTCATACAACAACCACCATTCAATTCAATCGCATAATTCAAAGGGGTGATCTCTTTATCTATAATAATTTAGGGAAAGAAATAAAACACATAAGCAACATCAGCGCAAAAAATATTTCAATAGGCAGAGATGGAATGAGTGATGGAATTTATTTTTTCACTGTGAAGGAAGAAGGGAAAATAATTGGAAATGGAAAAATGGTAGTTGAATAAATTTATGCGCTTGTAGTGCTCTCACAAATAGCATCCGGGACCGATACATTGGATTTGCGGATGCTGAGACGGCATGGGGAAGTTAATGATTGCCGGTAAAAATAATTTCTGTGCTCGGGCAAAAGATTATTATCCATTTATTTACAGGGTGAAATTCAGAACTGTTTTTTCTACCTTTCGCACGCAAATATTTTAACGCTCCGGAGTCCGCTGAAAATCCGATCAAAGAGTAGGCACCACAATTTCCACGCACATGCAACCAGTTCGTAAAGATTCAATGGGATGGATGAAAGACTTTCCAGACATCCGCGACTTCACTCCGTTCACAGACAACATTCCTGAGCGCAGTCGCAAGCGCGGCGTAAAGCATACAGTAAAAGAATTGCTGAGTGAAGTTGGTTTTCATGCCTCGAAAACTGCAAAGAAATCTCCGAAATCGAAAACAAAAGTTGACCTTCGGAAATGGTGTTCCCCCATAGAAGACCAGGGCAACATCGGTTCATGCACTGCTCATGCGACCACTGCGCTGCTCGAGTATTATGAGCGTCGCGCCCATGGAATTTATATTGATGCGTCGCGTCTTTTTCTTTATAAAGCCTCGCGCAACCTGCTTCGCTGGCATGGCGACCGCGGAGCACACCTGCGTGCTGCTATTGGCGCACTTGCATTGTTTGGCGTGCCGCCTGAAGAGTATTGGCCTTATAACGTTAGCAAGTTTGACGAAGAACCCAGCGCCTTCTGTTATTCTTTTGCTCAAAACTTTAAGGCCATCAGCTATTACCGTCTTGATCCGCCCCATGTTGATCCGCACGTATTGCTTGACAATATCAAGAGTCACATGTCCAAAGGCCTTCCGCTTGTCTTTGGATTCACCTGCTATAATTCAATGGAAGAGGCCTCGGATACCGGTGCAATTCCTTTCCCCTCTAAAAAAGATAAGGTAGATGGCGGACATGCTGTGATGGCCGTCGGGTATGATGATGGAAAGAAGATCAGAAATTCTGATGAGGGATCTGCAGATACTACCGGAGCCATTCTCATCCGCAATTCCTGGGGACCCGATTGGGGTGGCATGGGTGGTTATCTTTGGCTGCCTTACGAATATATTCTGCAAGGTCTGGCTGATGATTGGTGGACATTGATTAAAAATGAATGGATTGAAACAGGACAATTCGGTGAATGAATTCTATTGAACCTAACAAGCACGAAGCCAGAACCAAAAAGTGAATTCGTCATCCCGATTGATCGGGACAAAGTTCCGGGTTTGTGTTTTGAAATTTTTCTTCTTGAAATTTTCTTGAAGCTTGTCCCGATCAATCGGGATGAAGTTTGAAAGTTCCTCGCAGAGTCCTGCGGACAAGAAAAAAAAATTCTGCCACTCAGAATCCAAAACTACCTGTAGATTTGTAAGACACCGTAATCAGGCATGAACTCTTGCTCATGGCAGTGATAAGAAAGAAGATAATTAGTTCCTCACTAAAAAAAACTTCTTATGAAAAAACATTTACGCATCCTCCACTTGCTTCTTTGCATGGGAGTGATCATGATTTCAGCAAAAACTTCGACAGCGCAGGTTTTCGGAAACAATACCGGAGGCGCCATTCTTGACAACAATGTCGAGGCATGTTTCCCCGTAGCAGTTTCGGGATTGCAGACGACAATTAATACTTCGTTCGGGTTAAAGCAATGCAGCTTCAACATCACGCATACTTATGACAGCGATTTAAAGATCAGGCTGAAGTCTCCCGATGGAACCGTGATTCTGCTCTGCGGGAATCATGGCGGCAGTGGTGATAATTTCACCAACACCATTGTAAAGGAAGACGCCACCGACGGAGAAATTGCAAATGCCAGCGCACCCTTCAGCGGAAATTATTATCCTGATGAATCCATCAACATCCTGAACAACGGGCAAAATCCTAATGGCACCTGGTACTTGTGTATTATTGACGAAGTGCCACAGGATGCCGGCACACTCCTCAGTTTTAATATCACCTTCGGCAGCAATCCTCCGCCCACTCACCTCAGTACCGTTTGTTCCACTACGAATGCATCGGGCTGTAATTGCCCGGGCGGAGTAACGGAATGTGACCTGCTGCCGGACATGACAAATTCGAGTTACCACATCCAAATTGATCATACGGAATATAACGGTCATATCACCATTGGAACCGCAACTCCCGATATCGGCTATGGGCCTTTAGAGATGCGTGGCATAGATCAATGTTATTGCGACACCGTGCCGGTATCGTGCACGACTGAAACCTGTCCTGATGGAAGTGATCCGAAGCAATTGGTTGATCAGCGCATCTATCATAAGAATGGAGCTGCAATGACCTACTATGACCGCCCTGCAGGAGCCATGAGCTACCATCCCGAGCACGGGCATATACATGTAGATGACTGGTGCTTCAACACGCTGCGCATTAAAGGCATCAATCCTGATCCTGCAACTTGGCCTTTGATAGGAGAAGGCACCAAGCAAAGCTTTTGTCTCATCAACCTCGGCAACTGTACAAGTGGTTACGGAACCTGTGTGGATACGGCAGGAAATATTCTCGGCACCGATGATGTTCCCAATCCCAATCTCGGCTCGGTAACAGGTTGCGGCACTACGCAGGGAATTTACCCGGGTAATTATGATGTATATAATCAAAGTCTTAATGGGCTGGGAATTGAGTTTCCTCCCATCTGTAACGGACTGTATTATATTGTCTCAACTACTGATCCGCAGAATGTAGTGTTGGAATCCAATGAAAACAACAACTCGTCTGTTACGCCCATCATTCTCACTCTGCAGCAGGGCAATTGCTGCAACTCAAATTTTTATGCAGATGCGGTCAGTGGCATTGCACCTTTCACCGTTCAATTTATTGACAGCAGCATTCCTGTTCCGCTTACGTGGAAATGGGATTTCGGTGATGGCAACAGTGACACCACTCAGTTTCCGGTTCATACCTACAACACAGCCGGCACCTATACCGTGAAGCTGATTATCTCAACCCATCCCGGATGTCATGATACCCTTACCCGCAGCACTTATATTACCGTGAACCTGCCTTCGTGTGACATACCCGCAAACATCACAGCCACCTCCATCAATTCCTCTTCAGCCACCATTCAATGGTCGGCGGTGTCGTATGCCAATAAGTACAAGATGAGGATCAGGGTTGCAGGAACATCAACATGGACTACTTATAAAACTTCGCCTCCCACTACTTCTAAAAAAGTGAGCGAGCTTTATACGAATACGCAGTATGAATACCAGGTACAAACCTTATGCAGCGGTACGGAAACGTCTTCATCACCATTCAGCACCTCCTATTTTTTCACGACTTCAAATTTCTGTACGGCACCAACAGGATTGAGTTCAACCAACATCACTTCTAACTCCGCCACGCTGAATTGGAATTTAGCTGCCAACGCTACCAAATACCAGCTCAGGATCCGCCCGGTGGGTACTTCATCCTGGACAAATTATAATAAACCGGGGAGCAGCACTTTCATTAATATCTCAGGGCTCGCTGCCCTTACAAATTATGAATGGCAGATCAGGTCAAAGTGTGTGAGTGGTTCAGCAGATAATTCTAACTACTCACCACTGCAAAACTTCACTACGCTTTCAAACCGGCTTCCGCAAAGTGATGTTCAGGTAGTGAACCCGGTACTCGCCGTGTATCCGAATCCTTCAGCCGGGAAATTTACCGTGGAGCTGAATGATGGTGCAAAAGGAAAAACCATTCTTATCATCAGCAACCTTGTGGGGAAGGAAGTTTATCGTTTTGAAACGGAGAATGAATTTCGTAATTTTTATAAGGAGGTTGATTTGTCGGCGCTAAGTGATGGGGTGTATTTTTTACATCTATCTTTTAACGATATTAATTACGTGAGGGCAATTGTGAAGCAGTAAATGGGAAACAAGATACCCAAGGCACCCGGGTCTGGCGTTCGCAGAGTAGCCACGCTAAGAATGCGCTAGTGGGCAGAAAACAATATATTTGACATCACAACTTCTAACAAAATGACTGCAAAGATTTTTATCGTAACATTTTGTTTGATATCATTCCAAACAATTGCGCAATCTAATGTTAAAACAGTGTATCAATTTTGTGATAGAGACAAACCATATGAAGCTGCAGAATCTATTGAACGATCTTACACGAATGATGGAAAGCTTAAAGAGATTTGTTCATTTAATGGAAGAATAGTTACCAAATTTATGTATGACCAAAATCGAATTGCCGATTCCGCAATATATTATGCATCACTCCCGTATAGATTAGTGAAATTTGATTTAGACAGTATTAAAATATCTGAGTATTTGACACTGCGTGGTTGTTACTATGGTTTCTATTATACCTTTTATTCTAATGGAAAATTGAAAACAAGCGGCCAATATCATGTATTAACGGATCAAGAATTGGCTGAGTTACATCAAAAAAAAGGAGATTGTAACGCTGTGCAAGATGGTAAATGGATTTATTATGATATATCCGGAAATGAAATGAGAGCAGAGGAATTCGTGAGAGGAAAGTTGAAAAAATAACTGCGACTAACCAACGGAATCCAAGATGTAAAATTTTTGTACCCCCTCCGTGTCTCCCTTGCGCAGCTTGGGGACACGGAGGAATGCTGCTGTTCGTTTCAAAATATCTTTTTAGCTTGCGCCCATGTCAGTTAAAACGCTTCACAATCTTCCAAACGAATTTTACTTCTGCACCTTTACCTGCTGCAACTGGCTTAACCTGTTTGAAATCACGAACACCTATAGCG
>DASRAJ010000073.1:0-15693 GCA_035638255.1 Chitinophagales bacterium
GTAAAGTTGATCGCAGAGGGAGTGAGCGGTTTTTACTGACATGGCAATAAAGGTAAAAAAATTATTCGGAGCATAGCACTATCTTCGCCGTGTCCCGCACCTGCCCACGAAGCTTGCAGCGGAGACACGGCGAGGGTACAACAATCCCTAACCCGAATCCTAACTATTAGGAATTATTTGTTTTAATATAATTTTCTGATAAGGCATCTTACCAAGTTTGATTGTATCCAATGCAAACAATAACATAGTTATACCGAGAGCAAGCGATGAATTCGTAGTTGCTGTATGTAAAAGTGTAGACTTTCCATCTATAAAAAAAGGTGAGTCATAATTAGCCATATTATCAGTCAAAATAACTGGATATAGGATGTTCTTTTGCCCCAGCACAACTAAATCTGGATAAATAATATTTGGCGGGATAATAGCTTTTTTCATTGATTCGCTTACACTATCAGGTTTGACTTCAGGTGAGCTTGAATCATTTTTTATAAACCTTGAAATTATACCACCAAAGATCGGATTAGTATAATTTGGCCAATTAGGTCTTTCTGCGCTAAAACCTGTACCTAAATTAGTATAAGCATCAACAGATAGTAAATCACGTTTATCTCTTGATAAACTTTTAACCTTGCTGACCTGCTCAAAGGCTTTATAAATACTTTGACCGCTATTAGAATCCAATAGATGTAAAGTATGTTTCGCTTCCAAATATGAATATACAGCCTCAATGGGAATTTCTTGTTTTCTATCAAACTTATCTCTTGCTAATAATCGTAAGGTAGGAAACCTATCCTTATCATAAATAATTATATCGTCCCCTGCATATTCATCCGAAGGTGTAACTACAAAACCTCTACAAATACCATAACTATCTGGTAAAATTTTCGATAATAACGTACATATTGCTATTTCAAATTCTTCTCCATAATCAAAGTTATATCTTATTGAGATTTCCGTTAATTGGTTATCTATCGCATTTGCAATGTTCTCTATAAGTTTCGCGTAAGCCATATTTATTTTTTCATCACACCAAGTGAAGTTGGTGAGAACACCAACGGAAGGCTGAAACTTTCCCTAAAAAGTCTTAAGTCTTATAAAGCTTCAAAAATTGAGAATATTCCTTAGAATATTTTATTCCATTAGTACTTAAGTCTTCATTCAAATTTTCCTTAAAAATAGCCTCGCTTGTAGCTATTCTAAGCCAATTAGCAACGCTTTTAACCCCAGAATTGGCTTTTATAATATCAATAGTTTTCAAAAAGAAATGGTCAATAAAAGCTTGTGTTAAGGTTTGTTTGTAATCCTCCTTTGCATTATAATAACTAAGATAATTAAATCGTTTGTATTTTATTTTTAATCGTTCCTCAAAGTAATCCTTAAACTCAAAGTAAAGGTAAATATTATAGAATAAGCAGGCCTCAGTAATTTCAATAGCTCTTCTGTTAATATCTATTAGCTCCTTAGTCTTCTTATTTTCAGAATTGGGTTCATCAAGCTTTTTTTCCAATAGTACTATTTCATCCTCATAATATTTTTTCAATTCTTTTTTAGCTACTTTATGCAGTTGAAAGATAAAAAGTAGTTCATCAATATCGATGTTATTTTTCTCAAATAAAACACCAACGGGTTTTTGATTAAAGTAATTAAATATTTCATCATAATCTTTATTTAAGTTATACTTTTCTCCGGTATCTTTTTTTTCATTCATTTCTTCCTTAAATAAATTTTTCTTTTTGTCCTTGGCGCGAAATGGTGATTTTATGAAGCCGCATAAAGCAAGCTGTCCTAAAATTTCATTGTCGGTGTACTGATGTGGAAAGAATTGAGCTTTAATTTTTTTATAGTCTTGTCCTCTTCGATATTTCATCCAAATACTTCCTTCAAGTAATTTTTTATAGAGGTGTTCCTGCTCCGGTCTATTAGAAA
Organism: Chitinophagales bacterium; assembly: GCA_035638255.1. Classification (GTDB taxonomy): domain Bacteria; phylum Bacteroidota; class Bacteroidia; order Chitinophagales; family UBA10324; genus DASRAJ01. The sequence continues at coordinate 1,927 of DASRAJ010000073.1, forward strand.
CTAAATCCCTATGAATTATTGGATTCTGTGTGTTGCTATATTCCGCTATTTTTCTTTTTAGGACATCTTTTCCAGCTAAACTAATAATTCGAGTTAAGACAAAAACCTTTTTTAATTGCGCTATATCAAAATCTGTTTCTCCTTTATTTGCTCTTCGCAAATAGGAAGCAAGAGTGCTTGTTGTTTGTGCGCCATTAATTATTGAAAATTTTTTTAAAGAAACATCATTCTTCTTTTTATGATCTGGGTCAACCTCTTCAGCAATAATGGTTATGCCATTATTATAAAACCAAAAATTATCAGGCTCTTCCCTGATTGTTTTAACCATCTTGTCATAAGTCTTATTATTCCCTTTCTCCAAAGGGTCTCTAAAATTCTCTCCAAATAAAATATTTCTTCCGGTAGTTGTCACATCATACTTGGAGCACAAATTTGCAAGTTCAAGTCCATTGATGTTACATAATAATGCATTAGGCAATCCCTTTTCTTCGTAATTGTAAAGAATAAAGTTTTGTTTGTGGTCTACTCCAAAAACGTGATGTGGGACATAATAATCTTTTATGCTTGTTTGCAAAGTTTCTAACTGTTCTTTAGCAATTATTATTTCATCATCCTGTTGCTTTCGTGTCACACTTGTGTTTCCTCTGTGAACCACATAGTAACAACATTTTCGTCCAGCGTCTGTAAATGAAGTCTGGGAAATAATATCCTTTAAAGCCTCACTTTTAATTTTACTTGGGCTCTTTAAATAGCTATTAACGGTTTGCTTCATTTTTGAAAAGGCAGCGTTAATTTCTACTTCAGGAAGTTCTTCATTTTTTACCTGAATAATATGATATGTAAAATCTTCTATTTGCCCTTCTTCAAAAAAAATATCAATACCATCATCAGGTGGTTCAACAATGTATTTAGCAAGTTCATCTATTCTATTTGTCTCGAGTGGTATATCCTGATGATCACGCAAAATCAATTCAAACGCAAGAAGAACAAATGCATCATCCTCGCTTCGAACAAGCTTAATAGGTGTATTTCGAAAAGCAGAATAAATCTTTTTTATTCTCTCATCAATTATGTCGGTAATTTTTTTATCTGCCATGCATGTTGTTTTATTCGTTTAATTATGTTACAAGAGTACAAAACAAACAAAAAGTACCAATCTCTCAGCGCTTTTTTTCTATCAGTTCGCTACCCAGCTTTAAATCGTCAACAACTTCACCGTCAATCTCAACAAACAAAGCAACATTCCCAGTCACATGATAACGATCAGGGATCAAGCCGCGCGCTGTTGCACTTCGGACAAGGGCGCGACTTCACTCCTTCCCACTTTCCACGCTCAGCAAGGAATCCGGCAAACCGTTTGGGTGAAACCAATCTCAGTTAGCCATGGTTGCGAAAATAAATTTTTCCTTAAAAGAAATTTCAATAAACTGTGCCCATCATTTTTGACGATGAGGCAACCAGAAACAGATACTTTTCACACCGAAATATTTTATCAGAGTAAACATTGGCAAGTGAGGATCACTGCATATCTCTGGGCTGAAAAAATCAATGGCTACCCATCATGTTACGGAATAATGATTGAAGATAACTGGAGCGTTCACATACAATGCGTGAACGGTGAATGGAAGATGTTTCGTCAATAATCTGCAATATCTATCTGTCCAGCACCTCTACAATTATTACACAGATATTGAACTTGTATAGTTTTGTTTCCATTACAGCGATCACAATGTCTTCTGCCGTTTCCGCCGCAACTATGGCATATCTGGCTACCAACACCACCGCAAGTATTACACGTTTTAGTACCAACGCCACCACAAGTTGAGCAAGTTATGGAGCCATGTCCACCACAACGATTACAAGTAAATGTTTTTTGTCCAAGACAACGACTACACTGAATATTACCATGACCTCTGCAACGGCTGCATTGAAATTTTCCATAGCCGTGACATCGATTACATTGATGAACAAATCCTCGCTGGTCTCTTAATCTTCCAGTGCCATAGCATGTAGAACAACTGGTAAACCCTCTCCCATAACATGCGGAGCACTGATTATATCCTTTCCCATAGCATGAATAGCACGTGTTATATCCTCTACCATTACATGAATAGCATGTATTGTTTCCTTTACCCTTGCATGAATAGCAGGTATTTTTTCCATTGCCGTTGCATGAATAGCAGGTAATTTTTCCATTTCCTTTACATGAATTGCAATTTAAATAACCATAACCGTTACATGAGGTACAATTAATAGTTTTATAAATCGTACCAACTCCATTACAGTTAGAACATGTTTTATAGATAGGGTGATGACTCGCATTATTTGCAAATGAAGTTGAAGCAAGCACAGGTACTAATAACCCAAAACCTGCTTTCACATACCCGACCTTATTTTCACCTAACCATACAGTATACCATCCATCTCTTTCCGAAAGAACTAAAACTAATTCATTCTCATAAATTTTGTATTTTAAATTATAATCATTCGCATCAAGGAATTTTGTGCTTCTTACTTTTACAACATCTCCTTTAACTTTAAAAAATTCTCCTGGTATTGATTTACTTATTCCTTTATCTAAAACCCTTATTGTTCGCGTGCCAGTTATTTCAGCAATGTCTTTTGTTCCATATCTTGTGTTAACATATAACCTTGGGTTTTCTCCAAGTGCTTCTCTTACTCTGACCTCCGCTAATTTTGTATTAAGTGTTCCTTCTTCCGTTACTATTTCTCCAAGAATTGATTCCTCTTCTGCGGCAATTAGCGCAACATCTTCTGCTGCTATTCCGGCAGCAACTTCGCTTGCAGCTAAACCGCCTGCTTCTTCTGCCGCTAATTCGCCAATTTCTAATAATTCAAGAGCGCATCCTGATAAGAGTACCAATGATGAAATAATGAGAAAAAAATAAACGGCAGAGATCTTATTTTTCATGTCAATTTATTTTTGACGTTCCAAATTTTGAATGTTAAGACAAAGCAAACAAAAAAAGGCTAATACTTAACATTCATTCTTTCATTCTTCCTTACTCGAAAGTGTAAACGCAACCTATAACAGCATGCACAGCTCCACTTCGTGTAATTCGCCATTTCTTATTGAGATCATTGAATGAAAAAAGCCCTCACGAGCTCTGGTTAAGACTCTGTGAGGGCTTTAAAGGAATCAATAAAGTCGGAAGCAAGATAATTAAAATTTCATTCCACACTCCCGCCTTCGCTAATATGCGCCAGTTACTCAATAAGTGCGTCCACTTCTTCAAGTTCCGAATATTGTTACTTTCGGGAATGAATTCGTAACTTTTGAGAATGAAAGTTCCGATATTTAAATGTTATACGTTATTCTTTGGCGACACTGCAAACTTGAAACTGACAAGCAATGATTGAAAAATTTACACATAAAGGACTTTGGTTTTTACCTGACAATCCTGACCGACAAGTAACAGGAATTTTAACTTATGACCCCAGCGAGGGTGCTGACTTGGAATTGTTAGGGACACTTGTTGACCATCGCAGTAGTAAAGAAATTCACGAACCCGATTTTATTTTAGGTTATACAACAGATAATAAGGCAATCACACTTTACAAATCGTATGAGTATTCAAGGTCATTTCTTTCTGGTATTGACACCGCAAAATACACGACAAATTTTATTCTGATTGGAGACCACTTCACAAACGAAATTGAATTTAAGTTTGATAAAGTAAAAGGTAGATTTAAAAACCTTGACGAGTGGATTAGTGAATTTGGTTTCAAAGAAGTTGAACCCGACTTTAAGAATAAAAAAATAAAAATTGATTATGAATTGCCTTCGCCAATAGATTTCAAAATTAACGAGCATCTATCTGGCAAACTCAATTTTACTTTCTCTGCTCCTATGATGAGATACACTAACAAGGTGACTGTTGAACAAAAATCAGAAGTCATTTTTGAAGTGGATGAGCCACTTCCTTTTTTTAATGCACTTGACAACCTGATGCTCTTTCAAAACTTTCTAACATTGGGAACTTTTGAACCAGCATATCCAATTTCAGTTTGGCTATCAAATAAAAACCGGAAAGACAAGGACGATGAAAATGGAAGCGTAACTCCTGTTGAATTAATTTACAAGCCAGGATTTAGTTACACCGAAGGAAAGAAAAAAATATTGTGGGAGTTCCTATTCAATTATCGGGATATCAAACCAAATTTTGAAACAATTATTCAAAAATGGTTTTCACAAAAAGACAAAATTGACCCCGTTACAAATCTTCTCTTTGAAAGTTTTTATCATCGGACAAGGTTTAATGAAAGCAGTTTTTTAAATATTGTTCAAGCATTGGAAACATTTCACAGACGATTTAGAAAAAATGAAATCCTGCCGAAACAGGAACATAAAAAAAGAGTAGCGGACATCATTGCATCAGTTGCAGCCGACTTTAAAGATTGGTTGAAAGACAGATTGAATTTTAGTAATGAGCCGACATTGCATCATAGATTGGTGGAACTAACCAATGAAGTTTCAAATAAAACATTATCTAAAATTATAAAAGACAAAGACCAATTTATTAAGGAAACAAAAAACAGTAGAAATTATTACACTCACTATGATGTAAGTTTAGAAAAGAAAGCATTGAGAGGAAACGATTTATTTTTACTGACAGAAAAACTAAGAGTGCTATTAATCGCAATCGTATTATTAGAAACAGGTTTTACGAACGAGCAAGTTGACGGACTTTTTGAGAGGAATGAATTCAAATTTTTTAATCACATGCTTGGCGACTAATGAATAAACTGACTGCTAACATTCCCCAGACTGGCGCGAGTCTTAGCGAAGTTTAATGCGCACGACAGACTCGTGTCCCAAATAGCGAAAGTCTTCAAAGAGTTTCCCATCTTTGTGGTTACCATGAGCAAATCCGGCATCAATCGGCGTTTCACCCTCGTATTTACCCGGCTTGAGCAAGAGGGAAAAATCATCTCCCGCGAACGTGGAAAAGTTGCTGAAGACTTAGGATTGCACCCCTCCCGGCTGTCGGAAATACTGAGCGGGAAAAGAAACCTTGCAACCGATGAGCTTGCGAATTTCGTAATGAAGTTCCGGGTAAATCCCTTCTACATTTTATTCGAAACAATGCCGGTTTTTTTTGGATGAAAACTCCATCGGGGAATTCATGGAAATGTCTGTAAGCCCCATCGTAAACACGCATGCACGCCTGATGGGCAAGGGTGATGTTCCGGTTAACCTGCAGATGGTTGCCGAGCCGGACATGAAGTATGGTAAGAAAGATATAAGGTTCAAAACGGTTGACGGAGAAATAATCTCACTCTCCCAAATCGCACAATGGCTCGGCATAGAAAAAGAAGCGAAGAAAACGGTGAAGAAAAAATCTTCACCTGCACGCAGGAAACGCCGGTAATTCAAAGGGCACAGATGAAGTACCTTCCACTACTCTACAATCAGTTTCTCATTTGCTGCTCCATACTCAGTAATCAGTCTCACCATGTAAACTCCTTTTGAAAAATGATTCGTGCTGAACAAGATTGCATGATCTCCCTGTTCTGCATTATCATCAAGCAGTGTTTCAATCTCTTTCCCGCTCACGTCACACACTTTTATAAATACACGCGATGATTGCGGCAGCGTGAATTGAATGGTTGCATGATCCTGAACAGGATTCGGATAAATTTGAATTGAAACTTGCTGTGCTGATTGATCACCCATGCGTGATGATGCTGTAGTAAAATCCTGCTTCGAAGACCAATCAGATGTTACTTGAGGAGGAGTTATCTGGCAAAAAGTCAGGACCTCCCATTGATACGCTGTGTTTGGCGAAAGTCCGGTGATGATTTTTGAAGTGCCGATGGTAGTTTTCTTGATCCATCCATTCGCACCAGATATTTTATAACGAACCTTATATCCCTCGGCTCCTGCTACTGCATCCCAGTTTAATTTAGCCGATGATGGGGTGATATTTGTTACCGATAAATTCACGGGGCTCACACAGGAGGAGCTGCCCGGAGTGTATTCCCAGAAATCATTGAAGTAAACCCCATCATTATTTCCCGTCCCCACATACCCTTTGCTTCCAATGCTGAAACCAGCATCACTCCATCCGCCGGCTCCCGCGTAATCCGCCTTCTTAACCCAGATGTTAGCATCCGCATCGTATTCCCAGAAATCCTTTTTGAGAGTATTGTTTTTACCATTTCCTGCTCCCAGATATCCCTTGTTGCCGATGTTGAAACCAACTGCAATCCCGCGGGCAGCCCCTCCAAAATCCGCTTTCTGTGTCCAGGTGTTAGTAGCGGGATCATATTCCCAGAAATCCTTGCTGTAGGTATTGTTAATTCCATATCCTGTTCCTAAATATCCTTTGCAGCCAATGCTGAAACCAACAGCAAGTTCACGGGCAGTTCCCCCGAAATCCGCTTTCTGGGTCCAGGTGTTGGCAGCCGGATCGTATTCCCAGAAATCTTTGGTGTTGCCATATTGAGCTCCCGTTCCCAGATATCCTTTATTGCCGATGCTGAAACCGGCAGCACCGATGCGGGCAGTTCCCCCAAAATCTGCTTTCTGTGTCCAGGTGTTCGCAGCCGGATCATATTCCCAGAAATCTCTTGTGGTGTTATTGCTGGTATCAAATCCTGTTCCCAGGTATCCTTTACTCCCGATGCTGAAACCAACAGCCTGGAAGCGGGCAGTTCCCCCGAAGTCTGCTTTCTGGGTCCACGTGTTAGATGCAGGATCATATTCCCAGAAATCTTTATAGAGGTGAAATGTTTCATCATCACTATCATAATAAAGCCCCGTTCCTATATATCCTTTACTGCCAATGCTGAAACCAACAGCCTCATCCCGGACAGTTCCTCCGAAGTCCGCTTTCTGTATCCACGCATCCTGTGCCCGGCTACTGTTTAAACCGGCTGTAAATAAAATTGCGAAAAGGAAAGTGATTGTTTTCATCGTGTGTGGTTTTAGGGTTTTAAAGAGTACGCCAATGCTAACTTTATTTTGTTAAAATTTTTTTTCCATCATGAAAAAATTTCAGGTTATAAACCTAACAAACCGTTTTCATATTTGCAAGTATGCATGAAATATTTTCTGACAATTGGAATCAAGAGGATACTTCTGCTTTTACACGCATATACAAAAAACGAAAACGGGCAGCACCGCCGCCCGTTTCCAAACAAAATGAAAACCGCAATTATTGAATCGTGATCTTCCTGTAGAAGATTTGCCCGTCTACATTAATGGTCACATAGTAGCTGCCCTTAGGCGACAGGGTGAAGTCAAACGTAGAAGTCAACTGCTGTTGCACTGCCCCGTAATCATTCACAAATACCTGCTGCCCTATTTGATCATAGATGGTAACAATCACACTCTGCACTGCTGATGGCAGCTTCATGGTCATGTTGAACAATCCTTCGCTCGGGTTGGGGAAGAAGTTTATATCCCTATCAATCTCAACACTGCCGATTCCGACAACCAATATCTTCACCTCCTCCTGATACGTACCGGTACAACCGTTAGCATCCGTATAGGTATAGGTGATGATATAAACACCCGGAGCCAGGGAACCCGGAGTAAAGACACTTCCTGTTACGCCCGGTCCTGAGAACGTACCACCCGGCGGCACACCGATCAGCGTTACAGGCGGATCAGTAAGATAATACGAGGTGGCCAGATTGCTGATAAACACCACCGGCGTAGGATTCACGGTTACAGGCACGGCGATAAGAGTGTCACACAATGGTGCATTCGGATCAGTAACACTCACCGTGAAGGTCATGGTCACCGGCGGATTTACGGTTACGGTATCATTCATACCATTCTGCGGTATCATACCCGGTAACTGCGGGCTCCATTCATACGTGAAATTCTGAGGTCCGTAATTATTTATAACCAAAGTAATAGGATCACCCTCGCAAATGAGCGAATCGCTTATTGTCGCCGCTACCTGCGGAGGAGTAATTGAAGCCACCACCGGGGTGCGCGCGCTCGCACATCCGGGCTCAACGTAGTGCACTGTGCCGTTCCACACATAAGGTCCGTATCCATAAGAGAAGGGATAATACATCTGGTTTCCTTCTTTTATCTGGATGTTATTATCGGCGGCGGCCACATTGCCGACTGCAGTTCCGTACGATGTATTGACGTAAGAATAGTAGCTGGCGGCAGTAATGTAGATGCCGACCGTTTGACCTGCCGGAACACTCAGATACAGGGGTAATGGAATCGGCGTATGCACACCGGAACCCAATCCCTGGACACCCTGGGCAACACCAAGCAGCGTCCAGTTTTGCGGCAGGTATTCTGATCCCACGTAAGTGCCTGTTTTGTAGTAAATCTCAAAATCAGAAGTATAGAATGTCTGCATGTTCACATCAAAACCGGTAATGAAAACGTCGCTCAAAGCAGTAATGTCAAACATGTTACCATTAGAGGTGTAGTATCCGTTATAGGCAGTAGAAAGCGGCTGTGCCGGAGGTCCTCCTTCTTCAACATAGAACGTTGTTGTTTGATTTATATACGGGGTAGTGAACGGCGAACCGGAACCGAGATAATTATTTCCATTCTGAGAATAATACCAGTTGAGTTCACCATTTCCTGAAGCGGTGGCGCCAATAACCACGTGTCCGGGCCCGCAATTGAAACCGTCAATTGCAATTGGTGGATTCGGTGCTACATCTACCTGTACTGTCGCTTCAGCGGAAGTGCTGCTGTCGGTACAGGTTGCAGTAACTACGTAATAAGTAGTGGTGTTCAATAAAGGTGTTGTATAATTATCACTGGTAGCAGCGGGAATATCATTATAGGGTCCCCCGCTGGTTAGGGATTCTCCCCATTGCAGGGTGGATCCGGGAGTGTATCCTGTTACATCTAACTCCGCGGTGCCGCTGCCGCAGAAGTCAGTTAAGTCGGGCGTTACAGTACCCGCCACAGGAGTGGTTGTCAAACTCACGGTGACAGTTGCAGTGGTGGAGCACGACGATGATGCATTTGTTACAGTAACCGTGTAGGTGGTAGTGGCAACAGGCGTAGCAATCGGATTAGCTATAGTTGCATCATCCAACGTAGCTGATGGCTCCCAACTGTAAGTATACTGCAGTGGTGCAAAGCGCCACGCATCATCTGAAGCTGTCCAGGTATTATCTGAATTTCTTCCCGGCACTGTCAATGCAAGTGTTCCATCACTGTTCTCTATGCCTTCTGTATGACCGCTCCAAAATCCGTTAGGATTGCCGGGCATTGATGTTGTATGAATTTCAATCCAGTTTGTTGTCTCATACAAGATCGTTTGAATAGTTACAGGATCTGCACCCGGGTATGGATAGTGCATAACGTCCTTAAACTCCAACACGCATTTTCTGTATGGCGCTGTTCCCACAGTATAGTATCTGATTACTCCACCTGCTGCGGGCGGGTATAAATCTTCCCACGAAAAAGCGATCAGGTTGTTGGGTGTGAAAGGATCAGGAAGTAACTGGCCCTGGCAACAGCCATTGGCAGCATTAGGATCGAATGAAAGAAATCCGTTGGAGCTGATATAGAACTGGGTGTAATCATTCCCATAGAAGTTGAAAGTAAATCCGAGGTCTGCTGCGGAACTCACCTGGTCATCTCCTAAAGTGACTGTTGTGCCCCCATTAGTAAGATCAGGAGCAAACGGAATTTGATATACCTCATAGCCCAAAGCCGGTGTAGCAGCATACAACTGTGATGCTCCTCCTGCACACACTACATCCGGCGACGCAGATACCGTTACCGACGGAGGATCTGATACGAAGACGAGGATCGTATCATAGTTCGTACAATTGCCATCGGTTGCCTGTACAATGTATTGCGTACTCTGCAACGGTGACGCGGTAATGCTTGAACCGGTGGTTGCGGACAATCCATCAGGAGGTGACCATGTAAATGTGGTGTAGTTGCCTCCGGTTACATCCAGCGCAACGGATTGACCTGAGCCGGCGCAGATAGTTGCATTCGCCGGAGTGGGTGTGACCGTTATTTCGGGTGAAGCGGTCACCGTTACTGTTATAGGAGTGGGTGCTGATTCACAAAGTGTGGAATAAGTAATCACCCAGTCATAAACGTTGAAGTAATAATAGGTGCCGTAAGAGCTTCCTGTTATAGAAATCACATCAGGTATCGTGTATGGATAAGGATAACCAGGATACATGTAATCATTGCTATAACAATTTACACCTCCGTATTGCCTCAGCAGATAATTGTTTCCGATACCTACACCCCAGTCAAGAGGCACCCACGTCTTTTGATTGATGTCTGCCGCAGTTACCACGAGGGTATCGAGCGCCAATTGATTATAATTTTGATCAACCAATTGCAGAATCACATCTCCTGCACTTGACGGATAAACGTAAACACCCTGAATCGTGCAGGGCTTCATAACATTAAAGAATTCACCTACATAGGTATAATACGTTACCTGGTAGCCGATGCTATAATCTACGGGGCCAACATGCCCGGAATTGATCATTCCATCTGCAGCAGTTGCATAATAGGTCGTGGTAGCATTTACGTACGGTGAATATGTTGAAGGGCTCGAACTGTAATAAAGAGGTGAAGTCGAGTTCGGCGAATCATACCACATTATATAAGTGGCATTGCCCTCAGCAGTAATGTCGGCTATGCCTTCTCCGCAAACTGTAGCTCCTGTAGTTGAGGTGATGGCTTCATTCCCTCCCACTTGAACATACACGCTTGGAGAAGTAGAGGAAAGTCCGCTGTTAGTGCAGGTGACAATCACCTCATAGTATGTGGAGGTGCTCAATGTTTCAGACCAGGAAGTGCTTGTTGCGCCTGAAATATTATTCCAGTTAATTCCATCAGCAGAATTTTGCCATTGGAATGTGAGTCCTGAAGCCGCAGTAAATCCAACCAATGTCAAATCGACATTTCCTCCGCCACAGAGAATAGCAGGGCTTGGTGAAATGGTTCCTGCTACGGGTGTGCCGGAGCATGCAGGCGGCGGATCAATCGTGATCATGTAATCTTCGGTTTCACCACCATAGTATGCATTGCTGCAATAATCCTGCGCACCAATCAGGGAATAGTCAACGCCGCGCACTCTCATTTTTCTCAAGCCATAAAATGAGGGATCAATTGGAATGGTGATAGAATCAGCATAATAATATCCGTAGGTAGGTGATGCGTATACAAATTCACCCGGGTCGCCAAAGTCATTGTTGTTATTGAAATCAATCCATACACCAAAGCCCAATGCTGTATACCCTGAAGCGAGAGTAAGGCTGTAAGTAAAGCCTCCCTGAACGGTGGTAGTATAATTTCCGTTCGGGGCATAGCTGATATAGTTGTCAGGATTCCCATTGCAGTAGGAGTATAGATTTGAAAGTGTATATAATGTGACACTGTTGATGTAATCCCCATAATAGCAGGGATTGGGAATCACCGGAACACATGAATTGATTTGACGGTTGCCGAAAGGATCTGAATTACTTGGAGTAACTACTCCTTGTCCTGTAATATCAATGGCTGTGCAAGCGGCATCAACGTAATCTAACAGCGTTGCATTGGCAGAAATATCATACGCCACCCAGAAATAATTAGTACCGGAATTCAAGTCTTGTGACCCTGTAATCGGGAAAGAAAGATCCGTCACTGAACCAAACAAGTTCGTCGGGGAGAAGTTAGGATCAGTGCCTGTATAATAAATCTTCACGTTGGTGACATCACCGAAAAAGTCAGTGGTGCTTGCTGCATTTAGCGTGAATGAAGCTACTGTAAGTGGATTCAGGCATCCGTCAGCGGACACCTGGATGCTGATAATCTCTGCATCCGCTGTTCCGGCACTCACAGTACTCAGATTGTTCTGTGCGCAGGTGCTGGAAGTGTAGGTTTGATTTGTGGATGGCGGAGACAGGGTGATCGTATAGTCTTCCGTTTCCCCGTTATAAAATGTAGTGCATGATTGCGTATCGCTTATCAGCGTATAATAATTTGCTCTCACCCGCATGCGACGATCACCAACAAAGTTAGCGTCACAGGGCAGGGAAATATTACCAAACTGCGATCCCGCTGAAAGGTATGGTGAAGAGAAGACAAAGTCACCCGGGTCAGAAAAACTTCCGTTGCCGTTAAAATCAATCCAAACTCCAAAACCCACATAATTGTAAGCAGGCCCATCTAACTGCAACGAATAGGTTTGGCCTAATTCCAACTGGGTAGTTGTGTTTCCGGATTGCGGATATTGAATGTAGCCATCAACATTTCCGTTGCAAAAAGTATTGGTGTTTGCCAGAGTGTTTAAAGTCACACCATTGATGTAAGAATAGTAGCATCCGTAAGTATTAACACCAATGCAGAAATTAATCTCACGATTGCCTGCAGGCGCAGTAACTAAAGGAGTTTGAGTTCCCCCTGCGCCATCCATAACAATTTGGGTGCATTCTGCATCGAGAAAATTTCCCAGCGTGGCATTCCCCGAAACATCATAAGCCACCCAGAAATAATTCTGGCCTGCGGCCAATGCCTGGTTGCCGCTTATTACCATGGATGGAAGAATTGGAGAAGAACCGAATAATGTACCGGTAGAAAAGTTTGGATTGGTGCCGGTGTAATAAATCTTCACATTCGTAACGTCGGCAGGATCCGTTGTGCCATTGTCGAGGATGGTGAAAGAAGTCGCATTAAAAGGACTCAAGCTTCCTGAAGTCAGGATTTGAATCCCAATGATTTCAGCATCGGTTTGCCCTGACGTTACTGAGGAGACATTGTCCTGAGTAACCGTGCTTGAAACATAACTCATGTTGGTCTGGGGCGTGATCGTAATGGTATAATCTTCCGATTCACCATAGTACACTGATCCGCACGATTGGTTTGAGTACAGAACATTGTAGTCATTAGACCTGATTCTCATCCGGTGATCGCCGAGCGTGGCATTCAGAGGAACAGAAATAGAACCAATCTGTGTTCCCTGGGCTGTAAAAGGTGATGACCATGCGAACTCACCTGTATCATCAAAGTCCCCATCGTTATTGAAATCAATCCATACACCAAACCCAACATATTCATAAGGGGCAGGGCCACCGGTTAAAGAAATGGAATAGGTTCCGCCCGCCTCTACACTCGTAGTAAGATTACCAGCAGGTGCATATTGAATATAGCTTCCCGCATTTCCATTGCAGCCGGTGAACAAATTGGATAAAGAGTTCAGCACAACAGCGTCAATATAACCATAGTAGCAACCGTAAGTGCTGGTTGGAACACAATAATCAATAATTCTTGATCCGGCAGGTGCGGTTATGGATGGAACCTGCACGCCCCCATTGCCTGTCATCGTCACGCTGGTACATTCGGCATCGAGCAGATCTCCGATCGTAGCAGTAGTAGTCACATCATAAGCTACCCAGAAATAATTGGTTCCGGCGGTCAATGTAACGCTACCGGTTATAGTTGCGGGAAGAGTAGTTGATGAGCCGAAGAGCGTAGTAGTTGCGAAGACGGAACTGGTTCCCGTGTAATAAATTTTTACGTTCGAAACATCATTCGGAAAATTATCAGAGCCATTGGAGTTTATGTCGAGTGAAGTCAAATCGAAAGGTGACACGGCACCTTGAGTAACTACTTGTATGCCGATGATCTCAACATCATTCGTTCCGGTCAGAACCGAAGTGGTGTTGTTCTGTGTACAGGTGCTTGACACAAAAACCATGGGAGTAGATGGAGTGAGCGTGATGGTGTAATCTTCGGTTTCACCATATTGATAATCTGTGCAGGATTGGCTGGAAGAAACAGTAGCATAATAA
>DASRAJ010000074.1:0-67632 GCA_035638255.1 Chitinophagales bacterium
AGCGGTGTAATGCCGCCCACCTCCAGTTTATCACACAACTCGATGCGATCAACACCTGCCTCTTGCGCAGCGAGTGCGGATTCGATTCCACTGGCGCAGACTTCAAGTTGAAGTTCGGGATTTGTCATAGCTATTGAGCCGAAAGGTAAAGTCAATCTTTTTGAATTCCATTCACCTCAGCGATACATAGGAGTGCTTACTGCTGAAGAATCGAATTTTATCGTGATTGTGATTTCAGAGAAGTTGTCGAAAAGCTCCATTTGTATAATCCTGGTACCACTTTGTATAAATTATTATTCTATTCCTTCATAGAAATTCACTTTAGCCTCTGATTATTCCTTATGCAGTTCCTGTGGAAACACTTTCCCTCGGTAAAAAAGAACATCATCGCTACTCTAATTTACCCTCTCAGTATTGTATCAGGACTGATCAGAGCTTTATAATACTCATAGACACATTTTGATTTTTTCGTAATTCACAAAGGCGCGTTTTTTGTCAAGAAATTATTCTCTTAAACACCACATAGATGAACCGGACATTCATTCTTTTGGCCTTTTGCGTTGCCTTGCAAAATATTTCGGTTGCACAAGAGCAAATCGGACTTCACTTCGATAATTATGCGGCATCGTCGGGCATGTTGCTAAATCCTGCGGCTACTTTCGCCAGCCCAAATCCATGGGAATTGAATATTGTGAGTGCAGGGCTTTTCGCGGAGAATAATTATGTATATCTCGATCACCAGTCGGTTCTCTCGGCGCTGCATGCATTTTCAAAGAGTACGATTCCGGATCCTCAACTAATTTTTTCGCAGCCTGGCAAGATCAAAGCGTATTCTTTGGGTTTCATTCAGGGTCCTTCTGCATTTATCAAGTTCAATCATTTCACCTTTGGGATTTTTGCCGATACGCGCTCAGCCGTAAGTGTGCTCAGCAGCAATTTTCCTTTTACTCTCGCGCTTGACTCTATTGCTTATGGGCAACTTTATCAAGTGCCTGCATTTAAAGCGACAATGATGAATTGGTCGGAGCTTGGATTTAACATCGGAACAAAGCTTAGAGGGAGTGACAACACTGCATTGAGAGGAGCCATCAACGTAAAATTTCTTGGCGGATGGGATGGCATGTATTTCCTGAATAATGAGTCGTTCGACTATTCAAAACTTTTACATGAGCAGTTGGTGAATCTTAATCATTTCAATTCATCGTACGCCTATACTTCAAACTTCGGTTCCAATACTTTTAGCCTGCCCAACACTTTCAATGGAAAAGGAGTGGGCGCTGATGTGGGATTTATTTATACGGCAGGTGAAAAATCTCCCGGCAATTATGTGTGGAAATTCGGAGTATCCGTTGTTGACATCGGGCGAATTCATTTCATACAGAATGCAGGAACTTATTCCATTGTAAGCAACACTGATCTCTCTGCGAATATTTCGGATTTGCAACAGATCACAAGCCTGAACGAATTCAATGCTACCGGTTCGAAAATTGTTTACGGCGCAACAAATTCCTCGCAGACAGGAAATCAATTCACAATTGGACTTCCGACTGCCCTAACGCTGCAGGCAGAGCGATCCATCGGTCAAAGATTTTTTGTCGGTGCAGTTGCAGTGAGAAGAGTCGTGCTTTCCGAAACAAGTATTTACCGTCCCAACATGGTTGCGCTCATTCCGCGTTACGAAAGCAAATGGATTTCCGCTGCTATTCCTGTTGAGCTATTTGATTACAACGATGTGCATGCCGGTGCATCGTTGCGCTTTGGACCCTTGACGATTGGCTCAGATAATATTTTGTCGTGGGTAATGAAAGGGAAATTGGAAGGCTCAGATATATATGCAGGACTGCGGGTGTTCCCGTTTTGGAGCTCAAAGAAAAATAATTCAAAAAAACCGAAAGAAAATATCAAAAGTTATCATTCAAAGAACATAGGCAGTAAGGTAATTTGTCCGAAGTTTTAAAACTATGATTTCACTCACTTAACTTTTTCAACTCATTCCACATCAGTGAAGAAGCGCCAAGTATCCCCGCTTCATTTTCAGGCAGTGATGAAGGAAGAATTTTTGTTTTGCCCTTGTAAATTTTCAGCAGATTTTTTCGAAAACTTTTTTTCACGGGCTTGAAGATCGCGTCGCCGCTTTGCGTTAATCCTCCAAACAGGAAAATGGCTTCAGGGCTTGTATAGCAACATGCATTTGCCAAAGCAACTCCTAAAATGTGTCCCGTGAATTCAAATGCCTGCAGAGCTTCAGGTTCTTTCTTCACGTATTTTTCATAGATGAATTTTGCATTTATGCGCTTAGGAGGAATTCTTAATTTTCTTCCTGACCCAGAAATCAATTCAAGATAGGTTCGTGTGATTCCCGTAGCGGAACAATATTGCTCGAGGCACCCTTTTCTTCCGCAGCCACAATTTCTTCCGTTCTCGGTCACAGTAGTGTGTCCTAATTCTCCTGCGAAGCCATCGTGACCGTAAACAATTTTTCCATCCACAACAATGCCACTTCCCAGTCCCGTTCCGAGGGTAATGAAATAAAAGTGCTTCATGTTTTTTGCAGCGCCAAAAATCATTTCACCAATGGCTGCAGCCTTCGCATCATTCGTGAGTACAGCAGGTAATCGCGTTGCATCCATGAAAAGTTTTGCCATAGGAATTATCCCTTTCCATCTCAGGTTCGGCGCAAATTCAACGGTGCCGGAATAATAATTTCCGTTTGGCGAACCAATGCCGGTTCCCTGAAGCTCCGCACCTTTTATTTTTTCTGCTTCGCGTAAAATAATTGTGCTGATGGCATTCACAAATTTTTCTGCTGTTGCAAAATCGGTAGTAGGCACGCTATCCTGCTTGAGGATTTTTCCGGACTCATTCACCAGGCCATACTTCGTGTACGTGCCACCAATATCAATCCCGGCTACTATTTTTTGCGACATCTTGTTCAGTTTGCAGTTTTCAGTTTTCAGTTTTCAGTTTTCAAAATCCCAACTATTGCTAATCTCTCTCTCAATACCCTCCGCATCGTCGTCTTACAACTTAAATTAAACCTCACCTCTCACGTCTCACGTTTCACATCTCACGATTCACGACTCACCTCTCACCCCCTACAAAGGATGCTTCACATTCTGAATCACCGTACCATTCATTAAATGAATCATTGGTTTATTTTTTTTTCTTGTCATGATTTCAATCCCATCAAAGGAACCGGTGCATCGCGAAGTCACGAGGCATCCATCAAGAATTAAAGTGGCTTTAGGATACAACATTATTTTTCCGGAAGGGGGAATGGAGAGGATGCAATGTACAGTGAGCGTCGCATTGTTTTCAACAATCAAATCACCAAACACATCTATCGAGCCGGGCCATTCAATAGATTCTCCCGCGTGAATGGTGATTGACTTTGAAGAATCATAGCTGCACCATTGGGGTTCCAGGTATTTTCGTGAGCCTCGCTCATTGTAAAAGTTCAGACACACTTTACCGATTTGATAAGGGCTGTAGGCATCCTTGTAGTTATTGTAGTCCATCACGTTGTTCGAAACATCCTGGCAACCCGAAGGGGAATTGAAATTCCAGCAGCCAGGATTCAAAGGTGTATCAGGACAACCATCCTCCTGATTCCAGGTGTGTGACAAGCCAAGACAATGACCGAGCTCATGATTGAAAAGTGCTGATGCATCCCACGGCGAGAATTTGAATGTGTCACCAGGTTGAAACACAGTGGGATGCTTCATGATGTTATAACAACCAACGATCTTAGCCCAGTTACCTGTTCCTACACCATCATTTGAAGGATTATAGGTTCGGCTCTTAATACTGTCAGGGCAATGCTCAATCATGAAGATGTTGATCACAGAGTCTTTCTGAACACCATAAGTTTCATACTGCCGGGGATCATAAACATTGTTACGTTGTTTCCCGATTGCCTTTTTATTCATGCAGAAAAGTGAATCGTCACGGTGAAAATAAATTCCATCATCATCCGGATTATGCGGGTCACCCGTGAGCACGTAACGGAATGGTATCTGCAACACCGGTGTATTGTTGCCGTGAGGAAGAAACATTTTCTGGTTGTGTGCCAACCGATAGTTTGCACTTTCGACGATTCCCTGAATCCATTTTCTTCCCTCAGGTCCTGAAAAATTGTTTTGTCCCTGAGCATCCTGAATCACGTGAATGTTGATGCGCACATAGCGCATGGGAGTTAATTCAGGATGCAGTGTGTCCGGTATGTAGCTGGATGATTGGCTGCATGATTTTGAAGCAATGCGACGTTTGGCGGAATCTATTACTACATCGGCTGTGGTTGCGAATCGTGTTTTCATCTTCTGAGCATTTGAATCGGAATGCAGAAAGGAAACCATGGTGATGAACGGAAGTAAAAATTTCAGCGGAGGAAAATATTTTTCGTTTTTAATTTTCATCTTATGATTCTTCAACCTGAAATAATATTATACAGAAGTGAACAAAGCTATTGACTTCCCGACATCTTTCTTCAGGTTACAGATGAATGGTTTTCTTCTAAGTTTGCACACAAATATTTCCAGAGATGAGAAACTTGATTTTCGGTTTTGTGATTGTCAGTATTGTTAGTTGCAGCTTTCATGAGAAGCGGAAAAACGATGCAATGAAAGCGCTGAAAAAAGCCGATACATCTATTACGTCAAATCATCCTGACACGTTAGCTATTGAGCAAGCGCGGAAAGCGGTTCAATCATTCATACAAAGATTTCCTGATGATACGCTCAGTCCCGCTTATTTATTTGAACTCGCTTTGCTCTATGAAAAGCAAAGACAATATGATTCTACCATAAAAACCCTTGACAGAATTTATTCATTCTATCCTCACTCAAAGCAAGCGAGTAAGGCAGTTTTTCTCGAAGGATTCCTGTACGCGAACGTGCTGAATCAATTGGATAAGGCGAAAGAGACATATCAATTTTATCTCGACCATTATGCTAACCTTGATTCGAAAATGACAAATGATGTGAAAATGGAATTACAGAATCTCGGGAAGAGTCCTGAAGAGATATTAAAGGAGATTCAGGAGAAGGCAGCAAAAGATTCTACGGAGGTGCCTTTGTAAGGGATGTAGATTTAAGACCTAAGATGTAAGACTTAAGACCTTCAGTTTTGTTTTTATTTGTCTTTTATTTTACATCCGCAAGTCTTACCTCCACAAGTCGAACGTCCACAAATCTTACGTACATAAGTCTTTCGTCCTATTTAAACATTTCTATCAATTCAATTACCTCCCGTGCTTCCTTTACATCATGAACACGCAGAAGCAGGGTGCCTTTCATCAAAGCAATTGCATTCAGGGCTGTAGTTCCGTTCAATGCTTTATCAGGATTTACCTTGAGCACTTTGCAGATCATTGATTTCCTCGACAATCCTGCGAGAATCGGTAGTCCAAGAATTTTAAAAACCTCGAGATGATTCAGCAATTGAAAATTGTGCTCGACAGTTTTTCCAAAACCAAAGCCGGGATCAACAATGATGTCCTGAATGCCGAGCTGATGGAGGTGAAAAACTTTTTCTTTCAGGAAATCGAAAACTTCTTTCACCACATCATTGTACGTGGGCTCGCGCTGCATGGTCTGCGGCGTACCTTGTATATGCATGAGTATATAAGGAACTTTAAGCTTTGAAACCGTGGGCAAAAAATTCTCATCGAATCTTCCTGCAGAAATATCATTCACAATGGAGGCGCCGGCATTCACTGCCTCCTCTGCGATTTTACTTCTCCAGGTATCAACAGAAATAATTGCTTCAGAAAAATTTTTGTGAATGAGTTCAATCATTGGAATCACCCGCTTCAATTCTTCGTGTTCTGAAACTTCATCAGCTCCCGGTCGTGTTGACATGCCTCCCACATCGAGAATAACTGCACCTTCTTTGAGCATCTTTTCACAGAGTAAAAGAACATCGTTACCGGATTTTAGCTTTCCGCTATCATAGAATGAATCAGGCGTCACATTAATGATACCCATCACTTGCGGTGAAGAAAGATCGAGCAATTGGCCCCTGCAATTCAAAAGTGTCTTCTCTGGATTCATTGTATTTTTCGCAGGATTACATCAGGCGTCATTGCGAGGAACGTAGGGTAGCACTGTGCGCAGGTGTTTCGAAGCAATCCCCGCGAATTAGGTGAACACTATCTCAGAGGGACAGCTTCGGAAAGCTTCGCTGCAAAGTCAACACAATTTTTCTCGCAATGACGCGAGAGGTTAAAAGTATTTTCAAAAACATTGGAAAGCAAGACAAGTATTCAATTCGATCAGGAAGCAAAACTCTGCCGCGATATTTTTTCAAAGAAAGCATCAGACTATGGCACATCATGGCGTGTACTGCGACTCTCATCGTTGGCAGATCAGATTTTCATCAAAGCTCAGCGCATCCGTACCATTGATTTACTCGATGTGAGAAAAGTTGCCGAAGAAATGGATAGTGAATTCATTGGCATCGTGAACTACGCCATCATCGCTTTGATTCGTCTGGAAGTGGGAGAGAAGATCGAAGAAGAAATTCCGCAGGAAACATTAATGCAGTTGTACGATGAAAAATTTCTCACGGAAAAAAACCTGATGCTCGCCAAGAACCACGATTACGGTGAAGCATGGCGCGATATGCTCATCAGTTCATTCACTGATCTTATTATGATGCGCATTCTCCGCATCCGGCAAATTGCAGTGAATGAGGGGCGCACGCTTGCGAGTGAAGGCATTGATGCGAATCTGTTTGACATTATTAACTATGCGGTGTTTGCTTTGATAAGAATCAGTGAAGCGAAATGAGAGGTGAATTCATAAAACAACAAAACAATTCAAACCATGGGCAAAATGATTCTAATTCTGATCGTGTTGATACCAATCTGCGGTTTTATTTTGAATTACCTTGCTCGGAAGAATGTGAATGGAGATCAGGTGACAGTGAAAAATTCAATCTATATCTCTGCGATTTCGCTCTTTGCTTCGTGGTTAATTAATCTGCTTTGTGCTGGATGGATTTTAATAGGTTTGAAGAATTGGGAATCTGCTTGGCTACCCTTGACCATCCTACTTGTCTTCACTCTCGTAATTACATTTACAATAACATCTAAAATCATTTGGCGCACAACTTTCATCAGAGCATTCAAGCCAGCCATTATTCTCGCTATTATTTTGGGAATTCTTTTTTCAATTATAGCAAACATGAATCCTTAAGGTCGCACTTATTCTGAAAGTACCACTAAGCACAACTAACCTCTATTTGATAATTGATTTCGGTTGAAGCCATAAGATGATTTTATCTCAGTTAATTTCGCCTCACTAAAATCGCATATAAAGTGACCATCTACTCCATCCTTGGAATCACAGCAGCCATTGCACTTGCCATTACCCTTATGAGATTTTTCATTGCGAGACCATCCAACATTCTCCTCTGTTTCCTTCAGAATTTCATAGGAGTCTTTTTCATCTTCTCAAGTTTCGTAAAAGCTGTGGATCCGCTTGGTTTCTCCTATAAGCTCGATGAATACTTTGATGTGTTTAGTGACTCAACTAAACAAATTGCCTGGTTCTCTTCACTGATGTTATGGTTCAAGAATATTACGCTTTTCCTCGCCACCTTCATGATCGTGCTCGAGATGGCGCTCGGCTGGATGCTGATCTTTGGAATATGGATGCAACTGACGATGTGGCTCATGTTGCTCCTCATTTTGTTTTTCACTTTTCTCACCGGCTTCTCGTGGTACACCGGAAAAATTACTGACTGCGGTTGCTTCGGTGATGCAGTACACTTTACAAATGCTGAAACATTCTGGAAAGATGTTGCTCTCACAGTTCTTATTCTCATCTTATTCTTCCTCCGAAAAAAAATCAAACCCGTCTTTCCAAGAACAGCCAGCAATATTATTATGGTTATAGGAGTTGCCGCTTCAATTTATCTGCCTGTGTATTGTTTGAATCACCTTCCCATCATTGATTTCCGTCCATACAAAATCGGAAACAACATTCGCGAGGAGATGTCAATTCCTCCCGGAGGAAAGGCGACGATATACAAATCGATGCTCACCTACAAAAACAAAACTACCGGTGAAGTGAAAGATTATCCGAGTGATAATTTTCCATGGAATGATTCGGTGTGGGTTGCCAACTGGGAATTTGTGTCAACGAAGAATGAACTCGTTCAGCAAGGTGACAAACCGAAGATCACTGACTTTCATGTGTGGGATGATAACAATACGGATATGACTTCTGCTGTGCTCGACGATCCCAATTATCATTTCTGGGTGGTAGCGTATGATATGAATTGCGCGGACAAAAAATCTTTTGCAAAGCTGAATGAACTTGCTAAAGAAGCGGACAAAAACAAAATTCAATTCGTAGGGTTAACGGCAACCCCCTATGAGCAACTCGACCCGATTCGACATGATCTCAACGCAGCGTTTCCATTTTACTATGCTGATGGTACGGTATTGAAAACAATCGTGCGTGCAAATCCCGGATTAGTTTTATTGAGAGGTCCTATTCCGGTGGCGATGTGGCATTACAATGATTTTCCTACGTACGAACAAATCAGTTCGAAATACTTTCATTGAGAACTCAATTAGTTTTAATGAAAGGAAGAATCTCGTAACCATTCAATGTTTTAGCACGAAGGTGATAAGCCCCTGATGGAACATGTTCTAAGGGAATTTCAATTCTACTTGTAAAAACGCTTGCTAAAGAAAATATCGTTTGACCAACCATGCTAATGATAGCAATATCTATTATTCGATCCTCTGACTGAACAATTAATGTCTCTTCAGATGGGTTGGGATAAAGAATGACTTTGTGATTATTATCAAGATCATTCGTAGAGTTCAAAGCAATTTCATTTTCACAGAGTGTATCAATATCGAGTAACGAAATCATTTCGGTGAGCGCAACATCCTTCACGTTTCCTCCGTCAGAAATAATTCCGAAGGTAGTTTCGCTGACTGTTGCTGTATCAATCGTAAAAAAGCTAAGTGAGCTATCACTGCATCCTGTGTTTCCATCCTGATCTGTCTTTAAAAAATATGCCTGTGCGTTTGAGAATCCTGAAACTGCATAACCACCATCGTTTGTTGTAATCAGATCTCTCGGATAGGATCCCTGGTAAATGCTATATGCTTTTGCCCATTCTGTCACTCCATCCTTATCTACTTTAAGTAGTCCCACATTGATGAAGTTAGGAATGAGCGCTTGAACATCAAGATTTATAATCGCTCCCATATCACGTGTAGCTTTAACCACGAAACTTTCGGAAGCATTGAAATCATTGCTCAAATAATGTTTGTGCCATAATATATTGCCTGAAGAATCAAACTTTATCAAAAATGGGCTGATAACGTTTGGCAGAATATCTTCTTCCCATACTCCTACCACGTAAATTGATTTGTCGTATGAAACATCCATTGACCACGGGATTATCTGATGTGTGAAATCAAAATCTTTGTTCCACACGAGAGTTCCATCGTATTCAAATTTTGCAATCTCCACGCTCCGAATGTCCGATTGTCCAAAAACAATGATACTACCATCAGTCAGTACCTTAACCTCGCTACTCCATTCATCACGATTTGCTTCTCCCAATTCATTTGACCAAACATAATTGCCGCTACTATCAACCCTGAAAAGAAAAATATCTAATGATGAACCAAACGAGTTTGTATATCCCAACCCAACAAAACCATTATCTGGAAGGTAAGCTAACGACCTGGGATCATCAAAGTGCTCTCCGCCGTACAGTTTGCTCCACTCGATATTTCCGCCTTCATCAAATCGAATGAGGCAGAAGTCACGGTCATCAATTTGCAGGTTGCGATCATAAATAGCCGCTATTGCAAATTCATCATTCTTACATAAAACAATTTGGATTGGATATAGCATCGTGTCAAATGCAGAATAAATTTTTGACCATAAGATTTCGCCATCAGAAGTTGTCTTTATTACAAACAGATCATAATCTCCACCTTCATATTTACTCCCCGCACAGAGAAAACTTCCATCAGTACATTGGACGAGACAATTACCATCGTATTCAGATGTTCCATAGAGCTTTTGAAAAGTGTAGTTCTGACAATATGAATAGTGGTGAAGGAATAAAAAAACAAAAGATAAACGAAGTACACATTGCATTCGGCTAAGGTAGATGAGTCTTAAATAACTTTGCATTGCATGTCAAATATTTTTCTCCTCGGCTTCATGGGTTCAGGAAAAACATTTCTCGGAAAACAACTTGCCGAAATGATGAATTATGAATTCATTGATCTCGATGAGGTGATTGAAAAGAGTGAAGGCAGTTCGATCTCAGGAATTTTTTCTTCGAAGGGTGAAGAATATTTCAGAGAGAAAGAATCAATTAGTTTGAAATCATTTTCTGAAACAAGGAATGCAATCATCGCCACCGGCGGTGGAACACCTTGCTTTCATGATAACATGAACTGGATGAATGAGCATGGGATCACCGTGTACTTAAATCATTCTCCTGAAATTTTATTTCAGCGATTAAAACCTGAAGCTGATCATCGCCCTCTATTATCAGGAAAGTCCGATGAAGAACTATTACACTTCATCCAAACAAAATTGCAGGAGCGAAATCCATTTTATTCTCAATCACATTTAATAGTGAATGCGAATGAAATTGCTGCTGCGGCGCTGCAGGAAAAAATCACTCTTCTCATAAAAACCTTTTAACAGTCAAACATGAGGATTGCGGCAGCTTGTTCCCCGGCAAGCTAACTGACTCACTCACATGCTGACTTCGGGCTTCCTGGTAAGTTCTGTTTGCCTCAGGTTCATGATGCCTCTTTCACAGGTTTAAAAAATTGTCTTTGTATTATTGTGTATAAAAGTGTAAGAAAGTGTAAAAATTAACGTTACATTTGGAGCCACGTATTTCCTCATGCAAAAAACTGACTTCAACGGCGAGTACCCGGTGACTCTTGATAACAAGAGCCGCATCCTATTTCCCGCTGCATTAAAAAAGCAGATTCCGGCAAAGGCGAAGAACAGTTTCATGATGCTGCGAGCTACTGACAAGTGCCTGGCGATGTATGCTATTCACGATTGGGAAATTCTAAGCAACACAGTGAGAAAAATCAGTCACTTCAACCAGGACAACATTGATGCACTGCGCTTTCTCTTCGATGGAGCAACAAGAGTTTCGATTGATGCTGCCAATCGCATCATGATTCCGAAAACATTATTGCAATACGCAGGGATAAAGAAAGACATCATCATAAAGGCATTTCTGAATCGCATTGAAATATGGGATGAAAAATTTTTCCATCAGAACAGAGTGAAGGATATGCCGGCTAAGCAGAAGAAAGTTCAGAAAGTGCTGGGAGCAATGACGTTTGAATGGTGAGGAAGTGAAAGGTGAAACGTGAGAAGTGAAAGGTGAAACGTGAGAAATGAAATAGATCAAAGAATGATATAGGTGCGAGTCATGTTACGTGAATCGTGAGTCGTGAATCGTGAGTCGTAATTGCCGGGAAGCGGAAACTGAAAAGTGAAATGAATGAAAGGAGAAATTATGTATGAGTCGTGTTACAGCTTGTTCTGAGCTTGTCGAAGGATGAATCGTGAATCGTAATTACCCATGTACCATGAGCCGGTTTTATTAAGAGAAGCAGTTCAGGGATTGAATGTGAAGAAGAACGGCGTGTATGTGGATGCAACATTTGGTGGTGGTGGGCAAGCGAAAGCGATTCTTAAAAAGCTGGATGAAGGAAAGTTGTTCGCCTTCGATCAGGATGAATCGGCAGCGAGGAATGTGATTGAGGATGAACGATTGATTTTCATCAACCAAAATTTCAGGCACCTGAAAAAAATGCTGAGAGTTCACGGGGTTGCACAAGTTGACGGAGTGCTTGGTGATCTCGGTGTTTCATCATTTCAGATTGATACAGGTAACAGAGGCTTTGCTCACCGGCTCGAAGGAAAATTAGATATGCGGATGGATGAACACAGCGGGAAGAAAGCATCAGATATTCTTAACTCTTATTCAGCGACACAGTTGCAAAAAATTTTCAGTGAGTATGGAGAGGTGCGGAATGCAAAAACACTTTCTGAAAAGATTGTTGAAGCACGAAAAGGACAACGATTTGAAAACATTGATGCCTTTGTGAAGGCAATTGAGCCTTGCATTAAGGGCAATCGCAACCGCTACCTGTCGCAGGTGTTTCAGGCATTGCGGATTGAAGTGAATGATGAGTTGAATGCACTGAAAGATTTTCTTGATCAAACCAAAGATGTATTGAAGAGCGGAGGAAGATTGGTTGTGATTTCATATCACTCACTTGAAGACCGCATCGTGAAAAATTTCATTCGCTCCGGAAGCCCGGATGGAATTGAATTGAAAGATGATTTTGGAAATATCAAAAAATTATTTCTGCCCATCAGTAAAAAACCAATTGAGGCAACGACAGAAGAAATCAAAATAAATCCGAGAGCAAGAAGTGCGAAGATGAGGATTGCAGAAAGAATTTGAAAACTAAAATGATATCGTCATTGCGGGGAAAATGGAGTGAGCATTGAGTGGGAGCTTTCTGATGCAATCCGCTTGAATAAACGAGAGCGATGGGGATTGCTTCGAAACGCCACGCACGAAGCCTCTGCATGTTTCTCGCAATGATGAACAAAACACAATGGAAGAAGTAATCAATTCAGCAAAACAAGCAGAAGCACTACCTTCTGAACCAATCACAGAAGAAAAGCCACAGCGCCGCTCTTCCAAAAAGAACTGGCTCTATGAGTCGCTCGATTTGAGTCGCCTGGTACATCATCAAACGGTGATTCAAAACCTTCCATTCATCTTTTTCATTGCCATCATCGGCATTTGCTACATCGCCAATTCGCACTACGCCGAAAAAAATGTTCGTGAGATAGATCAGATCGGGAAGCAACTGAATGAACTGCGCTGGGAATACATGACCACCAAATCACAGCTTGAATACCTGAGCAAACAATCAGAAGTGGCAACGATGGTTCAACCAACAGGATTGAAAGAATTGAGAGAGCCGCCAAAAAAAATTACACCGAAAGTTCATGAGCAATAAGAAAGAGATTTTCTGGAGAATCGGGTTAGCATACCTCATGCTGATTCTGCTTGGCGTGGGCATCCTCTGGCAGGTGTTCTACATTCAGAACGTTCAGGGAAATTATTACCGCGCACTTGCTGACAGCATCACGACAAAGTACGCTCCGGTGGCAGCAGAACGCGGTAATATTTATTCCGTTGATGGACGGTTGCTCGCTACATCACTTCCATCCTTCGAGATAAGAATGGACATGAAAGCAGACGGATTGACAAAAGAGCTGTTCAGGAAAAATATTGACTCTCTCAGCTTGTGCAT
Source organism: Chitinophagales bacterium (assembly GCA_035638255.1). Classification (GTDB taxonomy): domain Bacteria; phylum Bacteroidota; class Bacteroidia; order Chitinophagales; family UBA10324; genus DASRAJ01. The sequence continues at coordinate 13,358 of DASRAJ010000074.1, forward strand.
GGCAAATTTTTTCGGAGACAAATCTTCTTCCGATTACAAAAAGCTTTTTGTGGCAGCACGCGTGCGGGGGGAGAGATATTTTTTGGTGAAAAAAAATGTAAGCTATCCTGATTTACAGATTGTCAAGGCATTTCCGATTTTCCGGTATGGTCAATTCAAGGGTGGATTCATTGCGCTGCAACACAACAGGCGTGAATATCCATTCAAAGAATTAGCGAACCGCACCATCGGATACATGCGCGATGCAACGGTTCAACCTGTCGGTCTCGAAGGTCAGTTCAATAGTCAACTCACCGGCATTGCCGGTAAGCGATTGATGCAAAAAGTGTCCGGCGGGGAATTTCTTCCTATTAATGACAAGAATGAAATAGATCCGCAAAATGGAAAGGACATCATCAGCACCATTGACGTGAACCTGCAGGATGTTGCGGAAGATGCGCTCAAGAAAACGTTGATCGCCAACAAGGCCGATCACGGTTGCTGCGTGGTGATGGATGTGAAGACCGGCGCCATTCGCGCTATCGCAAACCTCGGCAAGCAGAATGATGGCGGTTATGCTGAAGATTACAACTATGCGGTGGGAGAAAGTCACGAGCCGGGCTCCACGTTCAAGCTGGCTTCAATGATTGCATTGCTCGAAGATGGTTATGTGAATTTGAATGACACGGTTGATCTCGAACTTGGTGTGCATTCTTATTGGAGTGGTAAGTTCAGCCAGACCATGCACGACGCCGAGCACCACTCGTTGCGGCGGGTCAATGTACTTTCTGCATTTGCGCATTCATCGAACGTAGGCATCTCGAAGCTGGTGAATGAATATTACAGCAAGAATCCTGAAAAATATTTGCAGCATCTGCGTGATTTGGGATTGAATCAGAAACTCTGCATTGAAATCCCCGGTGAGCAGCAACCCTATATCCAAAGCACAATGGACAAAACCTTCACGCGGTTCTCCCTTCCGTGGATGTCCGTGGGATATGAAGTGAAAATTTCTCCGCTGCAGATTCTCACACTCTACAATGCGGTTGCGAACAACGGAACGATGATGAAGCCCTATCTCGTTCAGGCGATTGATGAGTACGGAAAACCGGAGCAGCAATTTCAGCCCGCGATTCTCAAGCAAAAAATTTGCTCTGATAAAACCTTGCAGGCGCTGCAGGAATTACTCGAAGCCGTAGTTGACAGCGGCACAGCAAGAGCATTGAAGAATCCAAACTATTCCATCGCCGGAAAAACAGGAACAGCGCAGATTGCAGATGACAAGCATCATTACGCTGACAAAGTTTATCAATCATCATTTGTCGGATACTTCCCTGCTGACAAGCCACTGTACTCCTGCATCGTAGTAGTGAATGCGCCTTCAAACGGAATTTATTATGGAGCCGCTGTAGCAGGTCCGGTGTTCAAAGAACTCGCAGACAAAATTTTTTCTACCGATCTCGATTTACATCCTGCTGTTGAAGCACTGGTGAATGACACAGTGAGTTTACCGAAGGTGAAGTCAGGATACAAACCTGATCTCAACATCGTGTTCGCGCAACTCGGAATTCACTGCGAATCGAAACCCGAAAATGCCTGGGTGAATGTTGCTACTTCCGGCAGAGAAGTGACGATGACCGATAAAAAGGAAAATGAAGAAACAGGAGTTGTGCCAGATGTGAAAGGAATGGGCTTGCGCGACGCGCTGTACCTGCTCGAGAACTGTGGACTGAAAGTAAATACGCTGGGCGCAGGAAGTGTGACATCACAAAGTATTCAACCAGGAGCGTCATTTCAAAAAGGACAAATGATTTCGATAACGCTGAGTTTGTGATGGCAGCTAACCAACCCCGTCAGTGGTTGCAAACCCTGACGGTGGTTGCAGGGAAGGAGTGAAATGGTGAATGGTGAATGGTGAAAGGTGAATCGTGAGTCGTGAATCGTGAGTCGTAAGTCGTAAGTCGTAGGTAATGAAAAGTTAGTGGAGAAAATAAAAAAAACAATCAAGAAAAGATAGCTCCGTAGAGCAAAATGTCTATAGAAACAGAAAACAAAAATGCAATTGTAGTCCCGATGAATCGGGGCGACAATGTTACATGAAAAAGCTTTCTGACATACTATACAAAGTTTCCCTGATCGGGATCAGCGGTTCAACCGATGTTGAGGTGAGTGACGTTTGCTTCGATTCGAGAAAAGCGCAACCTCATAGTTTATTTGTTGCTACCCGTGGTACTGTAACAGACGGTCATGCCTTTATTTCTGCTGTTGAAGAAAAAGGAGTCGCCGCAATTATCTGTGAAAATTTCCCGGAGAAGAAAAAGAAGGGAATCACTTACATCCGGGTCGCAGATAGTTCAGTAGCACTCGCCATCGCTGCAGAAAATTTCTTCGACAATCCTTCTTCCAAACTAAAAGTAATTGCAGTAACGGGAACCAATGGCAAGACCACGGTTGCAACGCTGCTTTGCAATCTGTTTAGCGGGTTGAACTACAAGTGCGGGCTGATATCCACAGTAGAAAATCGCATCAACGGAAAAACAATTCCTGCCATACACACTACGCCTGATGCTGTTCAATTGAGTTCACTGATGAATGATATGGTGAAAGCAGGTTGTGCTTATTGTTTCATGGAGGCAAGCTCACATGCCATTCATCAGAACCGTGTGGCAGGAGTAAAATTCACGGGAGCCGTTTTTACAAACATCTCTCACGATCATCTCGATTATCACAAAACATTTCAGGATTACATCGAAGCGAAGAAGAAACTTTTCGATCTGTTACCTGCTGATGCATTCGCTCTCGTGAATGTGGATGACAAGCGAGGCATGGTGATGTTGCAAAACACACGGGCCCATACCTACACCTACGCGCTGCAGTCCATCGCTGATTTCCGGGCACGAATTCTTGAAATCACTTTCAACGGCATGGTGCTGCAGATTGACGGTGAAGAAGTGTACACACCTCTCGTTGGAAGTTTCAACGCTTACAACCTTCTCGCAATTTATGGAACCGCTTTAATACTGGGTGAACAAAAAATTCCTGTGCTTACTGTCCTCAGCAAACTCAAGCCTGCTGAAGGAAGATTCGATTACGTGCTGAGTGAGAAAAATAAAATCATGGGCATCGTGGACTATGCGCATACTCCCGACGCACTGGAGAAAATGCTGACCACGATCAAAGAGATCAGGACAGGAAATGAAAAACTCATCACCGTTGTGGGCTGCGGAGGCGATCGTGATGCGGCAAAGAGACCGGTAATGGCGAAAGTGGCAAGTGAGCTCAGCGATCAGATCATCCTTACATCTGATAATCCGCGAAGCGAAGAACCTCTCTCCATTCTCGAGCAAATGCATAAGGGAATTGTGCCGGTAAAACTTTCGCGCACGCTCACGATAGCAGATCGCCGTGAAGCGATCCGCACCGCGGTGGCAATGTCAGCAAAAGGCGACATCATTCTTCTTGCAGGAAAAGGACATGAAAAATATCAGGAGATAAAGGGAGTAAAACATCCTTTCGATGATAAGATTGAATTGAACGAAGCATTCAGGACAATGGAAAAGTGAGAGGGTGGGAAGTGAGAGGTGAGAAGTGAGAAGTGAGAAGTGAGAAGTGAGAAGTGAGAAGTGAGAAGTGAGACTTAAGATATAAGACATAAGACTCAAGACGCAAGACATAAGGCCTGTAACGTGAGAAATGACCAATGACTAATGACCAATGACCAATAACCCAATAACCCAATTACCAAAATGCTGTATTACCTCTTTCAATTTCTTCAGCAACATTTTAATATTCCGGGATCGGGATTGTTTAACTACATCTCGTTCCGCGCGGGCGCAGCCATTCTTGTTTCATTGCTGATCTCGATGGTGTATGGAAAATCGCTGGTGAATTATCTCCGAAGAAAACAAGTCGGTGAAACCGTTCGTGACCTCGGGCTCGACGGGCAAATTCAAAAGCAGGGAACTCCCACCATGGGAGGATTGATCATTCTCTCAGCCATCATCATTCCGACACTCCTCTTTGCGAAACTCATCAATGTGTACATCGTCATCATGCTCATCACGACCGTGTGGTGCGGCATCATTGGTTTTGTAGATGACTATATCAAGGTGTTCAAGAAAGACAAGCGCGGTCTTGCAGGACGTTTCAAAATTTTCGGACAAATCAGTTTAGGAATTATCGTTGGTTCTGTTCTCTACTTCAATAACCATGTGGTGGTGCGGCGTCAATTGGTAAGTCCTCAAACTGCACCCATATTTCGTGATAGTTTAAATGTAGAGAAGATTGCTTCCAATTATGTGGATGCAAAGCTTCCGATCACCACTATTCCTTTCGTAAAAAATCATGAGTTTAATTACTCAAAGCTGATTGCATGGATCGGTGATGATTATCCTGACTGCACGTGGATCGTTTACATTTTTATCGTCACCTTCATCATTGTCTCTGTTTCCAACGGGGCAAACATCACCGATGGAATTGATGGACTTGCTACCGGAACATCAGCCATCATCGGCGCCACGCTTGGGATTTTTGCTTATGTGAGCGGCAACATTCTGCTTGCGAATTATCTCAACATCATGTACATCCCCAACTCCGGAGAGCTGATGGTATACGCCGCAGCATTCATCGGTGCGTGTGTGGGTTTCCTCTGGTACAATGCATACCCGGCGCAAGTGTTCATGGGCGACACAGGTTCTCTTGCACTTGGAGGAATCATTGCCACGTTCGCCATTGTGGTAAGAAAAGAGTTACTGATTCCAATCCTTTGCGGAATTTTTATCGTCGAGAATTTATCGGTAATAATTCAAGTCGGCTATTTCAAATACACACGAAAAAGGTATGGAGAAGGAAAACGGATTTTAAAAATGGCGCCGCTGCATCATCACTATCAGAAGCTCGGTTATCCTGAAGCGAAGATTGTAACCCGTTTCTGGATTGTGGGAATCATGTTGGCGATTTTGACACTGGTGACATTGAAGATAAGATAGTAGGCAATAGGCAGTAGGTAGTAGGCAGTAGGCAATAGGCAATAGGCAGTAGGCAATAGGCAGTAGGCAATAGGCAGTAGGGAAAATGAAAGCTGAAATGGAAAATGGGCGCAGCAAGAAATCCCATTTCTCAAAGAAATGGGATTTCTGAGTACCAGCGGATTGTCACAGTGAACTGAAAATAAAAATCATTTCAACATGCAAACACAACCCCCTCAATTCATGATGCTCAGCAAGAGCGAGCAATCATTTCTGTTTAAGCGGATTGAGAAGTCAATGAGGAAGTGGAAACGAAAGCAGTTGAAGAAATCGAAGCACCGCCAGTTTGATTTTACACAATTCAACCTGGGAACCAAGACCGATTAACCATTAACAAATAACAATTCACACTGTGAAACGCATCATCATCCTTGGAGCAGCAGAAAGCGGAGTGGGCGCTGCCATGCTGGCACAACTGCGCGGATATGATGTTTTTGTATCTGATATGGGGATAATCAAAGAAGAGTTCAAAAAGATTTTGGTGGCGAAGAAAATTTCATTCGAGGAAAATCAGCACAGCGAGTCGGAAATTCTTCGAGGGGATGAGATGATCAAGAGTCCGGGCATTCCGGAGAAAGCTCCAATCATTAAACTCATTCGGAGCAAAAACATCCCCATCATTTCTGAAATTGAATTTGCATCAAGATATACTTCATCTACCATCATTGCCATTACCGGTTCGAATGGAAAGTCAACTACTGCTTCGCTCATTTATCACATCCTCAATAAAGCGGGGCTCGATGTAGCGCTCGTAGGAAACATCGGTAAAAGTTTCGCGAAGCAAGTCGCAGAACACGATGCAAAATATTATGTAGCGGAGATCAGCAGTTTTCAGTTAGATGACTGCTATGTGTTCAAGCCACATTTCGCAGTGCTTACCAACATCAGCATCAATCATCTCGATCGCTATGATTATGATTTCAACAAGTATGCTGATTCAAAATTCCGCATTGCACAAAAGCAAACTCCTGATGATTACTTCATCTACAACTACGATGATGAAGAAACGCAAACAGCAATGAATCGTCATTCATTTCATTCTCAAAAAATTTCTTTCAGTCAAAAAAAAACTTCCGGACAAGGAGCATTCCTCGACGGCCAACAACTCATTTTTCATTCACCCAAACAAACCTTCACTATGTCATTATCTGAACTTGGATTACGTGGTAAGCATAATGTGTACAATTCTATGGCTGCAGGAATAGTTGCGAACACACTCGAGATAAAGAAGGATGAGATTCGTGAAGCGCTCACTGATTTCAAAGCGCTCGAGCATCGCCTGGAGTGGGTAAGCAATATTAAAAACATTGAGTTCATCAACGACTCGAAGGCTACTACAGTAAATGCGGTGTGGTATGCGCTCGAGAGCATCAGCAAGCCAATAGTGTGGATTGCAGGCGGAGTAGATAAAGGAAATGACTACGAAATATTACAGGAATTGGTAAAGAAAAAAGTTAAGGCGCTCGTATGCCTCGGAAAAGACAATCGCAAACTCCACGAAGCATTCAGCCGCAGCATTGATTTGATCGTGAATACTGACAACATGAGCGCCTGCGTGAAGTCAGCCTATCATCTCGCATCGCCGGGTGATTGCGTGTTGCTTTCGCCTGCATGCGCCAGCTTCGATCTGTTTGAAAACTTTGAAGACAGAGGAAGGCAGTTTAAAGAAGCAGTGAGATCGTTATAAGAATTTTCAATTAGGAATTGACAAATGTTCAATTGACAATTTCAAAATTCCAAAATCAAAAAACAACCATGGAATTCGCAACGCAACATGTAGAACGGCTTTTTCAAAAGACAGGCGGCGACCGGTACATCTGGCTGGTTGTGATTTTTCTTTCCATCATCTCCATGCTCGCAGTGTACAGTTCTACCGGCTCGCTTGCCTTTAAATATCAGAGCGGTGACATGGAATATTATCTCATCCGGCAGTTTGGAATGATTGCTTTGGGCATCCTTCTCATGTACGTTGCTCACAAGATCAACTACACATTCTATTCCCGCATTGCACAGTTGCTGCTTTTGATTGCTGTTCCGCTGCTCTTCATCACCCTCATTTTCGGAGTAGAAATTAATGATGCAAGAAGGTGGCTCACGATTCCCGTAGTGAATATTTCATTTCAAACTTCTGATCTCGCGAAGCTTGCGCTCATCATGTACACAGCACGTGCACTGGCAAAAAATCAGGGCAACATCAAAGATTTCAAAACAGGGTTTCTTCCGGTGATGCTGCCGGTACTGATTGTATGCGGATTGATTGCACCATCCAATCTTTCTACCGCCGCAATTCTTTTCGCAACGTGTTTGTTGCTGATGTTTATCGGAAGAGTGAACATGAAGTATATCGGCATCATGGCGCTTACCGGAATTGCATTGCTTGCGCTGATCATCGTGATAGCCGAATTCACTTCCCTTCATGTCCGGGTAGATACCTGGGCGAGTCGCCTCCATGATTTTTTCGGACATAACGCAGAGCAATATCAGGTTCAGCAGGCAAAGATTGCCATTGCCAATGGTGGAATTTTCGGTGTAGGTCCGGGTAACAGCACGCAACGGAATTTTCTTCCAAGCCCGTATTCTGATTTCATCTATGCCATCATCGTGGAAGAATATGGTTTGATCGGTGCAATATCTCTTGTCATACTATACTTGTTTTTCCTTCTCCGCTGCATCAAATTATTTGTGAAATGCCCGGGAGCATTCGGAGCATTTCTCGCAGTGGGATTAAGTTTTGGACTGGTCGTTCAGGCCTTGATCAATATGGCAGTAGTTGTTCACCTCTTACCGACTACCGGCGTCACGCTTCCCTTCGTGAGCATGGGGGGAACATCTCTTTGGTTTACGAGCGTGGCGATTGGAATTATTTTAAGTGTGAGCAGAAACGTTGAAGAAGAAAACGAAGATGAGCCGGCAACAGCGTAGAGTGATCATCAGCGGTGGTGGAACGGGCGGACACATTTTTCCGGCGATAGCGATTGCAAATGCGCTGAAGAGAATAGATGCTACGATGGAAATCCTTTTCATCGGCGCACTGGGAAGAATGGAGATGGAGAAAATTCCGAAGGCGGGGTTCAGGATTGAAGGATTGCCGATAGCAGGAATACAGAGAAGACTGACCTGGAAAAATTTAGTGCTCCCGTATAAAGTGATTCAGAGTTTGATGAAAGCAAGAATGATGATTAAAAATTTTCAGCCCGATGCAGTGGTCGGTGTCGGTGGCTACGCAAGTGGTCCTGTGCTTTTTGCTGCAACGATGATGAAGATCCCATCCTTGATCCAGGAACAAAATTCTTATGCTGGCATCACCAATAAAATTTTGGGGAAGCGTGTGAAGAAAATTTGTGTGGCGTATGATGGAATGGAAAAGTTTTTTCCGGCAGAAAAAATTGCTGTGACGGGAAATCCGGTTCGTAAAGACATTGTGAACCTTGAAACGAAGAGAGAAGAAGCACTGAAATTTTTTGGATTGTCCCGGGAACTCCTTATGGAGAAGTCCGAAAAAAAAGTGCTGCTCATCATCGGAGGCAGTTTAGGCGCCGGAACAATCAATGAAAGCATCAGGATGAATCTGGAAAAACTCTTTGAGGAAGGAATTCAAATCATCTGGCAAACCGGCAAAGGATACTATGAGAAGAATGCGGAAGCAGCGAAAAAATTTTCTCCGTCTGGAGTCCAATGGACAGATAGAATTAAGGTGCACCAGTTCATTGACAGAATGGACCTTGCTTATGCTGCCGCCGATGTCGTGATTTCAAGAGCGGGCGCCTTATCCATTGCAGAGTTGTGCATAGCGAAAAAACCCTGCATACTGGTTCCTTCACCCAATGTTGCCGAAGATCATCAAACAAAAAATGCTTTAGCTCTTGTGAATAAAAATGCCGCGCTGATGGTGAAGGATTCAGAAGCGAAAGAAAAATTAGTTGATACCCTTTTGAATTTGATGAAGGACGATTCATTGCAGCAAACATTGATGACTAACATCGCTGCATTGGCAAAACCCAATGCTGATGATGACATTGCAAATGAAGTTTTGAAATTGATGAATGAATAGAACGTCATTGCGAGGAGCACTGGGAAGATTTTGAAGCGGAGAGCGGCGAAGCAATCCCCTCGAATCGGGAGATTGCTTCGGAAACCAAACGCACATTGCCTGCCCGATTTTCCTCGTAATGACGCCCATTAACAAATATGAACCTCGACAAAATCCATAGCATCTACTTCATCGGTATTGGCGGCATTGGCATGAGCGCACTGGCAAGATATTTCAGCGTGAATGGCAAAAAAATTTCCGGGTACGATCGTACTCCGTCTCCTCTCACCGAAGAGTTGGCCAATGAGGGAATGCAAATTCACTTCGAAGAAAATGTTGAGTTGATTCCCAAAGATGTTGACCTCGTTGTGTACACACCTGCAATTCCTCCCGATCATAAGGAACTTGTTTACTACAAAGAACATCATCAGCACATCATCAAACGTAGTGACCTGCTCGAAACACTCACGAAAGATTTATTCACGATTGCAATTGCGGGCACACATGGAAAAACTACAACCTCTTCCATGATTGCGCACATCCTGAAAGATTCGGGTTACGATTGCACTGCATTCCTTGGCGGCATCACGGTGAATTACAACTCCAATTTTCTCATAGGGAAAAACAAAACGGTGGTAGTTGAAGCGGATGAATATGATCGCTCATTTTTGAAACTGCATCCAAATATTGCTGTGGTTACTTCCTGCGATGCCGATCATCTCGACATCTATGGCAATGAAGAAGAGGTAGTGAAGGCCTATGGGGATTTTGCAAACCAGATTAAGTCCACCGGGATTCTGATCACAAAACAGAAATTGCCCTTCCTCGCTTACTACTCGGGCTTCAATACACAGTTTTATTCAGTGAGCGGCGATACTGATTTTCACGCAAGCAATGTTCGCCTTGAAGAAAGCACTTACACTTTTGATTTTTTAACTCCTGAATATTCTCTTGCAGATGTTCACCTGAGTGTTGCAGGTTATCACAATGTTGAAAATGCTGTGGCGGCCGGAGCGGTTGCTTATCAGTTAGAGATCGGGAAAGAAAAGATTCGCGCTGCGCTGAACTCTTTCAAAGGCGTGAAGCGCCGTTTCGAATTCATTGTGCGAAATGAAAAAGTTGTTTTCATTGATGACTACGCTCATCATCCGGCAGAGATCACTGCTTTCCTGAAATCTGTCCGTGAAATTTTTCCGGGTAAACAAATCACCTGCATCTTTCAACCACACCTGTACACCCGCACGCGCGACTTCGCTGATGAATTCGGCAGAGCGCTTTCTCTCGCTGATGATTTGATTCTGCTTCCGGTTTATCCTGCTCGCGAAGAACCAATTCCCGGAGTGACTTCTGAAATGCTGCTCGAAAAAATCGCTGTTCAAAATAAAATGGTAGTTGAGAAAAAAGATTTGATCAATGAACTCAGCAGAAGAGAACGTGAGGTCGTTGTGACTGTTGGCGCCGGTGATATTGACCAGGAGGTTGAGCCGATTAAAATGTTTTTGACTTCTAAATCGTGAGACGTGAAACGTGAGACGTGAGACGTGAGTCGTGAGACGTAAGACGTGAGAAGTGAGATGTGAGAAGTGAGAAGTGAAAAGTTAGTAAGCACGAAAACGGGATGACAAGTGACCAATGTCCAATGACTAATGACCAATGACTAATGACCAATAACCCAATATCCCAATAACCGAATAACCCCATGCAATCCTTCTGGAAAAAAATAAAACCAATCCTCATCACCTGCTTCTGGGTGGTCTGCTCTGTTAGTGTGATGATCCTGCTCGGCGCTTCAATGATCAGGCAACATCGTCTTTCATTTCAGAACATTACTGTGAACATGGAAGATGAAAACGGAATGCTTTTCATTGATGAAAGTGATATTCTGCAACTGCTTAAAGATCACCAGGTGAATAATGAAAAAGCAAAACCGGTAAATGCAATTGACTATAACAAGCTCGAAGAGGTGATTGAAAGTAATCCGTTTGTTGAATCAGCGCAGGTGTTTGTTGATGCGAATGAAAAAATCCAGATCAGCGTGAGACAGCGCCTTCCGATTCTCAGGATTATTAACAACCAATCTGTGAGTTATTATCTCGATATTCATGGGAGTCGCATGCCGCTCTCCTCTAAATTTACCGCACGCGTTCCGGTTGCCACAGGTTTCATTTTCACCAATGCTGAGCATCCAACAATTGCTGACTCCGTGATCGAAGAGAAATTATTTGGACTCGCGAATTTCATTCACAGCGATTCATTTCTCACTTCACTCACAGAGCAGATCATCGTCAATCAGCAAAATGAATTTGAAATAATTCCCGTCGTCGGAAATCATTCGGTCCTCCTCGGAGATGTGAATGACCTGAAAGAGAAATTCGACAAGCTTAAAATTTTTTACAGGGAAGCTTTGAATCATACCGGATGGAATCAGTACAGCAGGATCAATTTGAAATACGAGAATGAAGTGTATTGTACGAAGAGAGGAATGGCGGATGCAGCGAATGATTGAAATCCGCTTCTCGATTTTCCGGCGGGCTAAAAACTTAAATACTAAAGACAAAAAAATTATAAACCCAGCATTGCAAACTGAAAACTGAAAACTGCAAACTGATTATGACCAACTCGGAATTCATTGTAGGACTCGACATCGGCACAACAAAAATCTGTGCCATCGTCGCCCGTAAGAATGAACATGGAAAAATTGAAATCGTCGGCATTGGAAAATCCGAATCACTCGGCGTGTCGCGCGGTGTTGTTGCAAATATTGATAAGACGGTGGATGCAATCACCAAGGCCGTAAAGGAAGCGGAAGCAACTTCAGGTGTGGAGATCAAAAATGTTTATGTCGGCATAGCTGGACAGCACATCAAAAGCTTGCAGCACCGCGGCATTTTGGTTCGCGATTCACTCGAGACGGAGATCTGCAAAGAGGATATCAAGAAACTTACGGATGACATGCGCAAACTCGTGGTGAGCCCGGGCGACAAGATCATTCACGTACTCCCCCAGGAGTTTATGGTGGACAGTGAAATGACTACTTCCGGTCCGGTCGGTATGTGCGGCATTCGTCTTGAAGCAAACTTCCACATCATTACCGGTCAGATCAGCGCAGCACAGAACATTAAGAAGTGTGTTGAGAAAGCAGGGCTACACATGATTGATATGATTCTTGAGCCGCTCGCATCAGCGGCTGCCGTGCTGAGTGAAGAAGAAAAAGAAGCCGGCGTTGCCCTCGTTGACATCGGCGGCGGAACAACCGACATCGCAATTTTCCACGACGGAATTATTCGCCACACCTACGTGATCCCCTTTGGCGGCAACGTGATCACTGAAGACATCAAGGAAGGATGCATGGTGATGCGCAACCAGGCAGAGATACTGAAATGCCGCTTCGGTAGTGCAATCCCCGATCCTTCCATGGATCTCCAGATTGTTTCTATTCCCGGAGTTCGCGGAAGGGATGCAAAAGAAATTTCAGTCCGCAATCTCGCTAACGTTATCAACGCACGCATGGAAGAAATCCTCGAACACGTGGACTCAGAGATCAACATCAGCGGCTTCAAGAGCAAACTGATTGCCGGCGTGGTGGTTACCGGCGGCGGTGCACATCTGAAAAACTTAGTTCAGTTGGTAGAATATGTTACCGGCCTTGATGCGCGCATTGGTCTTCCCATCGAGCATCTTGGATCTTCAAAGATTGATATCGTCAAGCATCCGATGTATTCAACAGGCGTGGGATTGGTGCTGAGTGGTTTTGAAGATTATCAAATGAAGGAAGATGAGCGCAGAAAAAAAGAAGAAGGGATCAAAGCGCCACCGCAGGAAGAAAGTGAGGCGCAGCGTGAACGCAAGGGATTGGTGGGAAGAATTCTTTTCGGCGTAAAGGAATTTTTCAATGAAGGAATGGATCAGGAGCTGAAATAGCCGGAGGTAGTGAGTCCTTAGTTAAACATAGTAGGCAGTAGGCAATAGGCAAAATGGAAATAAAAAATTGAAATCTAAAATCTCAAATCACATGTCTATACAATTCGATCTTCCAAGTCAGGAGCAAACCTGTATCATTAAAGTAATCGGCGTTGGTGGCGGTGGCGGCAATGCTGTTAACCACATGTTTCGCCAGGGAATTGTGGGTGTGAATTTCGTGGTGGCGAATACTGATCACCAAGCGCTCGAGATGAGTCCGGTGCCCATTAAAATTCAACTCGGAAAAAATTTAACTGAAGGGCGGGGTGCAGGAATGAATCCCGAAATCGGACGCCGGGCGGCGCTTGAGTCGGTGGATGATGTGAAGGCATTTTTGGAACGGAATACAAAGATGCTTTTCATCACTGCCGGCATGGGTAAAGGGACAGGAACCGGCGGCGCACCTGTAATCGCGAAGCTCGCGCGCGAGATGGGAATCCTGACTGTAGGATTGGTGACATCACCATTCTCTGCAGAAGGACCGCGAAGATTTGCGCAGGCACAGGAAGGAATCAGTGAATTAAAAAACAACGTGGACACCTTGCTCGTGATTTCCAACGACAAGCTGAGAGAGATTCATGGCAACCTCACGCTGAGTGCGGCATTTGCACAGGCAGATAACATTCTTGCCAACGCTGCGAAGAGCATTGCCGAGATCATCACGGTACCCGGCTATGTGAATGTTGACTTTGAAGATGTGAACACTGTGATGCGTAACAGCGGTGTGGCAATCATGGGTATGGCTTCATTTGAAGGAGAGAATCGTGCAATCAAGTCGGTGGAAGCAGCACTCAATTCTCCGCTGCTTAATGATAGCGACATTAAGGGTTCAAAAAATATTCTCGTGAACATCACTTCCGGAACCGTAGAGGTTACGCTTGATGAAGTTAGCGAAATCACTGAGCACATACAACGCGAAGCCGGCTATGAAACCAATATCATTTGGGGCAACTGCTACAATGAATCGCTCGGGGAAAAACTCCTGGTCACCGTGATTGCCACAGGTTTCGAATCATCACCTCATCAGCGAAAAGACCTGGCAAAGAAAGACCGTGTGAAATTTTCACTGCATGATGAAGAGTCCGCCGGACCCCTTTCGGAAAAGAAAGAATCAGATTTGAAGGAGCCGGTGATGAAAAAGAAGACGACACCGAAACACACAGAATCATTTGACATTACTTCTCCCCAGATTCCTTTCGAATTTGATCTCACTTCAAATGATAACGTGATTGAAACTCCTACATTGAAGATTGAATTCACGGAAGAGAATGAGACAAAGGAAGAAGCAGTGCCGGAAGATTTTGAGCTTAAGGAATTGCCGGTGAAAGAAGTTATGGAGCAGAGAAATATTCCTGTGAACAGTCATCCTGATCTTTCAAGCGGCGCTTCAAAAGACCGCGTGAGCAAGCTTCGCAACCTGAGCATGAAGCTGAATAATCCTGCTGCTCTTTCAGAGATGGAAAAAGCTCCTGCCTACTTAAGAAGAGGTACTTCGATGAAAGATGTTCAGCATTCTTCCGAATCAAATTTCTCACAGTATTATGTAGAGAACAGCGATGATCCTGACAAGATAACCGAGCTGAAGAAGAATAATTCATTTCTTCATGGGAATGATAAGGTGGATTGAGTTTTGGGTTTTGGTTTTTAAATTATTCAGGAGGGCGATGCTCTCCTTTTTATTTTCCTGCCTTTGGTCGACGTCATCGCCAATCACCTTATGCAAAGGTGAAAATGTAATCTGGCCTGCTTTACAACAGAATTTCTTTTGATCAACATATTACTCTCATCACTTCAAACCATTAGAGATTCTTCTCTATCCTTACCTTTACTCCATGTTCAGAATCCTACTCGCGTTATTATCTGCAATCTTATTTTTTTCCTCTTGTGCGATCACCACCATGAGCGTAAGAGTCACTTACCCTCCGCGCATAGCGCTTCCTCAGAATGTGAAAAACATTGCGCTCATCAACCGTACGCGAATTGACAGCTCTCGCAAAAAAGAAAACGCTGTCGAATCAATTCTCACCGGTGAAGCCATTGCGGGCGACGTGATTGGAAGCGAGGAGTGCCTGAACGCATTTGCGCAGGCAATGAACGAATGGGAATCTCCTCATGCATTTATTCCTGTTCAGCATGCGCTGAAGCGTAGTGCGATGAGTATTCAAATGCCCGATCCGTTATCGTGGCAAACAGTGAAAAATATTTGCCGCGAAAATCAGTGCGATGCGATCATGGTCCTTGAAACATTCGACACCAACTCCGATAATGTAGTGGGCACTGTGCTGAGTGGCGTAAGCATCATTAAAAGCGGCGGTCAAATTCCGGCGAAAGAAATTCACTACTCGGTTACTTATTCGTGGCGATTGTATGACACACTTTCGATGAGTGTGCCCGATCAGTTTGGCGATCAACTGAGGCAGACCGTCGGCGGCCTTTTGCCCACCGCTCCCATTCCAACTTCAGCAATTCGCAATGCAGGCAATTATATTGGCGATGCTTCGGCGCGCCGCTATTTGCCGGTGGTGATCTGGCAAAGCCGTGACATCTACAAACGCGGGAATGACCTGATGAAAGTGGCATGGCGCAAAGCCGTGACCAATGACTGGAATAGCGCTATGGAAAAATGGAATGCACTGAGCAAATCAAAGAATTCAAAAGTTGCAGGAAGAGCATGCTTCAACATGGCGCTTGGATGCGAAGTGCTGGGCAAGATTGATCTTGCAAAAACCTGGGCGCAGAAAGCTTTTACAGATTTCGGTAACAATAATGCACGGAGATATTTGTATGTGCTGAATCACTTGCCGAATTATTAAAAGTTATCTCTATTGCATTTTCTATCGGCGGGTGTCCCTCACCCGCCGACATTCGACTTATTGATTTCGGACGGGGAGGATACCTGTCCGATAGAGCAATAGTCCTCCTTCAAAATGAAACATACTCTCCAAACAACTTCTGCAAAAAAGCTCTTCCTTCGTCGGTGTCCTTTTCCGAAAATTTATCTCCTGAAACAGTTGCTTTCTTATTATTGAAATCGTAGCGCATCGAGCCATCATTATTCACAAAACCAATTCCAGCATCAAAAGAATAGTATGCGAAATTGTTGCGATAAAAATTCAGCAAGTCATTACTCCACTGAAATTGGTTATTCGAAAGATTGAGTTGCGCAAGAATTGTCGCAGGCAAATCACTTTGCATTCCAATGTTACCGATCGTTGTTCCTTTGAATTCAGGTCTCAAAACATCACCGTATAAAATGATGGGTATATGAAAGCGTGCCGCTTCTTCAGGATTACGATTGCGCGGAAGAATGTGCCCGTGATCAGCTATGAAAATGAAGAGTGTGTTTTTGTACCACTGTTCATGGCTAACAAGTTTCATATACTCACCGATGCAACGATCCGTGTAGTAACAACTGTTTTTGAATTTGGAAGGATCATCTTCTCCCGGGAATTTCGTCTGCATCGGGACTTGAAACGGCTCATGACTACTGAGTGAAAGTACTGTAGAAAAAAACGGCTCTCGTTTCGATGCAGTGTCATTGGCTTCTTTTCTGAAAACAAATTCATCATGAGCTCCCCACTTTGCATTCATCTCGTCCTTTGTATACGAACTCTTGTCGTGCAAATCAGATACTCCGCTCTGAAGCAAGTATGCTTTCATGTTCGCGAAATCCAATTCACCGCCGTAGTAAAATGAGTTTTGATAACCGGCATCTGCCAATACCTTCGGAAGAAAAGAAAGCTTCGGATATTTTTCCGGCTGCATCATGATCGAAAAATTCGGCGTGGCAGGAAATCCGCTGAATACATCCGCCAATCCCTGGTCGGTACGATAGCCCTGTGAGTAAATATCGGTGAAGAGAAGTCCGTGACGAATCACTGTATCTAAATTTGGTGTCACTCCTTTATCTCCTCCTAATGCTTCAATCACATCTGCCGTAAAGCTTTCAAGAACAAACAAAATAATGTTCGGTCGCTGCGTCGTGAGTATTGAGATCACTGAATCCTTCTTCGCGGAATACAATTCTTTCACGATCGCTTCGGCTTCTTGTTCGGGAAAAAACTGATAGGGATTGGAATGAAGTGATTCTTTGTCTCCGGAAAATTTCTTTCCTGCATTCCACAGCGCATTCACAGCAGCATCATTCAAAATTTTTTCAGAAGAAAAGTATGCGCTGCTTTCATTGATGGGAATGAGTTGCAAGCCCCCGCGAATTCCAAGAAACAACAACGGAAATATCGCAGCGTGAAACAGTACGCCCGGCACAAAAGATTTCCTGTTCCACGGAAAATGAAACTGATCTCTTCGTTCCGAAGGACTCCTTACGGAGAAAAAGTAAATCAGCACTACAACGCCAATGATAATTTGCATGACCATCAAAACTGCGAGTATAAAGTTTTGGTGCGCATCAGAAAATGCAGAGGCCTCATTCACGTAATGCAGGTAACTGATAGCCCGGTAATTCAGGTGCGTATTCCAGTCATGATAAATTCCCATGTCGAAAATGGAAATGAAAGCATCCAACAGCAAAACGAGGATTGAGTAAATGAAGAGAAATGCTTTAAAGAAGTTAAAGCGAAAAAACTGTTGTACGATCAGCATAAAAACCGGAATCGCCACGATGTAACACATCATCGAAACATCGAGCTTGAAGCCGTGAATGAACGTTGCAATAACTTGGATGAAAGAAATCCCTGAAAACTTCTTGTGGAAAAAGATGATGAAGGCTAATCTGTTTATGAAGAAAATGAGAAGCCAATAGAGAAAAATTTTCAGAAGAGAAAAAAAGTATGCAGAGAAGGATGACGACGACAATGAAAATTTCACAGCAAAAATTTATAGAAAAATCAGCAGGCGAAGATAGCTATGGAGGGCAGAACTGTCGGTTCTCCGGGAACCGACAGTTCCTGGGAAGGGGTCATTCCGGTAACGCAAAATTCTCCGGCTTGCACGGTGTAATATTTCTGTAGAAGTTGCGAATGATTTCAAAATCTCTGGTGATATCGCCGGAAGGCATGAACGATGGACCAATGCCCGCTTTCTTCTCTTTGAAATCAATGTAAGAGAGAACAATTGGTACGTTTGCTCCCAGTGCGGCATAATAAAATCCTTTTCTCCATTTCGTTACGCGTCTGCGTGTGCCTTCTGCCGGATAAACAATAGCGGCGCGCTCATGTGTTTTGATGTATTCAATCATTGCTTCTGTTAAGCCCTGATTTTTGCTGCGGTCAACAGGCACACCTCCAAGACGCAGAAACATATTCTTTAGTGGCCACCTGAACACCTCTTTCTTCATTAAGAATTTTACGTCCAGGTTCAATAACAATTTAGCGCCGGCACCATACACAAAGTCCCACGCACTCGTATGAGGCGCTACAATCATCACGCACTTCTTCATTTCTGCAGAAAGATTTTCTCCCAACCTCCATCCGCGAAATTTGTAGAACCATTTGAAGAACCACTCGAACACGATTGCAGATTTTTTTTCCAAGATAACAATTGCTGAAAATTTTAACCATTAATTGAGATGAAATAATATTTCAAATTCCATTCTTCAATGAAATTCTACTTTCATTGGAAATTTATCGGCAAGTATTGAAGGCATGATTACCTACTCACTTATCGTTCTCTCACTCACATTGTGTTACGTTTTCCTGTTTCTGTTTTATTTGACAGGATGGGTATTGCTCGCGGAATATCAACGCTCAGCACGAACTTCATCCACAAGAGTTTCCATCATCGTTGCAGCAAGAAATGAAGAAGTGAACATCGGTAATCTGCTGAATGATTTGCTTAAGCAGAATTTTTCTTCCGAACTTTTTGAAGTGATTGTAGTAGATGATTTTTCT
The DNA here is from genome assembly GCA_035638255.1 of Chitinophagales bacterium. Taxonomy (GTDB): domain Bacteria; phylum Bacteroidota; class Bacteroidia; order Chitinophagales; family UBA10324; genus DASRAJ01. The sequence goes on from DASRAJ010000074.1 coordinate 32,203, forward strand.
GAAGACCGAACGGCCGAAATTGTTTCTTCTTTTCAAAACAAAAACCTTCGGCTCCTTCAACTGGAAAACTTTTTGAAAACTGATGAACCGATTTCCAGCTTTAAAAAGAAAGCACTGGAAATGGGAATTCAAAATGCAACAGGCGAACTCATCGTCACTACCGATGCGGATTGCAGAATGAACAATAACTGGCTTCACACACTTGTTAATTTTTTTGAAGAGCATCAATGCAAGATGATCGTCGCGCCGGTATTAATGAGAGCGCAAGAAAATTTCTTCCAAAAATTTCAGACGCTGGATCTTATTGGATTAACCGGCATCACAGGCGCAACCCTTCATCTGAATTTTCCGACCATGTGCAACGGGGCCAATCTTGCTTTCACTAAGAAATCTTTTTATGAAGTGGATGGCTACAGAGGAATTTCAGAAAAAACATCCGGCGATGACATGCTGCTTATGCACAAGATGGCGAGGCAATGGAAGCGCGGAGTTTTGTTTTTGAAGAATAAGGATGCAGCAGTTTTTACTGAGCCGCAACCTTCGCTCTCTTCTTTCATCCGGCAAAGAATGCGATGGACTTCAAAATCGAAAGTATATGAAGATCCAAAAATTATCCTGAATCTCATAGCTGTTCTGCTATTCAACTTCTCACTTCTTGTTTCGCTTATTCTTTCTTTTTTCGATCACGAATTATTAATGGTTTTCCTCATTCAGTTCATCACCAAAGCAATTATGGACTTTGCTTTTCTTTCGCAGGTCACAAAATTCTTCCGGCGTCAACAGCTTTTGTGGCTATTTTTACCTGCGGAAATTCTGCACATAATTTATATTGTGATAGCAGGCATTGCGGGAAATTTTTTTACCGTAAAATGGAAGGAAAGAATTGTAAAATGAATCCGCTGACTGATTTGGAATACCGCATGCTTGATGAATTGTACTTTGTTTCTTCCTTTCAAAATGTTCTTGATAATTTGATTGAAGAAAGAAGCCATGTGATTGATGCTCTGAAGAATCTTCTTGAAAATAATTTGGTGACGCAGGTAAAAATGGAATCAGGAAGAGAAGAAAAATTAGAAGTACCCGATTTCGCTATACTCGAAGAATCGTATTTTGTAGCATCGAAAAAAGGGTTGCTCCTCCACAACAGCCGGAACTGATAGGTTCCCACGGACACTTCCTGAATCCGATCTTAAATTCCATAGCCGGGAGGCGAAAAAAAAAATCGTGTCGCTTGTTATGGGATTTTGATCGTCTAACACATAATAAAAAAGACGGAATAGAATAACACGACCTTTGTAGTCGTGACGCAGTCTACTCCACATAAAGTGCAAAAAGAAATTGACCTTGAACGGTTGTTGCAATTAAAAGAACAACAACAGAATTCATTGCTCCAAGTGACGCAGGCCATCAACGGAAATATGTCAGCGAGAGGACTCCTCAAGCTTTATAAAAACATACTTGTGAAAAATTTGAACGTAAAGAAAGTCGCTCTCTTTATTCACAACGTAGGCTGGATGTGTACGAATGCTCACGGCATTAGCCCTCAGGAGGCGGAAGACTTAATATTGAAATATCTGCCTTCCTTCAAACAGATCACCGACCTCAAGAAAACAAAACATGAAATTGGGATTCAATTTCAAACAGTGCTGCCTGTATATCACAGGGATATTCCGCTTGCATTCACATTTATTGATTCATTAAACGAGGATCATGGGCTCATTGAAGAGCAGTTAAACTACATCCAAACTATTTCAAGTGTAATTGCTGTAGCGATAGAGAACAAGAAATTGTTTCGCACTCAGATAAAACAACGGTTTTTTAAGAGTGAAATGGAGATGGCGGGGCAGATGCAGGTCATGCTTATACCGGGAACACTTCCCAACGATGAGCGTATCTCAATGGCGGGAACGTATTTACCGCACCAGGAAGTGGGAGGTGACTACTATGATTACTTCGAGTTGAGTGATGATGAATGTATTTTTTGTATCGCCGATATCTCAGGAAAGGGCATGGCTGCAGCACTCCTTATGGCAAGTTTCCAGGCAAGTTTGAGATCCTATGCTGAGAAAGAGCTTTCACTTCATAAGCTCATAGAAAATTTAAATGCCCGTGTAAATGATATCACGAAAGGTGAAAAATTCATCACCCTCTTTCTTGCAAAATATCATCATCCGTCACGTACGCTCTCTTACGTTAATGCAGGACACAATCCGTCAATTCTTTTTCATAACAAAGAAACAAAATTGCTGCAGGAGGGCTGCACCATCCTGGGCATGTTTGAAAAGCTGCCCTATATAAACGTGCAAGAAATTTACCTCCCGGAAGAATTTCTTGTCTTCTGTTATACTGATGGTTTAATTGAAATTCACAATGACGAAAATGAAATGCTTGATATCGGGGATTTAGTTTCTTTCGTTGAAAAAAATCATGACTTACCACCGGTTAAGCTTAACAAGGCCATGGTGGATCACATTGTTTCTTTCAAAGGAGCAAAAATGATTGATGATGATATCAGCTTATTGACCTGCAAAGTGTTTAGCAATTCACACCATTGAATCTGCAACAAGAGACTTATTCCTCAACGCATCTCTGTTTCTTATATCCTGGTTTAACAGCAAGGCAATGCAAATGAAGTAGAACGATCCGATCTTATCTGTTTCCAAAAGATCACTGAGAAATGTATTCACGTAAATGATCACGAGGCACAGCAGGATTGCGAGCACATAATATTTTTCTTTTTTTGAAATGGTCTGATGGTAAATGCGTTGCCCGTTCACAAAAATGCAAATGGTGAGCGCGAGAAAAATGAGTAACCCGATTATACCCTGTTCGGTGAGTACAAGCAAAAAATAATTGTGAATGGAAGATCGCTCAGGATTATCGCTCACATAAGTTGTGAAGCTGTTCACCGTATAACTTTTGTAGAAGTTGTAAAAATTTCCCGGGCCATATCCTGTCCACGGTTTATCATACCACATCCGCACTCCCGCTACCCAGCGATAAATCCTTTCGGCGCTCGAAATATCTTTTCCTTCAAATGTTGATGCCAAGTGTTCACCAAGTTCAGGATGATAAACAGTGGTTTGAAAATCCGGTGCATGTTCAAGGTATTGATTGTTGTAGCCCATGTAAACGAAGAAACCAATGCTGCCTGCAATTGCGAGAGCGAGCGCCCACTTCATCATTCGCAGGCGAATCACGATAATCACGAATACTGCAGAGAGCAATGCCAGCCATGCTGACCGTGTATAAGAAAAATAAACGGCCACCAGCATGAGCAGCATCGAGAAAATGAGAAATCTTCTTTTCAGTGTTCCTTTCTTATACCATGTGATGGCAAGAAAAGTAAATGGAATCATCTGGGCAATCGTACACGCATAGCTCACGTGGTTCCGGAAGAACGGAAGCATGGGAGTGTTCACCGTTAGAAATGCAAAATCGGTTTTTGAATGACGGATCATTGTGTAAATAATCGTGAATATCAATGGAAGGAGCAACCACCAAAATGCTTTTTTGAAATCATCCACGCTTTTAATCATGATCGAAGTCACAAATACAAACGTGATGATGTACCACGTTTTTGCGAGAGAATATTTTATGGAAACAAAAGCATCAGATGAGTAGAAGGTGGCAATGAGTATCCACACGTAGTGAATGATCAGCAAGAATATGATTGGGTTTTTCAGGAGGCGTATGTCAAATGCTTTGGGGTTAGAAAGAGCAAAAGCAATGAAAAGAATCATCATTCCTCCGATCAGAATTTCTGTTGGGAAATCTGTTGCAAATCCATTTGGCAACTGTACTTCAATGCTCAGCGGAATCGTGAACAGCAAGAGGAAATAAATGAACTTCATATCATTGACGCTTAGATACACAAACAGCAATGATGCAGGAATCAAAAGCAGGTAATAGTTTTCAAGATAAATACCCGCAATCAGCGTCGCCAGCAGGCATGCGCTGAAGCTGTAAAAAACATAGAGCCAGAATTTTTCGATCTTGCCGCTAAGCATTCTTAAAAGCTTCTTTGATGGCTTTAAAACGTTCAATCAATAATATGGCGAGCGCACAAAGAATAAAGCAAATGACTGCGGTTTCCAATACGATCAGCCAGCGAACGGGCTTTGATTTTCTCTCCGGAGGAAATGCCTTATCCAGAACAAACAGCGTGGGAACGTCGGTGCTGATAGATGCCTCGTATTGTTCAAACTCCACGATGTTATTATTGAGTTCGCGAATGGCGCCTTTCTTTTTTTCTTCTAATACTTTCACTCTTTCAGAGGCCGCCTGGTATGCCGAGTTTCTTTGTCCCTTATTACTTCCTATTTGAGCGGGGAGATCTGAAATGTCAGTATAAAGATTGTATTGCTGCTTAAGGTTGAAAATGGTATCTGTCAGATTTTTCACTTCAGCCTCCTTGTCCTTCAATTTGTTTTGGTAGATCGTAAGAATTTTTCGCTTGTTTTCATTCAGCAAATCGCGATTGGTTTGATCAATCTTATTCACGATTTCATTCACCATCTGCGCTGCCAGGAAGCGGTCTTCATCCTGCACAGTGATCACCACTGCTCCCCGGTCATTTTTCTGATAGCTGTAGTTCTTCGCTAATTCTTTTAGCACCGTATAAATGGGGTATTGTACATGAGCCGAATCAATTTTGTAGTGCTGAAAAAGTTTAAACCGGTGAACGATGTACAACTCCAGCGGAGCCGAACCGGCAATGGAAAGAATGCGATCCACATCAGCATTAACGCCGAACAAATAATTGTCGCCGCCGGAAAACAACGTTCCGCTGCTGGTCATGTTTGGATTTAACGGGTAGAAGGAAGAACTTGCAGTATAGTACGGCGGCATGATATGGGGGTCAGAGATAACAATGCTTCCAACAATTCCAATTCCGCAAACGATTAAGATGGGTTTACGCCATTTCCAAACAGTCTTGAAGAACGTTAACAAATTGAATTGATCCATGCGGGCTTGTTACAAAGTAATCCCCTCGGGGAAAAAATTTTGGCGAAGATAGAAAAATTGAAATGCCAAGATGTTTTGTGACTTACAAAATCTTATGTTTAGGTTTGTAAGTTCATTCTAAAACTTAATCTTATGAAAAACCTAATCTACCTATTTGTACTACTAATAAGCACTACTTCTGTAGCCCAGCCAGAGTATGATTTTAATGGAACAATGAATGAGCGCACTCTTGAACTTTACTTGGACAAGGCTATCACCATGCAAGGCCAATCTGACGTGGAAGGCTCATCTAATTTATCAGAAGTTGAAAGAGTAAAGAATATTAACATGATTCTTGATGTTAAAGCAAAATTTGTTCATAGAATTGTTGGATGGTGGGAGAGCGGGTGGGGACAAGAGAAAATGGATCAGATTATGACAAAAGCGGCTCTCAACATAAGTGATTTGCATGCCATTGATCCACAGATAATTTGCCAGGCTGCAATATTTGAGTATGTGTCTGCTACTGTAGAACAACTGGCAATTCCTGATTGGGTTTTTACTGACTTTGGGCTTCAGGTGGTGAATAGGAACTTTGATTACGATGCCATGCTTTACGATCCTCCTGCTTCCCAATACTATATTTATCCTAATCCCTGTGGTTCCACAGGAAGACCAATGACAGAAAGTGAACGTAGCTGGATTCCCGATATTTCAAAGTTAGAGACCAGGTTGTGGTTTTACTATCTTGCAAAACGCTATATTGACGCCGGATGTGAAGCTATCCATTGGGGGCAAGTTGAACTAATGGACCTGAATGATCCCGGTCATCATTATTATTGGGATTTATTTTCAAAAGTCAGGTTGTATGGTGCGTCTAAAAATCGCGGTGTTCTTTTATGCGATGCCCATTCACGTTGCAACCCGTATTATGATTTAGATCCGAATAATCCACTACCAAACTGGCAACGACAACTTTTATTTGACTTTCAGTCATCTCCTCTTTACAACAAAGAAACAACTCCTTGCACTGTGGGCAATCAACCATGCATTGTTACACCAAATGAAAGCAACATACTAGGGCTCAGTGCCTGCGGGCTTTCACCACTCGGATGGAGCACAATGTCAATTCCCTACTTAATGGAATTTGATAATGGAGGTGCCGATCCGGTAGCTGGTTGCAGTTATAACACTGATCATTCGTGGACAACATGGGGATGGGATGATATTACCTGGTTTTCAAAGCAATCATCTTCATATAGAAATAGTTACCTGAAATATACGTACTATAAAATTAAATGCCTTGATCCCAAAGGGCATGTTACAATGCCTGGTATGCGGGGTTGTACAAATTCCAATCAAACCGGTTATTTATATAGGGCAAATACGGGAAATTACAATCAGCAAACTACCATAAAAAATATCTTTGCTGGTAGTTATTCCTATCAGGGCTGGTACCATAGCGTGTTTAGCGACCAGGCTTTTTGTGACCCTCCTACATCTCATAATGCTATGAGCAGTTTGATCTTTGTCGGAGACGATAAGGTATTTTATATCTCTGATGATAAAAGAATTCATGGATATGTTCTTTATGGTAATCAGTGGTTAACGGTAAGCCCAAGTTGGGCGGCTGACGCGGCTGGACAACCAATAGCTAATCAAGTTCAGGCTGCAGGTAATTTAATAGCAAGCTCCGATGGTAGCTATCTTTATTACAGAGGTACTAATGGATACGTTTATAGGTATTCGATTAATTCAGTTAATTATCCTTGGAGTTATACATATTCAGCAATGCCTACCAATACTGCAATGCAAAATGAGCATATTACGGCCTATAGCTCGATGAATTTTGTTGGAAGTGATAAAATATACTATATCGGTAATGAGTCCACTAATGGCAATGCCAAGAGAATACATGGATTTGTTAAAATTAGCGGGGTTTGGTCAACTGTAAGCCCCCCGTGGGCTGCAGATGCGGCAGGACAACCTATAGGTACTCAGGTACAATCTGCAGGAGACTTGGTAGCAAACCCGGATGGGACCTATCTTTTTTATCGGGGCACAGATGGATATGTATATCGTTATAGTATAAACACCTTAAATTATCCCTGGAGTTACACCTATTCAACCATGCCAACGAATTCCGCCATGCAAGCTCAAAATATTACTGCTTATGCTTCCATGATTTGTCCCGCTAATAATAGAATATATTATATAGCTAATGAGGCTGGAAATCAAAATAAGAAGAGAATTCATGGCTTCATATACTATAATAACACGTGGAATACGACTAGTCCGACATGGTCCTCAGATAGTCACGGATATTTGGCTAACAATCAAACACAAGGAGCAAGTGACCTGGGAATGAGCCCGGACGGTACTAAATTATTGTACCGGGGTAGCGATAATCAATTGCATGGATTTACAGTGACTGATGATTGGAACTATTATTACTATGACTTACCAACAATTAATAATTCCTTATCGGTAGTTACAAATAGCCTAAAGTTCAAAAACAATAGTGAGGTGTTTTATATAGCTTATAATTACTTTGGCTTCGGAATATATTGGGACAAGAAAGTTCACGAATTTATTTACGGTGAAGCAGCATGCTACAATAATACGATTCAGGTAATTGAGCCAGGGTTCTTGCCGCCGAAATTAAGTGAAGAAGTTGAAGAATCAGAAATAGGGAGTGACAAAAAGATTGATTTATTAATAATTCCAGATCCTGCAGACAATGAGTTGACAGTAAGTTTACCGGAAGATATTGCAATTTCCGAATTTATGGTAGTTAACTTACTTGGTCAAAAGATAGAGAATGAGCAGGTAAGAGTTTTAACCAATCAAATCAATTTGAATACTCAGAGGTATCTTGCCGGGTATTACATGATCCTTATTAAAGATGAAAATGGCAAAGTGAGAACTGCGAATTTTGTGGTCACTCATTGAGGAGCATAACAGGGAAATTCTTTGTGAACTATAAAATGAGTTTAGCTATATCCCAGTTAGTATGGGACTATGCATATAATTTAGTTCGTGGTAACTTTTTTTGCATCAAATACAAAGGAATTAAAGCGTGCTTAAGGAAATTGCTAATGTTGAGAAAATAGCGAACGCATCGAAGGCTGAAAAACTTTTTAAGCTTGGAGTAAAATATATCTATGCAATGGGGTTTGCCAAGTTGATTTATCCGATAACAAAAAGGGGAGCCAAGAAAACGTGCAAGACTTTTTTTGGTGAATCCATGCAAGTAATTCTTCCGGCGGGAACAGATATTTATCTCGCTGGTGGCAAAACGCATGATTCAGAAATTCGTCTTGCAAAATTTCTGATCATCAATCTCCATTGTGGCGATGTTGTTATTGACGTGGGAGCTCACTTTGGTTATTTCTCGCTGCTTGCTTCGAAACTCGTAGAGAATGAAGGGAGGGTATTTTCGTTTGAACCCTCGAACATTTTTTTTTTATTGAAAGAGAATGCAGAGGGAAAAGAAAATATTAGGAGTTTTAAAAAAGCAATTACTGATGCGAATTCAGAAATTGAATTTTACGAATTCCCTGAATTGTATTCTGAATTCAATACCACAAACAGTGACCAATTCAAGAAAGAAAGTTGGATCAAGAAATATGCTCCGAAGCAGATAAAAATTTCGAGTATTACTCTCGATCTGTTTATTAAGGAACAAAATATTCATCCTTCAATTATTAAAATTGACGTAGAGGGCGCTGAATTAAAAGCGTTGAAAGGGGCTGAAACAACGCTTCGTCAGCTTTCACCCATTGTAGTAATGGAATTTCTTCATCACGAGAGATCTGGTGATATTTATACTCAAGCACACAACTTGATGATTGAATCGGGCTATGCTTCGAACGTTATCAACGGCGATGGTCACTTACAACCGGTTCACAATGTTGATGAATATCTTGCTGCAAATAACTTGGAATCGGAAAATGTCGTTTACACGAAGTGACATTCATTTCCATCTTCACCGCCTTCTTATTGGAAGAGAAGTCTTATCCGTGAGTATTGCACAAGTCCTAATACAAAAGCACAGAGCAAACTGAGAACGGCAGCTCCGAACATGCTTATTATCCAATTAAGCTCAAGCTGTTTTGAGAAGTACAGAACGGTAAGTGTGGTGATAACAAAAATGGAGAGCTTTAGGAGAAGTGAATAGTTAAGGCGGAAGCGAAATACTTTTTTTGCCAATACTATTTGAATGATGATGATAAAGAAATGGGTCGCTACTGAACTTTCCGCAGCGCCGCAAGCTTTGACCTTCGGAATGAGAATGAAGTTAAGAAGCAAGTTGATACCCACGGCAGTAAGTGCAATGAAAGTAAGCTCCTTAAGGTTGTTGTTTGCAGTGAGCAGGGTGCTGAAAACATAAATTGCACTGGTGGCGACAAATGTCAGAATCAGTACGGAGAGAATCCCCGCTGAATATTCACTTGACTCATGATACAGCATGTGCATGATGGGCAGCGAATAAAAACTCAGGCAAAGAGCTGCAATAACTGACATGATAAAAATTACCGTGAAGCTTGATTTCACCAGCTCATCAATTGGTTTGTTGCCGGCTAACATGCGCGAAAAAATCGGAAGCAACAGTACTGAAAAAAGATAGCCGAATTGATTCAGCGCATCGAGGAGGCGATATGCTGATGCATACAATCCTGCCTCACGGTGTCCCTCTTCCGGCAAAAGATTCTGAATCATGACGCCATCAATTTTTCCGTAGATCGCCATCAGTCCGATCAGCAGTGCAAAAGGGAAGGCCTTTTTCAACAGGTCTATTGAAAAAGAAAATGAAAAGCTGAGTGAAATTTTTCCGGAGATACTGAGCACATACACGAATGCTGTGACCAGCGTGATTATATAAGCGCCCAGTTGCGCATACACGAACCAGTCAATGATGAATTTCGAACGAAGGGAATGAATGTTCAGCAAAGCTCCGCACACAATCAGCATCAGCGCCTTGTCCATTACTGAGAGCATGCTGTCAACTTTAAAATGATGCAATGCAGAAATATTAGACCGCAGGTAGGCGATAAGCGAAGCGAGAACCTGATTAAAGCAAATCAGCAGCAGCAGATACAGTTGATGACCGGAGTATTTCAAAACCACAGCAGCGAACAAAGTGACAAGCAGGTAAACACCTGAGAGAATAAGCTTGATGCTGAAGATGTGTGAGAGTTGCTTCGCCAGCAAATCTTCCTGCTGTGCAATCAGGCGGTTGTTGTAGTTGCTGATGCCGAGATCGAGAATGATTTGTGTGAGGAAAGAAAGATTGGTGAGCACGAAATACAATCCATAGTTCTCAGCGCCCACCACGTTTTGCACAGTACGGTCAATGCCGAAAATCCAAAGGGGTTTAATGATTAGGTTGAGTGAAAGGAGAAAGGCGAGATTGCGAAAAAAAACTTTCTGCATTTGCGGTTGCGAAGCGAGCGACAAGGTAGAGTAAGCACGGGCAATTGCAAAAATTTGTTTTGTACTCTCGCGAACTCTCAGCATGTGCGTAGCTAAAGAAGTTACTACTTGTGAAGTCATGATTAAATTCTAACTTTCTCAAATGAAAATTCTAAGTGACATGAAAAAAATCTCCTCTCTCTTGCTTTTGCTTTTCTTTTTTTACAGTGCATTCTCACAGTGCGCAACGCCTGAAACGGCAACGCGTGATCCACTGCCGATAAATGGCGCCTACCTGGCAGGAACAACGGTGACCTTCTGCTACACGATTGATTCGTTCGAAGAAACCGGATCAAATTGGTTCCATGGAGTTGTGCTCCATTTCGGACCCGGCTGGGACACTTCCACCTTCCAGGTGATTTCTATTCCCTCAGGATGCGATGAAAATGGGGTGTGGGGATTTTATCAGCATGATTCAGCTACCGGCAGCGGACTCGAATTCGGTCCGGGTTTTTATTTTGACAGGGGTTACGATCTGCTTGATGGAATTCCCGGTAACAACTATAGTGATTATGGTGACAATTGCAACAATGAATCCTGGACATTTTGTTTCAGCGTAAGGACTGATTCGGTCTGTGGCGGAGATAGTTTGTCCGTGACAGCAACTGCTACCGGCGACGGAACCAGCGGGTCTTTTACCACAAGCGGCTGTGATGGTGTTCCCTTCGAGATGGATTCGAATGTTATCTGTGAAGTGTCTTGCATTCTTTCTGTTGAAGCAAGTTCCACCAACATTTCATGTTTTGGTGAGCCCACAGGAACAGGAACAGCTACGGTCAATAGTGGTTACCCTCCCTACATTTATTCATGGAGTACAGGAGCGACCACGGCCACTGTTTCTAATCTTGGTGCCGGAACGTATAGCGTCACGATAATCGATTCGATCGGCTGTGCAGATACTGCTTATGTTATCATCAATGAACCAACGCAGTTAGTAGCCAACGCCGGTGATGATTCGCTCGCATGCTGGGGTCAATATTATCCTATTGGAGGAAATCCAACCGCTGCAGGCGGTACTCCGCCATATCATTATACATGGGATGAAATTCCTTATATAGATGATCCGAATCCGGTGATCATTGCATTCGCAACCACCACGTATCATGTTACCGTGATCGACACGAATGGTTGTGGGAAAAAAGATTCGGTTCTCATTTCAGTGGATTACTGTCTTGGAATTCCTTCTGTCCATGAAAATTTCTTCACGGCAATTTTTCCCAATCCAAATGACGGACATTTCATTTTGCAGGTTGACAAGCGAATGCTGAACGCATCTTCGACGATTAGCGTATTCGATGTTTTGGGGAAAGAGATTTTCAGAGCGAGAATTATTTCTGAAAAACAATCTTTTGATCTCACTAAAATCCCTTCAGGAATTTACCGGCTTGTAGTAAAGACGGATAATGGAAATGTTGTGAAGAGCATTGTGAAGACGGAATGAAAATCAGAAATATTGCTATTTACCCTTTTCAGTCATCGGTGAACAAGCATTTACAACACGCCTCGATAGAGGCAGCACAAGCGGATGCTTTCGAATGAAGGAGAAATCCGAAATCCCAAATCCGAAATCCGAAATCAAATCCCTTTCCGTTCTTTGCGGCAAATAAAATTTGAGTTGAAGATCGCCGTCAACACCCGCTTCCTGATTAAAAATAAACTCGAAGGCATCGGCTGGTTCACTTACGAATCACTGAAAAGAATCACCGCGCAGCATCCCGAGCATCAATTTTATTTTTTCTTCGACCGGAAATTTGACGAGGAATTTATTTTCTCTTCCAACATAACACCCATCGTGCTGAATCCGCAGGCGCGCCATGCATTACTGTGGTATTGGTGGTTTGAAGTTTCCATTCCCGAAGCATTGAAAAAAATTCAACCCGATCTTTTTCTCTCCACAGATGGCTATTGCTCACTGCATGCTCACTGCAAACAGGTGCTCGTGATTCACGATCTCGCCTTCGAGCATTATCACGACCAGATTGACTGGCTCTCATTAAAGTACTACCGCTACTTCACGCCACGCTATGCAAGAAAGGCAACGCGGATCGCTACCGTTTCAGAATTCACGAAGGAAGATGTAATGAAGCAGTACCAGATTCCGGCAGCCAAAATTGATGTGGCCTGGAATGGATCCAATGAATTGTTTCACCCGCTTACGGAAGAAGAAAAACAAAAAGTGAAACGTGACTTCACTTCAGGCAGTGATTATTTCGTGTATGCCGGGGCATTACAGCCGAGGAAAAATATCATCAACTTATTTCTCGCCTTCGATGAGTTTAAGAAAAAAACATCCGCCGAAATTAAATTAGTGATTGCAGGAAGAAATTGGCAATACCGCGAAGCCATGAAGGTGTATACATCGCTGCAGCACAAGCGGGATGTGATTTTCCCCGGGCATCTTTCCCGCATTGATTTGTCGCGGCTCATGGGCGGCGCACTTGCACTCGTGTATGTTTCTTTCTTTGAAGGGTTCGGAATTCCCATTGTGGAAGCAATGAACTGCGATGTGCCGGTGATCACCTCCAATGTCTCATCAATGCCCGAAGTGGCAGGTGATGCAGCACTCTTCGTTGATCCGCATTCTGTAAGCGACATTGCATCAAAACTCGAATTGATTTTTCTCGCAGGAACAGGCAGGAATAATGAATCGCTACGAAATCAATTAATAGAGAAAGGAAGAGTTCAGCGGCAAAAATTCACGTGGCAGAATACTGCAGACCGGTTGTGGGAGTGTGTTATGAAAGCGATTGAGCAATAACCCTGTTGTTTGGTTTTCCAAACTTAAAAGTAGTGAGAGCATTTGAAAATTCAAGAGGATCATTTCTTTTGAATAACACTTGCTTCATAAAGTGACCGCTTACTTCTCTGCTGCAAGAAATTCAGCCCGCAGTTAAAGATAATTGGCGCGCGCATTGATAATTTATATTTTCGAATATTCCTCATTACTAACCCTAAAATTAATTTATCATGAAAAAAATCTCCTCTTTCATTTCGTTAATCATCATTTCCGTTGCGACGGCGTTCGCACAAAATCCCTCACTCAGTCTACAGGCTTTTTCAACGGGATACTCCAATCCGGTAGATGTTGAAAATTGCGGTGACAACCGCTTGTTCATCGTAGAGCAGGCCGGCAAAATTTGGATCAGCGATGCGAACGGAAACAAAAGCGCCCAGCCTTTTCTCGACATCCACACCAAAGTTTACTCCGGCGGCAATGAACAGGGGTTGCTTGGGCTGGCCTTTCATCCGGATTATAAAACGAATGGATACTTCTATATCAATTACATCAATCAGCAACAAAATACAGTGATTGCCCGCTACAGTGTCAGCTCAACGGATTCCAACAAGGCAGATAAAACAAGCTCATTGAAACTGCTTTCTATCCCGCAGCCGGCGTCAAATCACAATGGCGGATGCTTGAAATTCGGGCCTGATGGGTATCTGTACATTGGAATGGGTGACGGCGGCGGCAGTGGTGATGCGGATAACAATGCACAGAACCATAAAAAGTTGTTGGGAAAAATGCTGCGCATTGATGTGGACAACGGAACCCCGTATGCTATTCCTGCCACAAACCCATTCTTCAATACTGTCGGGTACAAAAAACAAATTTGGGCGTTGGGCTTTCGGAATCCCTGGCGCTTCAGTTTTGATCGTGCAACAGGTGATCTCTGGATCGGCGATGTAGGACAGGGCTTATGGGAAGAAGTGGATTACCAGGTTGCGAATGATGCCGGCGGCGAGAACTACGGGTGGCGTTGCTATGAAGGGAATCATACTTACAATACATCAGGTTGCGGCCCTTCTACGGATTATACATTTCCAATTGCAGAGGTGTCTCACAACAGCGGTGATTGCGCCATCATCGGCGGGTTTGTGTATCGGGGCAGTATGTATCCGAACATGATGGGTAAATACTTTTGTACAGATAACTGCAGCGGCTTCTTCCGGATGATTTATAATAATGGTAGCTGGCAGAATGTTAACCTCGGCCAGTTTCTCCAGTATTCCTATTCTTCTTTGGGTGAGGATAAGGATGGCGAACTCTATGTTTCTTCCCTGAGCGATGGAAAAATTTATCACATAACAGATACCTCAGAGCCGCGTGATGGAAGCTTTTCAATCGGAACCGGAACATCACTTCAATATTTGATTGTCTATCCGAATCCTGCACATGGAAATTTCACCGTTCAGTTTTCAGGTGAAGAAAAGTCACCCGCAACACTGCAAGTGATGAATGAACTTGGGGGAAAAGTTTTTGAAGAAGAAATACCGGTGGTGAAAGGGAATAACACAATAGATGTTTCTGCTGAAAATTTTGTGCAGGGAATTTATTTCGTGATTGTGAGTAGTAACAGTGGAAAGCGGATTGGGAAATTGATTGTGGAGTAGGGAAAGCCGTTGTTGGTCTTTGCGCGGGAATTAGCGCAGGCAGACCAACAACTGAAGCATAGGATTGACTCTTTCGTTACAAAGAAGATACTCAATCCTTGCTGAAAGTTACAGTGGCAACTTCTTTTCCATTACTGAACAAGCGAAGAAAATAGATTCCTTTTTTCAAATCAGCGACGGGAATAGAAACTGATTTTAGACCTGCCTGAAGATGAACGGATTTAATTTTCTGACCAACCAGATTATGAATATCAACGGAGGTAATGTGCTTGTTCATATTGAGATTTATATGAAGCAAGTCCTTGACCGGGTTCGGGTAAATTGAAATCGCTTCATTTCCAAAGTCTGAAATTCCGTTCACATCTGTTACGGTTACATCAACATGAAAAGTTGCATGAGCATTCACGCTGTCATTGATGTCATAAGCGAATAAGTCATAAGAACCAATTCCTGCAATGCTGTCAGGGAAAACACTTAGCCTAACCGTCTCTTTCTTATTTGGAGGCAGAATAAAATCATGGGTACTGGTCTCATAACTGAAACAATTGACTGTATCGCATACTTGTGTCTTCATGCTGTCAGTTTGTGCAAGCATCACACGAATCCAACGGATGGTACGCTGCTGGTTGGAATTATTTTGCAGAAAGGAAATTGCTTCAACAGAATAATCTGTCGTTTCCATATTGAATTGGAAATAAACAGGTGAGAAGGTTATTCCCTGGGCGTAAGTCATCACAACATTCATCTGCAGAGCAACAGCAAGTAGAATTATTTTTTTCATGTACATATTTTTAATCGTGCTCACGAAGATATGCAACTCTTCCCTATCTAAATTTTTATAACAAATGTTTCAAAGGGATGTCTTCACTGACACTTAGCGCAGGAAATCTCACCCGATTGCCACTTCCAAATCTTCCATCAAATCATCCACATCTTCAATCCCCACACTCAGCCGGATGAGTGAATCGAGCAAGCCGCGTTTTTCGCGTTCTTCTTTTGGAATGGAAGCATGAGTCATGGAAGCAGGATGGCCGATGAGCGATTCAACGCCACCGAGAGATTCTGCAAGAGAAAAAAGTTTGGTGCCGGATAAAACTCTCAGCGCATCTTCCATCTTATTCCCTTTCAGTGTAAAAGAGATCATGCCGCCGAAGTCGCGCATCTGCTTCATTGCGATCTCATGATTGGGATGAGCCACCATGCCGGGATAATATACCTCATCTACTTTAGGATGGCTTTCGAGAAACTCCACAATCACCGCGGCATTCTCGCAGTGCCGCTGCATGCGCACGTGCAGTGTTTTAATTCCGCGCAGCACCAAAAAGCAATCGTGCGGGCTCGGCACAGCACCGCAGGCATTCTGCAGGAATTTAAGTTGCTCAAAAATTCCTTCCTGGTTGGTAATGATCGCTCCCATCACCACATCGCTGTGGCCGGAAATGTATTTCGTTACGCTGTGCACTACGAGGTCAGCGGCGAGGTCGAGGGGGTTTTGCAGATAAGGGGTTGCAAAAGTGTTGTCAACACAAACGAGAACATCGGATTGATGTGCAATCTTCGACACCGCTTCAATGTCAATGATGTTCATCATCGGGTTGGAAGGAGTTTCGAGCCAGAGCAATTTTGTTTTTGGGGTGATGTGCTTGCTGAGGTCGGTTGCATTGTCAAGCGAAATGAATTTTGATTTTATGCCGAAGCGCTCGAATACTTTCGTAAAAATTCTATAGGTGCCGCCATACAGGTCATCGTTGCAAATCACCTCATCGCCGGAGTTAAGCAATTTGATAACAGCATCTGTGGCAGCCAGACCGCTGGCGAAACACAAGCCATGTTTCCCATTCTCAAGTGCAGCGAGATTATTCTGCAATACATCACGGGTCGGGTTTTGCGTACGCGCATATTCATAACCCTTGTGCAGGCCCGGCGCTTCCTGCACATAAGTAGAAGTTTGAAAAATCGGAGTCATGATGGCGCCGGTGGAAGGATCGGGCTCTATGCCGGCATGAAGGACTTTGGTGTTGAATTTCATTGTTTGAAATTTGAAAATTGAAATTTGAAATTTGGAGTTTCGGGGTTTAAGTCTTTCGTCTCACTTCTCACGTCTCACCTCTCACGTCTCACGTCTCACGATTTAATGCTGCAAGTTACTTTGTTGAGAAATGAAAATCCAATTAGCGTCTTTATTTAGCTTCGCGGTTCATGAAAAGAATTTTTCTGCTCTTTGTTTTGATGTTGATTGAATTTGTTGTTAAAGCAAGTTCTCCTCTTCAATTCATTGGGGCGGGAAGTGTTTCCATTTTCCAGCCGGTTTTTGCTGACGATACTCTTGTGTCAAAGAAAATTTACCTGCTCAATCAACAAATAAGGATTGACGTCTATCGGGGTTATGCTGTGGTGAGAGCAGATTATTGGTTTAATAATTCTTCTGACGCAACTGTTTTTCTGCCTGTTGGATTTCCATCCTGTCCGGGCGGATTCTTTCAGAACAAAAATTCAGGAGAACAAAATTGCAGTGAGCTCTATTGGCTTCGAATCATGATTAATAACGGTGCCCCGTTCGCAGCTTCTGTTTTGACAAATGATTCCTTGCTTCTGAAGCGTTCACCCGGGCAAAAAAACTCAGGGAGCAAAATTTTATTCCAAAGAAATCCGTTCGGAGAGAAAGAAAAATATTCATCATGGCAGACCTGGAACATCAGCTTTCTTCCGGGAGTCTCTGTAGTGAGTTTGAATTACGGAGTGAAAACAGGCGACGTCGAATTGTTAATCAACAAAGATTCCATTCAGGGGAATGCCTTGCAATATTCGTTCTCAAATTATAAATGGTGGGAAGGCGGAAAAGAAAATGGTGAAATCTGGATGCGCATGAGCGATGGCTACATCACAAAAGATATTCTCGGCTTACTTCCGGATAAAAAATTTCTCGGGGGAAATTCGATTGTTCATGCAGCGATGAAAGATGTGGTGAATGATTCCGCTCAAAGGATAGTGCTCTGGTATCGCAAACTTGATGATGCCACAGTAATTCCCTCACATGTGAATTGGGAAAGAAATTTTTTCAAATTGAATGATTGGATAACGAATAAAAAAATCCTTGCAACGCTTTCGCCGTTTTCTGCTACCGATTATGAAGGCAAAGCATTTATGCAAGAAGAACATTCTGCTTCTTCATTACTCTGGTGGTCTGCGATTGCGGGGATCGTAATTGTTGCGGTATTCCTGCTCCTGTTTATTTATGCCGATCGAAAAAAGGCCCGTTAGTGTTGCGGCACTTCAGGAAGCTTTCGCTGATGAAATAAAATTTCCTGTGCCCGGAGGTAACGGAGGAAATCATATTCATTCGTGGTCTTCAAAAAATCTTCAGGCACTTCTGCGAAGTCAACAAAGTCATTCACCTCAGAAAGATCAAGATCTAAAATACCGAGTGAAATATAATTGTTGACCAATTCACGCACGAGTTCGTTTTTCGTTCCTTCATTCATCAACTGAGCATAGGCGCGCTTGTCCTGTTCTCTTTTGCTGAACAATTCATACAAATACGTAAAAGGACTCTGAATAATCTGGTAACCGTGTACCATGTAATCTTTTCTGTTGTAGCCAAGCTTTTGCGCTTCATGATGCACTTCAGTAAAATCGCGGTTCGATTGTACAGTAACTTCCGGAAGCTCGACGCTGATTTTATACATTTTCAGATTCAGGGTATAAATTTTTTTCAAAGGAGAATCTTTGTAACAGAGTGAAACCGTGGCGTAACCTTTTGACACCGCATACAGCGTATCGTTCTTCGAAGCCTGCACAATGAAGTTGCCAAGACTGTCGCCATAGAACCGCTGGATATTCCGGGTATTGATAATCTGCAATGGCTTTATCGATCGTCGCGTAAGCCCGTCAAGCGCCTGACCGGTGATGATGATTGAAGGAGAATTTGTTTGCGCCAGCAATGATGAAGAAAAAAAAATCAGGAATAACAGTGTGGTAATACTTACGAAGGCTGCGCAGAATCTCAATGTTAAAAGTTATATCGTTTCAAAAATGCAAATGGAATACCTTAAAGCAAATGCGGGAACGAAGTTACGAAGGCAAACATTGTGTTCTTATAACAAGATGACACCGATTTTATCCGAAGGGACTCCCCTGAGGAAAATGAAAAAGTGATTTCACTGATGAAATAGTACAAGGTATCGGTGTTATCTTCTTTCAATACTGGAAAGATGAAAACCATTTTCTCGTCTTCAAATAACCTAAATCAGATTCATTTGAATATGCCTCACGCTCAAAGATGATATTGCGGTATGCCTCATCGTGTGTTGAATAGCGAAAACGATTGATGAAATAATTGACGACATACAGAAGGTAGAAAGGAACTATCAGCAACTCCACTTCCTGGCGATGATGGATGCGCTCATGGTTCATGAGCACGACATCATCGAGAAATTTTTTCTCGCGAAGAAGTATGAAGGGATACAACGCCATGCCACGCACGTGAAGAGATTTGAGAATGATGATGAATGGATATTTCATGGAAGTTAGCCTGTCATTTTTAGCGGGATCCTGGCGAGAATCGAAAATGTAATTAATCAAAATTTCATTGTCAAGTATCAGGTAGATTATCTTATAGTTACCGAGTAACTATCTCTATAATTTTTTCAGAAGGAATTTTTGGGAGAAGAAAATCAATTATATCATTCAAGCTCTGTTCTGCCTGATTAGAAAGTGTCATTCTTATTTCTTGAGTCGGGAAAGCAGATGTTCACGAACTTCTTCTACGCTATGCACTCTTCCTGCCTTATAATCTTCCTCTGCTTTCAAAGCACGCTGTGTCATCCATTCTTTCATCGCAGGATCAGAATGATTCTCCATTAGAAGTGTCTTCACTTTCTCTAACCGATCAGTATTTTCCTCCTGATCAACCAACTCTTTTATTTCTTCTTTCAAAGTATTTATGAGAAAAAGTTTGAGAGATAAAATTAAAACTTCAAAACGACTTTAAGAATTTTCATGCTCCGACTCATTTTCATTTTGCAACGACTTCCTGCAGCTGCAACAAAATGATCTGCGCTGATAGAAGAGAATTGTAAGCATCGCGCTAAACTTGAATAATAACAGTTGAATCGTTTTAGAGACTGAAGAAACGAAGTTCCAAACTCAAAAATTGAGCTTATGCTGACTTTCTTTCAATTCGGATTTGGAATTTCATGGAGCAACCGGAATTGCGCCCTAAAAATCCTTCTCATAGGTGAGCCTTCCGGATGAACAGGCTCTTCTTTCAATACTGAAAAGATGAAAACCACTTTCTTTTATTAAGGTAATCGAAATCAGCTTCATTCGAGTAGGCTTCACGCTCGAAGATGATGTTTCGGTATGCCTCATAACGTGTTGGGTATCGCAGACTGTTTACAAAATAATTAAGAAGATACAAGACGTAGAAAGGAATAATCCCCAACTCTACTTCCTGCCGGTGATGAATACGCTCATGATTCATTATGACAGGATCATCGAGAAATTTTTTGTCGCGGAGAATAATGAAGGGATACAAGGCCATGCCCCGCATATGAAGCGATTTGCGAATGATGATAAGGGGTAATTTCAAGATAGTCATCTCAGAAATATTTTTTATGAATTTTAAAAACGAAAATTATCCAAAGGATGTTGCACATCAACTATTCAAAACTCCATCCTAAACGTCACCAATCCGCTTAAAAGTTTAGGCTCAAACCATGTTGACTTCGGCGGCATCACTTCACCCGCATCAGACACTGCCATGAGTTGCTCCATCGTGACCGGATATAGAGAAAATGCAACCGCAGCTTTTCCTTTGCTCACTCTTTTCTCCAATTCCTTTAACCCTTTAACGCCGGGAATGAAATCAATGTTTCGGTCAGTTCGCGGATCGTGAATGCCGAGGATGGGTTCGAGCAAATTATTTTGAAGAATGGAAACATCGAGTATGCTGATAGGATCGCTGGAATATGTTCTTTCTTTTGCTTTCAGACGGTACCACTTTCCGTTGAGATACATTCCGAAGCGATGTGGCTTTCGCGGATCATAGGGAATTCGTCGCGCTTCATCCACAATAAATTTTTCTTCTGCTTTTTTCAGAAAAAATTTCTCATCCAATCCATTCAGTGATCTCACCACACGGTTGTAGTCATAAATCTTCAGTTGATCAGCAGGAAAGAGGGAAACAAGAAAATAATCATAGTCCTTTGATCTAGCAGGAATCGGATTGCTTTCATGAATTTTCCTGGAAAAGATGGAAGCGGCTGCTGCACGATGATGACCGTCGGCAATGTAAACGGCTGAAACTTTTTCTTCAAACAACTGAATGAACGATTGAATATTTTTTTCGTCGCGGACAATCCACAAATTTTCATGAACACCGTATTCAGAGATGAAGTCGTAATCAGGTTTTTGTGCAGTGATGGACGCAATCAGCTCATCAATTTTTGTTACTGGAGAGTAGGCAAGAAAAACCGGATTGGTATTGAGCCGTGTTAATTCAAACTGCAGAGCATTCTCCAATTCTTTTTCCGAACGGGTGTGCTCATGCTTTTTAATTTTCCCTTCATTGTAATCTTTGATGTTCATGCAACAGGTTAAACCCGTTTGTGAGCGATTGTCCATCGTCATCCGGTAAATGTAGAAGCACGGGGAATTATCGCGGATAAGAATTCCTTCGGCAAGAAGCTTCTCAAAATAATTTTTCGCAAAGCCAAAAAGCTGCTGATCAGATTTAGCAATGTCATCCGGGAAATTAAGGCGTGGCTTTACAATGTGAGCAAAGGAATACGGGTTGCTACGGGCTGCGCGCCTGCGATCGGGTTCATTCAGAAGGTTGTTCGGAATTAGCGTGACCTTCTCTGCCAACTCCGGAACCGGCCGGTATCCCTTAAAAGGTTTGATGTCCACGAGTGATTTCGGATTTTCCGCAGTACTGTGTAAGCGGGTTTTTGATTTCTGATTTTGATTTTTTAAGCCTTACATCTTACATATCGCGTCCACAAGCCTCACATCCGCGAGTCTTCCGTCTTTTTGAAGAACCCCATAATGATCTCCACGATTTCTTTCCCGATTCGCTCTTGTGCTTCTTTTGTTGAAGCGCCGATATGGGGTGTGAGCGAAACTTTCGGATGATTCAGCAGCAGCGAATTTTTTGTCGGCTCTTCTTCATACACATCAAGTCCCGCGAATGCAACTTTTCCTGAGTCAAGATTTTCAATCATAACACTTTCTTTGACCAAACCGCCGCGCGCGCAGTTGATGATTCCCACTCCCGTTTTCATCACGCTGAAGTCTTCTGCTGTGAGCACTTCCTGGCTTCCTGCAGCGTGAATGCTGATGAAGTCGCTGGCGTAAAGCAATTCTTCTTTTGAAACTGTGGCTATCACAATTTCCACTTCCTCTCCTGCAATTAGAATTTTTAATGCCGCTTCCTTTACAAACGGATCACACGCTTTCACATTCATCCCAATACCAAGAGCAATCTTTGCTGTCTCCTGCCCGATGTTTCCGAAGCCCAGCAACCCGAGTGTTTTCCCCCGCAGTTCTGTTCCTCCCGAATAATTTTTCTTCAATTCATTGAACTGAGAAATTCCGTTCACCGGCATCTGCCGGTTTGAATCGGGAAGAAAACGGATGGCGCCGAATAAATGCGCGAAAACTAATTCTGCCACTGAAAGCGATGATGCCCGCGGCGTGTTCTTCACTGTGATTCCCTTCGATTGGGCATACTCTACATCAATGTTATCAACGCCAACACCACCGCGTATGATGAGTTTGGTCCGGGTGATCACATCAACCAACGGCTTGCGGACTTTCGTGGCGCTTCGCACCGTGAGTGCATCAAACTCATTGATCCGTTTCGGTAATTCTTCCTGTGGAATTTTTTGAGTGATTACTTCATAACCTTCTTTCTCCAGTGCAGCTTTTGCAGAAGGTTCAATACCATCGTTGGCGAGTATCTTAATCATTGTGGTGAATAGTAATGAAGGCGAAAATAGAAAAGCAGAAATGAATCGCTCCGGTCCCGCGGAGGATTCAAGTACCTTTGGTTTCAAATTCGTAGTGACGTGAAACGTGTCTCACTAATATTTTTTTTCTCACTCTCATTCATTGAAGCACAAAGTCAAATCATTCTTCACGACTGGAAGCGCCCGCGAATACGGTATTGCTCACTTCAGACATTTAATAGCACCGAGATTAAGAACGTGAGCGGTAACTATGCTGATGCGCCGAACAACACCGACACGAGCTTCAGCTTCCAAATTTATTTTCCTGACACAGCAAAAGATATCCTGAGCAAGCGCCCGCTCATTTTATTGATTCACGGAGGAGAATACGAAGCAGGTTCTCTTAGTTTCAATGCGAATCTTTCAATGCAGTTTGCTCTTCGGGGCTTCACCGCCGCATCCATAAACTATCGCCTCTCACAATGGCAAACCGGTAACTGTCTTTCTTCTGACACTTCCGGATTGTGGCAAAATTATTATCGCAGCATCCAGGACGCGCGCGCAGCGCTGCGTTACTTCGTTCACCACGCTGCGGATTTTCGAATTGATACTTCATGGCTGTTTGTCGGCGGTCAAAGTTCAGGAAGTATTACGGCACTCGCTGTTGCATTTCAGGATCAGCAGGAAACCGATGCTGTTACCGGCCCGCTGAATTTGGGTGACATTGCTCACGCTGATAATTCTTTGACCGATCACTTTACCATTAAAGGTGTGTTGGATGAATTAGGAGCGATAAAGTATACGAGTGATATTGATGCGAACGAAAACATTCCTCTGATTTCGTTTCACGCGCACAATGATCCCCTTGTTCCCTATGGATTCAATCATCTTGCGTGGGGACAATGCGGAAGTGCTTACCAGCTTGTGAATGGCTCTGGTGAAATTCAGTCGCGCTTGTTATCACTGGGCATTTGCGCTGAATTGGATTCCAGTCCTTCTGATCATCATGCAAGTCTTGTTTCCGGTGATTACGTTGTTCGACACGCTTCCTGCTTCTTCAATCACGTGATGAGAAATACTTGCAAGCCGGATACTTTCACCATTGAAGACAACATTATTCCGGAATGTTGTTTCACAGCACTTGATACTATTCACAGGACCTTTCGAATTGCCCAATTTGGTACCGGAGAAATTTTCTATTCACAGCATCAGTTGATGATTGATTTGGGAGAAGATGGTACTGATTTTTCCGCTGAGATATTTAATGCATTGGGAATAAAGATTGCGGAGTTCAATCATCTTTCATCGGGAGAAAATGTTTTTCCGCTTGAACTGAGCGCAGGAATTTATTTTGTGACAGTGAGGAAAGACGAGCGGGTGACAATTGCGAAGAAGGTTGCTGTGCTTAATTAGGTCAACCGATTAAAATCCGAAATCAACCGTTCTTCCTCTCAAACTCCTTCATCACATCAATCAACACATTCACTCCTTCCAGTGACATGGCGTTATAAATAGATGCGCGGAAGCCGCCAACACTGCGATGACCTTTGATTCCGATGCAGCCGTTTTCTTTCGCGAAGTTGTTGAAGGCATCTTCGAGTTCCGGTTTTTTCAGCACCCACGTTATATTCATGAGTGAGCGATCTTCCTTCGCAACATTTCCTATAAATAATTCGCTGGCATCGAGAGCTGCATAAAGAGACGATGCCTTCTCCCGGTTATTTTTTTCTACCGCAACCAATCCTCCCTGAGCTTTCAGCCATCGCAGCGTGATCATGCACACGTAAATAGAGAATGTGCATGGGGTGTTGTGCAATGAATTGTCTTTGATGTGCGAGCGGTAATCGAGCATGGTAGGAATCGGACGTTTCACTTTTCCCAACAAACTTTCTTTCAGGATCACGAGCGTGGCGCCTGCCGGCCCGATGTTTTTTTGTGCGCCGCCATAGATCATGTCGAACTTTTTCCAATCGAGCGGGCGGGAAAAAATATCAGAGCTCATATCAGCAATCAGCGGAACCGGCGAGTCCGGGATCTGCTGCATTTGTACACCATGAATAGTTTCGTTGGTAGTGATATGAAAATACTTAGCGTCGGAAGGAACAGAAAAATTCTTCGGGATATAAGTAAAATCCTTATCAGCAGAAGAAGCGACCACGTTTACATTGCCAAACAACTTCGCTTCTTTGATTGCCTTCTTCGACCACGAACCGATCTCCATATATGCAGCAGTTTCATTTTCATTCAGCATGTTGTAAGGAACCTGGCAGAACTGCATGGTGGCTCCGCCCTGCAGAAAAAGTATTTTGTATTCATCGTCAAGTCCTGTGATTTCCCTTACTAACGATTGCGCTTCTTCCACCACCGCCACAAACTCCTTGCTTCGGTGTGAGATTTCTATAAGCGACAAACCGATGTTGTCGAGTTCAATTACTGCTTTCGATGCTTGCTGAAAAACTTCCTGTGGTAAAATGGCGGGACCTGAATAGAAATTGTATTTCTTCATGAAGATGTGTGGGAAATTCTGAAGCAAAATTAAGCAAATTGATTGCGGCACTCTTTGATGTCAATGAAGAGTTCGAATTTGAATGCACGGTGAGAAAACTTTTCCTTGTTATTTTTATCCATCCCAATTCTGCTCATCATCAAGCCTCTTCTGAATTTCAAGAATTCATTTTGCCTGATTCTCTTTGCAGGAATAACTATTCTCCTATCTTCCTGTAAACAAAAAGCACCTGATATTGAATGGCAGCAAAGCCTCGGAGGAAGTTTGTATGATGCCGCCCGCTGCATCCGGCAAACTACTGACAGCGGATATATTGCTGTGGGTTTCGTGAACTCATTGGATGGTGATGTAGTTGGCAATCATGGCGCTTCGGATTTCTGGATTCTGATGCTAAATAAGCACGGTGAAGTACTTAGAAAGGAATGTTTTGGCGGTGACTATTATGATGAAGCTGCATATGCAACAACAACCCCCGATGGAGGATTCATTGTAACCGGGCATACCTACTCATTCAACGGCGATGTTCAGGGCAACCACGGTGGTTCTGATATTTGGGTGATGAAGTTTGATAAGAATGGAATGATTGAATGGAAAAAAGCATTGGGGGGCAGCGGACATGAATATTCAACATGCATTCAGCAACATAAGGACGGAACATTTTTAATAGCCGGATCAACGGATTCAGATGATGGAGATGTTAGCAGCAATCATGGAAAACAGGATGCATGGTTAGTGAAATTAGATGACAGAGGCAACATCATCCTGCAAAAAAGTATAGGTGGAATCTTGACAGAATATATTACTTCAATCGCTTCAACCCGGGATGGAGGATATGTTCTGACTGAACTGATAAAGAGCGGCGAAAGTGATTCAGCCGGGAACCCGTTGAATACTGATTACCTGATCATAAAATTGGGACACGATGGAAATCCGGAGTGGAAAAAAAACTACGGTGAATCCAGGTTAGGGTTTCCAAATTCAATTATTCAAACACGCGATGGTGGCTTTGCAATTGCCGGCGGATCTCTTTCTAAAAAAGAAAACGTGATGGACAAAGTTATTCAGTATGATGGCTGGATTATGAAACTTGATGATAAAGCAAATCTCCAATGGCAGAAATTTTATGGAGGACTGCTCTCAGAACAGCTCAACTCAATTTCACAAACCTCTGATGGCGGCTACATCGCCGGAGGATGGTCCAACTCGGTGGATGGCGATGGCAAAGGAAATCATGGTCTTTCAGATTTCTGGCTCATCCGGTTGAATGAGAAGGGAAACGTTAAATGGACAAAATCACTCGGTGGCTCCGATGATGATATGCTTTCGTCCCTTCAGCTAACCGACGATGGCGGCTATATTCTTTGCGGGCAATCAACTTCCAATGACGGTGATGTGAAAGGGAATCATGGAAACGAAGATGTATGGATTGTAAAATTGAAAGCGGAATAGCAGAGAATAAATATCAAGAATTAAAATCCTCCCGATTGCTCGGGATCAAGAAAGATTCAAAGCTCAAAGTTCCGAGTTTGTGTTTTGAAATTTTTCTTCTTGAAATTTTCTTGAAGTTTGAAGTTTGGAAATTCCAACAACCGGAATATGAAATCAACATTACTCTTTTTGGGCTGTTTCCTTTCGGGTTTTCATTGGGGAATTGCTCAAATCGATTTTGTTGATTCTCTGTCTGCTGCTATTCAAGATTCACAGGATGATTCAAATAAAGTATCAGCACTCGAAATATTGAGCAGGGAATTGTGGAATCAAGACCGCGAGTTCGCATCCGTTTTTTATTCCAACACGGCATTGGCATTGAAGCAAAAGCTGGTGATACAAAAACAGGTTGCAGAAATTTCTTCTGATCTTGAATCAGCGAAAAAAAAACCCGCCACTGAAAATGCGAAATCATTGCAAGCTCTTGATGCAAAACTTGAAAGCATAGAAAGGCGGCAGGATACTCTTAATGCATCACTTAAAGAGTATGAAAAACGTTCTTCCTCACTTACCGACGACCTGGTAGTAACTGCCAGGCAGAATAAAGAACGAATTGCCAATGAGCAGCGGGCTACTATTCAACACCTGCAAAATGAACGCATCAAAAGAAACTGGATTATCGCAGGGAGCATAATCACAGTTGCGTTGCTTTCTATCGTTTTCATCCAGGTCTATCGCCGCAGGCAGGCATTGAATAAACTCGGGATGCATCTGCTAAACAACAAGGTGCTGCGCTCACAGTTAAATCCCCATTTTATTTTTCATGCACTCAATTCCATCAGAACATTTATGGAGCAGCGTCCGGAATTGGCAGACAACTATCTCGTCAAATTCAGCACCCTGATGCGACAAGTGCTTGAGAATTCGGAAGAAGAAAAAATTTCTTTGAGCGAAGAAATTGCAATGATTGAAAACTACATGCAGCTTGAAGCTATTCGCATTCCGGGCGGATTCGATTACGAAGTTTCTTTTGATGAATCCATTGATGCAGATTTCATAACCGTTCCACCATTGATTCTGCAACCCATGATCGAGAATGCAATTCTTCATGGCTTGATGCCATTAAATCGCCGCGGGAAAATTTTGATTCACTTCAAAGAAAAAAACGGATTGCTTGAAGCAACCATAGAAGACGATGGTATCGGACTCGGCTCAACAATGGTAGATTCAAGAACTGCGGAGAAGAAACGATCCATGGGAATGCAAATCACCCGCGAACGTATTGAACTGCTGAATCGAAAAGTAAAGACGAAAGGTTCGTTAGTGCAACAATTATTTGAGCAGGGATCGCAGGTGAGGATTGAGATACCGGTTTAACCTTAAGCGTCATTGCGAGGAGCGAAGTGAGAGAATTGAGCGATAGGGCGACGAAGCAATCCCTCAAATTTCTCAGCATGCCCCTGGAGATTGCATCGTCACGCATACGCACATGGCCAACACTTCGTTCCCCGCAATGACGATTAACTGTTAACTTCAACCTATGCTCCGCGCCGCCATAGTTGACAATGAATTAATTTTTGCTGAATCACTCAGGAGTCTTATCGTCAAGTCTTGTCCTGAAGTGGTTGTATCGGGAATATGGATGAATGTGGATGATGCCGTGAAAGGAATACGCGAACAACAACCAGAAATTGTCTTTCTCGATGTTGAATTGAATGATGGCACCACGGGCTTCAATGTGCTTGAAAAAATTCAAGAGCGCAATTTTGAAGTGATCTTCATTACTGCATTCAACAAGTATGCGGCACGGGCATTTCGTTTTTCAGCAGTTGACTTTCTTGAGAAACCGGTTGACGAAGGACTGCTACGGGAAGCGGTGGGGCGGGTGAAGAAGAAAAAATCAGCGGATGAATTCAAGTCACAGTTGCAGGTGCTGACTGAAAGTTTTCGCAATCTCACTGCGCAACCCAAGCAAATTATTCTTCCCAATCCAAAGCAGGGGGATTCCATCGTGGTTCCTGTGAATGATGTGATACGCATTGAAGCGAGTGGTTCCCAGGCAATCTTCTTTTTCCGTAAGAACGGACAAGTATTGAAGACCATGTACTCCCTCAACATTGGTATGCTGCAGAAAAAAATGCTGCAAGGGAACGAAGACTTCATCATGATTCATGAATCGCACATGGTGAACCGCAATCACATCACACACTATAATTCCAAAAGCCATGCTGTGCAAATGGATGACGACACCTTCATCCGCATTGCTGCACGCAGGGTGAGCGATTTTCTTCAGAAGTTTAACAGGTAGTGCTGCCTGAAGCCGGTTTTAATTGCTTTCCTCCTATTTGCGCCTATAAGGTTTTCTCAACGCTCACCGCTGATTCTTAACGCTGGCTAAGATTGATTGCACAGCGCATGGAGGCGATGGACTTTTGTTCCCATTGTTAACCTTAAAACTTTTCAAAAATGAAAAACAAAACAAGTACCTCAAAAACTACTGTGGGATTCCGATTTTTTTCATGGAATACACTTTCAATCTTCAAATTTTCAGCATTACTCCTTTTGCAGTTTTTTTTCATCACAACATTACATGCCCAAGGTCCTGAATTAATTGTGAACGGAAATTTTGAATCAGGGAATACAGGATTTACAAGTACTTATTCCACCTGCAATTCCTACAATTGTTTAAGTGTTGCTCCTTCTTATGCCATTGGGACTGATGCTTCATTTTATCAAACAAGTTTTGTCGGGCATGATCATACTACCGGAGCCGGAAATTTTATGATACTTGAAGTAGATGGCACTCTTAGTAGTATGTGGTCTGAATCAGTCGCCGTTCAACCCAACACAAACTACACTTTTTCTTTGTGGATTCTCAATACCTATTCAAACACTAATGTGATTACGCCGATTCAGGTAAAGATCAACAACGTAAATGTGGGTTCACCCATCAACTCGCCGGCGCCTTATGTCTACTATACCTGGATACAAGGATCAGTCACATGGAATTCGGGATCAGCTACAACAGCAAACATCAGTCTCCATGATATAAGTGGAGTTAACTACGCAAACAATGTAGGGCTTGATGATATTTCTTTTAAGAGTGAGTGTACTCTCGCGGCAACAGTGACTCCAACAGGAACGGTAAGCACTTGTTCCGGCGTATATATCACGCTGACTGCTAATAGTGGTTCAGGAATTTCCTATCAATGGAAGAAAGGAAACACCACACTTGCCGGCGCAACTAACTCAACTTATTCTACTAAAAACGCAGGCAACTATAAAGTATACGAAAGCAACAGTTCCGGTTGCAGTTCTACTTCCGCAGCTACAACTGTTACGGTGCTGGCAGCTCCAACAGCAACTATTACACCTCTCGGTAATCTCGATATTTGCGGCACAGGCTCTGTAGTGTTACAAGCAAACAGTGGATCAGGTCTCACCTATCAATGGAAAAAAGGATCTGGTGACATACCCGGAGAGACCAATCAAACATATACTGCAACAACAAAAGGAACCTACAAGGTGGTTGTTACCAACAGCAATGGCTGCAGTAAAACTTCGGCGGGAGTTAAGGTAACTAAGTCATGCAGGATAGAAGAGTCAACCGGAAATGAAATTTCTTCTGTTGAGTTTTTACTTTATCCCAATCCTACAGGAGGCCACTTCACACTCAATCTCAAAGGGTATGGCGAAGGCATTGAGGAAAATGAGGAAGCCAACGAACCTGCAACCATTGAAGTGATAGACCTACTCGGGCAAATCATTTACTCAAAAAATATTTCAGTAATGCACGATGAACTAAAGAAAGAAATTTCTTTGGACAACCCTCTTCCGGATGGAATGTATCTGGTGAGAGTCACACTGAACGATCAGGTTTATTCAAGACAGCTTCTGTATCAAAAGTAATAACACAAACTTCAGTCGCCCGGTAAATGCTGAATAGCAAAGCATTCACCGGGCTGCTTTTTTCAGGCTCTAATGAGCAAAAAAACCGCGCAGGTTAAGATTCATTGCACAGAGTTCGGGGGCAAGGGATTTTTGTGCCATTCTTAACCTTAAAACTTTTCAATCATGAAAAACAAATTCAACACAACTGATTCCTTCACGGATTCCCAAGTAATGACAGGTAAAACTTTTCAAGACTGCTTTCATTCCATCACAACTAAACTTTTAACAATGAAAACACAAACACCACTTAGACTAACCATGTCTGCCTTTATCGTTTGGCAATTCATGATCATTTCAATTTCATTTGCTCAAGTTGCTCCAATCAAACAATGGGATGCGCGCTTTGGCGGAAGTAGTGACGATAATCTCCATTCTATTCAACAAACCCCGGATGGAGGATACATCATGGCCGGACATAGTCTATCAGGTCTTAGTGGTGACAAAACACAAGCAAGCCGGGGAAGCTGGGATTATTGGGCCGTGAAAACCGATTCTAATGGAAGCAAACAATGGGATAATCGCTTTGGAGGAAGTGGAGCGGATGAGCTCTTCACAATTAAACAAACTCCTGATGGCGGATACATATTGGCTGGCACATCTGCATCAGGCATCAGCGGTGACAAAACACAGGCGACTCATGGCAGTTGGGATTATTGGGTTGTTAAGATTGATGCAAATGGCAGTAAACAATGGGATAAGGATTATGGAGGAACCGGAGACGATTTCCTTAAGCATTTACAACTCACATCAGATGGAGGATACATTTTAGGAGGATATTCAACTTCAGGAATTAGCGGAGATAAAACACAAGGCAACCAGGGCAATAAAGACTATTGGATCGTAAAAATTGATGCCGATGGAGCAAAACAATGGGACAAAACCTTTGGAGGAACCAGTGAGGATTATGAAACTGTAGTTCAACAAACTTCTGACGGAGGATATATTTTAGGCGGCTATTCATCTTCCGGAATTAGTGGTGACAAAACACAAGCAAGTCAAGGGGGTATAGATTATTGGATTGTAAAAACGGATGCAAATGGCAACAAGCAGTGGGATAAGCGCTTTGGCGGAAGCAGCGATGATCTTTTGTGGGGGCTTCAGCAAACTTCCGATGGCGACTATATTTTGGCAGGATATTCTTCGTCAGGCATTAGCGGGGATAAAACACAAGCAAGCCAGGGCGGTACTGATTACTGGGTCGTAAAAGTTGACGCAGATGGTATTAAACTTTTGGATTTTAGATTCGGAGGAAGCGGTGATGACAGCAATAATGAAACGAATGAAGCAGCACAGCAAACACCTGATGGAGGATTTATTTTTGGTGGATATTCTGCTTCAGGAATCAGCGGCGATAAGAGTCAGGCAAGTCAGGGTAATTGGGATTACTGGATCGTCAGAACCGACGCTACTGGTATAAAACTGTGGGATGCACGTTTTGGCGGTAGCGGTCTTGATGAGTTTACTGACCTCCAACTAACATCTGAGGGCGGCTACATTTTAGCAGGAGTATCTCAATCAGGTATAAGCGGCGATAAAACGCAAACCAACCGGGGCGCTAATGATTATTGGATCGTAAAACTTGCACCCGATTGTACTCCGCAAACTTTTTATGCCGATGCAGATGGTGATGGCTATGGTAATCCCAATATAACAACAACAGCATGCTCACAACCCACAGGCTATGTTACCAACAATACCGATTGCGATGATACTAACATGAATGTCTATTCCGGAGCTTCAGATATCTGCAACGGCATTGATGACAACTGCAATGGAGTGATAGATGAAAATGCAATCACGGCAACGATTAGTCCCGAAGGAACAGTCACCGTGTGCAAAGGCACCAAAGTAACATTGACCGCCAACGGAGGTTCAGGAATTTCTTATCAATGGAAAAAAGGAAACACCACTGTTGGAATTGATTCTTCAATAACTTATACTACTAAAAATGCGGGCAATTATAAAGTGATAGAATCAAATAGTTTTGGTTGCACTTCCGCTTCTGCAGTAACAATTATCAGCACCATAGCACTTCCATCTGCAACCATTACTTCTCAGGGCAATCTTGATATTTGCGGCACAGGCTCAGTAGTGTTACAAGCAAACAGTGGATCAGGTCTCACCTATCAATGGAAAAAAGGCTCTGGCGAAATACCCGGAGAGACCAATCAAACATATACTGCAACAACAAAAGGAACCTACAAGGTAGTTGTTACCAACAGCAATGGCTGCAGTAAAACTTCGGCGGGAGTAAAAGTTACCAAATCATGTAAGGAAGCCTCGGTTGAGATCAATAAAATTCCTTCAAGCACCCTCGCGCTTTCTCCAAATCCAAGCCCCGGAAACTTTATCATTGATCTTAAGTTCAATGAAGAAGTAAATGATAACGGATCTATTGAAGTAATGAACCTTGTTGGTCAAATTGTTTATTCGGAAAAACTTGCAGTCACAGACGGAGAATTGAAGAAAGAAATTTCTCTCGATCATTCACTTCCAGGTGGAATGTATCTCGTGAAAGTGATGATGAATAGCAAAGTCTATTCTTCCCAATTGATTTATCAGAAGTAAAACCCATTTCGGTTTATATTATCCTGCTGCGTTTTTTTTCAATAAAATGAAGAAAGCGCAGCAGATTTTTTTTCATTCCTGGTGCTCTCGAATCTGTCATGTCACAATTTCTATCAGGCAAAAGACTGATTCGTGAAACTGGTGTCACCTTTCACGACACATTATGAGAATTGATTTCCTTTATACTTTTATCAATCCAATTCTTTCTTTTCAAAATTAGCCATGAATTTTAGTAAACTGGCTCTTTATCCTTTCATCTCGGGCATATTAAGTCTCACATCATCGTGCAGTGAACGGGCGCCGGAAATTGAATGGCAAAAAAACTTCGGAGGAAGTTTGCACGAAGATGCGCGGTACATCATTCAAACTTATGATAGTGGTTACGTAGTTGCCGGATACGCAGCATCATTCGACCGAAATGTTGTTGGCAGTCATGGATTCAATGACTACTGGATTGTGAAATTAGATTCTAAAGGAAATATCCAATCGTCTAAAACATTGGGTGGAAGCTATTTTGATGAAGCGCACAGCATTCTTCAAACCGGGGATCATGGTTTTATTGTTACTGGAACTACTTATTCTCTTGATGGAGATGTGGTGAACAATCATGGAGCAGCAGATTGGTGGATTCTTAAATTGGACTCACAGTGCAATCAGCAATGGCAGAAAACAATTGGCACAAAATGGATTGATATAGGTTCATCTATGATAATTAGCGATGATGGAGGATATATTTTTTGCGGAGGAATCGGGCTCAATAAGGACTCCACTGAAGGCTCTTCTCAAGATCAGGACGCTATGTTTGTGAAATGGGACAAGGATGGAAATGAAGTTTGGGAGAAAATTTTTCGGGGCAGCGGTAAAGATGGCGTGAGTAATCTTGCGTCATCGGGTGATGGAGGGTTTGTAGCGGTCGTGAGCTCACAATCAAATGACGGCGATTTCAACGGCAATCACAGTGATAACTTTGACATCTGGTTGCTGAAGTTTGACCGTGCCGGAAATCTTCGATGGAAAAAAAATTTCGGTGGCGCCGGATATGATAATCCTTCTTCAGTGATTCAAACCCAGGATGGCGGCTATGCAATTGCCGGCACAACATCATCGAACGATGCTGAGATAAAAAACAACCACGGTTTAACTGATTTTCTGATTTTGAAATTGGATAGTAACGGAACTATTCAATGGCAAAGATGCTTTGGCGGGATCTTAGACGATAATGCTAATTCTATTCAACAAACTACGGATGGAGGATATATTGTTTTTGGTGAAACAAGTTCTGTTGACGGAGATGTTACCGGCAACCACGGGCTTGTAGATTATTGGGTCATCCGGTTAAATAAAAAAGGAAAGTTACAATGGCAGAAAACACTCGGTGGAAGCGGGAACGAAAGAGCGTCAGGGAATATTCTGCTTACCTCTGATGGGGGCTTCATCATAGCAGGAGAATCAGATTCGAAAAACGGAGATGTAACAGGAAATTATGGGAACTACGACTGCTGGATTGTTAAGCTGAAAGGAAATTGATCAAGAATTATTTTGAAGTACCAAATAAATTTTAATGTTGTTGGCTCCATTTATTCAACTGAATCAGCCGCCGATGAGAACACTGAGTCAATATTGCTGCTGCTGCTTCCTTTCCATTCTTCCATTGATGGCACACACTCAGGATTTCAAAACAGATTCATTATTAAGTGCGATCAGTAAGGCAACAGATGATTCCGGAAAAATCAACCTCATGCTGACATTGAGCCACAATTTTTGGCAACATGCGAAGATGAGCTCAGCCCTTGAATACAGTCAGCGTGCTTCGGCACTGGGTGAGGATTTGGCCTTGAAGAATGAGATTGTTTCGATGAAAAAAAGTTTTCAAAATAATGGCTTGAGTAACGCTTCGCGGAAACCGGATTCGATGAAAGAAATTACAGATCGTCTTTCAAAAATTGAAGAGCAGCAGAAAAAACTTGATATCGCAGTAAAAGAATATAACCGCCGATCATTTTCTTTTGCAGATGATCAACTAAAAGAAGCGCAGCAGGAAAATGAAAGGCTTGCATTGCGTCAGCAAGCTGAATTGCAACACCTGGCTGACGAGCGCACCAGGCGTAACTGGATTGTCAGCGGAGCCGTAATAATTTTTACGCTTCTCTCTGTGGTATTCATTCTTATTTACCACCGGCGACAAGCTAAAAGCAAGCTTGAAGTGAACCAACT
>DASRAJ010000075.1:0-75966 GCA_035638255.1 Chitinophagales bacterium
CATCGGAGGCATTGTGGGTTATTTGAATCAGAAGCACAGGCTTTCATGGGGCGCTACTTTTTCACACGTGCCTTATGGTTACTCCAACTTCTTTGCGTTCTATGACACCGCAAGAATTGATGGTGAGCTTAATTACGTGTACAATCTTGATCAATACATCCTTCGCGAGTTTGATGATGCGCTCACCGGCATCGTGTATTACCCGCTCTCGCGTGTTTATCGTGTGGAAGGTGGTTTGGGAATTACGTTCGTGAATTACAGCTATGTTGATCAGCGCGCAACATACATGATTGATGCGTTTGGAAATCCGACCTATCTGGTGAGTGAGCAGAATTTCAAGCTTCCTGCTCCGAAAGGTTATCAATACGGAACTGTATCACTTGCGTTCGTTGCTGACAATTCAAAATTTGGTTTTACGTCGCCGCTCGATGGTTATCGCTACAGGATTGAAACGGATGGAATAGTTGGCCCCTTCAAGTTCGGAACATTACTCACTGATTTTCGCGCGTACAAATATGTGAAGCCGGTTTCGTTTGCTGCTCGTGTGATTCACTATGGAAGATATTTTGGCGATGCGAATGATCCCAACACCATCAGTCCGCTTACTGTTGGCGCAGATTTTTTTGTGCGGGGATATAATACTTATTCATTTGACTATAGCGAAGTGCCGGCGAATGCAGATGGCAGCACTCCTGAAATTGATCGCCTCTACGGAAGTAAAATCGGCGTGCTGAATATGGAAGTGCGATTGCCGGTAACCGGTCCGAGGGAAATTGCGCCGATAAAAAGTTTAGCATTTCCCTCAACACTTCAATTCTTTTTCGATGGAGGAATGGCGTGGAGCAATGCAACGCCTTCATTGAAATTCACAACGGATTATGATGAGCTCACCACAAACCCAACGCGCATTCCGGTATTCAGTGCAGGAGCATCGTTGCGCGTAAATATTTTGGGAGCGTTTGTGCTGGAAGGTTATTATGCGATTCCGTTCCAGCGGCCCTTGCGTGATCCGTTTAATAATTCCTCATCCGCTAAGGCAAACAGAATTTCAAATGGTGTGTTTGGGTTGTTGTTATATCCGGGGTGGTAGAATTTATTTGTATTGGTTTATTGATTGAAAGTCCGCAGTGCGAAAGCTGCGGACTTTTTTAATAGGATATGGTTTTTGTTCTAATTGCTACTGAACTCACTTACCCTCCACATACTTCTTCGGCAAATACAACTTCATCCCCCCGTCAAAACCCAAATCATCAACATGCCCGGCAATGGAATGATCGTGGTTCACGACATGAATGTGCATCTTGGTTTCTTTATGAGCCAGCACTTGATATGGTTCCACAGAATAAAAACCGATTGCCGTGATGTATTCATTCTGCAACTCACCATGTATTCCCGACTGCACCGTTTTCTTGTACGTTACTTCTTTATCATTCGGGTCCCAGTCAATCACCCGCCACTTTACATCTGCAACAATTCCTTTCAGCAAAAAAGGTGACGGGTATTTTTTCGGAACCTTGTATTTGATTGCCTGATCGCCGATGAATTGTTCCAATTGCTTCCACGTTTTTACATCGGCAGGAAGATCGAGTTCTTTCCAGTCATCCACAGTCGCATAGAGAAATAATGTTTCTTCGGAATTGAACGAAGAGTCAATTTTCAGTTGACCGTTTTCTACTGTTGCCGTGTATGGTTTGCTGTCAATGATCTGCGTGAACCCTCTGAGATTGGTCAGAGAGCCGAAGGCGTACAGATGTTGTTCATTCGCATAGTCCTGCAGCTTTGCATGCGTTTGCATGTCACCCTTCTTGATCAAATCTTCCAGCTCTCCGATGCGGGTTACTTTTACCGCGGGCGGGTTCGAGCACGATGCAAAAACAAAAACTGAAATGATGAGCGGAAGAAAGTTTTTCATGAGGAGTAGTTTCAGGGCAACACAAAAATATCAAAAGCTAAAGGTGATCTTATTTTTGCATGATGATATTCTTTGAAGCGAAGATCTTAACCACAATGAATTTTTTTCTTTGTTCAAAAATTAACGGATGGAATACAGACGACTCGGTAAATCAGGATTGAAATTAAGCGCTCTCTCTTTCGGCTCATGGGTAACATTCGGGAACCAGATTAATAAAGAGGTTTCAGAAAAGCTGATGGTCACTGCGTATGAAAGCGGCGTGAATTTTTTCGACAATGCGGAAGCTTACGCCCGCGGAAAGTCAGAGCAGGTGATGGGAAAAATTTTTAAGAAGATGAAATGGGACCGTGATTCTTACTGCGTGTCAAGTAAAGTTTTTTTCGGTGCAAAAAAACAAAGCCTGTTGCAGAAAGGATTGCACCGCAAGCACGTATATGAAGCGTGCCACCAGGCGATGAGGAGATTGAACGTTGATTATCTCGATCTCTATTTCTGCCATCGCCCCGATCCTGACACTCCGATTGAAGAAACCGTGTGGATGATGGATATACTCATCAGGCAGGGGAAAGTTTTTTACTGGGGCACCAGTGAATGGAGTGCCGATCAGCTCATTGAAGCGCATACGATTGCAGAGAAGCATCACCTGCATGCACCCTCGATGGAGCAGCCGCAATACAATCTTCTTCACCGGAAAAGATTTGAGGAAGAATATGCGATGCTGTATGCCCGATACGGGATGGGGACAACGATATGGTCGCCGCTTGCATCCGGACTTCTAACAGGAAAATACATCGAAGGAATTCCCGAAGGGTCGCGATTATCAATGGAGAATCTGAAATGGCTGAAAGAACAAAAGACGAGTGATCCTTCCCAATTTGAAAAAGTAAAAAAACTGAAAGTAATTGCTGATGACCTCGGAATTTCACTGACGAAAATGTCGCTTGCCTGGTGTTTGAAAAATCCGAATGTGAGCACGGTGATCCTGGGGGCTACTCAAGTTAAGCAACTGAAAGAAAATCTTACGGCGCTCGATGCTGTTCCGATGCTGACAGAGGAGGTTATGGGAAGAATTGCGGGCGCAATCAGCTAAGCCGTTTCTTGTCTTCCGCAAATGAGACACCCTTAAAAATTCCATACTTAATTTCAACTTTGTACAATAGGGTTTTCATTCTCAAATCATTCTTATACGGTTGAAGAATTGCTTCATCCTCTATTTCATCCTGCAATTGATACGGCTCGGATTGATTGACGGAATTTTCCAGCAGGGAAAAAAATTTTTCTTCATCCTTATTTTGTAACAATTCAATAAATCCCT
Source organism: Chitinophagales bacterium (assembly GCA_035638255.1). Taxonomy (GTDB): domain Bacteria; phylum Bacteroidota; class Bacteroidia; order Chitinophagales; family UBA10324; genus DASRAJ01. The sequence goes on from DASRAJ010000075.1 coordinate 3,228, forward strand.
TGTAGGCGAAAGCATCTCCATTCGATGGATTCATTTTCAAAGAAGTTTCCAAATCATCCCGGGCAGAAGAAAACTCCCCGAGTTTAATGTTTGCATAGGCGCGGTTGCTGAAGGCTAATTCGTTGTTAGGATCGAGTTCAATCGCTTTATCCAACAGCGGGATTGAGTCTTGCATATTTCCGGATCGTTGCTCTATTGCCGCAAGGTTATTGTAACCCATAGAATAATTTTCATTCAGTTTTATCACTTGTTCATAGCATGCTTTTGCCTCTGCATATTTTTTTTGATAAAAATAAATGTTGCCCTTACTCAGAATGTAATCTTCCTCTTTGGGCTTTTTCGCAATCAGCATTTCGACAAGCGCCAATGCTACATCATATTGTTTGCTATCGCGAATTTCACTAACGTACGGATATACATACTTATCGTAGTCAGGAAAACTATTAAAGGCAGTATTCATCAGTTCTTCTGCCTCTTCTGAATTCCCATCCTCGCACAGAAATAGAATGAGGTTGTAAAAGTTTTCTTCTGATGCTTTGACGGACAGCGCTTTTCTGAAATCAAGAATGGCTTCTGCTCTCCGATCCAGTTTTTTAAATACGAGTCCGCGATTACGAATAGCTGATTCATAATCAGGATCGAATCCAATGGCTTTTGAATACATTTCCAATGCTTCTTCCAATCGTCCCAATTGCTTTAATGCTGCGCCGCAGTTATTTAATGCGTAAGGGCCATTCGGCTCAATTTGGGAAACTCTTTCAAAATACTCCAACGCTTTTTCTGCATTTGCTTTTCTTTCATCAACAGAAATTTTTTCTGAAAAACTCAATTGATAGTACGACCGTCCGATTTCATTAATGGCTTCAGAATCTGTTACCTTAAGCAGCAGGTAACGCTCAAGGTCATCAATGCACTTTTGATATTCACCAAGCTTGTAGTATAGAAGTCCGCGGTTCTTGATTGCAGTGGCATAGAAGGGATCAATTTCCATACACTTCGAATAACTATCAATCGCTTCCTGGTAACTTTTTTCATCTGTTGCTTTTTCTTCAGGCACCAGTTTCTCATAGCAAACACCAAGGTTATTGTAAGAGTAAATGTATTGCGGATCGGCATTGATGGCCATGTTGAGGTAGGTTATAGCCTTCTTGTATTCTTTTATGTTCAGGTAAAGCACTCCGAGATCGTTAAGAGCATCGGCATATTTGGGATTCAGCTCTATGGCTTTTTCAAAATCATGAATTGCATTTTCAGTTTCATTCATGCTCTGATATACGATTCCTCGATTGCGGTAGGTGAGTGCTCTGTCTGGATTCAACTCAAGAGCCTTCGTGTATTGTTTAATCGCTTCTGCGTTTTGTCCGCTCAGCGATAAACTTAATCCTAACGAGATATAAGTCTCATCACTTTCTTCCTCTCTCTTATCCTTGCCCGGTGCCTCATTGAGCTGATCTGATTGCTGCTGAATTTCATTGGCAGTCGCGCTCAATCTTTCTTCCGTTGTAATTCGTTCTTGTCTTACTTTTAAAATGGGCTGTACCAATGAATCATGACTCAGCTCATAATAGATCCCGCTCGATAGTTGCTCTGAGCGAATCAGCCTCCTGTCAATCAGCACATCGAAAAGGCGGGATTCCATTTGCAGCTCATCCAAAATTTCCTTCCGGGATTGCGCATACCGTCTTTCATTTTTAATCAATCGTTCTTCCAGCAAATTCTGAATCTTTCTTAAGTCAGACGCTGTTTCACTAACCTCTAATTCCTTTAATTGCTTCACGTAAAAATTCTGAAGAATCAATTCCATTCTTCCCAAATCATCTGCGCTAATCTTCACATCCTTTCGCGCTTCTACTATTTCACGTTCTGCGTGCTCACAAACAATTTGAAGGTAAGTCGAATCAATTCCGGTTTCATTCTCTTCATACAAATCCTCTGTGCGGCGCATCAGCATGTCAAGGATCTTTTCGATGGCATCGGGTTCAAACTCAAAAGGCAGTGTTTTGAAATCATCTTTTTTTCCTGCCGGTTTAGTAATGGCATCTTTTGCCTGTTGCGGTGAGAGGGGCTGAAGCTCATACGTGCTGCTGATGATGCCGGGTAAAAATTCACTCATTCGCTTAAGCAGCGAAAACTTGTCAGACCGGATGGCCATCACCACCTTCACCGGCAGGGGTGTTAAGAGTAACTCCATTTGCTCATCCTGCACTTCGTGCTCTTCCTCCATTAATTTATTCAACGTGCGTTGTGCCTCTTCCGGAAGATTGTTACTGAGCAGCTTCGCCAGATTTTCAGAGAATCGCTTCACGTCTTCAGGGGGGTAGGAAAATAATTCTTCGAACTGATCGAAGAAGAGTAAGAGCGCTTTTTTGTTTTGATGCGATAATTGGAATTGCTTCGCTGCTTTCCATATAGATGGAGTAATAGCAGAAAAGAAGTTTTCAAGCTCCGAAGTTTTCGATATATCAGAAAGCACCTGAATCGTTCGGTCGACAGGTGAAAGCGGGTGATCTTTGTTATAGTTGAACAACCTGATCTTCCTTACTTCAAATGCTATATCGCTTCTCCATTCCTTGAACCGGATTTTCTGACCTCCTTGTACTCCTTCCCTGAACAACGGAATTATTCCTGCATCGAGGAGTGAAGATTTCCCCAACCCCGACCTTCCGAACAACACTACGAGCGATTCGAGAATCACTAATTGTTGAAACCTGCGGATATCATCCTCGCGGCCGAAAAAAAGATCACGGTCTTCCTCGGTAAAAGGCTTTACTCCCGGGTAACGATAACGGTTGCTTGCCATCAGTCATAATTTTCATTGATCAAATCATGAAGCCGCCCGGTGACCCTGTCTTCTTCTTCATCGAACAGTTGTCTGTTTCCGCTTTTATTATATTCAGTAAGGGCCCTTTTATATTGTATTCTTATTTCTTCCACCTCGTTACCAAGTATCGGATAATCCTTAAAAATCTGATCGAGTAGCTTCCCATAGTTATTTTTCAAGTCTGCTAAAAGATCGAGCAGCCTTCGCTTGATTGGATCAGCTTTATTCAATTGACTTCTGAGTGGAATTTTTTGCTCGGTGCATTTTTCTGTGAGCTCCTGCAGAAAAGATTGCGGATCGGTATTGATGAAATCAAAACGAAAGTGCCGTGAATAGAAGCTCAGGTTTGGATCTTTGGGATCAATATTGCATAAGGCGTTGCTCTCGGTTTTATTCATCCCCAGCAAGCGAAATAATAAATTGAAATACCATTTATCATATTGAAAGCCGAGAAGGATAAACCGTGACACTTTCGATAACTCATTGATGAGTGATTTGGGCTCGGTTTCTTTGCTGAAAATTCTCGGGAGGTAATCGAATAACTTGTCGTAGGTGAGAATAAGCGTATTCTGATCATCCACACAACCCATAAGATTATACACCAATGGATTTTCGACCGAAGGCGGATCAAATTCATTCGGCTTCTTCTCATAATTGAAGAAGTCAAAAACATAAGAGTACCTCTTCTTCTCAAAGGCCTCGTTGATCATGCAATCGGGTGAGAGCGATATGTACATGAGCGCGGGAATCTCAATTAAAATTTCATAGATTTTACTTTGCGAAGCCTCCGGCTCATAGAATTTTTTTAATCGTGATGCAAGCTGATTGTTGAGCGTTTGCGAGAGACTTCCCGTGAAGAAAAAGAAACCGTCTTCGCGATAGAATGCAACTTCATCCCGGTTGTCTTTTTTCTTCGGCAATAAATCCTGCATGGCATCAGATAAAGATTTACCGCATTGGACAGAGGGGAAAAGTTCAGGGCCGAGAACAAAAACACATTGTCCCGATTTCAGATTCTCAAGAATTTCATCCCAATCAATATCAAGCATGTCGAAGAAAAAATTTCATGAATTCAAAACATCACAACATCATCGCCTGTCTCGAGTATTTCGCCGTGAAATGATTCATCACTGCGAACTACCTCCTGATCATCCGCCGGTTCTAATTTGAAAATTGTTTTCTTGTTGAACAGTCCCTGCCGCTCGAACAAAATGCGATGGGCCTTTACCGCAAACGTAATGGGTTCAGGTTTGTCGTACACTAATTTATCAGTGGTATCTTTATTGAAATTAAAATCTTGTTTGATCCCCAGAGTTTTTTCATCTCCTATTTCACCATGTGTCTGAACTGATGATTCAGAAAGCCATTCAATAGAAAAGGAATTGGTTTTTAAAATAGAAGTGATCACATAGAGATCGCTGTTCTTCAGATGATCGGTGAAGGTGTCATTATCGTAATCAAAGTTTGAATCTTTCAGATATTTCGTGAGAGCCACCAGGCCAATGTGATTGGCTTTAGCATCTTGAAACGAAAACCGTGCTGTCCTCTTCATATTAAGTGCAGCGGATGCTTGCGCACCTTTGGCACCGAAACATTTCAGGATGGCATTTGCCCATGAAAAATTCAGGGATGCACCCAAGTCGAGATCGGTAGTGCCTTCTATCAAGTCACCGGCTGAAACATCATCACTGGCAACCGGTGGAGCAATGTTGTTTGGCCTGAAGAGCTCTTCCATAGCAGAATACTGTCGCTCGATAAATCCCTTTCCTTTCAATAACAATTCAAGTGGTTGCACTCTTACTTCCGGATTCACCAAAAGCAGATACCCCTTTTTTCTTAACACATTTTCGCTCATTGTGGCTCAGGTTTTTTGAAGAATTGAATTTGCTTGCTACTGTTCTTTATTGCTGGCTTGCTGCTGTTTTCAACGGCAAGCACTCCTGCACTCACTGAAAAGTCAAATGGCTTATGGTCGAAATACATTTGATAAAATCCCTGCGAAAATAACTGGCAGGTTTCATCCGGTATAGGTCCCTGCATTCCGATGGAAAAATTAATCAGCTTACTTGCTTCTTCTGCATGTTGCATCGAATGGCAGCAATTGAAGATCACTCCTTCAATAGGGCATTGCTGTAGGAGTAATTCGAGATTGCGCGCAAACTGTTCCGCGGTAATGGCAGCCTCCATATTTTCATCGTTGGAAAACAGCAATCCGATTGTCTGATTAGCGTGCATGGCTACATGAATCAGGTGCGGTTGAAATTCCGCCACTCTAAGATTGAATTCAGAAAGCATGATTTGCGGGCACGGCTTCAATTCAAAATGATCACGATACCTGCTTTTAATGAGCGCCTCATCAATCATTTTTATTTCACGGTCGAATCGCGGATTCAAATTGTCGAAGCCGGGACTCGCATATACAAACAACACACGCTTCATCGGTTGCATGAATGGCGGAAAAGTGATGGTACCATTGGATAAGAACAACCGGATCGCTTCGATCACTTTTGCTTCAGCAATTTCCCAGTCTTCGCGGCGAATCATTTTTCTCTGCCATTTATTTTTTGAATCGGAGCGGTAGAGATTCCAGGCAGTAAACGCTTCACGGGCTGCCGGTGAGCGAATAATTATGCTGATAGTTTCAGGAATAAGTGGTTGCCTGAATAATTTCTGAGCTTCCTGCAATTCAGAATCGGGCAAAATGTGTTGCGACATACAGAGGATGCAAGTTAATAAACAGGAGACATTCCATTCAAATATCAAACTCATTGGTAACATACCAAATTGTCGCAGTGCAAGGGTCTTGGAGCAGCTTGTCGAACCATTTGCGCGCGCAACCCTTCGACAGGCTCAGGGTGACTGAAAAGACAATTTGGTATGCACCCAACTCATCGTGCTGTTGGAATTTCTTTACCTTTCACTCAGTAATTTCATTATCATATATCATGAAGAGTTGGATTTTCACGTTGCTCCTTTGCGTTTCTCATGGCTATTTGTTCGCTCAACTATCAGATGATTTCACCGATGGTGATTTTTCTTCGAACCCGGCCTGGGCGGGCGATGTCCCAAAGTTTGAAATAAATGCCGCTAAACAATTGCACCTCAATGCTCCTGCGGTTACTGACACTGCGTACCTCTCAACACCGAACACAGCAATTGATAACATCGAATGGGATTTCTTTTTCATTCTCGATTTCTCACCATCAGCCAGCAACTACTTGAAAGTGTATCTCGTTTCCGACCAACAAAATTTTAAGCAACCACTCAACGGATATTTTTTAAAAGTGGGTGAGAACGGAAGCAATGATTCAATTGAGTTGTATCTGCAACAAGGTAGCACTGAGACGCTCATCATTCACGGCATTGCAGGCCGTGTTGCTGCCAGCACAAATCATGTTTCAGTGAAAGTTACCCGCGATGGTTCCGGCAACTGGGCGATTTATTCTGATACAACAGGAGCAACAAGTTACACTCTCGAAGGAACAGGAACTGATAACACCATTACTTCCACCTTATACTTTGGATTTCTTTGCAACTACACAAGTTCGCGGTCAACACTTTTTTATTTTGATAACATTTATGTTGGTGCACCCATAATAGATACCATTCCGCCACAAGTAATACAGGTGAATGTAATTTCTCAAAATCAGCTCGATGTTCTCTTTAGTGAAGCAGTTGATCCGGATTCTTCGCAAAATGTTTTGAACTACTCCGTGAATAATGGAATCGGAAATCCATCGGCTGCAATTCAGGATGGCGCCGATCATTCATTAGTGCATCTCACGTTCACGAATAATTTTCAGAACGGAGTAATCAACACGATCACGATCTCCAACGTCGCGGATCCGGCAGGAAATATTCTCACTTCAGCTTCTCTTCCCTTCACATTTTACCAGGCACAGTCCGGCGATGTGATCATCAATGAAATCATGGCTGATCCTTCGCCGGTGGTTGCATTACCTGATGCTGAGTACGCGGAAATTTTCAATCACTCTTCTTCACCTGTTGATTTAACCGGGTGGACCTTCAGTGACGGAACTTCCACTGCAACATTTTCTTCCTTCACTTTGCAACCTGACAGCTTTTTGATTTTATGCTCATCAACCGATGCTTCCTTATTTTTTCCTTACGGAAATGTGATGTCACTCACTTCTTTTCCATCTCTGAATAATGATGGTGATGATCTCACTTTGAAAGATGCTTCAGGAAATTTGATCAATGAAGTGATTTATGATCTCACCTGGTACCATGATGATGTAAAGTCAGCAGGAGGATGGTCTATTGAGCGAATTGATGCTAACAGCACTTGCGCAAGTGCAGCCAACTGGCATGGAAGCGTTGATGTGAGCGGCGGAACTCCGGGAAGAAAAAATTCTGATCTCAGTGCATTTACAGATACATCAGCGCCTCACCTCGTTCGTGCATCAGTGATCAACAATAGCACGATTGCTTTATTTTTCAATGAGAGTGTGGATGGTACCGGTGCGATGAATGTTTCCAACTATTCTATTCTTCCCTCCTACAACACAATTCTTTCCGCAGCTCCTGTCGGTGATTTCACTGAAGTAGACATCACCATTACTCCCGTTATTGATTCAAACATTGTGTATACAGTCGTGGCAACCGGCATGGATGACTGCAGTGGAAACGTGATGACAGCAATTGATTCTGCTCAGTTTGCAATTCCATCTTCAATACAAATTGGTGACATCATCATCAATGAAATTCTGTTCAATCCCAAAAGCGGTGGCTATGATTACGTGGAGATTTACAACAACACTGAAAAAATCTTCGACCTTCAGAATTTACAAATTGCCAATGCTGATGACAATGATTTGCTGCAAACAATATCTCCGGCTTCTGCAACGAGTTATCTTTTCTTTCCCCAACAATACATCGTGCTCACAGCAAATCCTGATTGGGTGACACAAAATTATTTTGCGCAGAATCCCGATTGGTTCATTACCACCAGCATGCCTTCATACAATGATGATGAAGGAAGAGTCATTCTTCTGAATTCCAACAATGAACGAATTGATGAACTGCACTACTTCGATCAGTGGCAATTTCCATTAATCACCAATGTAGAGGGTGTTTCACTCGAGCGCATTGATCCAAATCGCCTGACTCAGGATTCGATGAACTGGCACTCGGCTGCAACAACGGTGGGTTACGGAACTCCCACTTACAAGAACTCTCAGTTCAGCGAACCGAATGCCGGAAACGAAATCACGCTGTCACCGCAGGTTTTTTCTCCTGATGAGGATGGCTACAATGATGTGTTGAACATTTCATATCAATTCAATCAGGCGGGCTTTACCGCCAACATAAAAATTTTTGATGCCCAGGGAAGAGAAGTACGCAATCTCATTCGTAACGCATTGCTTTCGCCGAGCGGGACTTTCACCTGGGATGGAATAACGGAACGTGGTGAAAAAGCAAGAATGGGTTCTTACATTGTATTTGTAGAAGTTTTTGATCTTGACGGAACTGTTAAGCGCTTCAAAAAAGTTTGTGTTGTAGCCGCAAGAAAATCGTGACCATTTCTTCTTTATTTACTTCCTCTGGACTCTCCCTATTTCCATCTCAAGATGACCCAGGGGTATTTATCCTGAATTTGTCGCGGATTATATAGCCGCCTGAATTTTCCAACAATTCAATCAGATTCTTAAATCATACCTTTGTAAGCCTCACTACCCTTAAGTTTTTGAGATAATTCTACCTGCTAAATTTATACTTACCTCTTGCCACATACTGTCCTACTGGTTGATGATGATGTTCCTTTCACAATGGTGATTAAAAATGTCCTTGAGAAAGAAGGGTACAACGTGTTAGCTGCTCATCACGCCGATGATGCCAAAAAAATTCTGAAGGAACATGCCCACGAAATTGAAGTGATGCTCCTCGACTGGAGCATGCCAGATGTTTCCGGCATTGAATTGCTGCGCGATATCAAACAGGAAAAAGTATTTGAAAAAATTCAGGTGATTATGCAAACCGTGATGAGCGATTCTCAGAATATCCAGGATGGAATTGATGCCGGTGCTTTTTTTTATTTGGTGAAGCCTGTTACCCCGGCATTGTTATCCTCTACGGTAAAAGCCGCAATCCTCGATTATGAGCGCAAGCGCGATTTATTGAAGCAATTAGAAGAAAGCAAGGGCGCATTTCGTTTTCTGACAGAAGGTGAATTTCATTTTCGCACGGTGAAGGAAGGTGATTTTCTCGCGGTACACATTGCTCATGAATGTCCCAATCCCGAGGAGGCAATTTTAATTTCAGAACTTTTTGCCAATGCAGTAGAGCATGGCAATCTTGGTTTGACCTACGACGAAAAAACACACCTGATTTCTGAGAATCGCCTGAATGAAGAAGTAGAAGAGCGGCTATCTCAAAGCGAGCATCGTGATCAATTCGTGCAGGTTTCCTTCCGGCGGCTTCCCAATAAAATTTTGGTAACAGTAGAAGACCAGGGTCACGGTTTCGATTTTGAAAAATATCTTCGGCTTGATGACGACCGGGTGTTTCATAACCACGGCAGAGGTATTGCCCTGCTGCATACTATTTTTCCACTGAGATATATCGGAAAGGGAAATAAAGTGGTGGTGGAAATTCCGCTTAAGAATACCATGGTGTATAATTGATCATTCCAATTGTGTCTGTCTCTTCTCTAAACTTTTATTTTTGATCGCTTTCACTTTACACTTTGGGAGCGATACCATGCTATAGTTTTTTCAATGAGTACTGCGACATGAATTTATTTTGCAGATGAAACACCTTGCCATATTTGCTTCAGGAGCGGGAACCAATGCTAAGAACATCATTCAATATTTCCGCCACAAGCCGGATATAAAAATTGAATGCATTGTATGCAACAATCCAAAAGCCGGGGTGCTGCAAGTGGCTAATGAAGCAAACATCCCCTATTATCTCATCTCGAAAAAAGATTTGTATGAAAGCGATCGTGTGCTTGATTTACTGAAGAGCAGCAACATTGATCTGATCGTACTTGCAGGATTTCTGTGGATGATTCCCGAAAAAATTCTCAGCGCTTTTCCTGATAGGATTATCAACATTCATCCTGCACTGTTGCCTGCCTACGGCGGCGCAGGCATGTATGGATTGCACGTGCATGCAGCCGTGGTCGCAGCGAAAGAAAAAGAAACCGGCATTACCATTCACTATTTGAATGAGAAGTTTGATGAAGGGGAAATTATTTTTCGGAAGTCAATTCCTGTTGAAGAGGATGATACAGCAGAAACAATTGCTCAGCGCGTGCAACAGTTGGAATATGAATGGTATCCGAAAATTATTGAGCTGCTTCTCGCTTCATGATTCTTTTGTATTTCGCTTTAGGATTGTTGAAGGCGTTATAGATAGCCCGCTTGAAATGTTGCTTCTTGTATTTTGAAGTTGACCGGGAAAAATCAAGTTGATTCAAATCAATCTTGTAGAGTTTTCCTCCTTTTCCAAAATGTCTTTCATCAGTCATGAACAATTCATGATCGTTAGCAAAGCAAATTGCTTCCTTCTGAGTAAGGCCATTGAAAGGGAACTGAAAGATTTTCCCATCGAAAAAATTATGGTCAGGGAAATCTTTGAAAACCCATAGAGAAAAATACGTGAGCAGTACGATTGTTTTTCCATCGGGAGAAATATCAGCAGACGTCACCGGCTCGTTTAAATAAAAACTATCAACGAGTTCTGCTGTGTAATTGCCCGGTTGATCAGGCAGGCGATACATCTTGGTGTAACCATCATTGGGACTCGAAAGATTTTTTGAGAAGATATAAAGCGAATCTCTGTGATGGAAGAAAGCTTCACAATCGAAATTCCAATTGGATGGCGGGGGTGGAAATTGTTTTTGATCAGGATAGTGAATGGAAATTAATGAAGCACTGTCAACAAATGCAGGGGATGGAAAAGGAAAATTTAACCTTGCCGGGGAAACATACACTTTGTAAATCCCAAGATTTCTTCTTCGATTCAGGCCATTTCCAAAATCGCCGATGTAGAGATTGGATGAATCATCAAGCGCCAAATCCTCCCAATCGTGATTAGCAGCATTCATCACCCAAAATTGTGGATAGGGTTCTCCATATTTTTTTGTGATATAGAAAACCCGCTCCTTGTCTCCGCCATCGTTAACTGTACACAAACCAAGAGAATCAATTACTTTTCCTTCGTAAGAAAATACTTGAATCGGCCGCATCAACGCAAGGCCGGATGATTCATGGATTTCATTAGGAAGCCGTTGAGAATATTCTGGTTTTATCTTTTGAGAAAAGGAAAGGGAAGGCAATAAAATCAGAGGGAGCCACAATGAGTATCTCATCAATATTTCTTGGGAAATTTTTTGATATCCTTCACTTCCAAAATACGAATTCCGTGCGCAGGATTTTCAACAGCCCAAACCAATGCATTCACCATCTGCCCAATCCAAACCAAACCCAATCGCTTGGCCTTTTCTCTTCCTGATTTTGAAAGAGAAAGGATTTTGAAAAGAGGTGTAAGCAGCAACGGCCAATAATGCGCGGGACCGAGAACATAAAAAGGGCGGATAAAAGTTGCCCTGGAAAAACTCTCATAGATCAATTTTTCTCCCTGCATTCGCACATCAGAATAATCTTTCATGATGTCACTCGGTGCAACGCTGATGTAAATAAAATGTTCGATGCCTTTGTCCTTCGCAGCAGTTACAGATTGCTGAATTGATTTCAGATCAACATCAATGAACTGTTGCTTTTTGCGCGGACCCGGATGTGCCACGCCAATCATGTGAATAAAGATTTTGGAAGGAGGAATTTTATCAGCAAAGGTTGAAGCATCGAGTGCATTTCCGAAAACAACATTCACTTTCTCCGGCAATTTCTCTTCAGAACTGTTCCGAACCAAAGCGCTCACCGGAAAATTTTTTTTCATTAAAACAGAAACCAATCGGGAGCCGATATAACCTGTTCCACCGGTAATAAATACTTCATTTATCATTGTACCAAACTACTCCTTTCTATCCCGATGAGAGCCGGGATTTCGGCACGCTCCATTTTCCGTTTTCAATTTTCCAATTACTGCTTACCTTTGCTGCATCTTATCAAGAAAGACGGAGGGACAGGCCCTTTGATGTCTTAGCAACCCATCCCGGTGGGTGCTAATTCCTGTCCCGACCAGATGGTCGGGAGAAGATAAGTGGTCGAAAGATTCACTCTCTGAAATTCGCGATAGGCAACAACAGGTTAATTGTTATTTGTTAATCGTAAAAACTCTTTCACATGCAACTCAACGAAATCCTTGAAAAGAGAATCATGATTCTCGACGGTGCCATGGGCACTATGATTCAGCGCTACAAACTTTTAGAAGAAGATTTTCGCGGTGAGCAATTTAAGAATCACCCTACCTCACTGAAAGGATGTAATGATCTTCTTTGCCTCACACAACCTCAGATCATTCGTGAAATTCATGAAGCCTATCTTGAAGCCGGTGCCGACATCATTGAAACAAATACGTTCAATGCAACTTCAATTTCACTCGCGGATTACAATCTTGAAGACTACGTTTATGAAATCAATTTGGCCGCTGCGAAAATTGCGAAGGAAGCAGCACAAAAATTTTCCGCACTCGATCCTGAAAAACCCCGTTTTGTTGCAGGTGCATTGGGACCAACGAATAAGACGGCATCGCTTTCTCCCAATGTAAATGATCCAGGATTTCGGGCCGTCACTTTCGATCAGCTTGCAGAAGCATACACGGAAGAAGCCCGCGGATTGATAGATGGCGGAGTTGACGTGCTTTTGGTTGAAACAATCTTTGATACGTTGAATGCAAAGGCAGCACTCTTCGCAATCAACGAATACTTTGACGCGACCGGCAAACAAATTCCCGTCATGATCTCCGGAACCATTACCGACCAAAGCGGGAGAACCTTGAGCGGGCAAACTCCTGAAGCATTTTGGAATTCAATTTCTCATGCTGAACCATTAAGCGTTGGGTTGAATTGCGCACTTGGTGCCGAATTGATGCGCCCGTACATTGAAGAGCTTTCAAATGTTGCGATATGCTATGTGAGTTGTTACCCGAATGCAGGATTGCCGAATCAGTTTGGCGAGTATGATGAAACGCCGGAACACATGACAAAAGTGATTCGTGAATTTGCAGAATCAGGTTTTGTAAATATTGTCGGTGGTTGCTGTGGTACAACTCCTGATCACATTAAGGCAATTGCAAATGCAGTGAAGAATGTAGCTCCAAGATCACTCCCCGTTTTACAGTTTTAAATTCATTTCAACGATGAAGCACAAAATTGTTAAGCACGATTCCCTCTTTGAAAGCATCAAGAGTGTGATTTCACAAGCTCGCTCGTTTGTATATCAAGCTGTGAATTACTCAATGGTTCATGCCTATTATAAGATCGGAGAACTTATTGTACAGAACGAGCAGACTGGAAACCTAAGGGCAGAATATGCACAGAAAACATTAAAGAAACTTTCACGCAAGCTGGTAAAAAATTGCGGAAGAGGATTTTCAGTTGACAACCTGGAGAATATGCGCAAGTTTTACCTGATCTATAATAATTTCGGCAATAAGCCAATTTCCGAGACAGTGTCTCGGAAATCTTCTTCTTCAAAAGCACTTCGCAAGAAATCCGAGACAGTGTCTCGGATTTCTGAGACCCCGCAATTCAAAGTGAGTTGGTCACACTATCTTGTATTGATTCGAATTGATGATAACAACGAAAGAAAATTTTATGAAATTGAAGCAGCGAATGAGAGCTGGTCGCTCCGCGAACTAAAGAGACAAATTAACTCGGGATTGTATGAGCGATTGATCTTGAGTCGTGATAAGAAAAAAGTGAAAGAGCTTAGCACCAAAGGGCTGATAATTAATAACCCTATTGATGCTATCAAGGATAACCATGTGCTTGAGTTTCTTGGCTTGGAAGAGAAAGATTATTATTCAGAAAGTGATCTCGAAAATGCTATTCTCGATAAGCTTCAGGAATTTCTTCTCGAGTTAGGGAAGGGGTTTTGTTTCGTAGCACGACAAAAAAGAATCATCATTAACGAAAAGGGTTATCGTATTGATCTTGTCTTTTGGCATCGGTTTCTGAATTGTTTTGTCTTGATTGACTTAAAAACAGGCGAAGTGCTTCCAAAAGATGTTGGCCAAATGGGCATGTACATCAACTACTACGATAAGGTGATTCGCCGAAGAGGAGAAAAGAAAACTCTTGGTCTTATTCTTTGCAAACACAGAGATGATAAACTCGTGAAGATCATGTTGCCGAAAACCAACAAACAAATTTTTACGAGTAAGTATCGCTTATATCTTCCAAATGATGAAGAACTACAAAAGGTCATGGAAGATGTTGTGCCTTATGTTACCAAACAAAATTCTACTGAGCTACACTACGAAGAATGATCAACACAATTAAGCGGCCACAACTTCACCTCAGCGGGCTTGAGCCGTTAAAAATTTATGAGGGTTCCAACTTCATCAACATCGGCGAGCGAACCAACATTACCGGTTCGAAAGAATTTTCACGATTGATTCTTGCAGGAAATTATGAAGCCGCTGTCGCGGTTGCACGACAGCAGGTAGAGAACGGCGCGCAGATCATTGATGTGAACATGGATGAAGGAATGCTGGATGGAAAAGAAGCGATGGTAAAATTTCTTCATCTCATTGCAGCAGAGCCGGACATTTCAAAAGTGCCGCTGATGATTGATTCATCGAAGTTTGAAATCATTGAAGCGGGCTTGAAGTGCGTGCAGGGAAAATCAATTGTGAATTCCATTTCACTCAAGGAAGGCGAAGAAAAATTTTTACAACAGGCAAAGAAGGTAAGACGCTATGGCGCGGCTGCCGTCGTAATGTGTTTCGATGAAAAAGGGCAAGCGGATTCCTTCGAGCGAAGAATTGAAGTAGCGAAACGAACCTATGATCTGCTCACGAAAAAAATTCATTTTCCTCCGCAGGACATCATTATTGATCCGAACATTCTTGCAATCGCAACGGGAATAGAAGAGCATGCCAACTATGCGATTGATTTCATTCGGGCGACAAAGTGGATCAAAGAAAATCTTCCTTATGCAAAAGTGAGCGGCGGAGTAAGCAATCTCTCATTTTCATTTCGCGGGAACAACACGGTGCGTGAAGCCATGCACTCTGCATTTCTTTACCATGCCATACAAGCAGGAATGGACATGGGAATTGTGAATGCCGGAATGGTAGGAGTGTATGATGAAATTCCAAAAGACCTTCTCGAATTGGTGGAAGATGTTTTATTCAATCGCAGGCCGGATGCAACAGAGCGCCTGGTAACTTTTGCAGAGTCAGTAAAATCAAAAGGAAAAAAGATTGTTGAAGAAGATACCTGGAGAAAACTTTCGGTGGAAGAGCGATTGAAGCATGCATTGGTAAAAGGCATTGTTGAATTCATTGAGGCGGATACTGAAGAAGCGCGATTGAAATATGCAAAGCCCATTGAAGTGATTGAAGGCCCTTTGATGGATGGAATGAATGTGGTGGGCGATCTCTTCGGTTCGGGAAAAATGTTTTTGCCGCAGGTGGTGAAGAGTGCGCGGGTGATGAAGAAGGCTGTTGCAATTCTCACTCCCTACATTGAAGCCGCCAAAGAAAAAGGTGCAAGAAAAAATAATGGTAAAGTTCTTCTTGCGACAGTGAAAGGCGACGTTCATGACATCGGGAAAAATATTGTCGGTGTTGTGCTCGGCTGTAATAATTATGAAGTTGTGGACCTGGGCGTCATGGTGCCCAGTGAAAAAATCCTTGCCACTGCTAAAGAAATTAATGCTGACATCATCGGCTTAAGCGGATTGATAACTCCTTCGCTCGATGAGATGGTTCATGTAGCGAAAGAAATGGAGCGGCTTGGATTTCAAACTCCGTTGCTGATAGGAGGTGCCACCACGTCCCGCGTGCATACAGCGGTAAAAGTTTCGCCTCACTATTCGCGGGCGGTCGTGCACGTGATTGATGCGTCACGCTGTGTTCCGGTAGTTTCAAGTTTGATCAGCAAGGAGCAGCAGGAAATTTTTTCTTCCAAAATAAAAACCGAGTATGATGAATTGCGCGAGCAGTTTTTGGGAAGAAAGCGCGACAAGAATTATGTGAGCATTCAATTTGCCCGGGAAAATAAATTTCCGATAGACTGGAAAAATTATTCACCACCGGTCCCGTCTTTTCTGGGGAATAACGTATTTGAAGATTTCCCGCTCGAAAAAATCCGCGAGCGAATTGACTGGACTCCCTTCTTTCAAACCTGGGAACTCAGCGGGAAATATCCTGCGATCTTCAATGATCCTGTAGTTGGCAAGGAAGCCAAAAAACTTTTTGATGATGCGCAGCAGTTGCTTGATGAAGTCGTGAGCAAGAAACTTTTAAAGGCACAGGGTGTGATTGGATTTTATGAAGCGGGAACAATGAATGATGATGACGTCATTGTAACGCGACTTTCAAGTCGCAACCAAATGCGAGATGAATCTCGCGCTACAATGGTTTTCCATTTTCTTCGTCAGCAAAATCAAAAAGCTGCAGGACAAAAATATTTATCACTTGCTGATTTCATTTCGCCAAAATCAGAAAACAAGCGTGATTTCATCGGCTTCTTCGCCGTCACTGCCGGCATTGGCATTGAAAAACTCATAGAGCAATTCGACCACGATCATGATGATTACAATTCCATTCTCATAAAGGCCCTGGCCGACCGCCTCGCTGAAGGATTTGCTGAGACACTGCATGAACTGGTGAGAAAAGAATATTGGGGTTATGCAAAAGATGAAAAACTTTCTTCGGATGATTTGATTTCAGAAAAGTATCAGGGCATTCGTCCTGCACCCGGTTATCCCGCTTGCCCTGATCATACCGAGAAAAGGAAACTGTTTGATCTTCTTGAAGCAGAAAAAAAAGCAGGCATCACACTCACTGAAAGTTTCGCGATGTATCCTGCTTCTTCCGTCAGCGGATTTTATTTTTCTCACCCTGAATCAAAATACTTCGGCGTAGGGAAAATTGAAAAAGACCAGGTGGAAGATTATGCAAATCGAAAGGGAGTTTCAGTCGAGGAAGTGGAGAAATGGTTGTCGCCGAATCTGTCTTATGGCATCTGACTTTCTTCTCCCCAAAAAAAATTTCCGACCTTTAATTCAAATTACACCAATGAAAAGATATTCACTTGCATTTCTTCTTTGCTTCGTCACGGGCATTTCATTTTCACAAGCGCTTCATATATCACTGGAGGAATTTTCTGCCGGATACAATAGTCCGGTAGATATTGAGAACTGTGGCGATGGGCGCTTGTTCATCGTTCAGCAAAACGGTTACATCTACATCTGTGATTCAGCAGGTAATAAAAATCCCACCGCCTTTCTTGATGTTCATACGCTGATCATAACTTCAAGTGAACAAGGCTTGTTGGGATTAGCTTTTGATCCTGATTACGCCAGCAATCGAACATTTTACATTTACTATACTCATATAGGGGGAAGTAACAACATTACCATAGCGAGATACAAAACTGATTCGCTCAATCCGAATCATGCCGATGCAGGCAGTGCGGAGATTCTCATGAGCATTCCTCACCCAAACTACTACAATCACGATGGTGGATGTATCAAATTCGGACCTGATGGTTACCTCTATTTTGGAACAGGTGATGGCGGAAGCGGAGGTGATCCTGATGAAAACGCACAGAACCATGCGAAGTATCTTGGTAAACTTATACGTATTGATGTCGATACTGCTTCGGGTTATAAAATTCCATCTGACAATCCTTTTCTTGATGACGCTTCTTACTATCCCGAACTCTGGGCAATCGGGATGCGCAATCCATGGCGTTTTAGCTGGGATTATTTAACCGGTGATTTATGGATTGGAGACGTGGGGCAGAATCTTTGGGAAGAGGTGGACTTCATGTCATATCCTGACACTGGCGGACAGAATTATGGCTGGGATTGTTACGAGGCCACCCATAATTATGAACCCAATAATTGTAATGGCGCCGGACCTGTTACCTGGTCCATTGGTGAATACTACCATCACTTCGGTGATAACTGCATCATCGGTGGATATGTTTATCGCGGCGCACAATACCAATCAATGTTCGGCAAGTATTTCTTCACCGATAACGGCAGCGGCAAGTTCAGAATGATTACTCACAATAATGATGGCACATTCACTGTTGATTCTATTGGAGATAACCTGATTCCGGGTGATGCGTATGCATTTACCGGTTTCGGCGAAGATCGTTACAGAGAATTGTATGTTGCCGATGCTTCCCATGGAAAAATTTATCATCTGAAGGATACTGCATGTACCCCTGCTGCGTCCATCATTGAGCATTGGGGCAGCGATTCTTTGAGTTGCGTCGGAACTCCTATGCACGCACTCTACGGAAGTAATTTATCATACCAGTGGTTACAGGATGGCGTTGAAATTCCCGGAGCAACTGATTTTTCTTATTCCCCTTTACAGGCAGGTGTTTACACAGTGCAAGTGACCGGATCTTCCGGTTGCAGCAGCACATCATCAGGTGTTCTCGCAGTTGACCCTACACCCGCAAGTATTGTTGGATTGGATTCCTCTTTTTGCATTTATCAATCTGCAATTCCATTGTTCGGCGATCCAACCGGTGGAAGCTTTTCCGGTGCCGGAGTCAGTGACAGCTTGTTCAATCCCAACATCGCCGGTGAAGGATTTCATACTGTTTATTATTATTACACGAATGAACTCGGATGCATTGCCGTAGATTCCCAGGTGGTGCGTGTTGATCTTTGCTCCGGCTTAAATGATGATTGGGATCACACCGGTGTCAACATCTTTCCTAATCCGAATGATGGTTCTTTATCACTCATTCTTAAAGACACCAATAATGCAATTGCAGAAGTTTCAATTTACAATATGGCAGGTCAAATGTTGTTTACATTGTCACCCGATCAAAATGTGAATGCGCATTCTTCTGTTCATTTCAACCTTTCTGATTTGAGCAATGGAGTGTATGAAATGAGAATTGTTCAGGGAGAAAATGTAAGAGTGCATAAAATTGTGATTAGTCACTGAGACAAACTTTCGTTGGGTATGGAAATTTTTTCGCAAAGTATTTTGGTTCCCGGGACTTCGCAGATTTTTAAAACCCGGACGGTCTCTGCAGGACAAAAATTTTTGTGTGCAAATCATTTAGCTCTCTTTTTTTTCGTCGCTTCTTTTTTGTTTCTGAAAATTGAAACTGCCTTCGCTCAACATCCCGATCACATCGCCGGTGATATTTTAGTGATGCTGAAGAAAGGCAGCGATGTACATAATGTGGTTAAAATGCTTTCTCTTCTAAATGGAAAAGAAACCGGTTTGAAAGCCGAACAAAATCTTTCACAGCGACTAAACATATGGCAGCTTCATTTTGATTTTTCTATTTTGGATGAAAATGAAATGCTCAATGCGCTGAAACAAAATTCCCATGTGCTTATTGCGCAATTCAATCACTACGTTGAATACCGGAACACACCGAACGATGCTGATTTCGGGCAGCAATGGAACATGCTCAACATCGGGCAATCGGGCGGAATTGCAGGCGCTGATGTTCGCGCAACAACTGCCTGGGATGCTGCAACAGGAGGATGGACTGCGAGCGGTGATACCATTGTGATTGCCATCATTGACCAGGGCTTTGATCTCACACATCCTGATCTTCATTATTGGAAGAACTACGGGGAAATTCCCAACAACAACATTGATGATGACGGCAACGGCTACGTTGATGATTATGATGGATGGAATGCACTTGACAACTCAGGAGAGCCATTCATAGATCATCACGGCACGCATGTAGCGGGCACTGCAGGCGCGCGGGGAAACAATTCGATTGGCGTTGCCGGGGTAAACTGGAATGTGCAAATCATGCCTATCAGCGGCAACTCAGGAATTGAAGACACTGTGATAAAAGCTTACGCATACGCCCTTGAGATGAGGGCGCGCTACAATGAAAGCAACGGTACATCCGGTGCGTTTGTCGTATCTGCGAATTCATCGTTCGGTGTCAACAATGGACAGCCGGCGAATTATCCGCTGTGGTGTGCGATGTATGACTCCATGGGCAAATACGGAATTCTTCATGCCACAGCCACAGCGAATGTGAACGCGGATATTGATATAGTCAGTGACATGCCCACTGCCTGTCCGAGTGATTACATGATCTCAGTAACGAACACAACTGCTTCTGATCAAAAAAATCCTTCCGCAGCTTATGGATTAACAACGATTGATTTGGGTGCTCCCGGCACCGGAATATTTTCTACGCTTCCCGTGAGCCAGGGAAGCTATGGCTCGCTTACCGGGTGCTCGATGTCTTCCCCGCATGTAGCGGGTGCGGTTGCACTGCTATACTCACTTCCATGCACGCAGTTAGCAAATGATTTTAAAAATGATCCGGCGGGTACCGCACAACGAATCAAAACTTTTATTCTCAACGGTGTTGATACGCTTACCGATCTCGTTGGCAGAACAGTTTCTGGGGGAAGGTTGAATGTGTACAAGAGCATGTTGCTCTTAGGGCAGTATTACAATTGCAACGTGGGGATTGATGAAGTGAGTTCGGTGAATCAAAATGTTTTTGTGTATCCGAATCCGGCCAGTGATGTGCTGAATGTGGTGATAAAAAATTCAGGATCAGAAGATGCAGTTCTTTCAGTGAAAAATATTTTGGGGCAGGATATAATCTCAAAAAATATTACCGTGCACGATTTCTCGATACCTGTTTCAGGATTGCAACACGGAGTTTATTTTCTCTGCATCAACGGCGCAAATGAAAACAGCATAGTGAGATGGGTGAAAGAATAATTTCCCGCCGAAAAAATTTATCTTTCCTCACCCGCCGCGATGAGTAGAAATCGAATCCTTCAGGTTTTGTTTTTTGTCTATTGCCTCATGGTCGCATTCACCCTTTGGCAACATGAAATGTGGCGTGACGAACTGGAGGTGTGGAATATTGCAACAGCAAGTAAATCGCTCTATGATCTTTTTCACAACTTCCGTTATGAAGGGCATCCCGCACTTTGGTTCATTTTAGTTTGGCTGTTATCAAAAATTTCCAGAGCGCCTGAAGTAATGCAGATGGCCAACTTTATGTTCGCCGCAATCACGACTCACTTCATTCTTTTCAAGTCGCCCTTCTCCGCAATTCAAAAAGTTCTTTTGGTTTTCGGATACTACTTCCTCTATGAGTATGCTGCCATCAGCCGCAACTACATGATTGAAGTAATGATGGTGGTGATGATATGCTCCATGTGGGGGAACACAGCAAAGAATTTTTGGTGGCTCCTCTTCCTGCTGTTCATGATTTGCCAAACCAACGTCTATGGTTACCTGTTTTCGATCAGCTTTTCTTTTGCACTGTTTATTGCATGTCTCTCAGACAGAAAATTTTTATGGCCGAAAGCCAGTGCGTTCCTGTTTGTCGCTGCATTTGGTTTTGCTGTCGCTTACATTACATCAGCGCCGCCGCCCGACTCAGAGATTTATTTGCCCATTCACATCTCCTTCGATTACCAGCGGTTCATTCAGACATTCACCAACAGTTGGAACGCATTCATTCCTATTCCACGGTTTCAATTCCCATTCTGGAGCGAGCCCTGGCTAAGACCTTCATTAGCCGGAAGCGTCCTTGGCATATCGCTGCTTCTCGTCATCCTCATTTCTTATTCAGGAAAAATAAAATTGCTGCTTACGTTTTTGATTCCTGCAATTCTTCTCATGCTCGCATTGCAATACTTCAAGTATCCCGGCTTTCAGCGTCACTATGGACATTTATTCATCGCCTTCGTTGCATTTCTTTGGATGAAAGATGCGAAGGAACAAACTGCTGAAGAAAACTTTTCACGAGTGAAGTTTTCGCTCTTCAACCTTATCCTGCTCATTCAATTTTTCATTGGCATTTCTTTCGTGATTGCTGATTGGATTTTTCCTTTCTCCAATGGAAAACAAACAGCACAGTACATCGGGAGAAATTATCCGGCAACTACAACCGTCGCAGGTTATACTGATTGCCCTGCTATAACAATTGCAGGATACCTGCGACGTGATGTTTATTTCCTTAACAATCTTCGTGATGCGTCATTCGTGGTTTACAGAACAGGGCGGCTTGCTGTAGAAGACTCAGATATCACCAGGAACCTGTTCACACTCGCTGACTCATCGAAGCTTTTAGTTGCTGCGCTCAACCTGAAGCTTCAATTGAATGAAAAAACATTTTTACCTGGAGCAGGGAATGACACAGTGATCTCATTTCGCATTCATCAAGCTGAGAAAAGTTTTTTGATCAAAAACAAAATGCACTTCGAAGGCGGAATGGTGGGCGGAGAAAATTTTACCGTATATGAAATTCGGGAAGAATAAAAGGCTCAGCGTCAGAGTTGATTAATAGATCTTCACTTTTCTTCCTGCATTATTTCCATCCAGGACCGGAAAATACATGAGCTGCGCCTGGGTGGGATTGATTGTGTACGTGCCTTTGAAGCGTGGTTCAAGATTGATATCAAATGAGTAATTGCCTTCAGGAAGTGATTCACAAAAAATTACCACTTTGTCTTTGAAATATTGGCGGTGTGTTTCATGCCATGTCGGTATGGTTTTATTCGCATAAGAACAGCCTGCAGGAATCGGAATGGTGATCATTACATAGTCCGATTTTTTCAGCACTTGTACATTCACGTGTAACGTTGCATACTTGCCGGCAATGAGTGTGTCCGATGTTCCTTCATTGGTGATGAAAGAAGTTTTTATGCTGAAGTAATCATCTTTTTCTTTTGGCCGCGGTTCTAAAATTTGTTGAGAACAGCTTACATACAATGGAGCCGCGCCTTCTTTTTCAATTTGATAAGCAGAGGCAGGAGCTATTTTCTTCTTTGAAAAAGAATTATCGGAGATCACTTCTTCATGTTCATTGATTCGGAGCTTTACAGGAGAGGAATAATTACTCTTCTCATTGATGACTTGAGGAATAATAGTTTCAAGAATTTGAGCTGATTCAAAAGTGTTGCGCCAAAACCCGGTGCTCCCTTTTTGTTCGAGAAAATAATTGCAGATGGAAGGAAGATAGTTTTTGCCTGAAGAATCAAGCTCCAGGATTTTATAAGCAAGGAGAGAAAGCTGAATACTATTGTCATACCAGGTATTGTCTTCCTTTCCCCAATAAGAATTTCCAAAAATAGTTTCATGGCGTTTGATCAGAACGTCATCTGCACTAACCTTTTCTCCTGTTTCTTTCTTCAACAGCGTTAGCTTGTATTCGGCATATTGATTCGTGGAATCAATCTTCACCAGATTGATGTAGGTGGCAAAATCAATTTTCACGTTCCATTCATACAATGATTGTAATGCGTCGAGCAGATCGTTTGAGCGCAATGATGGCAATGCATTCTTCAGAAAGTGCATTGCTTTATAAGTAGGCGGGTACTGCGGAGAAGGTCCACCGGCTACATGCAATGCATGAAGCACATAACACGTCATCCAGACATTCCCATCACTGTTGTCCCACCATCCCCATGATCCATCTCTTCGCTGATTTTTTGCAAGCTTGCTTTTTATCCTTCTGGCAAAAGGAGATAACCCCTTCTTCGCATCCGGGGAATTAATTTGGTTGAGCAGCACATCTGCAATCAGCTTGGAAGAAAGCTGTTCATTGCAATCATATTCATACTGCTTCAGATGTTCGAGGTCATCTTTAAAGACGCTGGACAGTGTTGCATGAGCGGTGAACGAAATTGGAATTTTCGGATCTGCCGGTATGAATGTAAATGAAGTGTCGTGCAGCAAGGCATAAAAATTTCCGACAGATTTTTGAATGCCTTGTTGTATAACCGGAATATTCTCTTTCTCACCATCGAAATATTTTTCATAGTGAAGAGAATACGTAACCGGGAGAGAATCAACCGCCGCCGCATGCACCGGCAATTTTTCAATGAGGATTTCATTTACGGAAGTATCATTGGAGGCTTGTTGATTTCCATTCACATCAAATGATGTTGAAACAGGAATTCTCTTCCCTGTATAATTCAAAATCTTGCCTACTACTTCAGATGAATCACCCACTACCAAGAATCTGGGACTGGAAAGAGTGGCGACCAATTTCTTCCATGCATGGGTAGTAGTGAATCCTGCAC
Organism: Chitinophagales bacterium; assembly: GCA_035638255.1. Lineage (GTDB taxonomy): Bacteria > Bacteroidota > Bacteroidia > Chitinophagales > UBA10324 > DASRAJ01. Next base: position 27,216 of record DASRAJ010000075.1, read on the forward strand.
CGCTCATTTTCTTCTCACTCATTGCTATCGCGTAAGAATTCCATTGAGTGATGTTGTCAGGAAATTTCGCTTTGAAGGAAACTTCACCGCTGTCATCGGTGAAAAGGTTGGGTTGCCAGTATGCATAGTCGCTGAACTTTTCCCGAATGGCACTTTGCTCCTCTGCAGGGGAGGGATCAAAAAAACCAAGCATTGTATTTCCGCGAAAGGCATTAAAGTCAAGGTCGGCTCTGTCAAAATCAGGAGAGTAAGATCTTCGTACTTCCTTTACACTTTCACTTAGTATCATGTCATTATTTCCGGCCATTATGTCCATGAGGAAATCATCATTCCCGCTAATACGGGCAGAGTCATAAGCATAGGAAGGCCTCGAATGAAAAGCTCCGGATAGTGATTGATATTGCTGTTGGTATTCAAATGACATCGGAGCACTTCTCCTATAAGACGAGCCTGTAGAAGTTTTATTAACCTCCATCAGTTTCTCCCCGGTCACGATAACCTCGGCGAGCTGTAAATTCGACTGTGATAGAAGAATATCCTGCTGCGTTGTTTTGCCGGCTTGCAGTTTCACCTCCTGAAGAAAAATACTTTGATATCCCAGATAGACAATCCTGATTTCAAATGTTCCCTCTGCGATGTCGATGATTTTGTAATTCCCGTTTTCATCTGTTTGTGCCGTTGCCACAATGTCATTCTTCTCCATCACTTCCACGATAGCGAAAGGAATTCCTTCCTTTGTTTTCTCATCTAAAACTTTCCCCTCCAATGATGCGCTGCCGAATTTATATCGCCTGATTAAAGGCAGCTTATTGCTGCCTGAATTGATTGGCTCATGCATAAAGATGCTCTTGTACTCATAAGAAGAAGTATCGCGCATGAAAAATTTTTGATCATGAATTGTAATCCATAAAGATTGTCGTGATTTGATAAGAATGGAATCCAGCTGAATGAAATTTCCTGATGAAGTGAAAAGTTTTACAGAATAGAAACCCGGAAGTAAATCATAGTAAACTTTTCTTTCAGCATCAAGAAGATAAGCTGAAGGGAGCAATGAAGGCATAAGAATGAGTGCATAAAAAGCAGAGTCAGTTGCGTTGACTAATCGTAAGGAACCATTATCACCGGAATTTTTTTCAGGCTGCTTTCCGGAGAAAGGAGATGGATAAAATATTCCTGGCGGAACAATTAAATCACTATCAGTGAATGCAACCTGTCCGAAGGGAAGATTCTGATTCCGGATTCTCCAATCAAACGTCTTGTGCACAATACCTGATTCCGGCATCTGATCCCGTGAAACAAGAAATGTATCGAGCAGATAATCGTAACCGGGCTTGAAGAAAAATGTTCGCTGAAATTCATTGGGAATTATTAACGTGAGTTGATCACTTTGATTGAAAGGTCCGGCACATAAGAGCCCGGAATGATAGTAATTCTTCTGATCAATTTTATAGATGCGGTTCCGGACCCGTACAAAAATGTCATAATACTCTTTTGCTGTTCTGAAATAAAGAAGTGATTGCCTGAGATCATTTATTTCCCGGTCAGAGAGTTTCGCCCTTCTGTCAGCTACCGCAATTCTGGAATCACCCCTTACGGTTTGGGGATCAATTACCATTTCAAGTTTCACACCTGTCTTGAATAACACACTATCAATAGAGTATTCAGCCTGCATGGAAATAATTCTCACCTGATGGTAACCCGGTTTTACGATTATGGAGTAGCGGGAGTTTGCATCAGTGTCGAAGTAATACATCAGTTCTGCATCAACATAGATCATCACGACAGGACTTGACAATCCATTGTGATATAAGTAAGCGGAAAACTGAGCATTGCCTGCAGAAATTTTTTCTTCCATCATAACCATTGGCACCGAAGGATACTTGAACTGATAAAACAATGATGAATCAAGCCGCATTCGTTTTATCCATCCCTGCGATAAATGATTGTAACCACGACTTACATTTTCCTGATTGCCTAATGAATAGACATTGTAATACTTCAGAAGTCCACGTGATTTGCTGAATTCAGGAATGTCGGGCAGCTTATACGTTTCAAACTGATTGTTCACTGCTGACGCGGTCACATTCACATGAGAAACAGGATGGCCTTCGTAGTCACTGACTCTGATGGTGGATGTACTTTCCTCACCGGGATAAACGTCCGCCTTTTGCTCCACAACAACATTGAGACGGCGGTCGAAAAGTATTGCCCGATCAGTAATGCTTTGAGCTCTTCCTGCCCACAGATAGTAATAGATGAAAAAATAGGATGTGGCGCTCTGATCCTTTGCTTTCCAAATGAATGATGAATCCGTAATTCCTTTGGTGAGAAGATCATTCGCTTCGTAAACTTCATAGCTGATAGCAAGATGAAAAGGGTTTGTGAGCCTAGCGAAGACAGAATCCTTTGTGCGATTGGCCGAAGAACTTACCTGGTCTTTCTCGTTCCAAACATTCAGTAAATTCTCTTCACCGTCAACTTTTAGCTTGTATTGCCTAATTAATGGATTCACCTTTTCCTGGTATGGAAGATTCACCGTCTTGGAAAAAAGCAGGTCATATAGTTCTTTATAAGCCGAAAGCATTCCTGTTGCCTTTAATGATTTTCCATCTTGAATAAGTGATGCTTTGAGTGTGCCGTCCTCTAATTTTACATCAATCATTTTATCAGGCTTGTTAATCGAAAAAAATATCAGAGTATCTTTTGTTTCGTTGTTGGAATTCATGAAGAAACACTTTAGCACGAGATTCATTTTTGCTTTTGGAAAAACAGAATCGGGGAATACAATTTCTGTGGTGCCATCGCCATCAAGCACCTGGGTGAGTTGCACGATTGTGTCTGCGACATATTGAGCAGGCAAATAACTTTGGATGAACATCACCGGCATCATGAGAACCTCAACGCGTGCATCCTTCAGGGGTAATCCATTGGCATCATGACCCGAGATAGTAACGCTCACCGGCTCAGAGTTCATAAAATTCTTTTTCTCTGTTTTCACTTCATAAAAAGTTTCATCCAATTGGTAATCTTCAAGCCGGAATTCTGTTGTAACAGATTTCTTCTTTCCGTGAATCGAATGAAAACCAATGGTGTAGTCCCGGTCAATTTCCAACGTGTCAGCCAATATAAACTCACTCACGAAATCTCCTTTAGTAATTGGTGAAAGTGTGACATTAATGGGTGCATGGGAATAAGTCCATGAGGTTACCTCCATCACTAATTTTTTTGTTACCGGTTTTTGTTTTTTGTTGATCAGGTAAGCCTTCACTTTCACGGTATCTCCCTGATTATACATGGGTTTATTCGTAATGATGTAACCATCGTAATCAGAAAAATAAAACCTGTCCTTTCTGAAGCCGCTGAAAATCCCATTGCCATACCAGATGCCATAGAAGAGATTATCAATAGGAAGCCAGCGATAGAATAACCTGATAGGTCTAAGAATAGCCGGGATTTTATTTTCTGCTATCACATCAACGCATTCAACTTCATCTCCCACTTGTACTGAAAGAACTCCATCCTTCTTTGTCTTTGGCAGGAAATAAAAATTTCTCGTCGAATCGAACTGAAGCGGTGTTCGTTTAACATTCACAATTGCATTTTTTATTGCGTTACCTGCTGAATCGCTCACACTGACAGCAAGCTCACGGTAACTATCAATAAGCTTCACCTGGAAATTATGAATGAGGTGAAATTCATAATTCAGGTTCGTTTCTTCTGCCCACACAAAAACATAATTCCCATTGTGCAAATTATTTCTGTACCCTGAATCTGTAAGAAAAGAATCCACAGGTGATTCGCTCACATCAATTGGAATGAAGGAACGACCATGAGCAAAATAGTCAATGACCCTTTCGTTGCTGAGGCGATAGATGTAAGTGAACTTACCCGATGAAGGTGATATGGAAAGATCGGTTTGTGCAATTGTCAAAGAAGAGGTGAACAGGAATGCTACAAACCAAAGTTGACGGTGAGAGAAAAAAAATTTCATGGACGGTCGGGTTTGGCAATTACAATGAAGATGATTGCAAATCAACCCCGAGTTGCAGGCAGCACTTCATTTGACGTTCTCATGATAAAAAGAAAATTCCTCCCAAGAACGCTTACGAGGGATGGGAAAGTATTAAGTGATGTAATTTTTAAATGCGCGTCCGGAGTATTCTTTCATATGGTTGCACATTCCGCAATCCGAATTTTCAATGAAACAGGGATGCGAACATAATTTTCTCTGAGGTTGTCATGCTGAGCGCAAACTATTTTTGAAATCGAGTTCTTTGGCAATGACATTTTACTTTCTATTCTTTTAGTCATTCAAATCATTGCTTCAGAAACTTTCCTTCAAAATATTTTTCATTCTCCGAAACAGAGCTTACGAAATACATTCCATTTGCCCAGTATGAAATATTAATCTTCAGAGGTGATGAAGAGATTTTTTCTGAAGAGAACATTATTCTTCCCACAACATCAGTGATTTCCAGTTTGTAGATATTTTTTTTCTGAAAAGAAATCATCAAAACATCACTTGAAGGATTAGGATAGAGCTGCATAAAATACTGACCAGGAATTTCACTCACTACATCAGGATAACCAATAAAGTTTTGAGTGGTGTTGGTTACAATGGGAGCATTGAAATCAAAACAGATGGAAGAGCGATTTCTGATTTCTGTTCCTACAGGTAAATTTTCTTTCGTTCTGATTTTGTATTTCACGAAGCCATGCGAACCGGGTTCATTCACATTGCTATCCGGCAACAAAATATTTTGGAAATCAAATTCAAGATCACCGGACCCGCTCAACTTAACTTCAACAGGACTACTATAACCAAGCAATTCAAACGTTGAAGGATCAAGATCGGCATCGAGTGTATCGCGAATCACAACATTGAAAGCAGTATCGTTCCCTGTATTTTGGAAAAAGATTGTGTATGTCAACGCATTGCCTGCAGCAACATCACCGGAAGGCTCAACGGTTTTCTCATTAGGATCATAAGAACCCACCACTTCTTGTTTCAAATCAAAAACGTTATCAATAGCATTTTGATCGGATGAAATTGGATAAACGGTCGCGATTGAAGACAAGCTATCTCCGATCATCGCAGCATTTGAAAGCTGAAGATTCAGCGAAACGTTTCTGATTTCAAATGGAGATAAATTGGAAAAATTAAATGACAATATATTTCCCGCAATCGAATCAGGAGCCGGTATGCTGCTTAAAAAAATGTACTTGGGGTCAAGTGAATAATTGATGTACCCGTCCAGTGAAATAGTTCCTATGTTCCTGTACGAAATCCACTGATCCACATTTACAGGAAGCCGCGGGCGAGTTGAAGTAACTGTCACTTGCAGGTCATCAACAGAGGAAGCAGAATACATTCCAAAGTTGTAACCGGATGTGGGTTGCTGTTGCGGCGTTACCTGATAAGAAGAAGGAGTTGATAAATTCCAGTAGAGCAAACTTTGAATTTCCAGTGTGTATTCTTGCGTGGAATCAATGAAGTGAAAAGAATAATTTCCTGCTGAGTCAGAGTTGCAATACTGTTCAAGAGCACTTGCGTGAAGAATAATATTGTGAACTCCTGTTTCATTGTTGTCAGGAATTCCATTCTGATTTAAGTCAAAAAAAACATTTCCGGTTATTTCGGCAAATCCATTTTCACTAAAGAGCAAAACATCGTGCAGTGAGTCGGTACTAACAGCAATCCAAATTCTGCCTGTATTATCAGCTACAATGTCTGCCTCGCTAATTGGAAACTCCTGCAGCGGATATTGAAAGGTGGTAAGATTGCTGCCGTCAAATTTTATAAGCTTTATACTATCTTTTGAAAAAAGCCAAATGTTCCCGTTGTCATCCGAAGTTTCAGAGAAACTGTAATAAGGACCTGGCAACAAGCAATTATTGTAAGCAGTTAAGGTGTTCCCATCGTAATTCGCGAGGTATACATTTGGAAATGTATCTTGTGCCAGTACCCAAATTTTTCCGTTTGGATCTGCTTTGTCCATTGCAATTCCGTATACGTGATAGCCGCTAAGAATCCCGACTGTATCGAACACAGAACCGTTGAATTTGAATAGCCCTTGAGGGTCTTCTATAAAAATGTTGCCGTTTAGCCCGGAAACAAGATGGGTTTGGTTCCACAGAAATGTATAACTCAAACTATTTGCAACATCAAATTCCTGCCAGGTGTTTCCATCGTATTTGAGCACTTTATATTCCGAAGAAAAATCCATAGCCAATAACCAAACATTATCGTTAGGGTCAACCATAATATCATACAACTCCATAAGACTGGTATCGAACTGCGCAAGAATTTCCCAGGTAATTCCATTGTATTTATAAAATATCAGCGTACCACCTTCAAGATACAGAAGGTCTCCACTACTGTCAATATCAAAATCCAGCGCACCAAAAATGCTGTCGGGCAATGAAGAAATCTGCCATGAATTACCGTTGAAGTAAGAGAGTGTCCCTTCACCAAGATAGGGACCTAAGTAATCAGTTAAAACGCAAATTGTATTAGAGTGCCGGCATATATGGGTTATATATGGGACATTGAGTCCACCCGAATTCAAGGGCAGCCACTCTTGTGCTTGAGAAAGATTAAGGTTCACAAACAGCATAATCAAAAACAGGCGTGATTTGGTGAACGTTAGTTTTTGAATTGAAAGAATCTTCATAGGATTAAAGTTGAGGTTGGAAATGTCAGGTGCAATTTACCTCCTTCGCTCGCAAGGAATCACTGACATATTCTGCTAATCTTACGCATCCAACTGATGAGAATTTAAGGGATATCAAAAAATAAATTTTGAAACTGAAGATACTTGTGAGTTGGTATGTCAATGCGCATCCAACCAATTCTTCCCTACTCCAGAGCCTACATCAACAGGCACTATTAATTCAATCGCAGTTTTCATTTTCTCCAATACAATTTCTTTCACTGCATCAAGCTCGGGCTGGTAAACATCGAACACCAATTCATCATGCACCTGCAGCGTCATCTTCGTTTTGAATTTGCGTTTCTGAAATTCACGATGAATGTTGATCATGGCCAGCTTGATCATGTCGGCAGCGCTGCCTTGTATGGGTGAGTTGATGGCGAGCCGCTCCGCTTGTCCGCGCACGGTTTGATTCGCGGAGTTAATGTCACGCAGGTAACGCTTTCTTCCTTTGATCGTAGTCACGTATCCATGATCGCGGGCGAATTGAATATTGGTTGCCATCAATCGTGATACTCCGGGAAATTGTTTCTGATGGTTCGTGATGATCTCCTGCGCTTCAGTTCGTGAAATACCCAGCCCCTGTGAAAGGCCAAATGCTGTTTGACCGTAAGCAATTCCAAAGTTCACAGCTTTAGCGTTGCGCCGCATGTCAGAAGTTACCATGTCCAGCTCCACACCAAAAACTTTTGCGGCAGTAGCAGAGTGAATGTCAATCCCGTCTTTGAATGCCTGAATCATATTTGCATCTTCGCTAAGTGAAGCAATAATGCGTAACTCGATCTGCGAATAATCACACGAGAGCAACACGTGCTCATCATCACGGGCGATGAATGCCTTTCGAATTTCTTTTCCGCGGTCAGTCCTGATGGGAATGTTCTGCAAGTTGGGATCCACAGAACTCAATCTTCCTGTAGCCGCAATGGCCTGATTGAAAGAAGTGTGAACTCTTCCTGTCTTCGGATTTATCAAAGAAGGAAGGGCATCTACATATGTTGATTTCAGTTTGCTCCACTCACGATGATCCTGAATTTTTTTTGCAATGGCAAACTCACGTGCTAGCTTGGTGAGTATATCGTCATCTGTGGAATACTGTCCTGTTTTTGTTTTCTTTCCGATGTACGGAATCTTCATCTTTTCGAATAACACATCGCCGAGCTGTTTCGGTGAGGCGAGGTTGAATTTGACTCCGGCGAGATTGTACACTTCACCTTCAACCTGGTCAATTTCCTTCTGCATTTGCCGCGAATATTCATTCAGAAATTCCTTGTCAATCTTCACCCCTTCGAATTCCATATCGGCAAGAACAGGAACAAGCGGCACTTCAATTTCACTGAACAGCTTTTCAACTTCTTTTTCTTTCAGCATCGGAACAAAAACTTCTTTCAACTGAAGCGTGATGTCAGAATCTTCTCCTGAATATTCCGCAACTTTCTCTACAGCCGCATCGCGCATGTTGCCTTGTCCTTTTCCTTTCTTGCCAATCAGCTCTTCAATGTGAATGGTTTCATAGCGCAGAAAATTTTCTGCGAGAATATCCATGTTATGTCTTGCGTCGGGTTCAATCACGAAGTGTGCGAGCATGGTGTCGAAGAGCGGTTCACTCACTTCCACATCATACCACTTGAGCACCAGCATATCATACTTAATATTCTGTCCAATCTTGACCTTTGTTTCATCAGCGAGCAGCGACTTGAAGTGCGCAACAATTTTCAGCGCTTCATTTCTGTCTTCCGGGACCGGAACATAATACCCCTCATGTTTATTAAATGAAAAGGCAAGCCCGACTAACTCGGAAAGGTTCGCATCTACGTGAGTTGTCTCTGTATCGAAGCAAAATTCTTTTTGTTGCTGAAGCTTTGAAACGAGATCGATAATTTTTTCCTGCGTATCCACCAGGAAATATTGATGCGGTGTGTTCTTAGCACTTTTTTCGAGAGGAGTTTTTTCCGTTTGAATAGCGGCTCCTGCATCCGGTGTTGCGGTTTTTGATTCTACTACTTCACCGAAAAGATTTTTTTGTTTCCCTTCAGAAGCAAGAACCGAATATTGGTCCCCGATGATTCGTTTTCCAAGAGTGCGAAACTCAAGCTCGGCAAAAAGCTCTGTAAGTTTTTCTTTGTCCGGATCCTCCATGATCAATCTGTCTTCATCTGCTCCGCATGGCACTTCAAGATCAATGGTGGCAAGCTTCTTCGAGAGAAGCGCGAGATCTTTATTGTCCACCACAGTCTGCTGCAGTTTTCCTTTCAGCTTATCGGTATTCACAATCAAATTTTCTATCGACCCAAATTCCTGGATCAATTTCTTCGCAGTCTTCTCCCCTACCCCGGGCAATCCCGGAATGTTGTCAACGCTGTCACCCATCAACCCGAGGATGTCAATCACTTTCAGCACGTCATCAATTTCCCACTTCGCCTTTATTTCTTCTGTTCCTAAAACTTCCACAGGTCTGCCCTGGTACGCAGGCTTGTACATGAAAATATTTTCACTCACCAACTGACCATAATCTTTATCGGGCGTGACCATGTAAACTTTGTAGCCGTCCTTCTCCGCTTTCTTGGCCAGCGTTCCAATCACATCATCGGCTTCATAACCATCGCACTCCACAATCGGGATCTTGAATGCTTCGATGATCTTGCGGATGTAAGGAATCGCAACGGTGATGTCTTCAGGCTGCTCCTGCCTGTTCGCTTTGTACTCTGTGAATTCCTCTCCGCGTTTTGTCGGTGCAGCAGTGTCGAAGCATACGGCGATGTGAGTAGGTTTCTCTCTTTGAATCAAATCAACCAGTGTGTTCGTGAAGCCGAACACAGCAGCGGTGTTCATGCCCTTTGAATTATAGAGTGGAGTTTTACCGAGAGCGAAGTATGCCCGGTAGATGAGCGCGAAAGCATCGAGGAGGAATAATCTTTTGTCAGCCATGAAAGCAAAATTATTTTCGGTTTTGAAATTGTCCAACAAGCTGTTGGACTTTTTAAACGGTTGTTTAACTTTTCTTTTTCGGGAATAATCCCCGCTTCAGTTCTTCTTTGGTTGGTAATTGCTTTAGTAATGCTTTCGGAATGGATGTGACAAGCCGGTAACTGGAAACGCCAATCGGTTTCGATAAATCCTTCAATGAATATTCAACCATCACATCATCCTTAGTATGACAAAGAATTAAACCGATAGAGGGATTATCTCCTTTGCGCCTCAGCATATCATCCACTGCCGAAAGATAGAAATTCATTTTGCCTGCGTATTCAGGCTTGAACTCACCTGTTTTCAAATCAATAATTATGAAGCAACGCAAAATAAGATGATAGAAAAATATGTCAACAGGATAATCTTTCCCTCGAATGCGCAACGGATATTCCTGACCGATGTAAGCAAAACCTTTTCCTAATTCAAGAAGAAAGCGCGCTAGATTCTGTACCAGATTATTTTGCAGTTCTCTTTCCTTCATGCGGCGGGTAAGGTTCATGAAATCGAATACGTACGGATCTTTGAATGCCTGCGTGGCCAGATCGGAATGAGTGCCCGGAAGCGCTCGCTTAAAATTGCTGATTGCTTTTCCTTGCCGGTTAAACAAGCCGAGCTCAATGTGATGCAACAGCACATTCCTCGACCAGTTGTTGATCAATATTTGCTGAAGGTAGAAGATTGCTTCCTGCGAATTCTTCGCGCTGTTTACAATCGCTACATTATGCCCCCAGGGAATTTGTCCAACAAGCTGTTGGACTTTTTTGCTGCTGCGTCTATAAAATAAAAACCACTGCCGCATGCTGAACAGGTTGGTTCTCGAAAACCCTTTTATGCTGGGAAATGCTTTCTTCAAATCAACTGACAATTGCTCCACCACAGCATCGCCCCAATTACTTTTCTCTTGTTTCTCTGTAATGATTTTACCAATGTCCCAATACAATTTCAGTAGCTCCTGGTTCACGCGCATCACCGCCTTTAGCTGCGCAGATGAAATGCGTTGCTTGATAAGCTGAAGTGTTTTCAGATAATCATTGCGCTGAGGAGACTTTGTTTTCATCCGGTGAAATTTGAAATTGAATTTGTCCAACAGGCTGTTGGACAAATTACGAATTGAGTTTTGTATGGGAGAATAAATCCGATCTGTCCCGTCCCGATGCATCGGGATTCGGGAAATCATAGTGCTTCCCAATATTCCACCGCTCTTCTGAAATGCGGAATTACAATCGTGCTGCCGACAATATTCGCCACTGAACAAACTTCATACAACTCATCAGTAGTTACTCCAACTTCTTTGCATTTGCCGAGATGGTACTTGATGCAATCATCACAACGCAATACCATGGAGGCCACAAGCCCAAGCATCTCTTTTGTTTTTACTGAGAGTGCGCCTTCCATGTAAGTATTCGTATCGAGATTGAAAAGACGGTTGATCACTTTGTTATTTTGTGCAAGAATTTTTTCATTCATTCTGCTGCGGTAGTCATTGAAATCTTTTACGAGCTCATTCATTGGGAAGAAAATTTTGAGCGACGAAATTAAGATGGAAACTTTGGCGGGGGTGTGAACAATATTTCTCCGTGAGCAGCCCTGTGGACAACCTCATCCGATTTGCTTTCACTAATTTTGCTTCATCAAAAAACTACTCCAACAATGAAAATTAATCGCACATGGATCATACTTGGAATCGTTATTCTGGTCGTGATTCTTATCTACTCCAGCTGCAAGGGAACTTACAACTCAATGGTATCAAAGAGTCAGGACACGCAGTCGAAGTGGGGAGATGTAGAAAGCGCTTATCAGCGAAGATGGGATTTATACAACACCGTTGTAAAAGTGATTCAAGGATCAGCGCAGTTCGAACAGCAAACGTTGACTGCAGTGATTGAAGCCCGCTCAAAAGCAACCTCGATACAAGTAGATGCATCCAAACTTTCTCCCGATCAGATCGCAGCATTTCAGCAGGCACAGAATCAATATTCAGGCGCATTCGGAAGGCTGCTGGCGGTGGTAGAACAATATCCCGATCTGAAAACAACTCAGGCATTTATAAACTTTCAGACCGATATTGTAGGAACAGAGAATCGCATCAACAAGGCACGTGGTGATTTCAATGAATCGGTGCAGGGTTACAACACATACATAAAAAGTTTTCCAACCAATCTTTTTGCAGGAATGTTTGGCTTCGCCGAGAAAGGATATTTCAAAGCCAATGAAGGCACACAAAATCCTCCTGACATCAATTTCAACAATAGTACTCCTGCGCCTTCAGGAAGCACGCAGAAGTAAATTCTTTCCCTTCTTAAAAAATAATTTCATGGCGACTTCTTTTCTCTCGGCTCATGATAAAAAAGAAATAGCTGCAGCTATTCAAGAGGCAGAAAAAAATACCATTGGGGAGATAAGAGTTTTTGTGGAGAAAAAATGTGACGAAAATCCCCTGGAACGCTCGCTGAAAATTTTTCACAAACTGAAGATGCATCAAACCAAAGCGCATACCGGCGTACTCATTTACGTTGCGCATGATGATCATAAGCTTGCAATACTCGGCGATGAAGGGATCCACAGCAAGGTGCCTGAAAATTTTTGGGATGATGTGAAGAACATGATGGTGCAATTTTTTACCGACGGGAAGTTTGCAGAGGGCCTGAAGCAGGCCGTCGTAAAGTGCGGTGAACATTTACAAAAGCATTTTCCCTCAACGGGAAGTAATCCAAATGAATTGTCTAACGAAGTCATTACCGGTGATCAATAAATTTATTTTCATTCTCGCATCTTTTGTTTTTGCATTCACCGCGATTGCAACAAGCCAGGATCATTGGAAGCCGACTTCAAAACAAGAGACGCCACCCAAGCCGAATCATTTGGTGAATGATCTTGCAGACATGCTTTCACCTTCAGAAGAAAATTCCCTCGAACAAAAATTAGTTGCCGAAAGTGACAGTGCGTCAACACAAATCGCAGTTCTTACCATCGAAGAATTGAATGGCTATGATATTTCTTCCCTCGCATTTAAAATCGGTGATGCGTGGGGAATTGGCGGACCAAACCAGGACAACGGGGTATTGATTCTTGTTTCGAAAAATGATCATGATGTTTTTATTGCAACAGGAAGAGGCATGGAAGGCCCGGTTCCTGATGTGACAGCAAAAAAAATAGTTGACAACATCATTATTCCGAATTTCAAAAATGAAAATTACTATCAGGGATTGGATGAGGCCACTACGGCAATCATCAAACTGGCCAAGGGAGAATTTATAGATGAACTCGAGAATAAAAGAGGGGGTCCACCAGCCGGCGCAGTGCTCTTTATCATTGGTATCGTCATTTTTATTGCGTGGATTTTCAGCAGAATCAATCGCGGAGGAGGAGGATATATTTCACGCGGAGGCTGGTTTCCGTGGATGATGATGGGTGGCTTCGGCAGAGGCGGTGGAGGGTTCGGAGGCGGTGGATTCGGTGGCGGTGGATTCGGTGGCGGCGGATTTGGTGGCGGCGGTGGAGGCGGGTTCGGGGGATTTGGTGGAGGAAGTTTTGGCGGCGGCGGCGCAGGAGGACATTGGTAAGCATTCAAGTTTCACTTGTCCCGATCCGATAGCATCGGGATTTGGAAAGTTCAGAGTTTTTGATTCTCACATGCCTTACATCTTACGTCTTAAATCTTACGTATTCTGTTCCGGCTTGTGGCTCTTTCTTCTTGTTTCCTGCTCCGCTCCCATCGGCGAGCATCATCCTGAATGGAAAAAATATTTTGACGAGTATCATGTTGATGGCTGCATTGAGATTTATGATCTTCAGCAGACTACGTTCATTGATTACAATCCTGATCGTTGCGCAGAACGTTTTATTCCTGCCTCCACTTTTAAGATTTGTAACTCGCTGATTGCACTTGAAACGAAAGCAATTCCTGATACGAGCTATGTGTTTGAATGGGATAGTGTGCAAAGAAAAATTTCATCGTGGAATCATGATCAAACCTTAACCGAAGCATTTCACAATTCATGTGTTCCCTGTTTTCAGCAAATTGCCCGGAAGGTTGGAATGGAAAAATATCTCCAATACCTTAAGCGCCTTCACTATGGAAATATGCTGACAGGAAGCGCCGTAGATTCTTTCTGGCTGAATGGCGACATCAGAATTTCATGCGATGAGCAAATCGAATTTCTTAAAGACATGTACACGTATCAGTTTCCGCTTTCAAAACGCACCGTTGATTTAGTGAAATCCATTATGGTTCTGGAAAAAACTCCCGACTATACACTCAGTGGCAAAACCGGCTGGGGAATCATGCAGGGTGACACTGCCTTTTCTGTTACCACAAAGAAAAACTTGGTGAACAGAAGGAACATCGGCTGGTTTGTTGGTTATGTTGAGAAAGGGGGTGATGTCTTTTTCTTCGCAACAAATATTGAAGCGCCGGAACCGCTGCCTGAAAATTTTATTGAAGCAAGAGTAGATATCACGAAAAAAATTTTGAAAGAGTTGAAAATTATCTGACTCCGGCTGAATGACACATTTCATAAAAAGCAACTTCAGCTTCTCACAGATGCTTTGATCGCTACTTCGTCTTTACACTAAATGTTTTCGAAAACTTGATGATCAAAACCTGTTGTGCCATTTGCGGCAAAGGCGGATCGTAACGGTCAAGCGTGGTATTGATGTTCGGATTGTACACGATGTACAGGTCAGTTCCTTCCAAAGGATTGTACCGGAACCGAAAGTTCGCGCCCAGCACTTTTGAAACATCATCATACTGAATCAGTGAGCTCAGTGAAATTTGAGTATTGAAAGAATAAGTCGTGTTTGCCGCGATGAGATGACTGAAATATTTTCCATCACCATCATCGGAGAATTGGGAGGGGAAACTGATGTGAGTAAAGAGGTAATCAATCTTCAGGTTAAGGTGCTTGCTAATTCCACCATAGATTTCAGGAGCAAATGCAAACCGTCGCCCGCCATAAAATTTATCAGCAGTAAGTTTTATCGAGTAAATGAGCTTCTGATTTTTGGGTGATTCGAATGTGAAGTAATCACCGCGCATGTAGTAGAATTGTGATGGTATTGAAATATGCTCTGTAAAATTCCATACGAAGGGAAGATAATCCATGTTGTAAGGAATAACCTGGTTGCTGAAGAGCATTCCGTTTTTAAAACTGAGGGAGGGAGTAATCGCGTATGAATTTGTTTCGAAGTAATGATTGTCTGTCGCTCTCCATTTGAATTGCACTTCAGTTGACAAATCAAAATAGTTGAGCTTCGGTTTGTTTTTTATTTGCCAGGTGTAGCCGTTGAATGCATAAGCATACCTGTAACCGCGGTCTGCGCAGAAACCACTGAGCGGATTAAAGTTTTTTCCTGAGGAAGTAAGTGAAACAAACGTGCTGTAGCCATAGCTCACACTGCGAATCAACACAGCATTATAGATCATATTGTGATTAAGAAATTTCCCGTCACCGATGTCGCGGGTTCCGGCCACATTCAACCCGTAGGTCCACACATCATTAATACGATGCAGAAAATCGAATCCGAGAGTTTGATTGGAAATGGAATCCACGCTGGTCGTCATGCGGTTGGAGAAAAAGGCGCTGGCGAAACTTCCGTTCTTAAATAAATCTTTATGAACGTGGAGCACGCCGAAATTTTCCGGATGAATTCCTGCTGCTGATAAACCCTGTGTCTGCATGTCGAGCGCACCTACCTGCCACCCTCTTGATTTTCCGGTTAACCGCAACCCGCCAACGATGGGTATGATGTTGCCATTCTCAATACCAATGGTTCGTGAATTGAAAAGCTGGGCATCACCGGCTACTCCGAGGTTGAGGTAATCATTTGCCTCGAGAAAAAATTGTCTTTTCTCAGGAAGAAAAATGTTGAATCGCGTGAAATTGAAGACACGGTTGTCTGCTTCTGCTTGTGCGAAGTCGGTGTTGAGCGTTGCATCGAGCGTAAAGTTTTTGCTGATGCCGATTTTAGCATCGCACCCAATGTTGCTGAGAATTCTGTCTGCTGTTTCATTCTTCACAAAATAATTTCGTGACATGAAATCTGAAGCGCTTTCATATTTGGTGCCTTCAGCATTCAAAGAATTCACCTGCGAATAATTTGCTTTCAGGTACGGCGTCAGGTAAAGAGGCGCGACGGACTTGAGATTCCGCAAAACAATTTCCGCTTCAGAGTTTACGCGCCACAACATGTTGGCGAGATTGGGTTCGCATTCCGGAAAGATGACGTATTCATTTCTTTTCCCGACCTGCCTGATCACTTTCAGGCCCATCACTACTTCATCTCTTGTTTGAAAGCGCAGCGAAGAGAACGGTATGCTGAATTCTGCAACATAGCCACCATCAAACAGATGTGTTTTCACATCCCAAAAAGTATTGTACGCTGAATTGAAGGAGCTACCGTTATCACTCACTTCTTCATCGAAGCGTGCTCCCATAACATTGGAGAAAAAAAGCAGCGCATGTGATTTGTCATTGTAGGTATCGAGCATCAGGTCAATGCCATCATCGTTCCTGTTCCATTTGTCACGCTGCAAACCTGATACGATGTACTGACCGGTAGAATCGTAGGCGGTGACCGCTACATACAAATACTCATTGTCGTAGAGCACCCTCACTTCAGTTTTTATGGAAGGTGGTGCACCCGGAACAGGTTGTGCCTGCATAAAATTATTCCACACCGGGCAACGATTCCAATCTTCCTCATTGAGCATTCCGTCAATTTTAACAGGAGATAAAGCAGGTGTGACGATCAATCGTTCACTCAAATTGTTTTGCGCTGAAGCAAGGGCAACAACAAGTATGAAGATCGCACTGAACGAAATATGCTGACGCATCAGGAAATATTTCTGTCAATGTTTTTTATTTTTCCCTGTCGCACAACTCTTTTTCTGCAACCTGTTTTAATCGGACGGTGAAAAGTTTTTATTCGTCGCTGAAACGTTAATGACCGTTGGCTGCAAATGTTTTTCGGGAAATTCACCTTGCTAAAGCGATAACTTCGTTGAGTGATTCATGATTTCGACATCCGGCATTTCTTCAGGAGGAACCTGAAACAAATTCTTCTTGGCATTTTTTTATTCTGGTTCATTTTCGCGGCTCTCATTTTTGCTGAAGACAGTATTGCACTTTGGCTCGCTGACATGAAAGCTGATCCGCTGGACCGGAATCAATACATCATTCGGTTTATCGTGTGGATGATGCTGACCCCGGCGATCATTTTTCTTGCCGTGAAATTTCCGGTGAGAAGAAAAAATCTCATTGCGGGATTAAGTCTTCATTTTCTTTTCGCACTCCTTACCATTGCCGTTGAATTCTTCATCGAAGTTCCGATTGTACGCTTAATTACATTTCGGACTACCGGACTAATGCCACCCTATGTTGACTATGCAGCAATCTTCTTCCTTAAACTAAACATCTACCTGCTGCTTTACTTTGTGATTGCCGGAACCACTTACCTGTTGATGTACATTGAAAGCAACTCCAGGTCGAAGATGATGGCGCGCGAAGCAGAAATAAAAAGTCAGCAGTTGCAAACACAATTATCAGAGGCAAAGCTTAGCCTGCTGAAGACGCAGTTGGATCCCCATTTCCTCTTCAACACACACCACTCGATCGTAAGCTTAATGCTGAGCAATGAGAATGAGAAAGCGATTACGATGCTTACGAAACTCAGTGATTTGCTTCGCCTGAGCCTCGAAGATCTGCAGCAAACAATCACATTGGAAAAAGAAATTCAGATACTGCGACTTTATCTCGACATTCAGCAAGTGCGCTTCCGGGAACGTTTAAAAATCCTCTTCGACATTAAACCGGAAACAGTTTCCTGCAAGGTGCCATCGTTTATTTTGCAGCCGTTGGTTGAGAATGCCATCAAGCATTGTGTGAATGTTTCTTCCGGTGTACACACGATTCAAATTCATTCTGACAGAGTTGACGACAATCTTGTTTTGCGAATTGAAAACGATGGCAGTCACATTGAAGCAACAAATTACCGGGAAGGAATCGGAATCAGTAACACGAAGGAGCGATTGCATCAGCTTTATAACGGGCGTTCACGATTTGAACTTAACAATCTCGGGGATAACGGTGTTGCAGCTATTATCACCATTCCTGTAAGTTGATTTATGGAAAGAAACGACATCATAACTGCCATCATAGCTGACGATGAATCGCTCGCCAGAAACGTGATCAAAAAATACCTCGCGGACTTTCCACAAGTGGAGATTATCTGCGAATGTGCAACCGGTTTGGAAGCACTCAACAAAATCAATGAGCATCATCCGGATGTCATCTTTCTTGATATTCAAATGCCGGACCTGGATGGACTATCACTGCTGAATGAATTGAAATACCCACCCCTGGTCATCTTCACTACAGCATTTAATCAATATGCCATCAAAGCATTTGAGATGAGTGCCACAGATTACCTGCTGAAGCCATTCCATAAAGAGCGGTTCGCACAAGCCATGAATAAAGTGCTGCACCAAAGGAATTCTCCCGACGAGCTTGGAAAAAGATTGATGAGCCTTCAACAATCATTAAACGAAATGACGCGAGCGGAAAAGAAATTTCAGACCCGTGTTGTAGTGAAAGAGAAAGAGAGTTTTTTGTTTCTTACTACTGAAGAGATCATGTGGCTTGAAGCAAGCGGCGATTACGTAAAAATTCACACCCGGGAAAAATCATTTCTGAAGAACATCAGCTTAAATGAGTTGGAAGCCAAACTCAATCCGCAAATCTTCGTTCGCATTCACCGCTCGACGATCGTAAATATTTCATTCATTAAAGAGATGAAGCCCTACTTTAACGGAGAGTATCATATTTATCTCAGGAATGGAACTGAGCTTAAATTAAGCCGGTCGCACAAAGAGCAATTGAGTCAAATAATTGGAGCAGGGTAGAGAATGATGTATGAAATTGTGGGACTCAATGTTTCCGAATGATTGAATCCGTGATTTCATTCCTTAAAAAAGAAGATCCGGTGATTGTCAGCTCTTATGATGTGTGTGCTGATTTTGGGTGGATTGGAAGTTCAACAATGACTGTGCACGCTTTTCCCGGCGATGAATCGAAGAAGATGGTGCCGTTCATCTGCGTTACCCGCGAGCGCATGTTTCGCATGCCAATGCCGCCCGATGCTTTGCCTGGATCAAAGCCAACGCCGTCATCTTGTACCATGAGAGATATTACCCGATCCTGGCGAGTGAGATGAATGTTTATCTCGCTTGCCTGCGCATGCTTGAGTATGTTGCTTATGAGTTCCTGCGTGATCCGGTAAATCGAAATTTCGGTGCGATGATCAAGCCGCTCATCCATGCCGTGCGGATAGAAACCCACCTTCATTTTGCCGGAGCTTTGAATGGTATCACTCAGGTCTCTGATAGCTGACACAACTCCGAACTTCATCAGTACACCCGATGCGAGGTCATGTGATACCTGGCGGACTTCTTTCACCACATCATCAAACATGGAAGTCACTTTTGTAAATTGATTTTGTGATTGCTCTGGGACCTCGATTGATTTAGCAAAGCCGGAGAAATGGAGCTTGATGGCGGCGAGCGAGGCACCAATGCGATCGTGCAGGTCGGCTGCGATGCGCTTGCGCTCTTTCTCCTGCCCATCCATCATGGCATTGAGGGATTTGATCTCCTGCGTGCTGAGGAGCTCTCCTATCTGTTGTTTTTGAATTTGCTCATTGCGTTTTGAGATTTGTTGCTTTTGCCGGAAGAAAATAAACAGCCATGCAGCAAGGATGATGAGCGCAATTACGCCGCTCATGAAAATATTTTTTTGGAGGCGCTGGACTTTGTTCTGAGTGCTCAGAAGGCTGATCTGTGCTTCCTTCTTTTCGGTTTCGTACTTGGTTTGCATTTCTGTAATTGACTTCGCTTTGTTATCGTTGAAAACGGAATCGTTGTATAGTTGAAACTTTTTTTGAGCTTCGTAAGCATTTGCAAAATCACCTGATGCCCCATAAGCCTGAGCAAGGTTCTTGTAATTAGTACTGGTGTATTCCCTATGTCCAATAGATGTACTCATTCGAATACTTTTTTGCAGATATGATATAGCAGTGGCATACTGTCTCCTCTCAAGATAGAGAACTCCCATATTCCCCAAGGCACGAGCAATATCTAGCCTCCTGTGTAAAATGCTATCAAGAGTTGCACTTCGATTATAGAGAATTAGCGCACTGTCAAAATTCTCATTCGCCTGGTATACCTGTGCGAGATTATCACAGGCAATTGCAAGATCTCCGATCATTTCTAGCTGTTGAGTCAGAACAATTCCTTGTTGTAAAAATTTCTTGGCATCGGAATAGTTTTTCATATCACAATAAACACTCCCAAGATTGGAGATACCTCTTGCAATTCCCTGTGAATCTTGTTTTGCTTCTGATAATGCGAGACTGTATTTAAAATATTCCTCTGCCTGCGAAAAATTTTTTTGACTTTGATAAACATAACCAATGTTGTTGAACGAGAGTAGAAGATCGGATGTATCCTGAATACTCTCAAAAATTCTCCGCGCTTCAAGGTGGTAGTATAACGCGGAGTCAAGATCTCCTTTCTTGTTGTAGACATTGCCAATGTTCATATAGCAAGTGCCAATATCCCGTCGTTTGCCAACTTTATTTCGATACCCCAGACTTTTATTGTAGAGGATGATTGCAGAATCCAGTTGTCCTGCATCTTTCATTAAAATACCCAAACGTGTATAGCCATCACCAAGACCACGCAGATAATTTATTTTTTCTGATAGCTTGATTGCGTTTTGGGCGAGCTTGCGGGCTGAATCAGGTTTTGATTTTAAAAATTTGAAGCTTTGAGTGTTAAGGTTATTGATATGTGCAGTATCGTCGGTAGAGGACGCCATACTTTTTCCAACACTAAAAACACCAATCAATGCAACAATTAAGCGTAAGGAGAAAATACGCATGCGATCAATTTGGAAAAGATTATTGATTCACTGAACAAAAAACTATTCATCAATCATCAAAAAAATCTTCAAGGAGACCATCACCTCCAGAACCGTCTGCATCACTTGTGCCGGTCGAAGTATCACCTAAGTTAGTACCAACTTTTGCAGTAATACTGTCAATATTTCCGGGATTGAATGCTGTTGTGCTATCAAGAGGTTCAGTTTGTTCGTTTGCTGGTCCATTATTATTAAAGCTAACTGTCCTTGTTCCATTCAAATCGCCATAATGGGGAGTAACGAATGAAATATTTCCATTGTGGCCGTAAACATAAAGTTCATAGCTAGATGTATTATTAAACTTTAACCATAATTGCGGATGTATGCTGCCGGTATCATCATCTGCTAAAGCAGTCAGTACAGTGCAGCTTCCTTTAACTTGACCGTTTGCGTCTTTGATCACCACAGTTACTTTACTATGCTGTGCCGGATTAAAGTTTCCATAGCCAGTCAGTGTTTTCTGGGTAGGAATTGTTTCTACTCCTCCGCCTGTATAGGTTATTATAAATTGATTTGAATCTCCTTTCAATGAACTAGTGAATCCAGTTATGTTAGTATTAATCGATATCTCAAGAGTGTAAGTACTCGGGTTGCCGGATTTTCCCAGCCAGAGATAAGGTTTATGTAAGATCATCTTTATTGAGTTTTATTGCGTTATCTCTTTAAATTCTCTCAGGATATTCGCAGAATTTATATGGTTGTATTTCTCTTCCTTTATAAAGAAAGGAGCAGATCTTCGTACTCCATTTCTGAACTCGGAATCCCCTTCGTTGTTTGGTTTGTCACTTCCATTGATCAATGCTTTTCTAATATTGTCTATCGGAGGAAGTTTCATGCCATATTTATTGTTCTGTTTTGCCCATTGCTGCAGAATAAAAATAATTCCAGTAACAATGGGGGCGGCCATGCTGCTTCCACTTAAGACACTATATTTACCTGGTGGCTCTATCGCTGTTGAAATGGTCATAATTGCCGGAGCAGTAAAGAAATTTTTAATGCCGGATTTAGGAGCAGGCCGTTGGGTGAATGGGGACAAATCATTTGGTTCCATCCGTTTTGAACCATGATTTCTAGTTTGGACATAACCATCACAACATGCCGCTCCACAGGCGATTGTTTTTGTGTAATTCGCAGGATACGCAAGTCCATATTTTCGAAACTTATCGAAGTAATTTCCACCACTTACTACTACAGGAATATGCTCTTCATATAGTTTCAAAATATTTGATAAGACGGAGTCAATTCCATTTTCTGAATTCCACTTTAAATTGTCAAGACCATTAAAAGAAAGATTCACCACACTAATTTTAGTTTTGTGTGATTCTTCATTGTAATTAAGCACTCTTGCAAGAGCATCAGCGATTAAACACCATGTCGTACTTGAATCACCGCGTGAACAGACTTTGAAAGAAACAATTGGTGCGCCGGGGGCCATTCCTTCAATTTGATAATTATCATCGTATTGCCATTGTCTCGCTGCAAGTATGCCAGCTATATGAGTTCCGTGACCATGCTTATCATATTTATCTTTAGGATTTCCATTACAACTTAAACTGTCAACAACATTTAATGCAGGGTGATCTTTTACAACGCCAGTGTCAATTAGGGCTATGCTATAGTCCTTTGCCACATCAAGGTTTTCCTGATTAATTATTCCACTAGTTTCAATTTCCTTTGAGCTCTTCCAACCGAACTTCAACTTTGTACCGACATCGGGGATTATTGGCTTAAGTAATTCAGGACAAGCAGAAGGAATAATCATTAGTCTTCTGGAAATCAATTCTCGAAAGGTTAGAGACGGCACCATTTTATCAGAGTTTAGGAAATGTGTCTTTTTAATTTTGAAATCTAACATTATTGAATCAATTGTTCTAAACTTTTGAAAAATAAATTAACGCGACAAAGATGCTATCATAATGAACTGTCCCGCATCACAGAATTCAGGGATTTTCAGTATCCCTGAATTCAGGGATAGGGAAGGAAATAAAAAATAAAAGAGGCAGGTTTTTCTAAAAAGAGAGATTTACCATCCTAGTATCCATGCGAACATTAACGGTGCAACAATTGTCGCATCTGATTCCACAATAAATTTCGGAGTATCAATTCCCAATTTACCCGACGTAATTTTTTCATGGGAACAGAGCAGTGTAGCAGAAAAACTTCCGGTTCTCAGAATGAAAATGTTTTACCCAGAAGTTTCGATTTAATTTTGCCTTTAGCTTTTGGAAATGGTTTGAAGGATTTTTTTTCGAGGTAATAGCCGGTCACTTCTTTTTCAAACGGATCAGCAATCCAGTATTCTTTTACGCCACATCGTTCATATACAATCTTCTTTTTTTCCAAATCATGTTTTTGGTTCGTGAGAGAAAGAATTTCCACTACTATATCAGGTGCACCTTCAAATCCGCCATTTGGATGGATCTTGCCGGGATTATTTTTATTGATGTAGAGAATGTCCGGTTGAAAAACATTATTCTCGTCGAGAAACACATCAAAGGGAGCATCCAGGACATACCCTAATTTATTTTTCTCAACCTGCGATTCAATTTTTGACTTGATCTTGCCTTTAATAATTTGATGTGTGAATGATGCCCCCGGTGACATGTAGATAGTGTTTTCAATTACTTCGCACAGGACACCTTCAGGTAACATGCGAAAAAGCTCAACGGCTGTTCTTGGTGATCTGATTACCGACGTTTCCATGATAAATCAAAATTACAAATTCAATTTTCATTTCACCACCCAAGTATCCACGCAAACATCAACGGCGCTACAATCGTCGCATCAGACTCTATAATAAATTTCGGCGTATCAATTCCCAATTTCCCTCCATGTAATTTTTTTATTGGGAACAGAGCAGTGTAGCAGAAACTTTGGGTTCTCAGAATGAAAATGCTTTACCCAAAAGTTTCGATTTAATTTTTCCTTTAGCTTTTGGAAAGGGTTTGAAGGATCTCTTTTCGAGATAATAGCCTGTCACATCTTTCTCAAATGGATCAACAATCCAATATTCTTTTACGCCATTCCTCTCATAGACTTCCTTCTTTTTTATCAGATCGTGCTTGGGATTATAGAGGGAAAGTATTTCAATTACGAGATCAGGTACTCCTTCAAATCCGCCTTTGGGATCCAGGTACCCGGGATTACCTTGTGCAATGAAAAGAATGTCTGGCTCATAGGCATTATCTCTATCAAGAAAAACATCCATAGGAGCATCGAACATTTCCCCAAGCTTATTTTTTTCAACGTAAGTATCCATTTGTGTCATGAGCTTTCTTTTGACACGCTGATGTTCGACAGTGGCGGCAGGTGACATGTAAATAGTGTTTTCAATTACTTCACAACGCACTCCTTCCGGTAATAGACGGAAAAGTTCGACGGCTGTTCGCGGAGAAGTTAATACTGATTGTTGCATAACGATTTCAAAATTAAGAAACGAAAATCTACCACCCAAGTATCCAGGCGAACATCAGTGGTGCTACAATGGTCGCATCGGATTCAACAATAAATTTAGGCGTGTCAATTCCCAATTTTCCCCACGTAATTTTTTCATTGGGCACCGCGCCACTGTAAGAACCGAATGAAGTCGTCGAGTCAGAAATCTGGCAGAAGTAACTCCAGAACGGAACATCGTGCCACTCGAGGTCCTGGTACATCATGGGCACAACACAGATCGGAAAATCTCCTGCAATGCCGCCACCGATTTGAAAGAATCCTACCCCTTTTCCTGAGGAGTTTTTTCGGTACCAGTCAGAAAGCCACACCATGTATTCAATACCGCTTTTCATGGTGGTTGCCTTCAATTCGCCTTTGATCACATAGCTCGCAAAAATATTTCCCATCGTAGAATCTTCCCAGCCCGGAACGATGATCGGAAGATTTTTTTCCGCCGCTGCGATCATCCATGAATTCTTAGGATCAATTTCATAATGCTCTTTCAATACGCCGCTCAGCAACATTTTGTACATGTACTCATGAGGCAGATACCGTTCGCCCTTCTCTTCAGCATCTTTCCAGGTTTTGTAAATGTGTTTTTGAATTCTCCGGAATGCTTCTTCTTCGGGAATGCAGGTATCAGTCACCCTGTTGTAATGATGCTCAAGTAACTCCCACTCCTGCTGAGGAGTGAGATCACGATAGTTGGGGACCCGTTTGTAATGACTGTGTGCAACAAGATTCATGATGTCTTCTTCGAGGTTCGCTCCTGTGCAGGTGATGATCTGCACCTTGTCCTGTCGAATCATTTCGGCGAGAGAAATTCCAAGCTCTGCCGTGCTCATGGCTCCGGCAAGTGTGATCATCATTTTTCCTCCTTCATTCATGTGGTGCTCATACGCCTTCGCTGCATCCATCATGGCTGCTGAATTGAAGTGGAGATAGTTTCTCTCCATGAATTGTGAGATCGGTCCTCGCTGCATTGTTGAATTTTTTAAGGTTGGCAAATATAGAAAATCGGGAAGGGCAGGGATAAGCACTCTGTTACCGGAATTCAGAAATAAACATTTTCCGAATTCAGAAAAGTTATGGTGACATTAGAAGTTCTCACCTCATCACTTTCTTCACGAGCGCTCCATCACCGGTAAACTCTGCCATATAAATTCCCCCCGGTAAATCACCTATGCTCATTTGAAACTCATGATCACCCTGCGATAAAGTTCCGGAGAATAAAGTCTGAATGGTGCGGCCCTCAACATCAATCAATTTCACTTCTCCTTCAGTTGAATGTTGTATTGAAAGATGAATGTAGAGTTCATGATCAGAAAAATTTTGCGAAACGATCATCCTGTTGCTTTGCTCAGGCTCATCATTCATTCCTGTTGCAGAATCATTTTTCAAAATCAAACACTGTGACGGGTCAACCGTGACACTGCCTGAAACCGGTTGATACGTTATTGACTGTGAAGAAATATTTCCATCCGCATCTACCGCACCTCCACCGGATGTGACAACTTTCTTCCAGGAATTTCCCGGCAAGGAATAACTCATCGCTGATGAAGATGTGTTGCACAAAACCATTCCGCCATCATAGTCGCGCCTGAACAATGAGGCATCATCGCTACCTGCCACCCGCAAATCATCAATCGTATTTGGCAAGGCACTTTGATTTCCCAAATCAATTTCATACTCCGGGTACCAGTCCACATTTCCCGGATGAATGCAGAGAAAACTGTTTTCATTTTTCATGAGCATGTACATTCCTACTCTGCGATAGCGCTCTGCATCATCGTTTGGTGTGAACTGTGCTAGCAGAATTTTTCCTCTGCCAGTGAGATGTGCGATGCCACGCTGCATGGAGAGATACATGTCACTACCGGTGTACCCGCCGAAACTTTCCATCATGGCGCCATCCACCGTTTCTCCATATCCGTCGCCATCAAGCCACGTGGGGTTGTACCAGCCCGTCACCATCTGATCTACATTCGGCAGCACGAGGTAATCCACGATGGCCATGTGAAAGCGCGGATAGAGATATTGATAATAATGGAGATACTGGTTGTTCATATAAGCTGCAAAATCAGCAAGCGAATTGACCGTGTAACCCAGCGGGCCGTGCGGCGTGATGTACCAGTTGAAATCATAAGGCGCAGGATCATACTCATTAGGATTGTAGAGAGCAGAACTCATCGTCTCCACCGACACATCGAGGAAGCAACCTTCGTTTTCATTTCCGCTCATCCATTCAGTGCATACATCACCCATGTAGGTGCGCCAATCATCATTTTCGATATTCATCAGCCACTGCGGATCAAGGTGCCATACACGATGTGATGAATCGGCGGCATCATAGTGTTGAAACATGTTTTCATATTGCGCACTGTTGACAGCAATTCCATGACTGATGAGCCACGGTGAAAAATAATTTTCCCACTCACTCACATATCCATCAGGTGCCACCACCCCGATGTAGCCGCTACCGCTATTGGTCTTGGGATCAGGACAATTGTCATTGTGCAACGGATTCAAACCGCAAGCGAGATGATAGCTGATGACAAGAAAGTTGGGGTTGAAAGCGCGGTAATCATCAGCCTGGTATGAAAAAATTTTCTGCGCACCCACATAATTTTTTGCTGTGAACTCTATTTGTCCTGCAGGCAATCCAAACAGTTGATCACTCCACACCATATTATACCGCTTGCTTGAAGGAACAAAACGATTGTCAGGCAAAAGCAACACGTAAGGTGAAGCCGTAATACCGCCGGGTGGCCATGATTGGATTTGGGCTTGAAGAGTGAGGGGGAGAACGAAGGTGAAAAGAAGAAGAGATCGCATGTATTGAAAGTTGTTGGAATAAGAAAATTAAGGAAAAATTTAGTCATGAACTTCAACTGGTGTTGAAGTAAAATTCTCTTAGCTTAGAATCATGAGACCTGATGTCATCAATATTCCAGGGCAGTTGTTAGTTACATCTTGATAATCTTTTCAAAATAGCTTAATGAATTTTTTGGGGAGAAAACCCGGATGAAGTATATCCCCGGTTGTAAATAATTCAAATCAACCTGCCGCAAATCATTCGCTCTGAAGTCATTTGTGTAAATCACACTGCCTAAAACATCTGTGATATGAACAGAAACCTGTCCCGGGCTTTCAGCCTGAATGTGGAGCAGGTTTTTATTGAAGTCATAGAAGAGATTGAAAGAATTACCGGGAGTGGTTTCGCCGGTAATAATAAAATTGCAGGACAGCGGCCAGTTGTTGTTAAATGAAAATGCAGTGTCTGAGTCAGAATAACATCTCAAAGGTCCATCCATCTCGGGAATATTTGGAATCTGCTGAGGCAGCATAAGATTTAGTCCACCAATGTACTGGCAGTAAGCTCCCCAAAAGCTGAATGAATAACCATTGAAAGTTGGCAGCGATTCGGTGTAAATAAACTTGACAGTGCGATTTGAAATGGCTTCGAAAAAAATGGTGTCAACTCTGACTTTGAAAATACTATCGCTTACGAAAGCGCTTGGCAGCGTGTAAAAGTCCAGCGTGTCTCCAATGGAAACATTGAATTTGTAGAGCGAACAAAATTTTTCGAATTGATAATTGAAGTAAAATACTTCGTTCGTATCACCATACACAAACAAAGGAGGATACAAATAAATATTGCCATCGAATCCAAATTTGTTAATCGAAATTTTTTTGCAGGAAGTATTATTAACCGTTGTATCCTTTTCAGAGCGGTATAAAAAGTATTCACTGTGAGGTGGCGCCTGTCCGGAATCCATAGAGTCGTAATACCATTGCGATCCTACAGGGGCAAAATCCTGAGCGATAGAAAATCTGACAAATGACAACAGCAAGCCCGACAGCAAGAAAATATTTTTCATCGCAGGAAATTTATGAGTTGCAAAACTACTTCCCATCCATATCCATTAATTCCTTCCCGGCCAACTCGTAATCCGGTTTCAAAGTTAACGCTTGATGAAAATCTTCTTTGCCTGATCTCTATTTCCTTTTCTGGAGAAAAAAATCTTTTAATTACAGATCAGATGTATTGCTTCTGCAGCCCGCTGATATTTTAAACGCTCCGCCTGCTTCAGATCCATGCAGGCAGCATCCTTTTTATCTGAATAATATTCTATCCAGCCCCTGTAGAAATATGATTCAGCATAATCATGCTCCAATTCAATAGCTCTTGAAAAATCACTGAGGGCTTCCTGATACTTCATTTCAGTGTAGTAAACAATACCCCTGTTATTGTATGCCTGGGCATAGTCGCGTTTCAGTTCAATAGTTCTATTAAAGTCGTTTAGCGCTTCATCATTTCTCTTTAGGTTCGCAAAAAGAGAACCCCGGTTAAAGAAAGCATCCGGAAAATCGGGGCTCAGTTCAACAGCTTTATTAAAGTCGCTGAGCGCCTCATCATTTTTCTTTTCCTTGTAAAAAGCAATGCCCCGGCTAATGTATGCAACCGCTATAGTTTGGTTCTGACTAATAACATCATTCCAAAGAGTCATGTCATTTTTCCAAACACTACAACGGGCATACGTTTTCACTGAAAAGAAAACTGTGAATACACTTAGCAGGGTAATGACAACCAGTTTTAGTTTTCTGCTCCATAATAAGTTAAAACCTTCGCCTGCTAAATAAAAAATTCCGATCGAAGGAATGTAACAGTAGCGGTCGGCCATGATAGTGCCGCCAACGGGCAACAATTGCAATACAAGAAAAACAGTAACGGCAAAAAATCCCAAGCCGAAAATTATTTTCCTTGTGAAGCGAAGCGAATAAAAAACAAAAGCAGCAAGCCCTGAGAAGAAAAGCAGATATGCATAATACTGAAATGGAATATCAGCGCCATTTTTCACCGGGTAAGGGTAATAAGAGCTAAGATTCAGCGGCCACATTAATTTAAACAAGTAACTCATGAATCCATAGCAGGCAAAGACCAGGCGTTGCGGAAAAGTGAAAATACTACTATCAGTAATGACTGTTAATTTTTGCGCATGTACAGCCACTACACCGAATGTGAGCGCCAGCAGAAAGAATGGCACTTTTTCAAGCCATGTCTTACTATTTATTTTTCTTCCGGTTCCATCGGAATCCTTACGGATAAAATAATCAGTCAACACCAATACCACCGGAAGCGAAGCAGCCATTGCCTTTGAAAGAAGCGAGACCACAAACAGTAATAAAGCAAGGACATAAAAAATTTTTTGTTGGTCTTTAAGATATTTAAGGTAGGAAATATAAGACGCAAGAAAGAAAAATGTATACAGCAAATCTTTAAGCTCTGAAGCCCAGGCCACTGATTCAACATGGATAGGATGAACTCCAAACAACAGCGAGGCAACCAAAGCAACACCGGTCCTTTCGCTGAGAAGATATACGGCATAGAAGACGAGAACAATATTCAACAAATGAATCGCGAGGTTAACGGTATGATAACCCACTGCACTCAATCCGAAAAAATGATATTCGATTGCATAGGTCAGCATGGTAAGAGGATGATAATTGCCCTGTACATATCTTGAAAAAATTTCTTTGAGATTGATGGAGCGTATCAACAAGTTGTTTTGAATGTATTTGTCATCGTCCCAATTGAGAAGTCCGTTGCGAAGAGCAGGTAAATAGACAATGAATGAAATCAGTACAATGAAAAGAAGGGCAAAATAATATTCGGGCTTGAATAAGGAGGCAGCATTTGCAGATGGCTTTTTTGACGGGAGATTCTCTTGCCTTTGTTTCTTTTTCATTTTCATCATGCGATGTGAAAACAGAAGGAGGGGAAGCGTAAAATTTTCGGCTATCAGTAAAGTAATTTCTATTTCCCACGAATGTCCTTCAATCCTTTCTCCGCCAACTCATAATCCGGTTTCAGAGTTAATGCCTGCCGAAAATCCGCTTCTGCCTGATCCTTACTTCCTTTCTGCAGAGAAACTAATCCGCGGTAATAATAGGCCTCAGCATAGGATGGAGAAACTTTGACCGCGAAGTCAAACATGCGATAGGCTTTGTCGAGAGAATCCTGCCGGATGTAAATGAAACCGAGATTGAAATATGCATTCTGATACTGCTGATCGTGTGCAATCAATTCATGATATACCGCTTTGGCCTTCTCATAATTCTCATCGGCGTTATCAAAATTATTTTTTTCAAATGCCGCATCGCCGCGGTCCTGGAAAAATTTTCCCTTGTCGTAATATGCTTCGGCATTGTTGCTATCGAGGCGAATGGCATTATCAAAATACTGTGCAGCAAGCTGACTTGGTTTTTTACTCGTGAGCAGTCCGAGCTGAACATACGCATCGTAAAAGTCCGGCTTCACGGTTACCGCTTTTTGAAATGCAGAAACAGCACGCGAGGTGTCGCCCATCTCTTTCAGATTCAGGCCGCGCACAAACCAGACTTCGGAATTGGTTTTATCCAGCTCCTCCACTTTTGCCAATTGAATCAGCGAGTTCGTATAGTCTTTCTGAAAGAAATACACTTTCGCCAGCTTGATCAGCGCTTCTTCATTCTTCGGATCACGATGAAGAATTTGGTTAAAGGCAAGAATGGCTGCATCTGCTGATCCACCCTTCAATGAAAGGTCAGCCATGGCGAAATAATATTTCCGGTTGGAAGAATCCAATGCAATCGCCATTGACAAATCCTTAAATGCTGACTTGATGTTTTCATTTTTAAGAAAGACATTACCACGCTGAAAATAATTTTCAGCATTGTTCGGATCGTTGTTGATTTTATCAGTGAGCGCTTTGATCTGCGGATCGGCTAACTCTTTTTGAGAAATCGTATCGGCGGGCTTTGATGCCGGCTCTGTCTTTTTATGGCAGGAAAAGAGTGCGAATGAAATGAGCAGCACTATTGCGAATTGAAAAAATTTCATTACGCAAAACTACACAAACGATGTTGTGCTTCCTGCTTGAAACTAAATAGGACAAACTGATGACCATCCCGAATGGGTAACGTTTTCACAATCGTTATTTCGTCGAAAAGGCGGGGTGTATATTTGTGCGCTTTCCACCCATGAGCAATAAATTTTTTCTTCTTTCTTTCATTGTCATTCCTCTTTTTGCCGGCGCTGGTTATACAGTGGTCAAAAATTTTTCGTCACTGCCTGTTACTCCCCGGCAAATACCAACCGACTCCACCCGGTGGATTCATTTTCCCCGCGAAATTCATTTGCAAAATACAAGACAACTCACCTTCGGTGCTGAAAATGCAGAAGCATACTGGAGTTTTGACGGAGAGAAACTTACTTTTCAGCGAACCGATAATCAGCAGTTTCATTGCGACCAGATTTTTTGGGGAACAGTTCCGCCTGATACTCTGTCTTCCTTTCAATACACGCTTGAAAGCACGGGCAAAGGAAGAACCACCTGTTCCTTTTTTCTTCCCGGCGATTCACTCATCCTGTATGCATCCACTCACGCAACTCAAGACACTTGCCCGCCTGTTCCCGACCAGGTCAAGATCGGTAAGTATGTGTGGCCGGTTTACAACTCCTATGAAATTTATGTGTCCGACTTAAAGGGCAATATCAAAAGGCAACTGACCAAAAATAAATTCTATGATGCTGAGGGAACCGTTTCGCCAAAAGGAGATAAAATTATTTTCACCTCCGACCGCAATGGAGATTTGGATTTGTATGAAATGAATCCCGATGGAAGTAATGTAATGCGCATCACGAACAAACCTGGTTATGATGGTGGCGGGTGCTTTTCTCCTGATGGAAGCAAAATTGTGTGGCGCGCTTCACGGCCGAAAAATTTTGAGGAGAAATGGGAATACCGTGAGCTGCTAAAGCAGGGAATGGTGGCGCCGACGCAAATGCAAGTGTATGTTGCCAATGCTGACGGAAGTGATGTGCACCAGGTGACGCATTTGCCGGGCGCAAACTGGGCACCCTGTTTTACTCCTGATGGAAAGAAAATTCTTTTCGCTTCCAATTACGAATACCCTCATGGTTTTCCTTTCAGCCTCTACCTCATCAACCTCGATGGGACCGGGTTAGAGAAGGTCACATACTCCGGAAGGTTCGATGCCTTTCCCATGTTCTCACCCGATGGCAAGCGTTTGGTGTGGTGCTCGATGAGAAACGGCAGAAGCCCTCATGAGATCAATATTTTTGTTGCGGATTGGATTCCTTGATTTTCAATTTGGAAAATCAGGTCTTGTTCCATTCCCACAATCCCCACTTTACAGCTTCCGGAATTTTTTGTCCGCATTGTTTTAAGGTGAGAAGAATGCTGCCGCGGTGATGAGCATCATGTGTCATCAGGTAACCGAGAAAGGGAACGAGGCCATTCTTAAATCCATTGATCTGAAAATTATTTTTTGAAGCAAGCAGAATCAATTCTTCAATAGCCTTTCCTGAATCTTCAAATGCTTTGCGAAGTGCTTTTCTGTTGAATGGTTTTTCTTTATCCAGAAGAGAATACTTTTTAAAAATTTCTTTTGCGGTGTGTTCAAGCCATCCGATGCGGACATTGTTTACATGAACCAATTGAAGGTAGACTGTTCTTCCCCCGCGAGAGGAAAGTGTGCATTGCATTCCTTGATCTGTGATGTTGTCAATGAGGAGCAAATGCATCTTATTGTTGATGCGCCAGGTTTCAATAAGTTGCTGTAAAAAGGTTTCGAATTGGAATGGAATTTTTTTTAAAAGCTTTTCGGACTCTGATCTCTTAGTCATGGATAGCTTTTATTTCAGAATCAGTTTTAGTCGCGCTCAAAATGTCTTGAATTTCTTTGGCAGAGATTCCATTCGTTTTGTTCACGTTCCAACCTTTGTTACCTGATAATAAAATGTAAAAAGTAAAGCACTCATTATCCTTAACGAAATAACACATTAGCGCTCCTTTATCATTGCTGTTTGAGTTTCCACTGTACCAAAAGAATATTCCGTTGCGTGTGAAGCCGGAAATTCTTCTTTTAAAATTGTCCTGGCTCCATTGTTCAATATGAAGTTTTTTGTTAAGTACCTGCAATACATAGCCGCCGTTGTTATACTGATAAAATTCACAACTTTCAACTCTGTTAGGATGAAATGGGGGGACAGTAACATCAGCATACCAAATGGATATTTCATGCATTGTTGTACCGGAGAATTTCATCCACTTATCATCAAACCAGTTGTCAATTCGGGTTAGATAAAGGTCTTTGGGTTCCCATTTTTGAATTCTGTCCCAAATGATTTTTTCAATGTTGGAAATGAATTGAGGGTTATCGTTTGCATCTCTTGATAGAAGGATCATTTTAGTAGTTATGGGTCAAACAAAACTATGTTTATTTTCCTCTAAACTCTGCCTTCCTCTTCTCAACAAACGCTTTCATTCCTTCCTTCTGATCTTCAGAAGAAAAGCAGAGATAGAAATTTTTTCGCTCGAAGAGTAATCCCTCATCGAGTGAAGAATTGAACGCCTGCAATACTGCTTCTTTGGCGAGCTTCAATGCAACGGGAGAATTTTCTGCAACAACTTTTGCGAGAGCAATTGCTTCCTGCAAATACAATTCAACAGGAACAACTTTATTGATGAGTCCTGCACGCAACGCTTCTTCCGCAGAGAGAAATCTTCCTGTCAAAACCATTTCCATCGCCAATGCTTTTCCGATGCTGCGCGTCAATCGTTGAGTGCCACCGGCGCCGGGCATCACGCCAATTTTAATTTCCGGCTGACCAATCTTTGCTGTTTCAGATGCAACAATCAGATCACAGTGCATCATCAACTCACAGCCACCACCAAGAGCAAACCCTGATACTGCAGCGATCAGCGGCTTCTTGATTTTCTTGATCTGGTCCCATATAGCAAACTGATCACGGTTGAGCATGTCTATGGCAGAAGCATCCGCCATCTCTTTAATGTCAGCACCGGCAGCAAATGCTTTTTCATTTCCCGTGATGATGCTCACACGAACATTGTCATCAGCATCCAGTTGCTGTAGAGCATCTTTCAGTTCAGACATCAACTGGCGGTTCAATGCATTCAACTCTTTCGGACGATTGAGCTGAACGAGTGCAATGTGTTTTTCAATTTGCGGATTGACGATGATGAATTCGTAGGACATTTTGAATTTAAGATTTAAGAATTGAGATTTAAGGTTTCAACGCTCAACTAAATAAAAAAGCTAATCCTCCACCCAATACAATCGCACCGATACGCTGCCAACCGAACCGGTGTGCTTTATTTTCTGACTCAAACAAAATAGTTGTTGAGACATGAAGAAAAGAACCGAGTGCAACTGCAATTAAACTATTCAGCAATGTAGTCTGGTATTCCTGAAAATAATTTCCGAGGAGCACTGCAGCTGGAGCAACCAATGAAAACAGCACGAGATAAATTCCGATGGAAGCACTCTTGTAATTTGAAATGATGAGAATGCTTGCCAGTGCAAAGCCCTCCGGAATTTTGTGAATGCTGATTCCGTATAGCAAGGCGTGATGAGTCTCTTCCATCAACTGGTTACTCGATAATGGAATGCCATCGAGAAATGAATGAAGTGACAATCCTACAATGAGCGGTGTTATATACGCTCCACTGTGTTCGTGCGCATGAAAGTGTCCGTGCTCGATACCGTGCGTGAGTTGCTCGAGAAGAATTTGGATGAAGAAACCAATGAGTACAAACAACCCTGCATTGGGAGTGTTTTTAAAAACTGTTGGAAAGAGATGAATAAGAATGATGGTAAAAAGAAAAGCCCCGCTGAAACTGAGCACGAGTTTGTAATTCGCTTCTGCCTGTTTTCGGAAAAGCAAAGCAGCGAGGCCGCCGAGAAGCGGTGCAGCAAATAATAAGATAAGGCTCCAACTGTTCATGCTATCTCAACTCCGAATTTCCTCAATGAAGTTTTACAGAATCTTCCTGTGATCATTCCAATCATCGCTCCAAGGAGCGCCCCGCCCATCATATCGAGCGGGTAATGCAATCCAACATACACCTGTGCAAAGCAAATGAGTGTCGCCCAACAAAGTGCAACCGGCGTAACCCATGAAAATCTTTTCCTCAAAATCAAAATCAGGAATAGCGCAATACCAAAATGATTAGAAGCATGTGATGAAATAAAACTGAATCCCGGTCCGCAATCAACCAGCCGATGAACATGAGTCAACACTGCCGGATCATTGCACGGTCGCAGGCGATGCACCGCCGGTTTAATGATGCTGCTCGCAATCTGATCAGTGAGTAACACAGTTATTCCTGCTAAAAGGAGGACAATGATGCTTTTCCACCGAAGTTGATAAATGCAATAAGCAACGATTAAGACATAAAGCGGAATCCAGCAATCCTTATCCCGCACATACGGCATAATCAAGTCAAAAAAAGAATTTCGCAGTGATTGATTGATGAAGAAAAAAATTTGCTGATCAAGCTGAAGCAGTGCGTTCAAGGGCGGAGTTGATTCTGATCCCGGAGATGCTGACAAAGTTAAACAACTGAAATCACGATCTCCGATATACGTAATACGACCCGGCAAATCTCAATAGCTAATCCCGCTTTGCGTATCGTGCATTGTAATACGTGTATCGTGCATCGTAATTTGGTAGTGTCCCCTCCTGCATTATCTTTGCCGTCCCTAAAATTTCAGTGCAATGCCCAAAATGAAAACAAACTCCAGTGCCAAGAAGCGATTCAGGCTGACAGGTACGGGGAAAGTAAAGCGGAAGAAGGCGTACCATCGCCACATCCTCACCAAAAAGGAACACGACCAGAAGCAGCGGTTGGGTAAAACTGTGATTGTTTCGGACGCCGATATGAAACGAGTAAAGAAAATGTTATTAATCTAACAGGAGAAAATTTTTGAATCATGCCACGTTCAGTAAATAATGTCGCGTCACGTGCGCGGCGAAAGAAAACCCTCAAGCAGGCCAAAGGATTTTTCAGCAAGCGCAAAAATGTATGGACCGTTGCGAAGAATGCCGTAGATAAATCCATGGAGTATGCTTATGCCGGAAGAAAGCAGAAGAAGCGTGATTACCGTTACCTCTGGATTGCGCGTATCAATGCCGCTGTTCGTGAAGAAGGGATGAGCTACTCAAGGTTTATGAATGCATTGAAGAAAGCCGATATCACGCTCAATCGCAAAGTACTTGCTGACATGGCGATGAATGATGCTGCGGCGTTTAAGGCTATTGTTGCGCAGGTGAAATAAATCACAACAAAAAAATTTCAAGGAATCCGCTGTCAAATGTTGATAGCGGATTCTGTATTTTAGGAGACTGAAAACCTGCCAATGAAAGTTTTCTTCAGTCTTCTTCTCTTGATTTTTTTCGCCTCGATTGCACAGTCACAGGATTTTGCACCGGTTGGAGCGAAGTGGTGGTATTCACAAGGTGATTTTAACAACCCCTATTACGAAAGCTTTTCAACTATTGAATCTGTGAAGGACACGCTCGTAGCTAATCAAACGTGCCGTAAGTTATTGGCGACCTATAATATTTATTTCTTTCCACCAGTGCACAAAAACTATTTCATGTATGGTGAGAACAGAAAGATTTTTTACTTCTCAGAAGACTCTTTGGGTTTCCTTCAGCTTTATGATTTCAACAAGGAAGTGGGCGATTCTTTTCTGATAGAGGGTTATTACACGCCTGACCAAAAACCGCTTAAAGCATATATAGATTCAGTTGACAGTGTTCAAATTAATTTGGCTCTGCTCAAGAGAATTTACACGCACACGAATGATGGATTGGGCAATGAATTTTCACAATGGAGTATCGAAGGAATCGGAAATCTTTTCTGGATGTTTCCTTGGGGAGACTTTGCTACAACAGGACCGTTGCGATGTTATCAGGATTCAATACTTGGTTTGTATGAAACTGGAATTCTCGCTTGTGATTATGTTGCTCCAGTGAATGAAATAATCGAAGGAGAACTATTTTCTGTCTTCCCGAATCCGGCACATGATTTTTTCTATGTAAATGTTTCTCAAAGAAATTTTCAAAAACCATTTTCAGTTTCAATCAGGAATCCTTTTGGAAAACTTTTACTCTCGAAAACATTTTCATCATGGGAAAATGTGATGGATGCGAGGAAACTCGCACCCGGAATTTATTTTCTCGAATTAAAATCGGAGGAAGAAAATTTGGTGAAAAAATTTGAGAAGCAGTAAATCCGAAATCGTCAATCTTAAATCCTTCACCATCAAATAAGAATTCATTCAGCAACCAATTTTCCACTGCTGAATTTTTTTTCATTTGCCGAGATCCGATAAAAATAAATTCCCGGAGGAAGACTTCCTTTCTGAATAACAGTATTACCTGAAACGTCTTTTAAGTTTATAATTTCCTTTCCGAAAACATCATAAAGAACAAAATCAAATTTTTCTCCTGTAGGGAAATAAATCGTTGAGAATTGATCGAAAGGATTTGGTGAGATCACCACTTTATTCTTCTCATCAGACATAGACGGAGATGAAGTGTAAGTAAGGCAATAAGTCGAATCCGTTGCATAACTTGTTGTTGTAATCACTTGCGTTCCTGTGCTAATGCCCGAAACAGAAAAAAACTCCAGGGAATTAACAGCAATGCTGGTATCAGATGTTACAAAATTCAGAGTGCCATCATCACAATTAGTATTGCCATTAGAATCTGTTTTTATAAAGTAAAGACCACTCTGCAATATCCATCCTAAGAAGGCATATCCCTTATCTGAAGTTTGAGTGCATGAGCGTAATTCTCCTTTGTGAGTAGGAATACCATATTGCTTTGACCACAGTAGATTGCCTGCACTATCCGCTTTAATTGAGCAAGTAACAAAGTCATAACCAGCTCCATCAACACCTGCAAGTATGAATCCGTCATCTTGAGTACGATGTATTGAATACATGCCGTTGTAATCTACATCATCATATTTTTTTGTCCATAGGATATTCCCAACCGAATCGGTTTTAATTAAAACAGTTTTTCCATCAGGCACGCACGTAGTTATGTATCCCCCATCCTTTGTTTGATCAAGAGCTTCTTGCAGGAGATAATATTCCAATACGTCGGTGTCTCCGTAGGTCTTTGCCCACTCAAAATTGCCTATGCTGTCTGTTTTAAACAACCCTCCAACCACACTTACTGAAATGGCCATAACGAATCCACCATCATTGGTTTCCTTAATACATCCGTCGCCATCACAAGTTGCAAACAGAGTTGGATA
This sequence comes from Chitinophagales bacterium, assembly GCA_035638255.1. Taxonomy (GTDB): domain Bacteria; phylum Bacteroidota; class Bacteroidia; order Chitinophagales; family UBA10324; genus DASRAJ01. The sequence goes on from DASRAJ010000075.1 coordinate 65,448, forward strand.
ATAAACATACGACCACAGAACATTTCCAATACTATCAGTTTTTATTAGGGTAAATCCACGGGGAGAATAATTATAGAATGTGGCAGTGCCGCAAATAATGTAACCACCATCATTTGTTTGTTGGACATCCCGACCATCGTCAGCGAAGCCTTCATCATAGGTCTTCGACCATTGAATATTCCCATTTTCGTCTGTTTTAATCAGAAAAATATCACTGGTACCAGTATATTCTGCTGCTCCGCAAACAATATAGCCACCGTCAAGGGTCTGCTTGACAGACTCCCCTGATTCATAACCAAAAATCTCATAGCTTTTATCCCAAAGTATGTTTCCTTCGCTATCTGTTCGAACTAGGTGACACGTATCATCAAGCATAATAAATCCTCCATCCTCAGTTTGCTCAACACGGCTGACATAAGCATTTGACTCAAGCTGATAACTTTTTTGAAAGGTGACTTGAGCTAAAGCACATTGTGAAATAAGTATTAAACCCCAGAAAAATTTTGCAAGCAAACAGTATTTCATGATGAGCATGAAAAAATTAATCCCGATAAATATTTCAATCACTTCACCCCATTCTTCGCCGCTTCCTCAATAGCAGTCACGAGCTTATCCAGCTCCTTTAGCGAAGTATAAACATTCGGCGTCACGCGCACGCAATGAATATTTTCCCAGTTGATTCCTACTGCGTGAATCTTGTATTTATTAAAGAAGAAATTATCGAGATCGGTGATTTCAATTCCATCAACGGAAACTCCGCAGATGGCGCAGGAGTATTGATCTTTCAGTGAAGTATGAATTTTTACTTTGGGAATGTCTTTCACTTTCAGTGCCCAATAATTTTTTAAGTAACGAAGCCGTGCCTCCTTTCGCTGTGAGCCAATGGCGTTGTGAAAATCCAATGCGTATCCAATTGCTTCTTCGGCAGGAAATGATCGCGTGCCCTGTGCCTCAAATTTTCGGATGTCTTTACTCTGCGGATCGCCGTTCGCGAAGAGCGGCCAGATGTTTGGAATCTTTTCCTTCTTCACCCAAAGCAAACCTGTGCCGAACGGTGCGCACAACCACTTGTGTAAACTCGTTCCCCAATAATCACAACCGAGATCAGGAATCTTGTAATCGAAATGCGCGAAAGAGTGTGCTGAGTCACTGAGCACTTCGATAGCCGGATTTTTTTTCTTCACTGCATCCGATATTTTTTTGATCGGCTGAATCTGTCCCATCCAGTTGATGATGTGGGTGACGTGAACGAGTTTCGTTTTATCGGTCACTGCATTCACAAACATGTTTACGAAATACTCATCATTCTCCTGGGGCAATTCAAAATTCAGCCACACGAGCTTGATGCCGTCGCGCTGCTCGCGCTGCTTCCAGGCATTGATCATGTTCGGATAATCCTGTTTGGTGAGAATCACTTCATCACCGGCTTTCAAATTCAAACCGAAAATGACGACGTCAATTGCTTCAGTAGAATTTCTGCATACCGCTAATTCTTCAGCATCGCAACCAGCGAGATCGGCGAGCTTCAATCGCAATGGTTCTCTGCCCTGGTCGAGGATGCGCCACATGTAATAGCTCGGCGCTTCATTACTCATCTGGATGTACTTGTACTGCATCTCCTGCACATGCATGGTTTGCGGACTGACGCCACCGTTGTTGAGATTGATGATCGCAGGTGAAACAGAATAAGCATCGCGAATGGTTGACCAGAAATCTTCGTCTGTTGCAAGCTCAGCCGGTGTAAGGTTGCTTTTTGATTTCAGCGCTGAAGAAATATCATTCAGAGAAATTTTATCAGAGAAAGAAGGAAAGCTGAGCGCGGCAAGAGCGGCGCTGCTTTGTTGCAGAAATTTTCTTCGGGAAGATGCCATGGAGGGGGTTTTTCTTACTGAAAAGATAAATAGATTTTTATTCTCAGTTAAAGATTCCGGTTGAAGTAAAACTGGTTCGCCTGCGCTGTAGGAGTAATCACCAGCTCATTAATGCAAACATGAGGCGGCAGCGTTGCGCAATAAAAAACCACATCGGCAATATCTTCTGCTGATAGCGGCTGAAATCCTTTGTACACTGCATTCGCTTTTTCTTCATCACCCTTGAAGCGTACAAGAGCAAATTCTGTTTTCACCGCGCCGGGATGAATGGCAGTGACCTTGATGTTGTGCTTCAGCAAATCAATTCGCATTGCCTGCGACAATGCATCCACCGCAAACTTTGAAGCACAGTACACGTTTCCTTTTTCATACACATACTTTGCCGCGGTAGAACCCACGTTGAAAATGTGTCCCTGCTTTCTTTCTACCATGAGCGGAGCAATCGCCCGCGTCATGTACAGCAATCCTTTCACGTTGGTGTCAATCATTTCATCCCAATCGTCGGTGTTTCCGTCCTGAATCAAATCGAATCCTGCTGCGAGTCCTGCATTGTTGACCAGGATATCAATTTGCTTCCACTCATCGGGTAAGGAAGCAACAGCATTCTTCACTTCCTGCTTTTCCCGCACATCAAAATTTAATGTGAGCACTTCAGTATTGAATTGCTGCTTCAGGTTTTTGCTGACTTTTTCAAGGCGATCTTTTCTTCTGCCCGTGATGATCAGGCGATAACTATCCGCAGCAAATTTCTCTGCGATGGCTTTGCCGAAACCGGAAGTTGCTCCTGTGATGAAAATGGTTTTGTTCATTACTGGTTGTTGGAACGGTAACTCCGGTGGAGTTTTTTTTACTCCGCCGGAGTTTGCGAGAGCTAAAATTCAAGCTCCAGCAAAAATGTCTTATCAATTTGTTTCTGATGAATAGCATTGAAATTCTCAAGCCCATTGAAAAGCGCCAATCCTTTTTCACGACTTAATCTCGTTGGTTTTTCAGAGAGGTGAGAATGATAAGAGGAATAAATCCATTCATCCATCGCATTACAAAATCCATGATGCACAGCATTCTTATGAATGTAATGAATGAGATTCAGCAGGTATTCAATTGAATCAATTTTTTTTCTCTTCAGTGATTCGCCGAACAGTCTTCCCTTTCTCTTATGCCAGCGGTTGAAACCTTGTGTGTATCCATTCAGGAAGTCGTTGAATTGTTTGCTGACTGCTTGCGCTAACTCGGGTGGAGTTTTTAACTCCGCCGGAGTTTTATCAGGATGGATCTCAACAAATCGTTCTTGCAAAACCCTTCGAATGACTTCTTCTTCTTTAAACCTTACTGCAAAATGAAAATGGTTGGGCAGTAAAGAATATGCATACGTTTCGCAAAGCGGTTGAATGTAAATCGCATACTTCTCAAGAAAATATCTGAAGTTTTCATCGCAGCGGAAAATACCTTCACCTGCATTTCCCTGATGATAGATATGATAAAAGCTTCCGGGTTCGAAGGGTATTGCCTTGCTACTCATGTGGCGAAGATAATCTCCGGAATAATCTATTGCATCATCATTAGGCCACCGCACAAAACTCCGGCGGAGTAAAAAAAACTCCACCGGAGTTTCCCCAACCTTTCAATTTAGTACTCATTAAAGTTTTTTAATTTTCCTTTCATGAAAAACATTTTTACACTGCTGATTTCCTTTCTTCCCATCATTTGCCACTCGCAAGGATGGACACAAAAAGCTGACTTCGGAAGCACCGCACGCAGATCATCAGTCGCCATTTCCATAAATGGAAAAGGATATGTTGGTACAGGATATAACAGCAATTTCTATAAGGACTGGTGGGAGTATGATCCTGTCGCTGATACGTGGACGCAGAAAGCCGACTTCGGTGGTACGGCACGTTTCTCTGCTGTTGCCTTTGCGATTGACTCATTGGGTTACGTGGGTACCGGTTACGATGTGAACAACAATTTAAACACAAGTGATTTCTACTCTTACAATCCTTCAACCAATTCATGGTCTGCCATTGCATCCATGCCCAATGCAAGAAGATACGCCGTCGGTCTTTCGATTAACACGAAAGGATATGTGGGCACGGGCGCCAATGATTCCGGATACCTCAATGATTTTTACGAGTACGATCCTGCCACAAATGCATGGACAGCGAAAACCAATTTTCCCGGCGCGGCGAGGTATGAATGTGTTGCAATCTCATTCAAAGGCAAAGGGTACATCGGCATCGGCGCCTATTCCGGAACATTGTATCACGACTTTTATGAGTACTCGCCTGAAACAGATTCATGGATGCAGCGGGCTGATTATCCCGGCAGCGGGCAAGACGCAGCATTCGGTTTTGCAATTGCAGACACCGGCTACATGGGGGGAGGCGGAGATCAGCAGAATGCGTACAGTGATTTTTGGGGGTGGGATCAGATCAGCAATACCTGGGTTCAAAAAGCTGACTTCGGAGGCGCTCCGCGCACATTCGGTGTTGGTGTTTCCATCGGCACAAAAGGGTATGCCGGTCTTGGTGAGCAGGCTAATTATTTCAACGATTGGTGGGAATACAGTCCCGATACTTCTTCAATTCCTACCGTGATTCATTTAATATCTGAAGAAAATTTCTTCATCAGCGCTTTAGACGAAAACATTTTCATTCACCATCAATTTTTCCGCGCAACATTTCTCCTGTATGATTTGAATGGCAGGAAAATTTTTTCGTGTGAATTGAATGAAAGCAATAAGCAGTTGAAGATTGATGAAAAGAATTTTGGGGAGGGAATTTTCCTATATGCAGTGAGGGATGAGAGGAAAATTATTTTTTCCGGGAAAGTTGAACTTCTTTGACAGCCCATCAGAAATCGGATTTCTTGCTACCGGCAGAAATTTTTTTGTTGAAAATGCATAGCAATCATCCTGCGAATTACTTCTTTATCTCTCCTTCAATCGCCACAACAATTTCCTGTGACCATAATGCATATTGACGGCCATCAGGATGCAATCCATCTTCAGCAATCCAATCAGGATGCTCGCGTGTAAATCCTGTGATGCCGATATAATGCACGTGACGCTTGTCACTTTCCTTCATATTCACGGCATTAAACTGATCAATCTCTGTTGCAATTTTTTTTCGATCACTTCCTTCAGCAAAGGGTGTGGCTCCCCAATCAGGAATTGAAAGAACGATTACGTGAGTTGCTTTTCCTCCTGAAAACTTAATGGCGAGTTCAAGCAGCTCAATAAATTCCTTGCGATAGTTTTCTAAATCTCTCCCGCGATATTGATTGTTCACGCCGATAAGCAGGGTTACAAAATCATAAGTGCCCTTAAGATTTTCGTTCTCAATTGCAGCCATCAATTCATCTGTGGTCCATCCTGTTTTTGCGATAATCTTCGGCTTCTCAAAATAAATTCCCATGTTGTGAAGAAGCATCACGGCTTGATTTGGAAAGCGATCGGCTTCATCAACGCGTTCTCCGATTGTGTATGAATCGCCTAATGACAGCATCGTGTATTCTCTTATTGCCATCTCTGAATTTTTGGTTTGACCTGCCGAAGATAGTGGCATGAATAAGAGCAAAATAAAAAGCAATTTAAATGATCTTCTCATAGAAAAACGTACGTACTTCTTCTCACTTCAGTTTAGATAAATTTTAAACGGGCACTAAAGGAAACTCCGGTGGAGTTTTTCCGGCTCCGCCGGAGTTAGCGGAGGATTTTTTTTCATTGATTCACAATCACCAATTGCTTCGTCATAATTTCATTATCCTTCCGAAGCGAATAATAATATGCTGATTCATTCAACCCGAGTCGCCTTGCATCAAGCGTGATCTTTGCATGTCCCCGCCGCAGAAATTGATTCGAAATCAGATCAGCAATTTTTCTTCCCATCATATCAAACAACGTGAGGGTGTAGTAACCCGATTGCCCGATGTTCATCTCAATGGTTGTAATGTCAGAAAAAGGATTGGGTACATTTTGATACAGCATGAAATGTTTGGTAGCTAATGGTGATGCTGTTTCAGCGAGCGTTGCAATATCAATTTGCGCCGTCCATACTGATGTTTGGCCGCCATCTTCCCGCGTCCATATAGGAACCACCTTGCCGTCATAGGCGCTGATGTTGGTGTAATCCCCTAAGAATACACTTGCACTCGGACTGAATAAGTCTTCACTGATTTTTACGTTCGTAAATGTTGATCCGCCATCAGTCGAGTAGGCGAGAAATACATCGGTGTTTTTGTTCACGTAGTTTCTGCGGTCGTAGAAAACCACATAAATAACTCCGTCAGTTTGATCCACATCCATCCAGCTCATGAACTGATTTGTTTGTGTGGTGTCATCATTCACTTTCACAGCATCGCTCCATGTGTTTCCATTATCGGTTGATTTTGCGATGAAGACATCGGTGTTGGCACTTCCGTTTCGCTGATCTGTCCAGTTGATGTAAATGGTTCCGTGATACGGGCTGTTGCTCAGGTCACATTTCGTCACGGGCAGCCCGTTGCAGCGTTGCAGTCCCTGAATGTTGTAATCCCACCCGTCCGGCTGAGAGGAAGCGGCAATATCCGCATCGAGCCAGGTGTCGCCTTCATCATCGGAGCGATCAAAATAAATGGTGTCGTTCAATGACCATGCAACATAGATTTTTCCATCATCACTCACGGCCGGCACAGCGCCTTCTACCGTTCCATCACTATCATGGCAGTCACCTGCTGTTCTGTTGATGCGCATTGGCGTGCTCCACGTGACGCCCAGGTCAGTGGATTTTGAAAAGAGGATGATAGAACTGTCAGCCGGATCATTGCTTCCGTAAGAATCAAACTGTGTCCACGTCACATAAATATTTTGTGAGAGCGCATCAAAAATTGCCCAGGCCTTATCCTGCGCCCGCGCTCCGTTCAACCCGGTGTAACTTCCGTTTGACCATGAAGCACCACTGTCGGTTGATTTCTGACATACGATGCGATCAATCCAGTTTCCGTTGGGAGGATTGGAGAGATGAATGAAATAAAAGTTTCCCATGGTATCTGAAATAATACAGGGATCACCCCATACGCCATAAGGGCACGACACTGAATTTTTCTCCCACGTTAATCCGCCATCATTCGATTGATAGGTGAAATTCAGGTTCGCTCCTCCAACAATATTCTGCGGGTTATTCGGATTCACACAAATAGTTGTTTCGTTTGGATCACCATTATGATCAATGAGGATGTTGGTGAATTGGGCAAACGAAACTTGAAGGTTGCTTATAAAAAATAATAACAGAAGACGTTTCATGCTAAATTTTCCATGATAAAGTTACGATGAAAAGTTTTGATCTCCGGGGGCCAAAGACAAGCAGGTATTTATGACTAACCCGTTCGGTTAGATGTGTCGGCTCTCACTTTGTTCTTGGTCAGGGGGACGCACAGCGGCTCACGTGTGCTTCCAACGAGGGCATAATTTATTTTCTGAAAGTGGAAATGAGAATCAAGGAGTGATCAGGAAATTCGTAAAGAATTAAAAATTGAATTGAGATTTGATTCCTCTATTTTTATTCAGCCAAAAAAATATGAAGACTCTTTTTTGCTTTCTCATCTCAATCACCGTTTGCTTCATGCTGCACGCTCAGCAAGTTGACAGGCGTTTCGGTTTTGAATACAATGAAATACAACCCCCCATCACTTCCGAAGCCAATCACGACACGCTGCTGTCACGAATGAGTTATGTACTAAGCGCACAGCATGGTGGATTTGTAAATGTGAACGGAGCAGGATGGCATGAAATGCAAACCAACCAATCATCGCCGGTTGACTTTGCCACCACCGATGGATGGGTCACACGTTTTCAGGATTTCGATTTTGAGCTTGTATTCTATCTCACACCGAACACACCGTGGTCTCAGGTGAACAACATCGCATGCGCAAACGGTGCGGGTGATGATGAGTGTGCACCTGATGATCAGCACGTACAGGATTGGATTGATTACGTGAAGGCGGTGGTGGAGCGTTACGATGGGGATGGCGTAAATGACATGCCCGGATTAATGAAGCCCATTCGTTTTTATGTGTTGCCACAGGAAGTGTCTTTTTCCGGCAGCGGCGGAGGCGATGCCGACGATGCGAACGGCGTTGCCTTTTGGGATGATAACATGCAGCACCTCATCAGCATTACAAAGACCACCTATGATGCCATGCATGACGCTGACCCGACAGGCAATTCAAAATTAGTGGGCAGCGGCGGATGGTTTCTCGATCTCTACTCTGATTTTCCCGACTACCCTGACATAGAAGGACCCACAGTAACGGCACGGCTCAACGGACAAAATCTTTTCGGGTCCACCTATCAAAAAGGATTTGACTCGCTGAAAGTTTTGCTGGCAGGATTGAATGATACTGTCGGGGGAACAAAGTGTGACTACATCGGCTGGCATCCGCATACAGGGTGGAAAGCAACCGATCAGAGCTTTAAGTTTGTAAAAACGTATGCTCCTGATCTTCCGATTTTTATTGATGATATGTGGAGTGCCATGCTCACGTCGTGGAATGGCCTGTTCTTTACACTGAAAGACGGCTACTGCCAATTCATCGGCGGCGATTCCATTGAAGGAGATTTTCCAACAACCGGCATTTCTTCTTACCAGAACTTATTTTACGGACTTGACAGCGGAGATGCAAACGTTACCGGTTGGTACAATGCAAAGACGGCGCGTGAAGCGGTGAAATGCTTTGCCACTTGTTTTGGCGGAGGCGCGGAGCGTGTTGCTTTTTCCATGACGAACGATATTAATCCTGATAACATTTTCCTTTACCCGTTCAGTCAGCCCTATCGCTACACAGGGATGACGGAGAGAAAAGACAGTGGCTTTGCCCCAAAACCCGTCATGTACACCATGCGATTGATGGTGGACGAGTTGTTTGATTTCACAGCAGTTCAACGCTTGAACGTGAGCTCTGATCCTCACACGCGTGTATATAAGTTCACCCGCGCACGCGGCACTGATTGTTACGTTGCATGGAGTGAGAGCGGGTGGAATACTCAATCACCACAAATTCCGAATGGGGAGACAGTGAGCATTCCCGTCATGTCTGATTCACTGAAGCTGTATCATATCATCACGCAGCCGGGACAAATGCAACCTGTTTCGTCAGTGATTTTTCCTTCCGGCGGAAACATCTCAATCCAGTTAGGATTTGAACCCGTCATCATCGAAGAAACAAAAGTTAGCACCGGAGTTGATGAACATTTCATTTCCCAAATCCCGGTGCAGGTTTTCCCGAATCCTTCCTCCGGCACTGTGCAGATTCACTATCGGCTTTCTAAAACCGGTGATGTAATAATTGTGTTGCGTGATTGCTTTGGAAGAATGATGCTGAACACAAGCTCACAGGCAGAATTACGGGGGGAACATTCGCAGCAAATTGATCTCACTCAATTGCCATCCGGAATTTATCTGCTGCAATTGGAAGCAGAAAATGAAACGGGCAATGTTGTTTTGGTGAAGGAAAAATAAAAAACAGGTGTCGCAGATCAGGCAGATCGTTTTTTTTCTTGTTTATTTGCGAAATCTGCGTAATCTGCGAGACAAAAATTTTGAGGTCTAATTTTTTCGCTGATTAAATGCTGCAATGATTTCCGGCAAATCATTGTACTTAAACCCTTTTTCCTTATCCATGATTTTTTGAAGCAGGGTTGCATCACTTCCAAAAATCTCCTGCGCATTTTTCATCAGCGAGTTTTGATTGAAGATCACAAACTGTTTTCCTGAATGATTCACAATGATGAACTCGCTCTCCAAATATTGTTCATCATCGCCGGTAACCGGGCGAGTGCCACTGCCAGTTTCAATAGTCAAACTTTTGGGAAGCATGAAATACTCATACAACTTCAATTCACCTTCAGCGAGCGTAAGAAGGAAATGCTGCGGCTTCGGATCAGGATCACCGTATAACAAGGACGTGTAAATCCTGTCCTGCACTTTAAATCCTTTCACCTCATCCGGAGATAAATGAATTTTGATTTTTTCCGCTCTCGAATCATTAGAGTATTCTCCGCTAATCTGGTTGTCTAATTTGTTGCTGAGAAGTATCCACCCGCGAATGGTATCATCCTTTGCATTGATGAAGTAGCCGGGATAGCGCTGATTGAGCTTGTATTTCTGAGAGAAAACCAGCGATGGAATCAGCAAAAGAAAAACTGCCGGAAGAAATTTCATGGAGTAAATTTTCTTGCAACAATAAAGATGATGATGAAGAATGAAAGGTTGTATTTATTCTATCAGCGTCATATAAAACTGTCATTCCGACAAAGGAGGAATCTATCAGCATAGTTCGCAGCAGATTCCTCCTTCGTCGGAATGACAGTTCTCTTTATTTTTTGATATGAAAAATGGATCAGTTGATCACCAACTTTTGCTGCTTATGATTTCCATTGTTTTCCAAATCAAGAAAATAAATTCCCTTGCTAAAATTCCGCAGGTCAATTGAGCGCAGCCATGTTTGTGATTTGTCTTTGTAAATTTTATCGAACACCACTTTACCAAGAGCGTCGGTAACATGAATATGGATGGGTTGATTGTTCGATGCTTCAAATGAAAAATAGAACAAACCATTGGAGGGATTGGGATACAAACTGAATTTCACAGAGGGATCAGTATTCTCAATACCGG
>DASRAJ010000076.1:0-27875 GCA_035638255.1 Chitinophagales bacterium
ATATTACTTAAATAGCCATTTTCCAAATCTATCCTTAATGCTTCATGGTAATTTTTCAGCGCTTCATCGTATTTGTTTTGTTCATAATAAATATTTCCTATACTGTTATAACTTCTGGCAACACCATCATTGTGCCCAATTTCCTTGCTTAGTTTTAAGGATTTCAATTCATTTTGCAGCGCATCGTCATATTTTCGCATGCTCAGGTAAATATTGCCGATGTTATTGTAAACAGCGGCTGTTCCTTTCTTCGAACCCATTTCTTCCCTGACCTTTAAGGCATTGATATAATTTTTCAGCGCCTCAGAATAATTCCCCGTGTTTTCATAAATGGCTCCCATATTATTATAAGAGTTAGCGATAGAATTTTTATCCCCGATTTCCACTCCAACCCGGTAAACCTTTTTGTAATAAAGCAATGCTGTATCAGTATTACCTATGTAAGTATAATAAGTACCCAAACCATTACAAGCGTTTCCTATTCCTTTTTTATATCCTATTTTTTGCGATAAAGACAAAAGCTGTTGAGCACAATCCCTTAATTTGTCGAGGTCAATTGAACTATATTCTGCACATAATAAGTACAATAAATTCGCTTTGGTGCTATCAGATAATACAGGAACATTTGAACCAACTGCTGCTTTATGGGCATCATACTGTTTTATTTCATTCAGAAGGCTATCAACATTGTGCTGGCGTTGAGAAAATACTTCCTCCGTACCTACTATCAAAAGCAGTGGGATAATAAAGAAAAATATAGGCGGGAGGTCTTTTTTCATTGATGAGTATTCTACTTCTGCGGTGTTACCTGTAAAACACGGGACAGGGCAATTGTCAGACTCGCACGCGGATGTGATCAAGCGGTTGTGGCAAGCGGTTCTGTGCGCAACAATTACGAAAGGTAAAAAACATTTTCTGTAAACCAAATTTTCCAGCAGCAGAATAAGAACTCGTTTCCCTGGGGCGTGATAATTTTAAGAATGCAGTGACTGTAAAAACAGAAAAGCTCCACTGAAAGGGAGCTTTTCTGTTTAATCCATAAGTAATACCTGCTACTGCTGAACCACTATTTGCCGGGTATATATCTCATCACTCGTAATCACTCTCACGAAATAATTTCCTGAAGGAATATTTTGATCGAGCTTAATTTCTTGTTTCAATTCTCCGTCAACCATCGTTGTTTGCCTTCTGAATATTACCTGACCAAGCATATTCACGATTTGGATATCTGCTACGGATGAAGTGTTGTCATCGAAAGTTAGCTCAATCACAAATTGTCCGCTGTTTGGATTGGGATAAATATTCATTGATGAAGTGATAAGCTCGCTCATCTCTTCCCTGCAGGATTTACTTACTCTCAATCCATAGGAAGTAGCACTGCATCCGGCACTATTTGAAACAATACATTTGTAAGTACCCTTGCTTGTGGCTGTATAAGTTTGATTGGTAGCTCCGGTAATGGAAGCTCTGTTCTTCACCCACTGATACAAAAGACCTGATCCTGCATTTGCCTCTAACACTACCGAATTAGTTCCGCATAAATCGAGGCTGCCTTGTTCTGTGATGGTTGCGGTTGGTTTACTTACCTGAGTTAACGAAGTAACAGCAGAAATGGAACTGCATCCGTATGCATTGGTTTCTCTCACCTGGTAGTTCGCAGTCTTCTTGGTGTTGTAAGTGGGCTGCGTTGCTCCGTAAATATTTCTGCCATTCTTTATCCACTGATATGTTAATCCTGAACCGCTGTTTGCAACAAGCGTTACAGTTGATCCCTGGCAGAACGAAGTATTTCCCCCCGGAGTTATAGACGCACTGATTGCGTTTTCATCAGCAACACCATCGCAGTTATCATCAATGCCATTGCAAATATCAGGCGCACCCGGATTGATATAAGGATCTCCATCGTGACAATCGCCACCGAGTACCGTGTAACCAAGAGGAGGAGTTGGGTCGCTGGTCGAGAGTGGGAAATCATTCTGTCCATAACCGTCCTGATCACCATCAAAATAGTATGTGTAGTCGCCGCATCCTTCATCGGTGAATCCATTGCAATCGTCGTCTATTGAATTGCAGAACTCTGCTGTATACGGATGAACATTTGGATTGGAATCGTTGCAATCAGTTCCGTCGAACGTGTAGCCATTGGGCTGAGTGCATGATTCTGTTGTGACTGAAGCATTGCCAAAACCATCGTTGTCAGCATCCAAATACCATGTCATTACTCCATCGTTTACGAGGATATCATCATAGACTTGACCGCATGTAGCTTCGCTGATGACATAGTAATAACCCGGGTAATCAGCAGTTATGCTTTGAGTTGTTTCGCCTGTAACCCACATATTGTTATTCGGATAAGATGAAGTTAAAGTCTGCGGGAATGAACACTCAGTACCGCTCGTAGTAATTACAAGCGCGGGGTCTGTCATTGTCTGACTTACAATTTGAATTGTGTTGGAGTAAGCTTCACAGTTCGGAAGCCCAACACTGTTTGAAACAGCTTCTTTAACTCTGAAAGAAATGGTTGTTCCGGCAGGCCACTGATTCAGGAAAATAAAAGTTCCGGAAAAACCATCCCAATAAGTATCCCAATTGGTGCCATCAGTCGAATATTGCAGCACTGCATCGGGTGATCCTCCGCTATAATCAAGAGTAAACAATCCTTTACTGATTGCACATGCTGTGTTTGTTGTTGATGATAACGTTCCGTTAGCCGATTGAGTGATGTGGACTTTTTTAGTGATCGTTCCACAACCAGCGGTATAGCTCAAAGTATAGTCACCACCCTGAGTGATGGTAATGCTCTGAGTTGTTTCACCGGTTGACCAAGCAATTCCTGATGACTGATTGGATGTTAATGTTACAGGAGATGGGAAACTACAAACATCACCGGTTACCGTAATTGAAAGAGAAGGAGGCGGAGTAATCGCATATCCATGATGTGTGAGAGCATTCTCAATGCTGTCTTTCAAGCCATCAATTGCTCCGATGAATTGATACACTCCACTGTTTGCCGGATTACTTGTATCTGGAATAACAACCAGGAACCATGGAATGCCACTTGGTTGATATTGGTACCAAAACGAGTTATATACCGACTCGCTATTTGTAATAACCGGAAAGGTTGCATTGTAATGATTAGCGTATACGACACCGTAAGCTGAATCAGATTCCCAACCGGGATTCTCGTTTTCAAAAACAATATCGTACAACTTGATGCTGCCTTGTCCCTGGCAAATATCATCGAACACTTGAGCAATTGCAGGTTCAGCAATACCAGCAAACGGACACCAACCGGTTGAAAACTCAATCACCACTGCACTACCGGCAGCAAGATCACCATAGAAATGGTGTGTGACACCAGAGATGTCGTTCATCGTAAAATCAGGAAGCTGCCCTGTTGTGCAACCGGGATCTGTGACACCGTCGCAGTTATCATCGTATGTATTGCAAACCTCTGCTGCACTTGGGTTGATTTGGAAAATGTAATCATTGCAATCGCCGCCGAGTGCTACATAGTATAGAGGTGGGCTCGTATCGTAACTCGTCATGGTATAATAATCTGTTCCATAACCATCGCCGTCGCCATCAAAATAGTAAGTGTAAGAGGTGCATCCTTCATCAGTGGTTCCATCGCAATTATCGTCTGTATTGTTGCAGACTTCTGTTGCGCCCGGATTGATAGAAGGGTCCCAATCATTACAATCACCATCGAATGCGGCATACCCACCAGGAGGAATTGAATCGAAAGAGGTGAACGTAAAACCTGTTTCTCCATAACCATCATAATCGTAATCCCAGTAGTAAGTATGTTCAACGCATCCTTCATCAATAGTTCCGTCACAATTGTCATCAACATTGTTGCAGACTTCAGTAGCGCCGGGATAAATTGCAGGAGCATTGGGCCAGCAATCACCGGCGACAGCAGAATATCCACTGGGCGGTGTTGGGCTATTTGAGGATAGCGGATACGTTGCATCCCCGTAGCCATCGCCATCGGCATCCCAATAGTAAGTGTAGGCACCGCAACCTTCATCAGCGACTCCATTGCAGTTGTCATCAACTCCATTGCAGACATCCGGCTGACCGGGATTGACGGAGTAATTACCATCCTGACAATCTCCATCCAGTGCTGCATAGTCAGCAGGAGGAGTTGAACTGCTTGAAGTTAATGGACTGTTTGTTTTTCCATATCCGTCGTGATCGCCATCAAAATAGTAAGTGTAGGTAGTGCCGCAGTTTACGGTTCCTGTAATCCAATTGGAAGATGAGCCATTAAGAGCGAAGTTGATGAGGGTTGCATTGTTGTTGTTTCCTGATGAATCTTGTGCACTTGTTTCTGATGAATTATCTCCGCCAACAATTCCCTGGTTGAGTTGGTAATAGGCAACGAGTCCTGATTGACTTCCACTCAGCGTACAGTTCATGTGCTCCTGAATTTCTGATTGGCTGAGTCCGCGATTCCAGATGCGTATTTCATCCATGCTTCCGTTCCAGAACCCGGGAAGTGAAGATGCCGGTGATGTTCCGGAATCTCCCGGCTTCACGCCGATGAATGTTGCACTCACACCTGTATAGAGCGTTCCATCATAAGATGTCGGTGTTCCCACTTGATTTCCGTCTACATAAAGACGCAGCATGGAGCCATCAGCACTGAACGCAACATGGTGCCAGCTCCCTGCAGGAAGCACGAAGTAGTCGTACACATTTACTACGCTTCCGTTTGACTGAGTGATGTAGATGCCCAATTGGTCTGAGAAAGCATCTAATCCAAAGTGGAATGCACCGCCTGTACTTTCCGTCCAGTTCTTCATGATGCTTCCCCACTGAACAAGACTGTTTGCATACACCCAAGCTTCACCTGAAACCTGACCGGTGCTGAAGCTGGAAGAAATATCCGGGCATGATACGTAATCGTCAGCGCCATCGAAGTTTAATCCTGTGGCAGACTGAGCGAGTGAGAAGTTACTTGTCGCTGCAAGGCAAACCAGCAGCAAAATGGTGACAAGAAAATTTTTTGAATTGATCGTAGTTGTTTTCATTTTGATTGGAATTTTGAGTTGAGTTTTTTTCCGGTGCAAAGGTGCCTTCACACGTAGGGGTGAATCAATAGTTGGATGCAATGAATCAGGGAAGGATTAAGAGGGAAATTGAATGGTGTATCATTGAATCCAATGAGTAGTTAAACAACTCTTCTTATTTTAATGTGAGTAAGACTTGTAGATTTGACGGGAAGAAAATGAGTTGTTGTTTATTGGTTTGAAATAGAGTTCAACAAGGGTCAAAGTGTTGTGAACTGATAACAGAGTGAGCACGCCTAAGTTTTTCATTTCTAATAAGAATGTCTATTCAATTTCAAATAACATCAAGACCAAGACATTTACGCTATGCATTTTTTGTAGATGAAAATTATCCCTATGAAAAACTGCTGGCTCTCATTCATACAAATCAGAGAATTTGGGGAGGCAGATTCAATCCGATTGTTCCGGTTAAGGACAATGTCATTTCAGAACCATGGAAAAATGTTTTAAAGTTCTATGACCCCGATTTTGTTTTTCACTCAAAAGAAATAGACTCTGAGATAATCAGGAAATTGAGATTCTTCAACCCTTGTGGTTATTACAATCTTGATGATCAACCAAAAAGAGAAGATATTTCTGGGGTTGATTCTTTTTATTTCTTGTCGGAGTTTCATATTAAGTCACGACTTATCCTGACTGCTGAAACATGGAAGACAGAAAGTCCTTTGCTTCCGTTTTATCAAATCAATTTCGGCTATGAAACAAGCTTGATGAATAGCGAGGTTGAGTTGAGCAAAGACTTTGACAGAACAATTGTCCGTAATGATGAATTTGCGTTGCTCAATAAATTCATTCACGAACTAAGACCGATAAATCAATCGCACCTTTCAAAGAAAAACGTAAACCCTGTAATTCTTCGTAGTCAGAACTACAACAGCTATTATAAGTTTGAGATCGTTGTTGCAAAAGATAAATCTTCTGTTGCTGATTTACTTTATTACTGGAATCGGATGCTGTTCGAAATCCGAACCGTCATGTATGTTACAGTTGAAGAATTGAAACTGCTATGTGAAGATGAACATTTTGGAAAAGTTCTTTACGACATGGATTGGTGTGATGCAATTCTTGTAACATCTCAATCACTTTCAAAAGAAGAAATTCAGGAAATCGTAAACTCACAATTGAAAAAGACAACAATTTACAGAAGGTTTGAATCTTCTCACGTTGAGAATTTTCCTTTTACTGTCATGGATTCTAACGGATCGTTTGAAAAGGATTTCAGAGAAACTTCAATCGTCCAAACGCTTCATTCTAGAAACGGTTTGCTTCATTTGCCGAAACTCAGCTTTACAAATCAAATTGGTTTCTCTTCTCAAAGATGGGCAGTGGATATTCAGATTAAAAAATTGAGTGACAATTATCAAAACGAATTCAAGTTGCCATTCACAACCCAAACGCAATACATCGTTAAAGGAGTTAAAGGTAGAATCAATCGCAGAAGAAATATCTCTGTTGTCATTCACAATCATCAAAACACTCACGACACTTTAGAGATAAATATTCCTGAGTTCAGCTCTCTGCTCCGTCAACTTATCAGCCATCCAGTTATTCATGGTGAAACAAAAAAAACAAAATATATTGATATTGGACCGCATGATGATAGCAACAAACTCTCCGCGTTCCTGAAAACTTTCAACTTTGATTTCTCTGCTATCGATGATTTTTTCACTGACATTTTTTGGGTAACGACTTTTGAAGAACTCATAAGGAGTGAGAGGGCTACAAAAGATTCAATTTCTTTTGAAGACTTAGTGAAGAAGTGCAAGGCGGAACTTGCAAATGCTGGAATAGTCAAACTTGGTAAGTCAGGAAAGTTATTTAGTGAAAAAGGAGAAGCATACAAAAACGAAGAAAATTTAAGATGCGGATTAAAGCAAACCATGAGCGAGCTATGTGATTATAAAGTATTTCTCAGAGGATTCCACCTAAAATGTGCAAAGTGTTCATCTCAATTCTGGTATCACATTAAAGAGGTTTCAGAAAAGGTAAAGTGTAAAGGATGCCTCGAAACTTTTGATTTAGAAATTGAACCTTCCTTTGCATATAAGCTGAATGACCTAATAAAGAATAATATGTTTAAGGTTCAAAATAGAAATGACAATTTAAAATTGGTGAGAGACGGAAATTTAACTGTTATTAGAACTCTTGTAAGTATTCATAGGCAAAGCCATCAATCTTTTGAATATAATCCGCAGGTGAATCTTTATGATGATCCCCACTGCAATAATCAATGCACAGATATTGACGTTGTTTGTCTTTCAAATGGTCAGTTCATTATTGGCGAAGCGAAACATGACAGCACAGCATTTTCAGCGGAAGAGAATAAGGCGCTTCATTCAATAGCAGAAATTGCAAAAGAGATAAGACCCGACAAAATTATTTTGTCATGTTATGAAGACAATAATGGGAAACTTGAAGAGGCGAAACGAGATTTGATTGATATTTTCAATCACTGGGAATATCAACCAGAGATAGAAATTTTACCGTTATATACTCCAGATGATACGCATTTAGGACACCACAGATATTTTTGTTACTGAAATGCCAACGCGAAAAGAAAATATCACTGCCACACTTTACACTCAGAAAAACGGACTCGCTTCCAACCAGTGTGGGATAGACGCAAAACAAATCGTGCCACCACATTCAAGTGATGGCACGATTCACGACTGAACTCTTACTTATTTCTGAATAACAACTTGTCCTTTAAATACCTGGTCTTCGAGAATCACTCTCACAAAATAATTTCCTGAAGGAATATTCTGATCGAGATTGACTTCCTGTTTCAGTTCACCGTCAACGATTGATGTCCGATTGATGTAGATCACCTGACCAAACATATTCACGATTTGCACGTCAGCTTCAGTGGAAGAATTCTCATTGAGAGCTAATTCGATCACAAAGTTTCCATTGGTTGGGTTCGGATAAACAGTAAATGATGTTTGAATGAACCCGGCAATTTCTTCCTTGCAGGATTTAGTTACTTTCAATGCAGTGGAAGTCGCGCTGCATCCGGCACTATTTGATACGATGCATTTATAGTTGCCTTTGATTGCCGCCGTGTAAGTCTGGTTGGTGGCTCCGGCAATATATCCTGCATTCTTTTGCCACTGATACAAAAGACCCGATCCGGAATTTGCCTCAAGCACAACTGAATTTGTTCCGCATAAATCGAGACTCCCCTGGGCAACGATAGTGGCCGTTGGCTTACTAACCTGGGTGAGCGTTGTTGTGGCGGAAGTGGAACTGCATCCGAATGAGTTAGTTTCTTTCACCCGGTAGTTCGCGGCCTTCTTTGTACTGTAAGCTGATTGCGTTGCCCCGGGAATATCTCTGCCATTCTTCATCCACTGGTAGGTTAACCCGGAGCCGGTATTTGCGGCAAGAACTACTGTTGTCCCTGTACAGAAGGAGAAGTTTCCTCCCGGAGTTATAGCAGCACTGAGGGCGTTCTCATCAGTAACTCCGTTGCAGTTATCATCAATACTATTACAAATGTCTGCTGCTCCCGGATGCACCGCTCCTCCCGATTGGTCGGGATCGTCGTTGCAATCGGTATTATCAGCTACATAACCTGCAGGGGGAGTACTGCTGCCTGAACTGATGGAGCTCGCAGGATTCCCATACGTGTCCTGGTCAGCATCTGCATAGTACGTGTGCATAGCGCAGTCTTCATCCACCTGGCCATTGCAATTATCATCCATGCCATTGCTGCAAACTTCAGTAACTCCCGGATTGATGGCTGTTGTGTTATCGTTGCAGTCATTTCCCAGTGTAGTAAATGAGAATCCCGCAGGAATGGTTGCTCCGTAACAAATGGTGCCATTTCCGTTATCATAACCATCACCGTCACTATCTGTATACAGCGTTGCACTTTGCCATTTCAAGGGATCGTTGTCATCACAATCATTGCTTCCTGATAGTCCCGAAGTGACATAACCCGAACCCGGACTGCTGCAGCTTACTTGTGTAGTAGTATAGTAGCCATCTGCATCAGCATCGAGAAACCATGTTTGCAAAACTGTTGCGGTTGCATCATTGTCATTACAATCAGGACCCGCCGTGCTTGGTGACCAATCCGCTCCCGGACTTGCGCAAGCAGATTGAGTTGAACTGTGATGGCCATCATGATCTGCATCCAAATACCAGGTGTGCACTGCAGCAACTGAAACAGTTACTTCCAGCCTGTCCACACTTTCACAACCCGATTCGGTTTGCGAAGCATAGTATTGAGCGCCATCAGCAAGTGTGGCAGAACCGTCAAGTGCTGTACCTCCGCTTGATGAAGCGTACCACTGAATGTTAGAACCTGTTGCGATTAAATCTGCAACCGTGTGACTAGCGGATGAGCAGAAAGATTGTGGCGAATTGCCTGTGGGGGCAGCAGTAGAATATGGAATTGACACCGCTACCGCAGTGTTGCTGTTCGTGTTAGTGCCATTGCCTAATTCTCCGTCGCTGTTAAACCCGCAGGCATATACTATACCATCGCCATTCATAAACAATGAATGACTTCCACCTGCTTCCACTTGTGCAATTGTTCCTCCATTTAATCCGCTTACCTGTACAGGAATATTTCTCAGAACGTTTGTTCCATCACCCAACTCACCTGAATAATTGTTTCCGCATGCCCATACTGTACCATCATTTTTCAAAAACAATGAGAACAAGAATCCTGCGCTGATATCCAAAATGGGCATGTTTGTAAATGCCTGCGCCTTTGACGGAATATCCTGGTTGGAGTAGGTTCCATTTCCCAATTGTCCATAGCTGTTGTCGCCACAAACCCTTACAGTGCCATCATCCTGCAAAAAGAGGGAATGATTTCCTCCCCCGGAAATTGCTGTGATGTAGTTGTCTGCTAAAATCAAAACCTGTATGGGTACCGGGCTATTGGTGAAAGTTCCGTTTCCTAATTGCCCATAAGCATTTCTGCCACAGGCCCAAACACTTCCATCGTTTTTGAGGAAGAGTGAATGATTATCTCCTGCAGCTATTGCTACGATATCACTAAGACCGCTTACCTGCACGGGTGTGTTGCTGTCTGTATAGCTGTTGGTTCCTAATTGTCCATAGTTGTTTCTGCCGCAGGACCATACTGTTCCATCACTTTTCAGAAATAGAGAGTGGAATGATCCCGCTGCTACTGCAATTACATTCGTAAGGCCGCTGATGAACACCGGGGCATTGGCGCTAAAGTTGTTACCAATACCCAGCGCACCAAATGTGTTCAGTCCGCACGCCCACACAACACCATCATTTTTTAAGAACAAAGAATGAGATTCACCTGCTGAAACACTCTTAAAAGAATTATCGGGTAACCCAATGACGAATGCCGGGGTATTCGTGCCGGTATTATTTCCGATTCCAAGTTGACCGTTGTTATTTATGCCACATGATTTAGGATAGCCGCCGGGGCAGCCTGAAAGAAACAATGAATGAAAGTGGCCCGCTGAAATGGTCTCATCGGTGTTAATGATATCAACTACCACATCGAACCGCAATGGGCTTTCACATCCTGAAACAGTTTGTGTGGCGTAATAATGAGTATTATCAGCAAGTGCAAAGGAACTGTCAAGTGCCGAACCTCCAACAGGCGTAGTATACCATTTAACATTGCTTCCTGTGACTTTTAAATCACCTGCTGCCGGACCAAATCCTGCGTTGATCATTTGAGTAGAAGGACTCACTGGTGCGATTGTCCCGGCTGCTGGTACTGAGACAGGGATATAGGTGTCAGCATTCGTTCCATCTCCTAATTCACCGTAATAATTCAGGCCGCTTGCCCAAACCGTTCCCTCATTCTTGAGGAATAGTGAATGATAACCTCCGGCGGAAATCTCAGATATCCCTTCCGTTAAGCCGCTTACTATTTGAGGAATTGTTCTGTTGGTTGCGGTACCATCACCCAATGCACCATAACCATTATACCCACAACCGTAAGCAGCATTATTGCTTATGAAAAGGGAATGATAAGCACCTGCTTCAATAGCAGTGACATTGGTGATGCTGCTTACCGGTAAAAGATAGCTCCGGCTCACGGTGGTGCCATCGCCTAATTGTCCATATATATTATTTCCACAGGCCCATGCTGTTCCATCGTTGACAATGAACAATGAAAAATCTGCGCCGGCGCTGATTGCAACAATATTGAACCCATACACTGTCAGGGGAATAAACCGGTCAGTGGTGGTTCCATCGCCCAATTGCCCAAATGAATTCCATCCACAGGACCATACGAGGCCATCTTTTGTCAGAAAAAGTGAGTGGTAAGCTCCGGCCGAGATCGCCACAATGTTATAGAGCCCGGGTACCTGTACCGGTGTTGTTCTGAGAATATCAGTTCCATCGCCTAATTGTCCGCGTGTATTATTTCCGCAAACCCAAACAGTGCCATCATCTTTCAGAAAGATTGAATGCTCATATCCTGCCGCTATTGCAATAATGTTTGTGAGTCCGCTTACCTGTACCGGTGTATAGTTGTCAGTGGTTGTTCCATCACCCAGTTGTCCGAAAGTATTATAGCCGCAAGCCCATACTGTTCCATCGCTTTTGAGAAAGAGAGAATGATATAAAGAGGAAGACACCGAAATAACATCATTGATCCCGGTTACTGTCGTAGCGATATTTCCCGGGGTAGTAGTTCCATCTCCTAATTGTCCATAATCATTATCTCCGCACGATTTAACCGGACTGCCAGAACACTTAGCAATAAACAATGAGTGATATCCTGCACCTGAGATAGCCGCGCAGGTATGAATGATGGTTGGTTTTACCGCCGTGCGGGCGGTGCTCTCGCATCCACCTATAGTTTGAGAAGCGTAGTAATAAACACCTTCAACCAGACCGGCGGAGCCATCAATTGCCGAACCTCCGGCTGCCGAAGTGTACCATTTGATGTTAGTGCCCGCTGCAGTTAGCTGGCTCAGCGTAGCTGATGCGGCATTGAAAATCTGCAAAGCATTGGCATCGGGTGCTCCGGATTCCAATTGAACAGACACCGGGATTGCAATCGTACTATTTGTGTTGTTCCCATTGCCTAACTGTCCACTGCTATTAGCGCCACATGCATATACAGTACCGTCTCTTTTTAGAAACAGTGATTGAAACCCGCCCGCCTCTATAGCTGTAATGTCACTAAGCCCGGTCACCTGTACAGGTATATTCCTGAGAAAGGTTGTACCGTCTCCTAATTCACCGTTTAAATTATTTCCGCAAGCCCATACCGTACTGTCACTTTTTAAAAATAATGAGTGCAAAAATCCGCCGCTGAGTGCAGTAATGGCACTACCGGAAAACGCGGTTATCTGTGTTGGAACGGTTCGGTTGGTATAGGTTCCATCTCCTAATTGCCCATAGCTATTGTCACCACAAACCCATACAGTATTATCAGTTTTAACAAACAGTGAATGGTTACCACCTGCTGCTATTTTACTAACCCCTTCTATTATAAATGAAATGTTATTGTAATCGCCGAGTCCGCTATAGAGGCCTAATTGTCCATAATTATTTCTGCCACAACCTAATAAATTCCCATCGAATGTAAGAAGAAGAGAGTGATTGGTTCCGGCAGCTATTGCTGATACTTCAGCAAGCAGAAATACTGGTATAGAATTGTTTGGGTTGGCGAAGATTCCTAATTGTCCATAGTTACTGTTACCGCAACCATAAACAAATCCATCTGATCCCAGAAAAAGAGAATGCGATCCACCTGCGGCTATTGCAATAATGTTGGTGAGTCCGCTTACTTGTACAGGAATTGTTCTGGAGATGTTAGTTCCATCACCCAATTGTCCGTAGGTGTTGTCTCCGCAAGCCCACACAGTTCCATCATTTCTCAGGAACAGGGAATGAGCGTCGCCCGCCGAAACGGCTATAAAAGAATTGCCGCCTAAGCCGCTGACCATAACCGGTGTATTCGAGCCGGTGTTAGTTCCATCTCCTAATTGTCCATTGCTGTTATAGCCGGTTGATTCAGGAGAAATTCCCTGGCAACCGGAAAGAAACAAGGAATGAAACTTACCTGTTGAAATAAAACCGTCAGGATTAGCGTGTCTCAGTTCGACAAGCACAGGATTGGAGAAACCCGTTGAACCACTTACGGCGCAGGTTATTGCACAACGGTAAAGAGTTGAAGCGTTTTGTGTACCGGAATATGAATTTGATGTAGCACCGTCAATGTCTGTAAAACCATTGCCATCATCATATTGCCATTGATAGGTGTCCGAGACATATTCACCTGTATCCTGAAGTGACATCGTAAAAGTTTCTCCGCTAAAAACCATAGTTGAACTAGTTAGTATTGGGGATGGTGCATTCGGTCTGCAGGGTAAAGCCGGTGCAATGGTTACCGTCCAATCCTCTGTTTCTCCATGTGAATAATTGAGACACGGACCAAAATAGACTTCATCTACAAGCACTATTCTCAGGCGCGTTTCCCCCAGGAGGGCATTAGCAGGCACCGTAAAAGACCCGTTATAAGCAGCGGGTAAATTATACCACGATTCAGGGTTGCGGGTGACCTCATCCTCCCAGGTAAATCCATCGTGGTTATAATCAATGTAAATTATTGTATTGTGAAAGCCAACTGGATTTCCGCAATCAAATTCAGCGATACTGAATGAAATTGATTGTCCGCGCTCAATCACCGTAATTGAACCTAAAGGACTAAAGTCTGAATACCTTCCAGGAATAGAACCACTACCCGGTGCAGGTACAGTACAACTATTTCCATTTGCATAGGCTTCGGGTGTGGTGAATCCATTGAAAGTAATGCTGCCGATTTCACTCTGGTTAGCATTGTTCGGAGTCATGTTACAATAAGTTTGCGCACTTGAAGTGTAAAGGCCGGTTAAAAAAAACAGGATGCATAGTATAGAACGCAGGTTTTTAATCGTCTTTTGTTTTGCTGTTGAGCTTGAATTTGTTGTTTTCATTTTGGATTTGTTTTTAGAGTTAAGGATTGATGGTTTATTTAATTATGGAATGGCTTTTAATTTCCAGTTCTCTGGTGCGGTATTCAAAATAGCTCCAGACTCCCCAGGCGAGTAGCATGAAGGAGAGTATGATCACTATGTAAATCATTACCGATTTATGTTTTGATTGATCTGATTGCGATTTCATTTTTTGTAACCAATTGCTTCGGGGACAAATGTGCAGCGCTGAGGAGGGCGAATGCAAGTTTTCAGCGTGACAATACGTGACAACCACCCGTGACAAAGTGTGACGCGTGATAAAAAATGGTTTTTGAAAGAAATGGTTGGGAAGAAGATGAAGTGTCTCAGAAGGAAAACCGAAAAGCTAAACGGTCTCTACTAAATCTTCAAAACCGGTATCCGTATCGAGACTGATCTTTTTTCGAAGCCGGCTTCTGATCTGCCTGATAGCATCGGTGCTGATGCCCAGCATATATGCCATCTCTTTGTTTGAAAGCTTCAGCTTGCTAAGCGTGACAAATCTTATTTCTGCCGGTGAAAGTTCAGGATAGCTGCCTTTCAGGTTTATAAAAAACTGCGGGTGCACTTTTTCAAATAAGGAAGTGAAGTTGTTCCAGTCATTATTGGTAAGGATAACTGATTCACGCAAAATGTGCAGCGAATCGGTGGTTTCCTGTGCAGATAAACTATTATCAGGTTTTGAATTTTGCAGTTGGTTCAGTTCCAGCTTTACTTTTTCAAACTCAAGACTTGCTATATCAATGAGTTTGTTTTTTTCGATTATTGAATTTGTAAAATCATTGAGCTGAACCATTGCGAGGTTAAGCTCCTGTTCAGTCATTTGTTTTTCTGCCTCGAATTGTTGCTTCCGGCTTCTCATTTTCAGACGCTGCCGGTTGAACAACAGCAACACGATAATCATGGCCATGAATATAAAGCCGATAATGAAGTTCCGGAGTATCAACTCCTTTTGTTTTTCTTTGGCATAAGTATGCTGACGTTCGCTCATGAAAGCCATTTCACCTTTACTTTTTACCATGGCATTATAAATCAGATCCAAACTGTCTTTCATTATGGTAGCTGAATCTGTAAAAATCAATGCCTCGTGATTATGCCCCAACGCACGATGATAATTTGCCGCAGCCTTATATACTTTATAAAATTTGGCGAGGTCGTTGGCTAAATGTGCAGCATATAGTGATTCGTCAAGATATTTTTTTGCCTCTTCAAAATTGTTTTCAGATAGCCAGATGGTACTTAAATCAGCAGCAAAACCAGCAGAGTTGTTGTAAACGTTTTCTTCCATTGTTCCTTTCATGCCTTCTATGAGCAAAGGAGTCGCCTTGTCATATTCATGCTGAAGAAAGTAAACAGAACCAAGGTTTCCTTTTGCAATACCTGTCCATGCTTTCGGTAATGGGCTTTGATTGACATGTTCTAAAACATAATGAAAATAATACGCTGCCGAATCGGCCTGGCTTCTCATTAAATAACAGGCGCCAATCAAGTCTGCCGCAAAAACAAAGGTCTCATTGGCCGCTGCTTTTGTATTGAAGCTTTCTAAAGATAGCTTTAATGCATTGTCAATGTCTTTGAACTTATAATATTCCGAAGCAATGCTGTAAAGCAAATATTGTTGCGACTGCGTTCGCCTATCATAGGGCAACTGTTTAAAAAGCTCATTTGCCCTGAGCAGGTGTTGAAAGCCCAGTGCAAGTTTCGGTTTTTGAAGATAGCAGTAATAGTATCCCAGGTTCAAATTCATATGGGCTTGCAGAATTACATACTTGCCTTGCTCCATTTTCTTCAACAATTCTTCCGCTTCTCTTTCATCCAGTACCAGTTTGGGATTGCGCTTCAGGGCATAAGCTAATTCTTCCCGTTTGAGGTTGAGTGTACCAAAGTCGGGATCGGATTTCTCAGCAGCTTTATAAAGCTTTTTAATTTCCTGTGCTTCAGCATTGCTATCCAGTGATAAGAAGAGAATGAATAAAGAATCAACTGAAAACACCTGGTCGGTATGCGACAACTTGAAGATAGCATCGTACTGCCCGAACAACCGGCAGGCATTGAGAAAAAAAACAAAAGAGAGTAAAAGCTTCTTCATTTCGGACGGACAAAGTAACCAAATCGAATCATAGTATTTTGATCCCAACATGGATGAGGGAAGAGTTTCCAAAAACTCCGTGAATGGAGAACCTTCCATCCGTTTATTTTTCATTGTCCATGTCCAGAGCACATCCTACAATTCATCCCCCTTTTCCTCAGTTCATCCGCAATCATCACTGCACGTCCGTACCCAACGCTACTCCGCAGAGTTTTGAATTACCTTCGGCACCATGCCTGTAAAGCGGTACAGCAAAGGAGAGCCTCACGTTTTCGTGTATGCTCTTCAGATTCTTGATTGTGGAGCGAAGCGGGAAATGCTGTGGTGGACCGTTCTTTATGGTTGCATCATGAGTACGGTGATTACGTTTATCAACGAGGGCATGGCTCATTCTCACTAAAACAAATCGTGCCACCGCAATCAAGCGACGGTACGATTCGCAATTCAACTCTTACTTATTTCTGAATAACAACCTGTCCTGTGAATACCTGGTCTTCGAGAATCACTCTCACAAAATAATTTCCTGAAGGAACATTCTGATCGAGTTGCACTTCCTGTTTCAGTTCACCATCAACAATAGCTGTTCGATTCATGTATATCACCTGACCGAACATGTTCACGATTTGCACGTCAGCTTCAGAAGAAGAATTCTCACCGAGAGCCAATTCAATCACAAAGTTTCCATTGCCTGGGTTCGGATAGAGTTGCAGAGACGATGCGATGATTTCACCTTCATCATCACCATCAAGCTTGCAGGATTTTGTAACCTTCAACCCGTTTGAAGTGGCGCTGCATCCGGTGCTGTTAGTGACGACACACTTGTAAGTTCCTTTGGCTGTCACGGTATAGTTCTGATTGGTTGCTCCGGAAATGTTGCTTCCATTTTTCAGCCATTGATACGTGTAACCTGATCCTGAATTTGCCTGAAGCACCACAGATCCGGTATTGCAGATATTAAGATTACCCTGAGCGGTGATTGAAGCTTGGGGCTTGCTTACCGATACAAGAGTGGTTACTGCTGATGTAGAACTGCAACCATAAGAGTTCGTTTCCTTCACCTTGTATGAAGCTGCACTGCCGGTGCTGTAAATGCTGTTGGTAGCACCCGAAATATTCTTAGTGCCCTTGATCCATTGGTAAGATATTCCTGAGCCGGAATTAGCAGTGAGAGTTACCGTTGATCCTGTACAATAGTACACCGTGCCTGAAGGCGTGATGGTCGCACTGATCGCATGGTCATCAGTAATTCCGTTGCAGTCATCGTCAATACTATTACAAATGTCAGTTGCACCCGGATGCACACCCGCACTTGCATCATTGCAATCAGTGCTGTTAGAAACATATCCTGAAGGTGCGGAACAAGCTTGTGTTGTAATGGAAGAACTTCCATAACCATCACCATCCTGATCGCGGAAGAACGTTGTTGTTACTCCTTCATCAATTGAAGCATCACAATCATCATCAACGTTGTTACAGACTTCCGTTGCGCCCGGATGAACACTTACGCTTGCATCATTGCAATCGGTGTTGTTAGAAACATATCCTGAAGGCGCGGAGCAAGCTTGTGTTGTAACAGATAGGTTTCCATAACCATCAGTATC
Organism: Chitinophagales bacterium; assembly: GCA_035638255.1. Taxonomy (GTDB): domain Bacteria; phylum Bacteroidota; class Bacteroidia; order Chitinophagales; family UBA10324; genus DASRAJ01. The sequence continues at coordinate 17,723 of DASRAJ010000076.1, forward strand.
CTGATCACGATAGAATGTTGTCGTTACGCCTTCATCAGTTTGACCATTGCAATTGTCATCAACACTGTTACAGACTTCAGCTGCATTAGGATGAATTGATGTATTGCTATCATCACAATCTCCCTGGCCGGTTGTGTAGCCGTCGCCGTCATGGTCACAGATATCTCCTTCATCAACCTGTGCGTCGCAGTTATCATCAATGCTATTGCAGGTTTCGGTTGCAGAAGGATTGATTGCATCATTTCCATCATCACAATCACTATTGTTTGTCATATAACCGGAACCGGGATCAGTACATGATATGAGCGGGTCTGCTGTAGAAGAACCATAACCGTCTCCGTCAGCATCAGCATAGTAACTGACGAGAGGATTTACAACTATATCCGTTGATGCAGCCGATGACGGCGAGCATTCTTCAGATACCGAAGCCGTCACAGTAAACGTACCACCTGCAAATACATATGGATTCGTTTGTGTTTCACTTGTGCCAACAGAAGCCCACTGCGGACCAATCCACAGGTAGGTATAGTAATCCGGATTGATGTAGGAAATTCCGTTTGGTGCAGTGCCGTTGTTTCCAATCGTTGCATTTACGTTTCCATTGAGCGCACTTTCATAAATGAGATTAGTTATTGACGCCGGATTTTCAATAGCCATGTTGCTTCTTATATCAGACTCTGATCTTGCTTCACTCCAGATTCTCACGTTGTCAATCTGTCCATCGAAGAAACTCTGCCATGCATCACTCGCAAATCCGATTTCAACTGTTGTTTGCCAGTCAAAATCTGAATGATCATAATCGTTAGTGTACGGAGCAAGATTTCCGTCAACATAAATCTTCTGACCAACTCCGGTTTGAGCAACATAGGCAATGTGATGCCATTGTCCGTCATTAATCGTTGCTCCTGTTCCCCAGAGGTAGCCTGCATATACGCCTGTAATTATCTCGCCATTGCTCAAATAAATCTGACGATCTACTGCATTGTAATGAGTTCCGTCAGTTATGCTGAAGATTCCGCAATCACCATTCGTTGTTTTCACCCACATCTCAATCGTGAAATCACTTTCCGGAACATCCTGTGTCACTGTGATGTACTGATCAGTACCATTGAACGATGCCACTTGTCCGCCCGGAGCAAGACCACTTGCTATGAGATCAACTGCTGATCCTTCACATACCGGGTCAGTGGTGTTGTTGCTCGCTACCGGGGTTGGCGGAGTGAAGCTGCTGTTCAGGTGAATCGTGTCATGACTTGTACAGCCACCGCTGTTTGTTACGGTAAGCGTATAGTCGCCTCCTACTGCTGCTGAAGTACTTTGCGTCGAATCATCGTTGCTCCAAACATTTCCTGTAACACTGTCTGATGAAAGTGTAACTGCATTCCAATTGCAAATTGTATTTGCAGATGAGGTGATATGCGCAACAGGCGATGGATGGATTGTTGTGATACTGACAGATGCATCCGTTGATGGCGAGCACCCTCCTGCTATTGAAGCGGTCACGCTGTACGTGGTGCCGGCTGCCGGCCAAATTGTTTGTGTTTCACAGGTAGATGGCGACGGTGCATTAGGTCCCGACCACGTGTAAGTATAGTAATCAGTACTGTCGTATGAAATGCCGTTTGGCGTAGTGCCGTAATTTCCAATCGTTGCATCTACATTCCCATTCAACGTACCTTCATAAATGAGATGAGTGGTTGATGCCGGGGTTTCAAGGAACATGTTGCTTCGAACATCAGATTCTGTTCTTGCTTCGCTCCATATTCTGACATTGTCAATTTGCCCGTTGAAGGTTGTTGAAGAACTGGTTGAAGCTATGCGGAAAGTTGTTTGACCGGAGTTGTTCGAATGATCCCACGTTCTTCCAACTCCCGAAGAAATTCCATCAACATACACAATCTGACCTATTCCTGTTTGAACAACGAACGCTATGTGATGCCACTTGCCATCATTGATTTTGAGCGGTGTGGTCCATGATGATGAACCGCTGACTCCCACTCTCAAAAGGTTAGATGAGACACCGATAGTCCGGTCGGTGGTACCGGAAGAATTTCTTGCACAAAAAATTCCACCGTTAATTGCCGTTGTTTTTACCCATAGCTCGATGGTGAAATTATTTTCAGGAATATCCTGTGTAACGGTAACGTATTGATTGCTTCCATTAAACACACCTGCTTGTCCTCCCGGTGCTAACCCGCTTGCAATTAAATTCACAGAAGAATTTTCACATGCTGGTCCGCTGAGGCTTGCAACGGGTGTCGGCGGCGTGAATCCTTTCCCTATAGCCATGGTATCTTTTGCAAAGCAGCCGGTGCTGTTGGTGACAGTCAAAATATAATTTCCGGAATTGATTACGGAAATGCTGTCCGTTGTTTCATTCGTGCTCCACTGATTTCCCCAAGTACTGTCAGAAGAAAGCGTGACAGGATTCCAGTTACAGATTGTTTCTGATGAAGCAGTGATATTTGCTAGAGGTGCTGCATCGGGGAGAATAGTGATGCTTACATTATCGGAAGTAACCGTGCATCCCAGCGAATCGGTCACAGTCACTGAATAGTCTCCGCTCACGCCTGCTTGAATCGGATTTGTTGCAGACCCGTTACTCCACGAGTAAATTGATCCTGTAATTGTTGATGTGAGCGTGTAGAATTGTCCTGTGCAGACGTATTGATTCCCTGCTACAGTTATGAATGTAGTGTTAGCAGGAGCAATGTTGATGGTACCCCACGATCCGCCGTATCCTTCAGTCACCCGGAATTCAACTTTTGAATTTGCGTTGAGTCTTCCTGTCCATACGTTTGTGTGACTGTCGCAACAACCGTAGTGTTCCCATACCATTGCACCATCAATGAACAGTCGTGCTTCATCATCATGACCCACCACATCAATTTGATAAATGCCACAAGGGAATCCCTGGCGCTTTGCACTCCATGAGTGATTATCATTGTACACTGAGCATCCCTGGTAACCTTGCACAGAAGACGGGCTGTAATCTCTATTCCACTTGTTCTCAGAATTAAAATTGAAACTGCTGTCCACATAATATCCTGCATAATCCTGGGGGCGCCATGAATAACCATAATATGAATATGCTCCGCCATTATTGTAGGCATAAACATTCCAAACATTGTTTCCATAAACAGCAGGATCTCCGACAACCGCTGTTGTAACAGAAGCATGCGAGGCTGCAGAACAACCCAGAGCATCACTTACCGTTACTGAGTGGTTGCCTCCGCTGGTAATGTAATTTGTGGTAGACGTTGCACCATTGCTCCATGAAACAGTAGAGTATCTCGCATCGCCGGTAATGCTCACAGTATTCCCCTGGTTCGGACAGTAATTAAATCCTGAGTTGGAGTAAATAACCGGTGTGTCCATTGCTGCCACGGTAATTGTTTTTGAAAATGAAGACGGGCAACCGTTAGTCATCATATCCACGGAATAAGTTCCGGCAGTATTCACCGAAATGCTTTGCGAGGTTTCACCAGTGCTCCACAAATAACTATCAGCAGTGCTGGCATTTAATTGTACTGAATAGCCCGGACAAATGGTTGCAGGACCATTCATAGTGATGGAAGTGTTATTAATGAACTCAATGCTTCCCCATGATCCTCCCACTCCTTCTGAAACACGGTATTCAACCGTTGAAGAATCATTCAAACATCCTGACCAAACACCTGGATGTGAATCGCAGCAGCCAATATGTTCCCACACGTTAACACCATTCACAAAAAGTTGCGCAGCATCATCATGACCCGGAATGTTGATCTGGTAGTATCCTGAAGTAAATCCTCTCCGCTTCGCACTCCACGAATGATTGTCATAATTCACATAGCAACCCTGGAAACCCGAAGCATAAGAAGGAGCGTAATACGAAGCCCAGCGATTCTGAGTATTGAAGCTGAGATTCGTTTCCACATAATATCCCGAATAATTATTAATCCATGAACCACCACTGACAGTTCCGTCTCCCGCATTCCACACATAAACATTCCAGACATGATCACCGAAAACTGCAGGATCACCTGCAGGACCTGTTACCACCAGGTGAGAAGTAGCCGAACATCCAAGAGGATCGCTAACGGTTACGGTATGTGTACCGGGAGCATATATATACGTGTAATTAGATGTTGAGCCGGTGCTCCATGCAATTGAAGAGTACCGGGAGTTGTTAGCAATGGTAGCAAAGACGTATGAACCCGGACAGAATCCTGATATAGGTCCAGAATAACTTATCGCTGCTGTATCCAGCGCAGCCACCGTAAGTGATGTTGAAGCAGTGCTTGCGCAACCGTTGTTCGATCTTGTTACAGTATAATTTCCGGTTGCACTCGCTGAAATGCTTTGCGTGGTTTCACCGGTGCTCCACAAATAGCTGTCAGCGGCAGAAGCTGTAAGCTGTACAGAATAGCCGGGGCAAATGATTGAAGGACCACTTGAAGTTATTGTAGCCGCTGAAAGCGCAACGAACGTAATGCTTCCGTAAGATTCCCCGTAACCTTCAGAAACCCTGAACTCAATCGTTGTTGAATCATTCAAACATCCTGTCCAAACATTGGTATGTGCATCACAGCAGCCGATGTGTTCCCACACGTTCACACCATTCACTAAAAGCTGCGCTCCATCATCATGGGCGGGGATATCGATCTGGTAGCTTCCGGGAGTAAATCCCCTCCGTTTCGCACTCCACGAGTGATTATCATAAGTAACAAAACAACCCAGGTAGCCTGAAGCATTTGAAGGTGAGCTGGCCATATACCAGCGGTTATTAGTATTGAAGTTGAGGTTCGTTTCCACATAATACCCTGCATAGTTATTAGTCCATGAACCGCCGCCGGAAGTTCCATCCCCTGCATTCCATGCATAAACCCTCCACACGTGATCACCAAACACTGCCGGATCGCCCGGAGGAGGACTAAACGTGTACTGTGCCGATGCAGAGCATCCATTGGGATCGGTAACTGTTACCGTATATGTTCCCATAACTGAAGGGGAGATGCTATTGGTGGTAGCACCGGTTGACCACAGATACGCGTTGGCACCCGGTGTAACCGTCAGTGTTCCGGAGCAATATAGGTTGTTGCTTAATATAACAGGTGTGTTTGTATGAGAGTGACTTGGATGGTAATGCAGATAATTAGTGGTGAACTCCTGGATTCCGTATTCAGCGCCGGTGCCCGCTGTAATCCCGAAATAGATATGAGGGTTTCCTGCAAACACATCCGTAACAAGATCGCCCGTGTAAGAAGTCTGAAGGTTGCCATCGAAGTAAACTGAAAACAAGTGAGAAGCAGCATTCCAGGTGAGGCGTAATGTGCGTAGTCCATTATTGCTGAGTGCAGGAGAAATAGGAACCGGCCCTGCAATAGGTGTGGATACGCCATCGCGAACTACAGCGATGTGACTGTTGTCATTATCGTTTGCCGCGGAACCATTGTTATAGGTGTCCAGCTCTACACCAAGAGAATGTGTAAATGCGGCAGTGTTGCCATAGTAACCCAGGTTGCCGCCATAACCTGCGAGTGCGCTAAGACCATTGCTGCAGCTCTGAAGGACAAACACCATCCCGTCAACGTTGTATTGATAGACGGTGAAGCTGACATCAAAGTCATAGGTGAGGTCGGCAGAATCACGGTACCAGGCGGCACCTGACTGGTAGTAACCGACAGCCACCTCATACCAGTAGTTGGACTGGGTAGTGTATCCTACCTTATTGTAATTGGCAGCATCAGGCAAATAGAAATTGCACTGTGCTGAGCTGCGGAATGAAATGATCCCGAGCATGATGATCAGGAAAGTGGAAAATGTGTTTTTTCCCAATAAGAATCCCGATTGATCGGGACGGGATCTCACTTTCTCATTTGAGTAATTGTTTGAGTTCGACATTGTTTGTAGATTTTGGGATGAAAAGAATTTTGAACGGGACAAAAGTGAAATGTGCTGAGAGCGGCTTCAATCACTAATCTTAGTGAGCATTGATTTTTAAAGCTTATTAGGGCAGGATCTCACTAAGATTAGTGAGAAGAGATTGCTTTGAAGCGCTTGTCTGCAACTTCGATTTGCCGAATATCAATCAACATAATAATGAAGTGAGAGAGAAGGTGGAGCAGTTGGAACTGGAGATGTTGTGGTGAAGAAAAAACTTTAGCATACTCGAATGCTACCCCACATTGCTGAACTGTATTCGAGTGCGCGCGATAGAGAGAATAGGATAAATCTTCAGTGACTTAAGGAAAAATAATTCATAAGAAGATTTAGTTTCTCAAAAAGTAGTTCATGAGTAAATGGAAGGGTTAGAGTACCCCAAAAAAAAATCGCGAACATAATTTCCAATACTATACGGTGTGACTTATTTTTCTCAGGGGAAATTTTCTGTTGTTCGCTTTTCTTCTCTGTTAATTGCTTTTCGATTACTCTAAAGCCTGAAGTGTAGAGTACTGCTACCTTCGACAATCGTTCCCTTGCTGCCAGCGAATCAAATTTCGCATATGATACTGTTTTGAAGAGAACAAAGCCTGCAAAGAATAAGATTGACCTAAATACAAATGGTATCCAGAACAAAAGACCAACGAGGGAATAGACAAGTTTGCTAATTGCAATAAAGAACTTCATGAATATTATTTTTTACAGGAAACAAATACTCAACACTACAATCACCCAAAAGAAAATCGTTAGTAAAAGCTTTAAGATAAAAATTTCAGCTTGACTTGATTCACTTGAGTAAGCTGGCTCATGTAGAGTTGTGCCATTCATCATTGAATTAATTCTATGAAAACCTTCCGTGTATAGTTTTATATCATAAGCTACCTTCAATGTGGTGTTCTCTTGCATCTGAGTATTGTTAAGCCAAGAAGCCATAAACTCCTTGAACCAAGATGTCCACGACCAAATCAAAATTGGTATCCACATTACTAAACCACAAACACACCATAATGCAATTGCGGAAAGTCCAGCCAGAAAGATTATAATTCTGGTGATAGCGATTTCAGAATGATCAATAAAGTTCTTCGGAACTACTTCCCGTTTAATGGACCGGTGTGAATTGCTAAAATTAGGATATTGAGATGTTACATTAATTTCCTTCTCGGAATTCTTTTCATCCTTAACGTATAGCTGGACATAATTAGGAAAGTCATCAGAAGAATGAGAGGTTAGCAAAAGTGGAATAAATCCAATTATAGAAAAACAAAATGACAAAACTATAGCACTGATAATGGTGCCAAAAGTGTAAGATTGCCTATATGAAATTATAAAAATCAACCAAAAAATGCCCCAACCGATCCAGGTTATTAGAAGAACATTAGAAAAGCTTCCATCTTGAATTGTGATGCGAATTTTTTTCACATGATCAAAAATTTCATGCGGGAGTTTCTTCTTTAATTGGCTTCGAAGTTCACTATCATATTGTACTCTAAATATGATCTCAACAAAAAGGATAAATCCTTGCGAGAAAAGAAGTGTTCCCAAATTGCCATTCTGCAAAAATTGAAAAAAGAAGAACCAACGGAGAATTGTGTCTATGACTAGGAAAATAGGCGAATAAGAATAATCGGCTGTCAAGAAAAGTTGTTGCGCTTTATCTTGATTGAGTGGAACTTCTTTCATTGTAAAAAGCGATCTTTTTTCAAAAGCAAAAGAATTTGAAGATTCAACTTTCGGCTAAATATGCCTCCCATCGCTTATCGATTATTTTGGATGGCTGTGGATTAGGGACATTCGTTTGAATTTATTTGAGTTGCAAGTTGTCAATAAAATCGCGCAACACTATCACTTGACATTGTTGAGTTCCTTTCCTAATTCTAAATGTTGCACCAGGATAAGCCTTAATGTTATCTCTCTCAAGTGAAGTAATGTTATATTCTCCATCATCGCTACAGTCATTCACCCAACAAACTGCTAAGTCTATGTCCACTAAAAATTTTGATTCTTCATCAAAGTTTTTGATCAACTCTGAAAGATTCCTTTTGAACTCAACCTGCTTGAGTAGTCTTGCTTGAAACGCAGATGGAATGGTGTCTTTTCCAGTTTCATCAATGTAAAAAAGACCGTCGTAGGTACTATTAATTCCTAACCTGAAAGGGAAATACCCAGTTAGAACCTTTCTTCCTAGTAGTTCAAAAAAAAATGCAATTACCTCTTGCTCTTCCAGAGGAATTGTTTTCCAATAGAGGGGTAAGTTTTTGAGGAAGTTATCTTGCTTCTGATAATTATCATACTCTTCTTCCTTGATCCATACTCTAACGTCAGTTGGGTCTTTTCCCTCCCTTAGTCCAACGATTTCAGGGGCAACTTTTCTTATCATACTCCATGCATCAACGAAAAAATGGTTGATCATTCCCATTGTTCTCCCAGCAATATTCCTTTTTCCGAAACCCAACTTGGTGTCGACGTCTATCAAAATATGTACATTGTTCAAATAGCTCAATGCACCACGAGGAGGATTCAAAACTATATTCGTTGGAAGTCCATTCACGCTTAACAATTGCTTTGTCGCAATGCCGAAGTACTTTGATATGTATGGCCTTTGCCCTACGACCAAATAAATTCCATTCAATATAGCGAGTGTCCTACTATGTTTTGATAGTAATGTGTGATCAGGTTCGAGCAGAAAGGACCCATCTGGTTGCCTGCGATAACGATATAATAATCTCTTCGCTTGATCTTTATCTAACTTCTGAATCAAAAGTTTTTTTATAGTTTCAGAAGGAGGGTTATTTAAAATGTCTTCGAAGTTGGTATACAATTTATCTACACGATCACCCTGCCTCAAATTAGCATGTAGTTCCTGCAAGTCAAGATATTTACCTTCAAACGTTGTGTCATAAATTTTTCCAAGGTTAGAATCGTCTGATAGGAAATGCGATTGCTTGACTTCATTTTTCCTGTGTTCATTTAGTGAGCTTGAATCCAGATGAATTGAAAGTTTGACATTAATTGCCTTTAAGTGCTTGTTGGTCCCCAGCAAAGACTGAACACATCCAACATAGGTTTTGGTTCTAAAATAAGTTTCAAGAATTCTCAACAGTGCATTTGCATCAATCTCCTGGTTTACAAAATCCTCTTCATTAATGTAAATCTCTTCAAAATGTTCCTCAACCACTTCATTCAAAAAATCTAAGACTGAGTAGTCATTGAGCGTGTATTCAATCAAAGTGCCTGATGCACGTTCAGTATTTGTCTGTGTTGGCTCCTTCACATTTCCATCAAAGTCGCTGTCGAAAAATTGATAACTATCATTGAGCGCCATGTTCCATGTCTTACCTGAATAAATAGTTTCAATTCGAAAGTAATTGGAGGTGAAAAGTGTTGCTTTAATACCAACTCCTTGACTTCCTTTCAAGAGCTTCTTCGTATCCTCGCTGATTTTATCACTTCCTCCCAACAAGAAAACATTTTTGAATTTCTCAATGCTAATTCCAACTCCATTATCTCTTACCTGAACCTTATTTGTGCCAACAAAAAAATCAATCTCGATTAAACCACGTTTTACATTTGTGTTCAGTTGAATTGCATCATGTGCATTTTGTATTGCCTCATGGATAATTCTCCATTGACCGGAGTAGGTTTCAATGGTATCTTTGATAATGTTCTTTACTAACTCATCCTGAATAGAAAATAGGTTCATCGAATTGTTTTTCTTGTTTGGGCTCATTGTAATGAAAGTACAAATTTAGCAAAGCAGTAACGATAATTTCCTTTCAACGTTACGAGCGTGTGTAAGCGCACGCCCAAATTAAAAAGCCAGCCATAGAAAGCGGATGCTCGCTGTTCTTACCTTCGCATTACCGTGAAGCCACTCACACCACTGCTACTTTATCTGCTGTTGTTTTCACCGGCTCTTCATTCCCAAAACACGAGCACCAGGCATCTCAAGTACGAAACTCTTACCATCAACGATGGCTTATCGCAAGGTCTTGTCAACTGCATGCTGCAGGACCGCTATGGCTTCATGTGGTTTGGTACCAAGGATGGACTCAATCGCTATGACGGATACCGTTTCACCATCTTCCGCAACGATTCCCGTGATGAGCATAGCATTGGCGGCAACTTCATTCAAACCCTCTTTGAAGATTCACGCGGCAGACTATGGGTAGGCACGCTGAACAATGGACTCGATATCTTCGAGCGTGAAACGGAAACCTTTATTCACTTT
>DASRAJ010000077.1:0-61143 GCA_035638255.1 Chitinophagales bacterium
AATATGTTGCTCTTCCATCACTGCTAAATGTACTATCAGGAACTACTGGTTGCGCTTTGGCTCCTTTAAAAAAGACTGTACAACAAAACAGAGCATAGATTATTTTCATGATGGACAGGGTTATTTATTGTCTAAAGAAAAGCAATCGGTCATTTGATCAAATCTACAGCTTTATCCGGTTATCCCAATTGCAGATGCAGGTTTGTCGCGTGTGCGTTGATCTTACTTCAATTCACCACCACCATCTTCTGCATCGCCTTCCGGTTTCCCGAAACAAGTTCAGCGAAATAAATCCCATTATCCAATTCCGAAATATCCAAATTGAGTTGATGCATACCCGCCCCTGCACCAAGATCAATTTCTTTTATTTCCTTTCCACGAACATCAAAAATGACGATCATATTGCTTCTCTGATTTTCAGGAATGCTGTAAACTAAATTCACTGTACCACTGCATGGATTCGGAAACAATTGCAGTTGCAAAAATTGATTGTCGTTGATAGATATTCCCGTGGGATATGAGTACTTCTCAATAGTAATATTGATCAAGGGATCATAATATTGACTAAAGCGGAATGTTCCCCAATCGTCATGTCCCGCTTCAAATGAGCGATAAGATAGAGGAGGCAATGTAGCCATGCCGAGGAAAATATTTTCTCCTTTCATATCCCACGTTACGTAAACGCCTCCGCTGTTAACAATGATCGGCTCAGTAAGAGTCAAATCAGTCCAGCCATTTAACACCACATCACTTGGATCGACATAAATCGAATCGTACAGCGTGAACGGTAATCCCTGTGCGCCATCATCATCAAGAACGCGCGCGGCGAAAGTGGATTGGTTATATATAGTCGTATTCCAATAGTGCAATTTTGTAATGGCAACAGGATAAAAAGGTGGGATGAAGTAATCCGCAATGCATCCGTATCCTCCGATCCATCCAAGCCCGAAGAAGGGGATTTCTCCGTTATCATACCCCAATTCCATCTCTGTTTGGCTTGTATCAATCGCAACAATTTCCTGGGTTTTCGAATTGTTGGAGCTAACGTTATCACCCGTCAACTGCGATGTTGTAATGAACTGATACGTGCCGGCAGTGGTAGGCTGCATGGAAGAACTGAATGTCATCACCTGTGATTGCAGCGAAGCCATTGTATCAGTGTTGTCCGTAATGTTGACGACGTTGACGCCGGATGGATTTTTTACAATGGCATTCACACCAAAAGGAGAGGTAGTTGACGTACCCCAGTTTTTTATTTCGGCAGTAAGTGAATGAGAGGTGCTTGATACCGGTAGAAAAATCCCTCCTGTTGTCACATTATCATTGTATTGCACTGCCGCGTCTGTTATTTGCAGCGTTGGATTTTGAGGATAATAAAACTTAATGGCATAGTTGATAGGTGGATTCATATAGTTAGGAAAGACTGTGTTCCAACTCAATCCAACCGAGCCGGAATAATTTTCGATTCCGATTTTTGTGTTTCCGCCATATCCCGTTCCCGTTTGCTCAGCATATTGAAACGTAATCGAGCTGTCAACAGCGCTTAATATGATTTGAAAAGTATTACTCCCGGTGTAGTAGGGCAGGGTACCCATCCAAAATGGGACACCAATCCAGCTTACAATCAGCGTGTCGTAATCAGGATTAATCCAGTACCAGCATTCAGCAGTATTGCCTGTGCCGGCAAACGTGATATCATTCATGAAAGCTCCTATGATATTATTGGGATCATTGGTAGTAGGAAGATCATAGAATGGTGAAGCGAGTTGCCCCTGCTGGAAGAGCGTATACCCATTGCTGCCAACATAAAATTGATCCACGTCATACCAGTAATAATGAAAGTCAAAGTTCATGTAAAAAGGGCCGCGTGAATTGTCGTCACCAAGCAGCTTCACCTGTGTGACATTAGGAAGAGCAAGAATATCAATCCAATTGTAGGCGGGTCCATCGGGCTCGTCGCTGTCTTTCCAGGTGTATCCAAATAAATCAGGACCGCCCGTGCCTGCAAAAATGTTCGAAGAAAAAATCAGAAGAGCAAAAAGAGTGGCGCATTTTTTCATAATGAAGGATTTTTTGGAGGGAACTACAAAGATGGTATTCATTTTAAAATTTATTACACCAAAATTTTTCGAATGCACCGGATAAAATTTGGCAGAGGAAATGTACGCTCTTCCTTCATGATTCAATAGCTTTTCAAATATTTATATTGGGATTCGTATCTATGTCAAAAGTTCTTTGTGTTCATGAAAAAAGAATTCTTCACACCTTTGCGGTTTCTTTCACCAGCGGCTGAATACACAATTATTTAATACAACATCAAGAATTAAACGACAATGAAAAAAATTATCCTTCTGTCTCTCGTTGCAATTTCAGCAATTGCATTGCACTCCTGTACCAATGGAAATGCAGCTTCAACCACTGCTAAAGAAAACATCACCTTTTATGAAGTGCCTCTCGTTTGTGGAGCAGATGCAGAAATTGGTTGTGGCAGCAGGGCGAAACCCGCATTGATGGATATGGAAAAAAATTCAGCGATTAAAGAAGCATGGTTAAACAGGCAGGGAACTGTGCTTGCCATTGTTTGGAATGCTTCAGAGGAAACAAAAAAAGTTGCGAAGCCCATCTTTAAGAAATATGAAATTGATTTTGCGGTATTGAAGGGAGAGGAGGCAGAAAAAAATGCTGCAACATTTTGCCAGGCGAGTCATTGGTACAAAGGAACAGACGTTGATAAACTCAGCATTGAAGAAGCAGAGCATATTGCAACCAACCTGGTAAATTTTGCTCTGGAAAGAAACCTGATTACACAGGAAGAAGCAGACAAGCTAAAACCGGCAGTAGAAAATTATTTCAAAACTGAATTGGTAAAAGTTCGCACCCCGGAGCAGCTTTACGATGATGATGCAAATAAATTTCGTAGTGATCTCTTTGCTATTTCGTCGGGCATTATTGGAAAGGAGAGAACAGAAAAAATAACTGAGATGTACTACAAATACAAAGAGGAAGAGTGTAAGAAGAATGAATCATGCTGCACGAAGAAATCAAATGATCCCTGCTGCGGGAAAAAATAAAGTGACAACACACTCTCTGAGGGTGTGCAAACCTGAGATGATCATAAAACTCTTTCATAACTATTCCCTTACTTTTGCTATACCAAAGTGAAACGAGTATTCTCCATAGCGCTTCTTTTCGCCTTCATCTTCTCTACTGTGGGGGTGATTGCAAGTTCTTATTCCTGCTGCGGAATGAAAATGAATTCTGAAATAAAAATGAAGAGCTGCTGCAGCATGATGAATAAGAATTGCTGCGAGAAAAAAGAAGTGAAGCTATTGAAGGTAAAGGACGATTTTATTTCCAACGCCTTCGTAAAAATTGACCGGCACATAAGTCTCTTCACGGAAATTCCTGTCCTGTTTACGATGAGCTATTCTGAAGCCAACTCTTCTTCAGTCAACTTCCTTCGCGATCATTCACCGCCCGGAAGATCATACGATCTTCTTTCTTTTATCCGGATATTCCGTATTTGATTTCTTCCTCATTGTTTGTGCTGTGTTATCGTCGCTCATAACACCAGTCACTTCATTTTCAATTTCTCTAAACTTCTGCCTGCCAGAAGAAATTTTAATTCACAAAAAAATTTTCATCACGATGAAAACTCAATTGCTTTCAATAGTACTTGCATTGATCATGGGATCCGGCGCCACTGCTCAAACTTCTGCGAAGGAGTCCAATCAAACAAAGATGCCGGACTACCTCACTGCGTACCTTCAGCTTAAGGATGCATTACACGAGGATGACGCTGCAAAAGCAAAAATAGCGGCGGCGGATATGAAAACTAAAATCACTAATGCAGGCATTGATGATCAAAAGAAGGTGGAGTCCATCAATGAAGCATTAAAGACTATTACTGAAAACGATGATATTGAAGCGCAGCGAACAGCTTTCGCAAAGCTTTCACAATACATGATCACCATTCTTGAAAACAATCCCGTTCCCGGTGTTGCGCTGTACTCCGATTACTGTCACATGGCACGTAATGGTAAAGGAGCTTATTGGATAAGCGCGGATAAGGAAATCAACAACAATCCCTACATGGGTGGGAAGATGCCGCACTGCGGAACGGTGGATGAAAAAATTTCGAAGTAATCAAAACTAAAATCAAGAACAATGAAAAAGGGAATCATGCTCTCTATTACAGTGCTTGCACTGGTGCTCGGTGCCTGCAACAATTCATCAAATAGTTCAGCGCATTTCCATGCCGTTGATACCAACAAACTGGTAAAGGGTGATGCCTACTATCAATGTGCAATGCATCCTGATCAAATCACCGATACCACCGACGCTTGTCCGGTATGCGGTGATGAGTTGGTTAAACACGTAAAGCAATAGTTGAGGTCTGATGGTAGAAAAAATTATTTCCCTCGCCTTGCGCAACCGGCTAATTGTTTTAGTCGGTGCTGCGGTGTTGTTTGCTTTCGGGTTTTATGCAGTGCAGAAAAATCCTGTAGATGCCATTCCTGATCTGTCAGAAAACCAGGTGATTGTTTTCACTGAGTGGATGGGCAGAGCGCCACAGGTGATGGAAGACCAGGTAACGTATCCGCTCGTCAGTAACCTGCAAGGCATTCCTAAGGTGAAAAATATTCGCGGCACCTCCATGTTCGGGATGAGTTTCGTGTACATCATCTTCGAGGACAACGCAGATATTTATTGGGCGCGCTCGCGTGTGCTCGAGCGACTCAACTATGCACAGCGGTTACTGCCTGAAGGTGTTACGCCCACGCTCGGCCCTGATGGCACAGGTGTCGGACATATATTATGGTACACGCTCGATGCAAAAGGAATGGATCTCGGTGAGCAGCGCGCGTTACAGGATTGGTACGTGAAGTTCGCATTGCAAACTGTTCCGGGTGTGAGTGAAGTCGCTTCATTCGGCGGATTTGAAAAACAATATCAGATCACGATTGATCCTAACAAGCTTCAGTACTACAACGTTCAACTTACTGATGTTTTGAAAGCGGTGAAGAGCAACAATAATGATGTGGGTGGAAGAAAGTTCGAGATGAATGACATGAGCTACATCGTTCGTGGCCTGGGTTACATCAAAGACATTCATGAAGTAGAAGACATTCCGATTGGGATAAACGGAACAGTGCCCATCAGAATTAAAGATGTTGCTACCGTGCAAATGGGAGGGGATTTGCGTCTTGGAATTTTTGATGAGAATGGTGAAGGTGAAACTGTCGGAGGAATCATCGTGATGCGTTACAATGAAAACGCAGATCGCGTGATTAAAGATGTGAAAGCAAAAATGGAAGATGTTGAAAAAGGATTGCCGCCCGGGGTCACTTTCAAATTTGCTTATGACCGCAGCACGCTAATCGAAGCCGCGATCAATTCAGTGAAGAGAACTTTAGTTGAAGTGATGATCGTTGTTGCTTTTGTGGTCTTACTCTTTCTTTTCAATTGGCGAAGCGCACTCAGCATCATCATTCAGATTCCCATAACAGTCGCCGCAAGTTTCATTCTTCTCAATGCATTCGGGCTTTCATCCAACATCATGTCACTCACCGGAATTGCGCTCGCAATCGGAGTGATCGTTGACAACGGGATCATCATGTCGGAAAATTCCTACCGCCATCTTGCTGAGTTTGGTAAGGAAAATTTAATTGACAACGCCATGCGCCTAAGCATCATTGAGCGCGCATGCAAGCAGGTTTCACGAGGCGTGTTTTATTCCACCGTCATCATTGTCACATCTTTTCTCCCGGTGTTTCTTCTCACAGGCCAGGAAGGAAAATTATTTCATCCGCTTGCCTATACCAAGACATTCATTCTCGCCATTGATGCGCTGCTCGTCATCACGCTCGCCCCGGTTCTGATTTCATTTTTTATGAAAGGGAAATTCAAGCCGGAAAGTGCTAACCCAATCACTCGCGGGCTTGAAAACGTTTACACGCCGATGATCAAGTGGTGCATGACCTGGCGAAAGACCACGATTGCAATCAACATTATTGCACTGCTGATTGCTGTTCCGGTCATCATGAATACGGGGACGGAATTTATGCCACCGCTCGATGAAGGCAGCATTCTCTTCATGCCGGTTACACTTCCTGATGTTTCCAATGCTGAAGTAAAACGCTTGTTGCAGGTGCAGGATAAGATTATCAAATCTGTTCCCGAAGTGCAAAATGTTTTGGGCAAAGCAGGAAGAGCAAACACGGCTACAGATAATTCTCCCATCAGCATGGTTGAAACAATCATCGAACTGAAACCGAAATTACAATGGAGAGCAGGCATTACAAAGGATGACATCATCAATGAGCTCAATGGAAAACTTCAAATCCCGGGTGTGACGAACGGGTTCACGCAGCCCATCATCAACCGCATCAACATGCTTTCCACAGGAATAAGAACGGATGTGGGAGTGAAAGTTTTCGGATCGAATCTCGACACGATTCAAAAACTCGCTCAGCAAATCAAGACAGCGCTTGAGCCCGTTGACGGCGTGAAGGACCTGTATGTTGACCCGGTTATGGGGGGAAAATATCTCGACATCAAAATCAACAAAGAAGAAATCGGTCGCTACGGACTAAGTGTGGATGATGTAAACATGGTGATTGAATCTGCGCTCGGCGGAACCAAACTCACCACCACCGTGGAAGGACGTCAACGGTTCAGTGTGAATGCACGTTTCGCACAGGATTACCGCGGCAGTATTGACGACATCAGGCGATTGCAAATTCAAACCATGAGCTACGGGCCCATTCCGCTCTCTTCAGTTGCCGATGTAAAACTCAATGAAGGTCCAGCCATGATCAATTCTGAAAATGCGTTGCTGCGTGGAACCGTTTTGTTCAACGTGCGCGAGCGTGATATGGGTAGCACGGTAAAAGATGCGCAGGCAAAACTCAATTCGATGATGGTGAAAATGCCAAAAGGATATTTCATTGATTGGAGCGGACAATGGGAGAATGAGATCCGTGCAACAAAAACCTTAAAAATGATTTTGCCGATTGTGCTATTGATCATTTTCTTCTTTCTCTACTTCGCGTTCAAGTCACTTCGTGAAGCATTCTTTCAACTGATTACACTTCCGTTTGCGTTGATCGGAGGCGTGTTTATGGTCTATTTCTACGGCGCAAACCTCTCCGTCGCTGTGGCAGTCGGTTTCATTGCGCTCTTCGGTATTGCGGTGGAAACAGGAATTGTGATGGTGATCTATCTGAATGATGCGATGCAGCAGCTCATCGCGCTAAAAGGGAATTCAAAAGAGACGATTTCAAAATCGGACTTACAGGAGTACGTGATTCGCGGCGCTGCTAAACGATTGCGACCAAAACTCATGACGGTTTCTGTGGCACTCTTCGGTTTGATTCCGGTATTGTGGTCGCACGGCGTGGGAAGTGATGTGATGAAGCCCATTGTGCTGCCGATGATCGGCGGCGTAATCACCTCATCCACGTTCATCCTTCTTGTTACTCCTCTCATCTTTTTAATGATCAAAGAATATGAACTCAAAAAATTCGGAAAAATCGATGTGCCGGAAGTCAGGCACTAAGCCGGTAGAAGTGAGACGTAAGATGGAAGACATAAGACGTAAGCCGGAAGCGAATTCACTCAGAGTGACCCCGTGCGTTGTCATGCTGACTTGTCCCGATGAAATCGGGAGCGACTCGAAGCATTTGCGCAGGCGCACACAACCCTTCGACAAGCTCAGGATGACACCTCCCGCTGTCATACTGAGCTTGTCGAAGTATCTGCGCACGCTGTTCCTCTGGATCCTTTGCATGAATTTTTTTTCTCCCATTCATGCAAGTGCCCAAACACTCTCCTTACAAAATGTTCTCGATTCTATTGAGCGAAATAATCCTTTGCTCACTTCTTATCAATACAAAATCAATGCTGATCGCTCGATGGCGCAAGGCGCGAAAACATGGATGCCGCCGATGATTGGAGTGGGTCCGTACTCGCTCCCGTATTCTGTTGCAAATGATGAAACTTTTTTCAATCGCAGTGAAGGCATGATTATGTATTTCGCTGAGCAGGACATTCCCAATCCTGCCAAGCTGAGAGCTAAAGAAAATTATTTGCTGTCGCTTGCAGCAATTGACAGCGCAGATATTGGTTCTTCAAGAAATGAATTATTCACCAAGGCGAAAATCACCTACATGGATCGTTTCATTGCTGAAAAAAAATTGAGAGTTATTGCAGAAGAAATGGCTCTGCTGAACTTGATGATTCAAACGGACACGAGTGTATATTCAGTGAATCAAAGTGACCTGGCTTCTATCTACAAAGCGCAGGCACGCATGCATGCTTTGGAAGCAATGCGCACACATGAGAGGAGCGCCGTCACGGAAGCAAGTACAATTCTGAATTACCTGATGAATCGTCCTCAAATGAGCCCGTTTGCGATTGACACTGCCATCCCGTTTCACAATTACAATCTCGCTGATCTCGATACCTCAACAGCATCCGTAACACTCCGGCGCAGCGACATTTTAAAAATTGACAGGAGCATCAGTTCCCTGCAATTGAACAGTGCGCTTGCGCTCACAGCCAGAAAACCTGATTTCAATGTGCGCTTTGAACACTACGATGTGTTCGGCGGCCGTAACGCTTTTTCACTGATGGGCTCTGTCACCATTCCGATTGCGCCGTGGGCTTCGAAGAGTTACAAGAGTGAAGCGCTCTCGATTCAACAACAAATTGATGCGATGCATTTTGAAAAGCGGAACAGCATTAATGAAGCGCGCTCGATGATGCAGCAGTCGTTGTTGCATACCATTTCAGAATACGAAGAAGTGAATCATTACGAGAAGGAAGTTCTGCCTGCTTACAAGAAAGCATTTCAAACGTCGCTGCTTTCCTACAGAGAAAACACCAATGGTCTGCTTCCTTCATTGATGTCATGGGATGATCTGATCATGGCAGAAACAGAATACCTCTATCATTTGGAACAAGCATACAAATCTGAAATTGCTTATGAGAATGCGATTGAGAAAAAATAGCGAAGCGAAGCGGAGCCCCGATTTTTATCGGGATTGGCAGTTGGCAGTCCCGATGAATCGGGATCTTCGTTGCACTACGATTGGTAGTTGGCAATTCTATAATGTCGTCATTGCGAGGAAAGTTACGCGGATTTCAGGCGCGAGGTTTCCGAAGCAATCCCCAACCATGGTCGCAAATCAGGCAGATTGCTTCGTCACGCCTCGGCACAAGTTCTCTACTTCGTTCCTCGCAATGACGATTAGCATTTTGCTCCTCTCTTCCTGCAATTCAAAGGATAATAGCGACATGAGCGGTATGAAAATGAAGGCTGATTCAACAGAAGTTAATTCGGCGGCATTTCTTGATTCACTTCAGATTCCGGATGACAAGCAAAAAATTCTTTCTTCTCTTCCTGCCATACATCCTGTGAAGAAAACAATAAATGAAAAAATCTCTGCTGATGGAATAATTGAATACGATACGCGTCAGGAAAGAAACATTGCTGCGCGTTACAGCGGCCGCATTGAAAAACTCTATGTAAAATACATGTATCAACCTATGAAGAAAGGAGAGGTGATCATGGAAATTTACAGCCCTGACATGGTGAATGAACAACAGAACCTTCTTTTTCTTCTCAGCGATTCTTCATCTGATCAGCAATTGATTTCAGCATCGGAAAGAAAGCTGTTGTTACTTGGTATGACTGAACAGGAAATTGAGCAGGTGATCAAAACGAAAATGTCCCTGACCCGGCTCTCAGTTTATAGTCCTTATGAAGGTCACATTCATGAAGCAGTAGCATCCTCTGCCGGCAGTGAAGCTGTCCAAGGGGACTCCTTCGGAGAAATGAATACTTCGAGCACGGGTGAGCTTGCACTCAAGGAAGGCATGTATGTAGAGAAAGGGGAAACGCTTTTCAACATCCTTGATTCACACATGGTATGGGCGGTGCTGAAAATTTATTCTGATGATGCAGCTAAAATAAAACTGCATCAGCCGGCAACACTTATAGTGAATGGTGCAGGAAAAAAAATCCGGGGACGGATTGATTTCATTGAACCCTTCTTCCAGCCAAATTCAAAAACGCTTTCAGCAAGAGTGTATCTCGACAACCCGGAGCACGCTCTCAAAGTGGGCATGTATGTGCGGGCAACGATTGAAACGGATTCTGTTACAGGGATATGGATTCCGAAAGAAGCAATGCTCGATTTGGGAAAACGAAAAATTGTTTTTCTAAAAAATACCGATAAAGGCTCTAAGGCAGAAAATGTTTTTGAAGCGCATGAAATAACAACAGGCATTGCATCGGGTGATTTCATTCAGGTAATCAAAGGATTGAGCGAGCCGGATGAGATCATTTCGAATGCTCAATACATTCAGGACAGTGAAAGCTTTACACCATGAATCGTCATTGCGAGGAAAACTGCGGTTGGTTGAGGCGTAAGGTTTCTGACCTGTCGTCACCCTCACGCAAAATTCATTCGCTTGGTTCCTCGCAATGACGCCGCGGATTACGAAATAAAAAAAATCATGACAATGAAAAAGATTTGTGTTCTACTAATTTCCATCATCGTTCTTCTTTCAGTTTCCTGCAGAAAGAAGGAGAAAGCAGAAGATCCGAATGCCATCTACAGCTGCTCCATGGATCCGCAGGTGGTTGAGCATCATCCCGGCAAATGTCCCATCTGCCACATGGACCTTACCAAAGTTTCGGGTATTCCTGATAAGAATGATAATACCATTCACATCAGCGATGAGGAGAAAAAGCTTGCAAACATCAAAACCGAATTTGTAGAATTACAGACCCTTAATAATGAAAAGACTTTTCCTGCTGTGGTTTCCGTAAATCAAAAGCTGACGGATGCTATTTCATCGCGAATCTCCGGACGAATTGATATGCTCTATTACCGAAGCATCGGTGAAAAAGTGGAGAAAGGATTACCGCTCTTTCAAATTTACAGCGAGGAATTGATTGCAGCAGAGAAGCAATACCTAGTTGCATTGCAGCAAAGCGACAATTCTTCTGCACTTGGTATTGATTACACCCAGCTTGCCGAAGCCGCACTCCGCAAATTGGAATTGTGGGGAATGAGCAGTACACAGCTTTTTGAATTGAAGCGAAAAGGGATTCCTGAAAGTGTGCTCACAGTTTACGCTGATCGCTCAGGGATTATAGCAGATGTGATGGTAACGATGGGTGATTATGTGATGGAGGGGACTCCTGTTTACAAGCTAACTGATCTCTCTTCAGTTTGGGTGGAAGCACAAGTGTACTCTTCTGAAGCTGCTTCAATTCAGGAGAATACAAAAGCTGAAGTCACCTTTCCTTCATTGCCTGACAAAACTGTCGAAGCCAAAATCAACTTTGCCAATCCGGAATTGCTTGGAGATTCTAAACTCATTCTTGCGAGAATAGAAATTCCAAACACTGATCATGCGCTTACTCCGGGCATGCAGGCATACATCACCGTGCGCACGCATGAAAAGGAAACACTTGCCATTTCTTCTTCCGCGGTTCTTCATGATTCGCACGGAGCTACAGTTTGGCTAAAGAAAAGCCCGGGAGTGTACGAACCGCGCATGGTAGAAATTGGAATGGTGAATAAAGAGTACACGGAAATTCTCAGCGGGCTTGAAGAAGGCGATGCAGTGGTGATATCAGGCGCTTACCTCTTGCAGAGTGAGTACATTTTTAAGAAAGGACAAGACCCGATGGCAGGAATGAAAATGTAAACGAATGAAAACCATAAAAGCAATCTTAAAATTCATCGGCAACTTTTTCAAAAAGGATAGCTGCAAATAACCGGGCACACTATGTCCACTCAAACTCTGAAACTCATAACAGAAAATATTCTTTTAGCACTCATTCTAATGCTGACATTTTTATGTGCAAGCGCACAAGATAATGCAGCATATCTCAAAGCACACGCTGTTCGGGTTGACAACCCGGAGCAGTTGAGCGACTCAGTTTACCACCTGCTTGCTCCATTTCAAATGATCATGTTCGGAGAAATACACGGCACAAATGAATCGACGCCGTTTGTAATGGGTCTTGCAAATCTTTTTACAGCTAACGGCGACAGCGTTCAGGTAGGGCTTGAGATTCCTCCAAACCTGATAACACAATTTATTTCGCAACGAACGGACAGCAGCATTTATCACAGCGACTTTTTTCATAACCCGCCTTTAGACGGCAAAGAATCTGTTGCATGGGCAACATTGATTTCAGAGTTGAATAAAAATTCAAGAGTTGAGCTGTTTTTCTTCGATGTCAACAGCAACGAAGGCAAGCCGTATCAACGAGACAGTTTGATGTATGTGAAAATCAAAACACAATTCAAACGGCACCCCACATGGAAAATGGTAACTCTTAGCGGCAACTTTCACAACAGGATTTCAGATGAAGCTACAATGGCTTCTTATCTCAACCGCGACGAACAATTAAACCTTTCATCAAAAATTTGTTCGCTCACCATTCAATACCTGAGTGGAACCTGCACGGCAAATTTTGGGCGCGGTTTAGAGGTAAAACAACTTGGTCATCCTGAAACTGTTTACGACTCCAGCTTTGATAAATACCTGGTTTTGTTTCCGCCGAATTCAGAGTATCCATATACCGGATTTTATTACACAAGATTTATCACCGCTGCAAAAATGACAAACAGTAAATAATGGAAACAAGAAATGGAGATGAAAAAGAACCGCCTGCAAAAAACATTCAGCCGCATAGCCACGATAGGTGCCCTGCAAAGCGACAGCGAGGAATTAAGATTACAGAAATCAATTCTTGTCATTTGCTCCATTCCGTTCCTTCTTGCCGGA
This sequence comes from Chitinophagales bacterium, assembly GCA_035638255.1. Classification (GTDB taxonomy): domain Bacteria; phylum Bacteroidota; class Bacteroidia; order Chitinophagales; family UBA10324; genus DASRAJ01. The sequence goes on from DASRAJ010000077.1 coordinate 12,817, forward strand.
GTTGGATGGGGAGCTATGTATATGCTGTTCGGAGAAAAACTTGCCGGCATGATTCCCTTGTCTTACGCTTTCATTTCATTCGCAAGTCTTATTTACTTCGGCCTTACCCGTAAGTTTCAGGTTTTTCGTTTCAGCCAGTTGCTCCTCATTTTGTTACTTCCCTTTGCGCTGATGCTTTCATTGGGAGGTTTTGTCAATGGCAGTGCGGTCATTTTATGGGGACTTATTTGTCCTCTGGGAGCCATGCTCTTCGATAAGCAATCGAAGGCACCTCTTTGGTTATTGGCTTATTGCTTCCTCGTTGTCATCAGTCTTATTTTACAACCCTGGCTGAGGATTCAAAATAATCTAACAACTGTGCAAATCAATTTGTTTTTTGTCATCAATCTTATGGCAGTGGGTTCCCTGATTTTCCTGATGGTTTATTATTTTGTGGGAAAGAAAAATTTTTTTCAGGCAAGGTCAGAAACATTGTTGCTCAATATTCTCCCTAAAGAAATTGCGGAAGAACTGAAAGCCAATGGTAGTGCTGAAGCAAAACAGTTTGATGATGTAACGGTCATGTTTACTGACTTCAAAGACTTTACGCAGATAACAGAAAAATTAACTCCAACTCAGCTCGTTGCCGAAATTGATTTCTGCTTCAAAGCATTTGATCGCATCGTGAGTAAATTCAACATCGAAAAAATAAAAACCATTGGTGACAGCTACATGTGCGCGGGTGGATTACCGGTTCCTAATAAAACCAATGCAACCGATGTGGTAAGCGCTGCCATGGAGATTCAGCAGTTCATGCAGCAATATTCACACAAGAAAATGACGGAAGGGAACGAAGCATTTGAAATAAGAATTGGTATTCATACAGGACCCGTGGTCGCCGGAATTGTTGGAGTAAAAAAATTCGCTTACGACATCTGGGGCGACACAGTAAACATCGCATCACGAATGGAAAGCAGTGGCATAGCGGGAAAAGTAAACATCAGCGGCACAACTCATGAACTGGTAAAAGATAAATTCACTTGTACCTATCGCGGAAAGATTGAAGCGAAGCATAAGGGGATGATTGATATGTATTTTGCTGAAGCTTTTCATAGCGTGAGAAGCACAAGCGATCAATGAAATTTCAATAACAACTATGGAAACCGGAAAAGAACGCTGGGGAAAAGTTTATTACCCTAAACAGCCAAATTATCCATGCACCGGATTTTATTACATAAGATTTATCACCGCAGCAAAAATGGTGAGCCAGAAATAACCGGCAATGATCCTCACACCATTGGAGGAAAATTTTCCAACACTCTCCGGGAACTTATTGCCATTCTCCGCGTCAGTTCTTTGTTCAATTGCAACAAAAATTTAAAAAGAAAAAAAATGACAACTCAAATTATGGTAAAAATGGTGCTTGATGCCTGGCATTCAAAAATAAAAGAAGCCAATGATATTCTTGATCAACTCACCGATGAGCAACTGCAAAATGAAGTTGCTCCTGACCGCAATAGAGGAATATATTTATTAGGTCATCTGACGGCAACTCATGACGGAATGTTACCGGTGCTCAGTTTCGGAGAGCGATTGTATCCGCAATTAGACGAAATTTTTATTGACAATCCTGACAAATCTATAACACCGATACCTTCAGCGAATGAATTGAGATCGTACTGGAAAAACATAAATTCAATATTGGCAGACCATTTCAACAAGTTGCCTGTAGCAGCATGGTTTGAAAAACACAATTCAGTTTCTGCCGAAGATTTTATAAAACAGCCACACCGGAATAAGTTAAATGTTATTATCCCGAGAACAAATCATTTATCCTATCATACCGGACAATTGGTATTTCTAAAAAAGCAAGAAAAAATTTCCCCCATCCTTCGGGAACTTATTGCTGTTCCCGGCGTCAATTCTTTAAACGCATAAAACTACACAACATGGAAACCACCGTTGCTAAGAACGTAAACACTGCCGAACTCGAACAGAAAGTAAAAAACATGTACCGCGATGTGGCTCTCAATCCTCATGGTGAATATCATTTTGAAATGGGTCGCGGACTTGCTGAGAAATTGGGCTACGACAAAACTGACCTCGATCAAATTCCTGCTGCGGCTATTGATTCATTTGCCGGAGTTGGATATTACTTCGACATCGCCAACCTGAAAGAAGGTGATCGCGTGCTCGACTTAGGAAGTGGCTCAGGAATGGATGTTTTTGTTGCTGCTCTTAAAGTTGGAAACACAGGACACGTTTCAGGAGTTGATATGACAGACGAGCAACTTGAAAAGGCCGAACGGATTCGGAGTGAAAATAATTTTGATAATGTTTCCTTTCACAAGAGCTACATCGAAAAACTTCCGTTTGATGATGCAAGTTTTGATGCAGTGATTAGCAATGGTGTTATCAATCTTAGTCCTGAAAAGGAAAAAGTTTTTGAAGAGGTTGCTCGCGTGCTCAAACCCAAAGGCAGAATGGTAATTTCAGATATTGTTACAGAGAAACAATTGCCTGAAAATATTGTTTGCAATTCAACATTGTGGGCATCGTGCATCGGCGGAGCAGCGCAGCAGGATACTTATCGCTCGTCAATAGAAAATGCAGGAATGGAAATACTTTACATCAAAAATAATGATGCTTACGGTTTCATTTCCAAATCTGCAAAGAATGCTTCTAAAGATTACGGAGTAAAAAGTGTGTCGTTGTTCGCTGAGAAAAAGTAAGTTGACAGAAGAAAATTTCCTTCGAGGACAAATGAAGAAAAGCGATAACAAAAAGCTGTTTGCAGATGCAGTGATTGCAAACACACCCGGACTAAAGCGCTTTGCCTTCAGCTTATGCAAAGATGATCATGAAAGTGACGAGCTCGTGGCAGAAACAGTTTTAAAAGCATTTGAAAATTTTCATCGCCTTAATGATCACAGTAAAATAAAGCAGTGGCTTTTCCGCATCCTGAACAACCATTTCATCAGCACATGGCGCAGCAAAAAGAAATTCGTGGAGATGAAATACTCAGAGGATGATGCTGACTTTTCGCTGTTTGAAGAAATTGCAAAAAGCAATTTTGTAGATGAAAGAACTCCTGAAAAAAATTTCATCAGTACGCTCACCAGGGAAAGTATTCAACAGGCAATAGATGAGCTACCAAATGAATTTAAACAGTCACTTATTCTCTGCGACACTGAAGATTTTTCATATTCTGAGATCGCTGTTATCACAAATGTTCCTGTGGGAACAGTACGCAGTCGCATCGCACGTGCAAGAACCATCCTCCAGAAAAAATTATGGTTTCATGCGCAGGAGATGGGCATTAAAAAATCAAAAACAATAAAGACAAAGAAGGATTACACATGTACTTGTGATGAAGGAGAAGAAATCAAAAGCTCAATTTCAAACCCGGTAAAATGAAAAAGAATAAAAAAGAAATCAAACCTCTCAACTGCGAAGAAGCTGTAACACGCTTCAATGACTTTATGGACAATAACCTCAAAGGAAAATCCCGTGAGGAGTTGGTAAAGCACATTTCAGAATGCCGCCATTGCTTCGACCGGCTTGAATTCGAGCAGTTGCTTAAATCCAAAGTGCAGCAGATTTCATCCCGATCCATCGGGACAAAAAACAAGTCCCTCGTAAACAGAATAGAGAAAATAATTGCCTCACTGTAAAAAACTATTTGAGAAAATGAAAACGATAACAGCGAAGGAATTGAAACAGCGATTGGATACGGGAGAAGAAATCAAATTGGTTAATGCGCTCGAAGAAAATAAATTCCGACTTAAACACATTCCCGGCTCACTGAACATATTTCGCAGAGAAGACCTTGAGAGATTTCTTTCTAAGGATGAACCTGTCGTTGTCTATTGCACTGATGCTGCCTGCAACAAAAGCATCATGCTCTACCAGTTGCTAGAAGCATTAGGATATAACAATGTAGTGCGTTTTTCAGGTGGCATGGTTGAATGGGAAAATGAAGGTTACAAATTAGAGGGGGACCAAGTCAATTAAAAACTTATGGAGACAATAGAAAGGAAAGCTCATTGGGAAAAAATCTACAGCACGAAGCATCCGAATGAAGTGAGTTGGTTTCAGGAAATTCCTTCAACATCAATTGGACTGATAAAAGAATTGAACCTTCCGTCGTCAGCAAAAATATTCGACAACGGTGGTGGAGACGGAAAGCTGGTTGATCATCTTCTTGACATGGGCTTTGAAAACATTACAGTTCTCGATATTTCTTCTCATGCTTTGGAGAAAGCTAAGCAACGTTTGGGTGACAAAGCACAAAAAGTAAACTGGGTTATCGCCGACGAAGCTCATTGCGACATTCCCGGACAATATGATGTTTGGCACGACCGCGCTGCATTTCATTTTCTCACGGAAGAAAGTGATATAGAAAATTACATCAACACCATTCAGAAATGCATTAAGCCGGGAGGGTATTTTATTGTTGGAACCTTCTCAGATCAGGGACCCAAAAAATGCAGTGGTCTTGAAATAAAACAGTACTCTGAAAAATCACTCACGGAAAAATTACAGGGGTATTTTGAAAAAATTAAATGCTTCACCATTGATCATCACACGCCATTCAGCACTACTCAGAATTTTCTTTTTTGCACTTTCAAAAGAATGTCTAAATAAAAAGAATGTCTCTAAGAATAATTTGAGCGTGCCCCCAATGCTGTCCCAATGGCGGGAATGAAAATGTGACAAAAATCATTTCTCAGATAAATACCCTGTCGTATCTTCGCCGAACTAAAATCACGCAAATGAAAAAACTTTTCCTCGCTTCTTTTTTGCTTCTCCTGATTGCCTTCAACTTCTCGTTCGGACAGACTACTGCCATGGATTGGACAAAGGATGATTGCAACGGAACGAATCATAACTGCTTCAGTGAATTGGACAGCGGAAATGTGTTATTGTGCGAGTATGTGATGACTTGCGGAACCTGCATCTCTGCCGCTAATTATCTCGAACAAATTTACCAGGACTACTCCGTTTCTGATCCCGGCAAGGTAAAGTTTTATGCGATTGATTGGAACACATCATTCACCTGCTCATCGTTTCAAAGTTGGGCAACCAATCCAACTCAACTTTCATGCACCCTTTTCCTTAATGGGTACGATGAAGTCAATTATTACGGTGGAATGGGAATGCCAACGATTGTAGTATTAGGTGGTGCTGATCATCATGTTTACTACAGGAAACTTGGTTACAGCTATCTGGCTGATGATGCAAATGTGAGAGCAGCAATTGACGAAGCGCTGAGTGCAGTAAACGGCATCAATGAAAATACTACCTCAGCAACTTCATTGGATGCTTATCCGAATCCATCAACTTCATTTACCAACATCACTTACTCATTGCAGGCTGCCTCCACGGTTTCGTTTGAAGTATTAAACGTGATCGGAGAAAAAATACAAACCATAGATCTGAGCCAGCAGGGCGTAGGTGAAAACCATTTTACGCTCAATACCGGAATGTTTAACAGCGGAGTGTACTTCGTAAACATCAACACCGGAACTACCAAAGAGACTATTAAGCTCGTGGTGGTGAATTAAATATTTGCTGTCTGAATAATGAAGATGAATGCGCTCAAAACATTTCTTGTTTTATCGCTCCTGAATTTGTGTGCATCACCAATTTCATTTGCACAGGGATGTTGTGCAGGCGGAGGTGGGAGTCCCATTGCAGGAGGCGCTTCACAGGGAGTTTTACAAAAAGATCAGATTGACCTCAGTGTAAATTTTCAGCGCACTTACTCTGACAAGTTTAGTGGCGTTGATCCTGCCATTCCTCAGTTGCTTGAAAGCTATAACACGAATTATCTTTTCACACGCATCAGTTACGGAGTAACAAAAGACCTTACACTTTCTATTGCAGGAGGATACTATTTCAATAAAACTCAATACGGTGCTGAGTATATTGACACGATTAATTCCAGCGGCATCGGTGACCTGATCATTTTCCCTCGTTACGATGTATGGCACAGGCAAACAGAAACCAGTGTTTGGGAAGCTACGCTGGGCGCGGGCTTAAAAATCCCAATAGGCAAATACAACGATTCACTCATCTTGTTTCAAAGTCAAACCGTCACACTCTACCAGCAAAAACCTCCGGGAGTACAGCCCACCACCGGGTCGAATGATTTTATCTTTTATGGATTTCTTCTGCATGGATTTCCGAAAAAGAATTTCAAAGTGTTCACATCCCTTCAATACATCCTGAAAGGGTGGAATCCCAAAGGTGAAAAGTTCGGCGACTATGCCGATTTGAGTTTGTACATAGCAAAACCCTTTGCGAAAAACTTCAGTGCAACTCTTTCAGGAAAGTATGAGTACATCGGCAAGCTGAAACGCAATGCGGATTTGCCTGTCGCCAACTACGATGTCAACTCATTCGGGAGCAACAAAATTTTTCTGGTGCCCCAGATTAGTTACACTTGCTTTCATACGCTCACCTTCTATGGACTGTATGAGTTTCCTCTTTATCAGAAAGTCAACGGCGGACAGGTTGCTTCTGATGTAAACTTTACGTTGGGAATCGCTTATAGATTCTTTGTCCATCATAAGTAGTTTCAGGGAGAGAAGAAGGTCTATCTTTATTGATAAAATATTCCACCCTAAGAACTTTTAAGGTTATGAAACCATATTTCCTTTTATTTCTGCTATTCTTTCTCATACTTGTGCAAAAAAATTCTGCTCAGGATTTCGGAGCAGTTGGAGCGAAATGGTACTATAGTCATGAGCATTTTCTTGATGCAGGAACTGATTATACAGAGGTCGAATCAATCGGTGATACAACTATTAATAACCATCTTTGCCACCATCTGCAAATAGTGCATGGCACCGATTGTTTTTATATTGACAGCAATGCTTTCGTCTATGAGGAAAATAATATCGTGTATTATTTTATTGAGGGCCTGAATAACTTTTCTGTCATGTATGATTTCAATTTAACCGCGGGTGATACCTTGACAGGATATGTTTACCCGTTTAATCAGCTTGATATTTTCATGATCAATATCATAGATGTTGTTCCGGCAATAATTAATGGTCATCAACTAAAAAAATTCATAGTAAATAATATCACCTTGAATTGGAATTTCTCTCAAACACAAACCGATACTATTATAGAGGGTATCGGTTCTCTGGGATATGTGTTACCACAATTTATAATGTGCGATCCGGTCGCACATCAGTTACGGTGCTTTGAGGATTCCTTTCTTGGATTTTACTCAACGAATATTGCCCCTTCTTGCGATTACATCTCTACCGGTATAAATGACTCTTACAACACTTCATCAGTTAATATATTTCCCAACCCTGCCAATGATTATGCAGAAGTGCAATTGCCCGGAGTAAGCATCAAAAATGTTTCGCTGAAAATTTTTGATGTCCTGGGAAATGAAATGAATGTGCCCATAAAGTTCACTCCACAAAGTGTTCGCATTGATCTTTCAGCACTGAATGCAGGAATGTATTTGATTGATGGAAGTGCTGACAATAAAATTTTCACTCAAAAGCTTTTGAAGCAATGAAGAAACTTTTATCCGCTATGTTCCTGTGTGCAAGCTTTTTTGCCGGCGCACAAAATTCAATTACGTGGTCAGCAGGAACCAATGTCGCCGCAAGCAGTTACGGCAATCTTCATCCGCGAATTGTAACCGACGGAGCCGGAAACCCGGTTATTATTTGGGGAAGAATGTCTGACCAATCTGTTTTCATTTCCCGGTGGAACGGTTCTGCCTTCACTACGCCGGTTAATGTGAACCCCTCATGGCTTACTGTTGCCACTGCCTCATGGATGGGACCTGACATAGCCGCAAGAGACGACACAGTATATGTTGTAATGAAACAAACACCGGAGGATACTGATCATCCCATTTACATCGCAACTTCATTCGACGGAGGAACAACGTTTTCAGACCCGGTGCAGGTGGATTTTATTGCTGACAGCATCTCGCGATTTCCAACGGTAGCTATTGATGCATCCGGGAATCCCATTGTGGGATTCATGAAATTCAATTCCTCTTTTAGCGACTCCCGTTGGGCGGTTACTAAATCTTCAGACTATGGAAATACATTTTCAACGGATATAAAAGCAAGCGGATGGAGTGGAGGAGGTGCAACAGTTTGCGATTGTTGTCCGGGTAGTATCACCGTTTCAGGCAATATCGTGTGCATGTTGTACCGTGATAACCTCAGCAGCATTCGCGATATGTGGGCGGGGATTTCTACCGATGGCGGCGATTCATTTACTGAGGGAATAGGAATTGACCAGGGAAATTGGATTCTCCTGTCTTGTCCTTCCTCCGGTCCTGATGGTGTAATTATCGGAGACACGTTATACAGCACCTACATGAGCGGTGCAAGCGGAATGAATTTGACTTACTTCAGCAAATCTTCTCTCACTTCGCTCACCGGTTCGGCAGGCGCACCTTTGACAGGGATGATCATGGGGTTATCTTTACAGAATTACCCGCGCATTGCCAGTGCAGGAAATGCGCTTGCTGTTGTTTGGAAGCAAAGCGTAAGCAGTGCAGATCAATTGGTACTGCGCTTCACGAACAACATTTTAAATGGATTGCCGGCAGATTACGATACAGTTGATTTGAGTAACATCACCAATGCTGATGTCGCCCTTACTAACGGGGATATTTTTGTTGTGTGGGAAGATGATAATTCAGGGACAGTGAAGTACCGTAAAGGAACGTTCACACCGGCAACGGGCATTCAGGAAAATAATTCGCAGAAGCTGTTTTCGGTTTTCCCAAATCCGGCAAGTGATAAGCTGCAGATCATTAATTGCGAGCTGAGAAATGATAATGAAGTTGAGCTAAGAAATTTTTTGGGAGAAGCGGCGATTCGGAAAATAATTTCTTCAGCAAATGAAAACATAATAGATGTTTCGCAAATACCGGATGGCTTCTATGTTTTGAAAATCGTTTCCGGCAAAAATTCCTCAACCCAAAAAGTTGTCATAACGCACTGAGAAAAAATTCAAAAACTTAAGTTCGTGAAGCGTTTCCTTTTAAAACTGTCCTTTACGTTCCTCCTCATTGCTTGTTGCATGAATGTAACAGCACAAATCACATTTCAGAAAGTTTTCGGTGGGGCAGGAGGTGATGCCGGCAATTTTGTTCAACAGACAAGTGATGGAGGTTACATTGTTGCAGGCCTGATTGATGTATGGCCTTTACCCAATGGACTCTTCCTGATTAAAACGGATGAGGCTGGTGATACACTCTGGACAAAAATTTTTTCAGATGCGGTTGGCAATTGCGTTCGTCAAACCTCTGATGGAGGTTTCATTATTACAGGCGTAAAGAATAACAAAGTTTACCTTTTAAGAACAGATGGGGACGGGGATTCTCTCTGGAGTAAAACTTTCGGAACCACCAATGAGAATGAAGGATATTCTGTTCAGCAAACCGCTGATGGGGGTTACATCATAAGCGGTGTAAAAAATTACAACTCAGTTAATTTCACCGGGCTTGTTTATCTCATCAAGACTGATTCATCAGGAAATTCTACGTGGACAAAAACGTATGGAGGTCCGCTGGAAAGCCGTGGATATTCCGTTCAGCAAACCACAGATGGGGGATATGTAATTGGCGGTTTCAACCTGAGCGGAATGGGAGGCACTTATGATATGTATGTGATAAAAGCCGATGCTGATGGCGACACAGCATGGACAAAAAAATTCCCGACCCCTGATCCTGACAAGGCATTCTGCGCTCAACAAACCACTGATGGCGGATATATTTTAACAGGAATCAGCAACTTGATTTCGCCGGAATACATGTCCCTGATAAAAACTGATTCTGCCGGAAACATTTCATGGAATAAAAACATCGGCCCGAATGGAAGCAGCGGTCGCTTTGTTGAGCAAACAAGTGATGACGGATATATTGTAACAGGGGAAACGGGTCCTAACGATTTGTTCCTCGTGAAAACAAATGTGGATGGCGACACGCTCTGGACCAAAACCTTTCACGGTACAGATCATGAAGACGGCAGGTGCGTTCAACAAACTATTGATGGCGGATACATCATCGCCGGCAATACTGCCAGCCCTGAATTGGTGGGCTTAAACAGTTATCAGGTTTACCTGATAAAGACAGATGGAAATGGAGTTGTTACAGGAATTGACAATAAAGTTTCAGTTTCCGGTGTAGAGATTTATCCCAATCCTGCAAGTGATTTTACAGACGTAAAAATTGAATCGAAGGTGATGGATATTAATAGTGTTATACTGAGAGAAGTCCTGGGAAATGAAATGAATGTCCCTTTGCAATTCAATCGCCAATCGGTCCATCTTAATCTCTATTCATTGAGTTCAGGAATGTATTTTCTTACTGTAAGCGGAAAGGATTTCTCACAAACACAAAAACTTCTTATCGAAAGATGAAGATTCAAAAGAACTTTTTCGCTTCCTTGCTTATTCTAAAAGTCCCGCTTAAAAAGCTGGTTTGCGACTGTTAAGAACCACAGCAAGTCTATTCGTTGCTAATCCCATCCCATTTCATATCTTTGATTCCATCGTGCAGAAGTCAACCTACATCCATAAGAGTTTTTCATGGGTCATCGTATTGGTGATTCTGCATACGCATTTATGTTCCTTCTGCTGTTCTACTGGTATTCTTTCCTGCTGCGGTGATGGATGTGCTGATGAAAAAGAACATCATGAAGCGAATGCATGTCACCATGAAAATGAAGGAGACGATTGCCAGAAAGATCATTTAGCATTCTTCAATACCATTGGTCAGTCTAATGTTCTTCACGCCGATGTTGCAAAAGTTTTTCAATCACTTATTGCAGTAATCCTTCCGGTTGAAACAGTTCAACCGAAAGACGTTTTCTATACCGCGGTAATCTATACCGGCTTTCATCCACCGCCTCCCAAAGAGAATCTTCGCATTCTCATTCAGAGTTTCCAGATTTGATTTCTTCCATTTCCTTGTTGGTTCATGACTGACAGGGCTTTCTTATTTATTGCAATAGCAATAAACGCTTCTCACGTTCATCCTTAACTCAAAATAATTTCAATCACAACATCAAAAACCAAAAACAAATGAAACAAACAATTACACTCTTCCTCGCTTTGATGTTCGCTGCGGCGATTTCCAAAGCACAAGCGCCTATTCCAAACGGAGGGTTTGAAGATTGGACCAGCATGGGTACTTACGACAATCCTGATAGCTGGACTACATTGAATGAAATGACGGCTTCCGCATCAACTTTCACTTGTGAGAAAGGTACGCCGGGCAATGTCGGAGCTGCTTACATTAAACTCACGAGCAAAACTGTAAACGGCATAGGCGTAGTACCCGGCATTGCAGTATGCGGAACACTTGACCAATTAACTATGCAGCCGAATGCCGGTTTTGTTTACAGTGATCGTCCTCAAAATCTCACGGGCAAATGGCAGCACATGATTTTCGGAAACAGTCAGGGCTTTATTGATGTACAACTCACTCGTTGGGATGCACAGCAGGAAATGCGCATACCTGTTGCATCAGCACATAAAGATCTTACCGGCATGGCAATGAGTTGGGCTGCTTTCACCATTCCTCTCATTTATGCTGATGGTGGCTATCCTGACACTTGCATCATTGTTCTTTCCGCAAGCGGAACAGCTCCAACAAACAATGATTACCTCTGGGTTGATGCCCTTGGTTTTTCAGGTACAGTGACGGGAATTTCAAATGTTTCTAACAATAAAATAATCAGCATATTTCCTAACCCCGCAACCAATCTTCTCAGCATTGATCTTTCTTCATTCAGCAATTCAAAAGTGAGTGTTCAAATCAGCGATGTGCAAGGTAAAATTGTGAAAATTGAAAAGGCAATTGACGCTTCTGCGACAACAACTATTGATATCGCAACGCTTCCAAAAGGCAATTACTTACTTAAGGTTACATCTGGCACTGGAACATTTACCGGTCAATTCACAAAGGAGTAAATTATAGTATGACGCTCCCCTTCATCCTTAACTCAAAATAATTTCAATCACAAAATCAAAAACCAAAATCAAATGAAACAAATTTTCACATTCGTTTTTACCGTTCTCATCTTTCTCCAGATTTCCAAAGCGCAGACCACCGCCATGGATTTCACTATGAACGATTGCAACGGAGTAATGCACAACTGCTTCACCACGCTTGATTCCGGTAAAGTAATCATCATCGAATTTTTCATGACGTGCAACATGTGCATCAATGCAGGGCACCAGGTAGAAGCAATGAAAGCCCAATTGGATGCGCAATACCCGGGCATGATTGATTTCTACCAGATGGGTTACACCAATAGTTATTCATGCGCCTCCGTCACAAGTTGGATAAACGCCAATGGTTTCAATAGCGTGCCCTTTGATTCAGGTGCAGCACTCGTTGCGTATTACGGTGGATTCGGAATGCCAACACTTGCAGTAATTGCAGGCAGCGATCATCAGGTATTGTACACAGATGTTGGATACACAAACGGTGACACAGCAGACATTGCAACTGCCATTCACAGCTTCTTCAATTCCACCGCAGTCAATGAACTTCCTGAAGACGTAACCACATCGAATGTATTTCCGAATCCTGCAACCACCCAATTCAATGTTCAATTGGATCTGAAACAAGCGGCTGATGTGACCATAGAACTATTTGCTCTCAATGGTGAAAAAGTTTCCGTGCTTGCCAATGAAAAGATGAATGCAGGGCTCGTGCAAAAAACTTTCAGCGCATCTTCATTTGCACCGGGGCTTTATTTCGTGAAGACCACGGTGAATGGAAATTCTTCTTTCAGCAAAGTGAACATCTCACACTAACATGAAGAGAATCATAAAATCAATCGCATTGGCAGCAGTGATTATTTGCGCTGCTGCTGATTCTTTGCGTGCGCAAAACTATTCGCTTTCTCCAGACGACAGCATTGTTGCAACAGCCCAGTTCGATGAACTCACCGTCTACAACATTTTGCAGAACAACATTTCTTCCGACACTCTTTTCATGAGTTGGCAAAAAGTAAGCGCCGATGTTCCTGCATTATGGGAAGCGTTGATATGCGACAACAACAATTGCTATAATGACTTGAAGGAAAACGGAGTAATGCATCCTGTTCCGGTAAGTGAATATGCTTTTCTGAGTGTGCACGTTACACCGCATACCAATGCTGGAACAGCAATCATTCGCTACGTGGTTTGGGAAACAAATAATCCTGTTTCAAGAGATACGCTCACGTGGATCATCAGCGCAGGGCTTACAGGAATTGAAAATCAAACCACCGTACCGGTGAGTTTGATTTTGTCAGGAGATCAATTGTTCATTCATGGAAGCACTGGTGAGGAGCTTCGCATCATGAATATGCAGGGTCAAATTTTACTTGAAAGTAAAATGACTTGCGTCAATACAGCGATTGACCTTTCTCATTACCCGAAAGGAATTTTTCTCATTGAATTGCAGGGAGAAAATTCTCTCATCACTAAAAAGTTGTTTTTACAATGAAGCAATTCACCTTGTGTTGCCTTGCACTTTTTTTGTTCGGAAAAATCTCCGCACAGAATCCGCTCTTCATTCCGCCAACAATGAGCGGAACGGATTTTCAATTGAACGTTCAGTCAGGAACAGTTTCTTTTTGGAATGGAATCAATACCCCTTCTTACGGAGTGAACGGAAATTTTCTTGCGCCAACGCTCTTCTTCAACAAAGGCGACGTGGTAAATCTTCATGTCACCAATAATCTCACGAATACTAAAACTACCATGCACTGGCATGGCTTGCATGTGCCCGCGCCATATGATGGAGGTCCGCACCAAATCATTGATGCAGGTGCGACATGGACTGCAACGTATGAAGTGAAGAACGATGCAGGCACATTTTGGTATCATCCACACGGTGCAGGCAAAACCGATTTGCAGGTTTCAAAAGGATTGGCAGGATTGATCATTGTGAAAGACAGCATGGAAGCAACGTTGGATTTGCCTCGCACTTACGATGTTGATGATTTCCCGCTCATCATTCAGAGCAAAGCATTTGATGTATTGTATCAGTTTGCAATTGCAACGGAACTTGATACACTTGTTTTGGTCAACGGAACCAAGAATCCTTATCTCGATGCACCGGCTCAGGTTGTTCGCTTCAGAATACTCAATGGGTCTTCCTTGCGCAGCTATGATTTCGGATTTTCAAACAACATGCAGTTCTATCAAATTGCCTCTGACGGCGGATTACTTGAAGCACCCGTTGCTCTCAATCGAATGCGGCTTGCTCCAGGAGAACGTGCAGAAATTCTCGCTGACTTGGGAGCAATGCAGGGACAAACTGTTTACTTCTCAAATTATGGCTCTCAATTGCCCGATGGAATTTACGGCGCTGAAACAGTTGGCAATGCAATGGCAACTATTCCCGATTATGATTTGAATCCGCTCAACGGCGCTGACTACAACATTCTTCAAATCAATGTTACCGCACCAACAGCCACGCCGGTCACCACAATTCCTTCATCACTTGTCACCGTTACTCCACTCAATGAAAGTGATGCAAGCATTACGCGCACATTCACTTTTGCACCCCAGGACATGATGCCTATGAGTGAAATGGTGGAAGGTCCGTTCACCATCAACGGAGTGCAGTTCAACATGGACAGCATCAATGTAGTTACTTACAAAGACGCCACTGAGATTTGGAAATTCGATAACCAAACTCTGATCGCTCATCCGTTTCACATTCACGACGTGCAATTTTTTATTCTCGATGAAAACGGAAGCATGCCTCCTCTGAACGAACAGGGAAAGAAAGACATTGTGCTCGTGATGCCACAGCAAACAGCAAGAGTGATTATGAAGTTTGAAGACTACGCAGATGATTCAATTCCTTACATGTATCACTGCCACATGCTGCATCATGAAGATGATGGAATGATGGGATCATTTCTTGTTCGTGATTCTTCCTCGGTGGGAATTGATGAAGTACCGCAAAATAATTTTGTATTGTTTCCCAATCCTGCGACTGATGTGATGAATATTTCTTTTCGCGGCAAATTGCAATTAGAGGATGTAAAAATTTCTGTGCGGGATGTGCTTGGAAAAAATTTCGCAGGTCTGAACGTTGTAAAAAATAATTCCACTCTTTCAATTCCGGTTGCAAATATTTTATCAGGAATTTACTTTATCCAAATTGCTGACGGGGAAAACATCTACAACAGGAAGTTCATTAAAAACTAAGGATAGCAGATTAAGAAGATTTTGTGGAACACGACTATCATAATAGTTCACATGACCATTCTTTGCATCAGCCTCCGATGCATAGTCATGGCATGAATCCTTCCATGGGCATGTCAGGTCACGATCATCACAAAATGATGATCGAAGATTTCAAAAAACGATTTTGGATTTCCATCATCATCACCGTTCCGGTGCTGCTGCTTTCAAAAATGATTCAGCAGTTTTTGAGAATTACTTTTTCATTTCCAGGTGACAAGTATTTGCTCTTCATTCTTTCATCCGTCATTTTCTTCTACGGTGGATTACCATTTCTGAAAGGAATGTTTTCAGAAATCAGAGAGAAGAATCCCGGCATGATGACATTAATCGGCATGGCAATCTCTGTTGCTTACTTATACAGCAGCGCAACAGTTTTCGGCTTGCAGGGCATGGATTTCTTCTGGGAGCTTGCCACACTCATTGATATTATGCTTCTCGGTCACTGGCTTGAAATGAAATCAGTTCTTGGTGCATCCAAAGCATTGCAATTGCTGGTGAGCATGATGCCTGCTATTGCGCACAAGTTGCACGGTGAACATGTGATGGATGTGAAGGTGGAAGAACTACAGGTGAATGATGTACTACTCGTGAAGCTCGGCGAGAAAGTACCTGCTGACGGAATTGTAACAGAAGGTGAGAGTTATCTGAATGAATCCATGCTTACAGGTGAATCAAAACCGGTGAAGAAGGAAGTGAATGATAAAGTCATTGGCGGTTCCATCAATGGAAATGGTTCACTGAAAATTAAAATCGAACACACGGGTAAAGACAGTTACCTCAACAAGGTGATTAAGATGGTGGAAGAAGCGCAGAAGTCAAAATCGAAAATGCAAAACCTTTCTGACCGCGCAGCAAAATGGCTGACCTACATCGCGCTCTCAATTGGCGTCGGGACGCTTGCCGTGTGGTTGATACTTGGTCATCCGTTTGAATTTGCACTGGAGAGAATGGTAACCGTCATGGTCATTTCTTGTCCTCATGCCTTGGGTTTAGCAGTTCCTCTCGTCGTTGCAATTTCAACAGCACTTTCTGCTCAACATGGTTTGCTCATTCGCAACAGAACTGCATTTGAGGAGTCAAGAAAAATTTCTGCAATTGTTTTTGACAAGACAGGAACACTCACCAAAGGAGAATTTGGTGTAACGAGAATAAAATCATTGTCGAAGAATTATTCTGATGATGAAGTGTTGCGTATCGCAAGCGCCCTCGAACAAAACTCAGAACATCCGATTGCAGTAGGAATTGTGAGGAAGGTAAAAGAAAAGAAAGTAGATATTCCTAAGCTGGAAAACTTCAAAGCCATTCCCGGCAAAGGCATAGAAGCAAAAGTTGCGGGCAAAGAAGTGAAAGTTGTTAGTCCCGGATTTTTGCGTGATGAAAGAATTGCTATTCCTGATAATGTATTCACCTCAGAAGCAGAAACCATCGTCTTTGTTTTGATCGCCAATGAACTTGCAGGATTTATTGCTCTCGCTGATGAAGTACGTCCTGAATCAGCAGATGCAATTCAGAAATTCAAAGACAATCATATTAAAGTATACATGGCAACGGGCGACAATGAGGTTGTTGCAAAAGCCGTGAGTCAGCAACTAAAGCTCGACGGATATTTTGCGGAGGTTTTACCACATCAAAAAGTAGAGATCGTAATGGAATTACAAAGTAAGGGTGAGTTTGTTGCAATGACAGGTGATGGCGTTAACGATGCGCCCGCTCTTGCACAAGCCGATGTTGGAATTGCAGTTGGCTCAGGGACAGACGTAGCAGCGGAAACCGCAGATATTATTCTAGTGAACAGCAACCCGCAGGACATTCTCAATCTCATTCTCTTCGGAAAGGCGACTTACAAAAAGATGATTCAAAACCTTGCTTGGGCAACGGGATACAATGCTTTTGCAATCCCATTGGCAGCAGGAGTGCTTTATTCAAATGGGTTTGTTCTTAGTCCTGCAATAGGTGCTGTGTTTATGAGTTTGAGCACAATCATTGTAGCCGTTAATGCACAATTGTTAAGAGTAAAATCAAGTTAGATTGTATGGAACCGATTGCTAAACACGGAAAACAAAATTTCTTCATTGAGTTTATGAAATCCGTTTTCAAATTTATTCGCAATTATTTCAAAAAAGATTGCTGCAGAATTTTACTGCTGATATTTTCGCTCTCATTCACTACGCAAATTCTTGTTGCTCAGGATATGCCCGGCATGAATATGCAGAAAGACACGACAAAGAAGTCAATGAGTATGCAAATACCAATGGATTCAATGAATATGGAAATGACTTCTTCATTTTCTCCCAATCTATCGATGAATCGTGACGGTAGCGGAACAAGCTGGCAGCCCGATGCAAATCCGATGATGATGTACATGAAAATGAAGGGAAAGAACATGTACATGTTTCATGGCTTTCTTTTTCTTAGATATACCTCACAGGACATTACCAATGAAAGTGACAGAGGCGGTGATCACTTCGACGCACCGAGCATGTTTATGTTCATGTGGTCACATCAGTTCAATCAGAAAAATCTTTTCTCTTTCATTTCAATGATTTCGTTCGATCCGTTTTTGGTTGGTGAAGCAGGTTACCCGCTACTTTTTCAAACAGGAGAATCCTACAAAGGAGCTCCGCTCGTTGATAAGCAGCATCCACACGATCTGATTGCAGAGCTTTCAGTGAATTACACTCATAGTTTTTCCAAAGACATTGATCTAAATGCTTATTTCGGTTATCCCGGTGAACCTGCTGTAGGTCCTGTCGTATTCATGCATCGTTTATCTGCAATGAACAATCCTGATGCTCCGCTTGGTCACCATTGGCAGGATGCAACGCACATCACTTTTGGTGTAGGAACACTTGGATTTCGTTATAAAGTTGTTAAAGTCGAGGGAAGCATCTTCACAGGAAGGGAACCGGATGAAAACAGGTATGATTTTGACAAGCCAAGGTTTGACAGTTATTCATACAGGGTGAACTTAAATCCGAATAAAAATTTTGCATTGCAGTTTTCGCAGGGCTTCATAAAGAGTCCGGAAGATCTGTTTCCAAATGAAGATGTAACCAGGACAACAGCTTCGATCATTCATACAAAACTGTTGAAGCATGGAAAATTTGTTTCATCGTCATTGGTTTGGGGAATGAATCATTCATCAGAAGGAGGGAACAATCTTCAATCAGTATTATTTGAAAGCAATTTGAAACTTGCACCTGCTACTATATATGGTCGTTTTGAGTTCGTGCAGAAAGATCTTAACGAACTACAATTACCCGTGATTGATCCATTGTTGGCACCCTCGAAAATCGATATTAATGCGCTTACCATTGGATTAAGCAGAAGTTTATTTATTCACTTCAATACTGAGCTATCACTTGGAGTGCAGGGCACAATAGATTTTCCTGCGCCTTATTTGCAAACTCTCTATGGAGATCACCCGCTGTCAGCAGAAATTTATTTAAAGATTGCTCCGGCATCAGGACATCATCATCACTAATCAATTCACAAGTTCAAAAAAAAATCAAATGAAAATCGTCATCACAGTAATCACAATGTTCATTGCATCACAATTCGCAATCGCTCAAACAACAGCAACAACATCTGAACTTCCTGCATCATTCAAAACATCTCTGCAACAAATGTTCACCGAATATCTTGAACTCAAAGATGCATTGATGCAGGGTAATCCCAAGGAAGCAGCAAAAGAAGCAGTAGAAATAAATGCTATTGCATCTAAAGTTAGCACTGAAGGATTAACAAAAGATCAGATCGCAACTTTTAATAAGCAGAATGCAAAAATTCTTCATAACACCGAACACATCAGGGATAATTCAACCAACTATGATCACCAGTGTGAGCATTTCGATTATCTCACCGATGAATTTTACGGCTTGCTGAAAAGCTTCAAATTCAATAGCACACCTGTCTATTACAACTATACCAAAGATGGAAATGAAGGCAACAGCGCCCATTGGCTAACTGACAAGGATGAGATGAAAGACCCCTACTTCAAAGGAGCAATTAAAGAAGGGGATAAGAGAATAGAAATCCTGAAATGATGCAGTTAGAGTTTCTCCAATAAAATTTTCTTTACAGATGCGAGGCGATTACTTTTCATTTCGATAAAATAATTTCCATCAGGTACTTCCGAAAGATCAAAATTGATTTCAGAAGAAATCAAATTCTGTTCCTGTAAAGCTAAATAATAATGAGCATCTTCCTTACAACTTATTGCTCATTTAGCTGCGCCTTATTCTTTGTGTAAATATCAAAGCAATGCTGAGAACAAAAGAAAATGTTCTGCTCTTCAGGATGTGGAATTGCATTTTCTTTTTCGTTGATGAGCATTCTGCACACGGGATCAATATGAAATGATTTCGGATCGCTGATAACTAATTCGAAGATTTCATTTTCTTCACTCAAATTTTTAAAGCTGTGCTTTCCTCTTGGATGAAAAGTGAAACCAGATTTATTTTCCAGAGCATTTATGTAATCCATCGAACACCAGAATGTGCCCGGGTTTGCTTTTGAGGCGATTCTTGATGCCAGGTTAATGGTAGTGCCGAAATAATTCTCATTTCGTTTCAGGATTTTACCGTAGTGCAATCCGCCATGCACCTGAAGAAAATTGTTTTCAACCGAAGTGTTTTGAAGCAGCATGATAGCAGTGGCAATCAAATGATCTACTGAACCGGAAATAATTACAACCTCATCTCCTGTACGTGAATGAAGATGGCAGCCTGCAGCCAAACACCTATTGACAATCTCCGTGTACTTGTCAATCAAGTCGGCGGCAGAAGCAGCACCGTGAGTTTCTGTGAGCGCTGTATATCCTGACAGGTCAGCAATTAGTATGGCAATATTTTCTTCCAAATCAATTAAGTTATGGATAAAGCTAAGTTATTGCAAAGTACATGTTATTAATCACAGTCGGTTCGCTTCTGCCGCAAATTAACTTTATGTTGATGATCTTTTGGGAATGCTTATTCACGCAGTAGCCTGCTGCGCATAATTTTCTTCTCCGAAAATTACCAAATCAAATCTCACTAATTTAAAAATCAGGCTGCTCAAAGATTTGTAACTTTTGCAATAGAGAAATGTACCTTTTGTAGCCAACAGTGCTCTCTGACTGATGTTATCTTTGTCATTGGCAACCGGAATAAAAAAATTCCTTCACTTTTCCCGAAGGGTTCTTTCAGGCAAAAAACAAAGTAACATGACTATCACCATCAATGATGAGCGGGACCAAAAATTCATTTCAGCTGCAAACACATATCTTCAACGACAAAATAAATAATTGATAAAAATGAAACTACGGGTAGTTGTACTTGGCGCCGGTTTTGGAGGTCTCGAACTCACAACGATACTTTCGGAAAAAATCGGCGATCGTCTTGATCTTACTCTCATAGACAAAAGTGACACTTTCTATTTCGGCTTTTCGAAGTTCGATGTCATGTTTGGTCACAAGACATCTGATGCCGTTCGCATGGCGTATCGCAACATTGTAAAACCCGGTGTAAAGTTTCAGCAGGAACGAATTACTGCCATTGATCCAGTTGCAAAACGAGTCACCACACAGCGTGGCACTTACGAAGCCGACGTTCTGGTAATTGCTCTTGGAGCAGACTATGATTTGAGCGCGACACCAGGGCTTGCTGAAGCCGGGAATGAATTTTACACTTTCGCGGGAGCTGAACGCTTGCGTGATGTGCTTCCTGCCTTTTCAAAAGGCCGCGTAATTGTTGGCGTGTGTGGTGCGCCATTCAAGTGTCCCCCGGCACCGAGTGAATGCGCATTGCTGATGCACGATTACCTGATCAAACGTGGTTTGCGTGATGCAAGTGAGATCAGCATCGTTATGCCATTCGGATCGCCCATTCCTCCCTCGCCGGATACTTCGAAAGCATTGCTCACAGCATTTGCCGAACGAAATATCAAATTCATTCCGCAACGGGTTGTGAAGAAAATTGATCCGTCACGTCATGTTGCTACTCTTGATGACGGAAATGAAATGCCATTCGAACTGTTCCTCGGTATTCCGAAACATGTTGCGCCGGAAGTGGTCTTGCAGAGCGGCATGACTGAGAATGGATGGATTCCTGTTGACAAAAAGAACCTGAAGACAAAGTTCCCAAATGTTTATGCGATTGGGGATGTGAACAGTGCAGGAACACCAAAGGCAAAAGTATTTACAGAGGGAGCTGCACGTATCGCAGCGGAATCCATCATCGCTGAATTGGAGAGAGGCGAAGAACCCGCGCCGTATAAAGGAGACGGTACGTGCTATGTAGAGTTTGGCGACGGTCGCGTTGGAAAAGTAGACGTTGACTTTTTCTCGGGTCCTTCACCTCACGGAAGTTATACTGAAGCTTCTGTTGAGCTTGTTGCAGAGAAGCAGCAATTTGGTTCAAGCCGTGAAGCACGGTGGTTTGGTAAAAAATAGTAATCGTTAAACCACTCAAATTTTTTTGAGCACATCTGCCATGGAAATAACTTCCATCAAACCTTTCCTCGACTATTACGAGCGGATCAGAGAAAGAACCAACCGGCTAATAAAAGTGATTCCGCCGGAGAATTTTGACTTTGCTTATAGGGAAGGTAAGTTCACCATTGCAGACCAGGTAAGACATATTGCGGCAATTGAACGCTACATGTTTGCTGAGAATGTCGCGGGAAGAAAAAGCAGTTATCACGGTTGCGGAAAAGAATTGGCTGACGGTTACGAAAACGTCCTCAACTATTTTAATGACCGGCATCGTGAGTCCCTTGAAATCTTCAGCAGTCTTAGCGACGAAGACCTGAAACGGAAATGTACCACGCCGGGAAATACAGAAATCGCAGTGTGGAAATGGCTTCGTGCAATGGTCGAGCATGAAATCCATCACCGCGGCGAACTGTACATCTACGCAAATCTTCTGAAGCTGAAAACACTTCCGATGTTCGGCTTGACATCAGAAGAAGTGCAGGAGAGAAGCAGTAAAAATCCGGGCTGAATACGCTCAATCCCGCACTCATTTGCTGTTGTACACGCAACAGAAAGTCGAAAATTGAATCTCTAACTTCGCCCATGAAAGCAATGTGAGTTCATCATGTAAGATTGCCATCGAACACCAATTCAATCAATTACCGCACACCGAATGCTTTATCTCTCCGGTATCGTAATCACATTTTTCCTTTCGATTATTCTCGCCAGTAAGAAAGGAAAAACTCAGAGCGATAACCTTCTCGCTCTGTGGCTTGCATTCACTTGTCTGCACTTCACGGTATTCTACATGTTCGTCAGTAGCGCATTCGTGCACTTTCCTTATCTGTTAGGGGTTGAGATTCCTTTGCCGTTGATGTATGGTCCATTCCTGTATTTATATGCCGGATCACTTACAAAGAACCTTCGAATCAACTCTAAATCGTTGTTACATTTTCTTCCTGCGCTCGGTCTTTACCTTCGGTTGGTTCCTTTTTTCATTTTATCCGGACAGGAAAAAATTTATGTCTATCAGCACGAGGGTATTGGATATGAATCACTAATAGCCTTCAACCGGATAGCAATTATAGTTTCAGGAATTACATACATCATCCTCACGCTCCTGATGCTGCGCCGTCACAGGAAAAATATCGAGAACGAATTTTCGAACACTGATAGGATAAACCTTAACTGGCTGCGCTACCTCACCTACGGAACTTCTGCCATCTGGCTGGTGATCATCATTGGTCTTGAGGATAAATGGATTTATACTACAGCAGCTTTTTATGTTTTCTTCCTCGGATACTTTGGAATAAGGCAAGTAGGAATCTTCAGCAATCAAAATTTGCAGGGGGTTACTGATGAAAGTTCTCCCGAAAATAATTTTGATGAAACTATCGGAATTGAGCGGGACAGGAATGATTTGAAATCTCCTTCAACTATTTCTGCCGAAGAAAAGCTGCTTGAATCGGACACGACCGCGAAAGTGAAATACCAGAAATCTTCACTGAGTGATGATGAAGGAAGGAGAATTCATGAGCAACTCATTTCCTTGATGGTAAAAAAAGAATTATTCAAAGATCCTGAACTTAATCTTGGCGAGGTGGCCAAGCAACTTGATGTTCATCCCAATATCCTCTCACAAGTAATAAATTCGTTTGAGAAAAAATCTTTCTACGATTACATCAATGGTCAGCGTATTGAGGAGTTCAAGAAACTCGCTGTTGATCCTGATCATAAACAGTTCACGCTGCTTGCACTCGCATTCGATTGCGGATTCAATTCTAAAACTGCGTTCAACCGGAACTTTCGCAAGTCAACGGGGCTATCGCCTTCAGAATATTTGAACCAGCGACACCTGGTTTTAGCCGACTAAATGTGTGCACGGCTCAGGGAAGCAGTTCCATTCTTCATTTGCCGTTGAGTTTATGTGAATTACTTCTCTGATCTTCTGAAAAAAATAAACCGCAAGGGATGCAAAAGACCGTCGCAAAGGAAATCCGCAAATAAGAAGATTCAATAATTCAAATGAGTTTTTTCGCGCTTTTCTTCGCGTATTCCTTCGCGTTCTTTGCGGTAAAGACTTTCAATTTAAAACATTGAATAAGCTGATTCCATAAAATCAAGTCCCACCTTACACGATGGGGCGATTCCGCTTTCTATGCGATTCACTTTTGCAGAAAAATCTTTTACAAAAAATGAATAGCACAAAACTTTTCTTTCCGGCCATCATGTTATGGCTGATGTTTTCAGGATGTCAAAAGGAACTCCTGTTAAACCAGGACGGCAATCTTGTTCCCAAAACCGTAGACCAGGATGCCTCCCTTCCTTCCATTCTTATTAACGGAACACAACTTCATGCAGAAGCTTCTGGTAACCCGGACAGCCCGATGATCGTGGTTCTGCATGGAGGACCCGGAGCCGATTACCGCTACTTGCTCAACTGCAAAGAATTTGCTGAGCATGGTTACTATGTGGTCTTCTACGATCAACGCGGCTCGGGTTTATCAAAACGTGAGAGCAAGGATTCTTACAGCATTCAACTGATGTTCGATGACTTGAGCGCTGTGATTGCGCATTACAGAACTTCTCCCGGCCAGAAAGTTATTCTTCTTGGACATTCCTGGGGCGCCATGCTTGCAACGGCTTACATCAATCAGAACGCGACTGCTATTGATGGTGCCATCCTTTGTGAGCCGGGAGGTTTCAAGTGGCAGGATATCATGGACTACGTAACCCGTGAGCATGATTTCGGCATCACGACTGAAACGCTGAATGACGCAACGTATCTCGATCAATTTATTACAGGCGGAGAAGATGAACATGCAATTCTCGATTACAAACTCGGTCTGCTTGCGTATGCTGATGGCGCACCCGACAGTAAACTTGGAAATGACGGCGTGCTTCCATTCTGGCGCTCCGGGGCTATCGTGAACCGGGCGCTGTTTGAGTTGGGTGAAAAAGAAGAACCTGACTGGACAACCAATCTTCAATCCTTCACTACAAAGGTCCTTTTCTGTTACAGCGAACGCAACGAGGCGTATGGGTTGGAACATGCGCAGAAAGTTTCTTCAGCTTATCCGGATGTTGACCTTGAGCGCATTGATGACGCGGGGCATGACTTTATTTCATTTCCCGACGGCTGGAATAACTTCTTTCCCATTGCATTAAACTACTTAAACTCTCTTTAAAAAATGAACAACACAAAAATCATAATCGCAACCATTGCAATTGTCGCTTGCACAGCATTTGCTAAAGCACAAACTCTCAACTGGAATAATCTGGATGAGAACCAGAAACACATTGTAAACCTGAATGCCGGTGTTGATTATGGAGCAACCTTCGGAGTTGGATACGGCTATCACCTAAAAGCAGGTTTGCCGCTCGTACTGAATGCTGAATTTTCCATGCCCGCAGGAGCAGATCTCTTCGATGATTTCAGCACGAAGGCCGGTGTGCATGCAAGACTATTTGAATGGAAGTCATTTTGTTTTTCTGCGGAAGCGAAGGGGATTTTTCGCCGCTACCAAACGCCTTATGTGCGCCTGCTTAATTTCGGAAGTGAATTCTCCGGCACGGCTGGATACTATCGTCATTCATGGTTTGTTGCTGCTCAATGCGGGTTCGATAAAGCCATCGTCACACAATTCAAAAACTCGGGGCTGCTGCAGGACAATTATTCAGGGATACAAAATGGCTGGTATCAACCCGCAACAGGTGGAAATTTCTTCTATGGAATACAGGGCGGTTACTCATTCTGCAATTTTGATGCTTATGTGAATGCAGGAAAAGTGATTCAGCAGGATTTCAAAACTTCACCTCTGATTCCATTCTATGCGAATGTCGGTGTGAATTGGAAGTTCAGGTAGGAATATTGTGAAGTTAACAGGACGTTCTTGCGTCATTGCGAGGAAAATGCGTGGGCATTGTGCGGTAGGTTGACGAAGCAATCCCATGATTGAGCGGCTACTAATTTCGGGGGATTGCTTCGTCGCACCCACGCACTTAACTCCCCTTCGCTCCTCGCAATGACGATTAGTTTGACGCTTCCACCTTTTTCTTCTCCTTCGGATTCCAAAAAACTATTCCACAGTCCTGCGAGTCAATCACGATCTTTTCTTGACTTCGATCTCTCCTCGTTGGGCGTCATTGCGAGGAAAATGCGTTGGCATTGTGCGGTAGGTTGACGAAGCAATCCCCATGATTGAGCGTCCACTAATTTCGGGGGGATTGCTTCGTCGCGCGCTCGCTCATCCTCACACTTCGCTCCTCGCAATGACGATCATTCTGAAATGTCGTCATACAAATCCTTCCACCCTGGATTCATTTTATTTATGAGGTCAATCTTATCCTGCCGCGAACCACCTTTGATTCGTTTCTCTTCAGCAATGGCCTCTTCAATTGAAGGAAAGCCAATAAAGTAAACCAGCTTGTCGCAATTGTATTTTGAGGTGAAGCTGTGTGGAAACGCTTTTGTCTTGTGCTGGTAAATCCTGTTCCGAAGTTCTGAAGTCACACCTGTATATAAGGTCGTGTGATTCTTATTCGTAATGATGTAAACGTAACCGCCGCGTTCCATAATGTGAAGATAATGAACGCGCGTCATTGCGAGGAAAAATGCGTTGGCATTGTGCGGTAGGTTGACGAAGCAATCCCCATGATTGAGCAGCTACTAATTTCAGGGGGATTGCTTCGTCACACCCACGCACTTAGCTACCCTTCGCTCCTCGCAATGACGACAAGTGTTATGTTTGAAAAGTTCGTTCTTGCGTCATTGCGAGGAAAATGCGTTGGCCTTGTGCGGTAGGCTGACGAAGCAATCCCCATGATTGAGCGGCTACTAATTTCGAGGGGATTGCTTCGTCGCACCTACGCACTTAGCTTACCCTTCGCTTCTCGCAATGACGATCTGTTTTACGCTTCCACATTCTTCTCCTTCGGATTCCAAAAAACAATTCCACCATCCTGCGAGTCAATCACAATCTTTTCCCCGCTTTCTATCTCGCCCGCGAGAATACGTTTAGAAAGTTCATTCACGATTTCCTTTTGAATCACACGCTTCAATGGTCGTGCGCCGTATTGCGGATCGAAGCCCTCATCGGCAATGCGCTTCACGGCTTCATCGGTCACGTCAATGTGCAGGTGATTTTTCCCGAGCATCTGTTGCAACTGAAGTATCTGCAGGCGAACGATCTGTTCAATTTCATTTTCCATAAGCGGCGTGAACATAATGATCTCATCCACGCGATTCAAAAACTCAGGGCGAATTGTTTTCTTCAGCAGATCCATCAGCTCCAGTTTCGTGGTCTCCATGATGCCTTGCTTGTTGCGCTCATTCACGTCCGCGAAGTTTTCCTGGATGATGTTGCTTCCGAGATTCGACGTCATGATGATGATCGTGTTTTTGAAATTCACGACGCGACCTTTGTTGTCAGTGAGGCGACCATCGTCCAGCACCTGCAGTAAAATGTTGAATACATCAGGATGTGCTTTCTCAAATTCATCGAGTAGTAAAACGCTGTATGGTTTCCTGCGGACAGCTTCCGTTAATTGTCCGCCTTCATCATAACCAACATATCCGGGAGGTGCACCGATCAATCGTGACACAGCATGACGCTCCTGGTATTCGCTCATGTCAATGCGCACCATCAGTGAATCATCATTGAACATTACTTCAGCCAGTGCTTTCGCGAGCTCTGTTTTTCCGACGCCGGTGGTGCCTAGAAAAATGAATGAACCAATTGGTCGTTTCGGATCACTCAACCCCGCGCGGTTGCGGCGGATGGCATCACTCACGGCGGCAATTGCTTCTTCCTGACCAACAACGCGCTTATGCAATTCGTCTTCGAGGTGTAATAACTTTTCTTTTTCGCTTTGAAGCATTCGTTTTACCGGAATGCCCGTCCACTTCGAAACGATTTCCGCGATGTCTTCAGCATCCACTTCTTCTTTCAGCATGCGGCTGCCTTTGTTGATCTCCGCAAGTTGTTGCTCAAATTCTTTCAGCCTTTGTTCTGCCTCACGAATTTTTCCGTAGCGGATCTCGGCAACCTTTCCGTAATCACCGATGCGCTCTGCTTGCTCAGCCTGCAATTTGTAGTCTTCAATTTGTTGTTTCGTCTCCTGTACGTTGTCGGCAATATCTTTTTCCTGCTGCCATTTTGCTTTCAGTTGATTTCGTTCTTCAGAGAGGTTGGCGATCTCTTCATTCAGCTCTTTCAGTTTCTTTTTGTCGTTCTCTCGCTTGATGGCTTCGCGCTCGATCTCAAGCTGCCGGATTTTTCTCTCAATCTCATCCAATTCTTCGGGAACAGAATCCATTTGCAACCGCAACTTGGCCGCAGCTTCATCAATCAGGTCAATCGCTTTGTCGGGAAGAAAGCGATCGCTGATGTAGCGGGAAGAAAGTTCAACCGAAGCAATGATCGCTTCATCTTTGATACGGATTTTGTGATGTGTTTCGTAGCGCTCCTTTAGTCCGCGAAGAATAGAAATCGCATCTTCCTCATTCGGCTCATCAATCATCACCTTCTGAAAACGGCGCTCGAGCGCTTTGTCTTTCTCGAAAAACTTTTGATACTCATTGAGTGTGGTGGCGCCGATAGTTCTCAACTCACCACGCGCGAGGGCGGGCTTGAGAATGTTTGCAGCATCCATAGCGCCTTCCGTCGCTCCGGCACCCACGAGGGTGTGAATTTCATCTATGAATAAAATGATTTGTCCATCGGCTTGAGTCACTTCTTTGATCACTGCTTTCAACCGTTCTTCAAACTCCCCCCTGAACTTTGCGCCGGCAATCAATGCACCGGTATCAAGTGCAAAAATGCTTTTGGTCTTCAGGTTTTCAGGAATATCACCGTTTACAATTCTATGAGCGATACCTTCTGCGATAGCAGTTTTACCAACGCCGGGCTCGCCGACGAGAATAGGGTTGTTTTTCGTGCGTCTTGAAAGAATATGAAGCACTCTTCTTATCTCTTCATCGCGACCAATCACTGGATCGAGTTTGCCCGCCTGCGCAAGCTCATTGAGATTGCGCGCGTATTTGTTAAGCGCATTGTAAGTTGACTCGGCATTTTGATCAGTTACTTTTCTCCCTTTTCGCAATTCGGCAATGGCGAGCTTTAAGTCTTTCTCACTCACGCCGAGTTCTTTCAGCATCTTTGCGACATCATCCTTTCCGCTCTGCAGCGCAAGCAATAAATGCTCGACAGAAACAAACTCGTCTTTGAATTCTTTGAGATAACCCTGCGCCTTAGTCAAAACCTGGTTCGCATCAGAGGAAAGATATTGCTGCTGAGGGTTGCTCACCTTAGGAAGTTTAGCGAGTAATTCCTCCAGGCGTGTTTCGAGCTGCCCGGTGTTCACCCCGATTTTTTTCAGCAGGAAGTCCACCACATTTTCATCAACCAGCAGCAGTCCTTTGATCAAATGTGAGGTTTCAATCTGGGAGTTTTGATTGGCGGAAGCAAGCTCCTGTGCCTTTTGAATTGCTTCCTGGGATTTTATTGTGAAGTTGTTCAGGTTCATTTTGAAAAATTAAAAATTGAAAGTAGAAAATTGTGAGTCAATTACATCAATAATTTCGCCATCAGGTAATTGGAGAAATTTACTGACAGGACTGTCGCAGGGGGTCCCTAAATTGCGACGATGTTGCTAAGAAAGAACTGGTTTGAAGGAAATTTTGGCGGAAGGGTTTACTTGCTTTGAACTTCCGTTGTACCAGGGGAAAATTTTCAAAATCCTCAGGAGGAGCATTCAATTGTGAAAATGAAATTTCTGTTGCGGCCACAATTAAAAAAAGTCTTAAAAATTAATCTCATGGAGATGTAGTTGAGTTTGTACGTTGGCGGGTTTAGAATTCCTAGCGTTGCATACAATGCCTCCGGTTCGTCTATGCAACACTGCAATTTGTCTATAACTTCGAAATTGCATTTGCCGTAAACGTGAATACCTTCGTTCGACATAATGCCTCTTCATGGAAGAAAACGAAATCAGGAAATTAGAATCAGAAATACACCAGGAATTTCAGTTAGAAAGAGTGGTGCTTTTCAGCGATGCTGTGTTTGCTATTGCGATTACGCTTATGGTAATTGAGTTGAAAATTCCGGAAGTTAGCAAGAATGAAAGCGCCGATCAATTTTGGTGGTCTATGGGACCACTTGTTCTGAATTTTGTTGCATTCTTGGCGAGCTTCTTTTTCATCGGAATGTTCTGGTACCGGCATCTTAAACTTTGTGGGCTGCTCATAGATTACAACCGCACCTTTATCATATTGAATCTTCTGTTTTTGTTTTTCATTGTTCTGATCCCTTTTTCAGTATCGAGCTTCATGCGACTTTCAATGGCGTATAGGCTTTTTGCCACGATTCTCTACTTCTCAAATATTTTTTTAGCCACTGTCACTCATTTCATTCTGTACATGTACTTGCTTCGCAAGGGTAAGGGAATCTGCAAGCCAATTTCTGATCACGAAAAGAAAATTTTGATAGAACAAAGTCTTATTCCTGTCATTTTCCTATCAATAATTATGATCCCCCTCATTCTTTCAGCTACAATTTTTCACGACCACCCGGAATATTTCGGAGTCATTTTTCTACCCGTCGCACTTGTTCTATTTTTTGTTCGGAGGCGGTTTAGAACCCGGCATAAGAAGATCAAGGAAAAAATTCTCTCTAATTCTGATTAGCGATGGATAAGCATAAGCCTACCAGACTTATAAAAGATCATGCGCGTGATCTTGGTTTCAGCTATTGCGGAATTTCAAAAGCAGAAAAACTTGATGAAGATGCACGGCGTTTGGAAGCGTGGCTCAACAAAGGCATGCACGGCAAAATGATATACATGGAAAATTATTTTGACCTGCGTGTTGATCCCGCTAAACTTGTTCCCGGCGCAAAGTCAGTGATTTCATTAATGTACAATTACTTCAATGATCAAACCTCGCTTGACAAGAAAGTCCCAAAGATTTCCAAATACGCTCTTGGAACGGATTATCATTTTGTGATGAAGGAAAAATTGTATCAACTGATGCAATTCATTCAGGAGAAAATAGGAGCGGTGCAAGGAAGGGTATTTGTTGATTCAGGGCCAGTACTTGAAAGAACCTGGGCAGCGAAGAGTGGAGTAGGTTGGGTGGGGAAGAATGGAAACCTCCTCAATAAAGAGAGCGGCTCATTTTATTTTCTTGGAGAAATTATTTTGGATCTGGAACTCGGGTACGATTCGCCCGTCAGTGATTACTGCGGCACCTGTACTGCCTGTATTGATGCTTGTCCGACTGATGCAATTCTTCCCGATAAAGTAGTTGACGGAAGTAAATGCATTTCTTATTTCACCATTGAGCTGCGCGAAGAAATTCCGACGGAGGTGAAAGGAAAGTTTGAGGGCTGGATGTTCGGCTGCGACATCTGCCAGGATGTTTGTCCGTGGAATCGTTTTGCAAAGCAACATCACGAAGAAAAGTTTTTTCCGTCGCAGGAACTATTGAGCATGAAGAAAAGGGATTGGGAAGAATTGACGGAAGAAGTTTTTAAGAATGTTTTCAAAGATTCACCTCTCAAGCGTGCGAAGTTTGAAGGAGTGAAACGAAATCTGAAATTTTTAAAATTAAAACCGTGAAGCATTTCTTAATCAAAACTGAATTGCTTCTGATGTTGTCATGCGGCCTATTTACCGGGTGCTCTGTTCAACGTATTTCATCGAAGCCGTTTCTCCTGATTAAAGCAAGTCGAATCAATATGAGCTTAAATGCGATAAGCGGGGCAAATGCAATCAGGCTCTCAAAACAAAATCAAGAAGATCAATTGTCAATTGGGATAATAGCTGAACAAAGTGTTAGCATACCTCTCATTGAAGAACAATCTGTTTTCGCTTTTAAAAAAAACACGGTTCACGAGGAATTTAGTAAGAAGATTCTTATCCACCCTCTGCCTTTGAATGACCGGGCAGCAGAATTACAATTCGTAAAGCGCAATGAACCTGAAAAGCCGCCTTCAAATGATCTTGCGATCATAAGTTTTGTTCTCGGAATTGGAGCAGTGCTTCTTCTGTTTTCTTTTTTGGTCTTTTTTCCGGCTCTTGCATTGCCTGCATTGATCCTCGGGATCATAGCACTTCATAAAATTAAAAAGTACCCTGAAAAATATCGGGGCAAAGGTTTTGCAATTTCTGCTGTCGTTTTGGGAATACTTCCATTTCTTGCTATAGGATTGTTTTATCTCTTGTTGGCCTTAGGTGTTATTTTTTAATTCTTTTCTCAACCACGAACTGCATTGTTCAATGAATTTTTTCTCCGCTAACTTCAAGTGATTTCAAAATTTCTTTTTCCGCATCAAGCATTTCTTTCCAGCGTGCATTCACTTCTTTTGCCGGCATGTATTTTTTTGAGAGCTTCATAAACAGCGTGTAGTGTCCTGCTTCTGATTCCATGAAGTGGCGGTAGAATTTTCTTAGCTCGGGCTGCGGTAGATTTTCTGAGAGCAACCTGAACCGCTCACAGCTTCTTGCTTCAATCAATGCTGACACAAGAAGTTTATCCATAAGCTGCCGTTCAACCCGGTCGCCCGCACGAATCATTTTTCGCAGTTGAATCACATATTCATCTTTGCGTTGCCTTCCGAGTTTCAGCTTTCGCTTCTTCAATTCTGCCAGCACCATCCTGAAATGTCCCCACTCCTCTGTAACAATGGGTGAAATCTTTTCAACCAACTCCTCCCGCTCCGGATAATTTTGAATCAGCGAAATGCAGGTTGACGCTGCTTTCTGCTCACAGTAAGCATGATCGGTTAGAATTTCTTCGAGTGATATAGAAGCCAGGTCAACCCAGCGAGGATCGGTTGGAAGTTTAAGTCGAAACATTTATGGTGAATGAGTGAATAGTGAATGGTGAATAGGTTTGGTAAAAGTAATTGAATCGAACTCTCACATTTATTCACCATTCACTCATTCACCATTCACTATTTTCACTTCGTGAAGATACTCATCGTCCGCTTCAGCTCTATTGGTGATATTGTATTGACTTCGCCGGTGGTTCGTTGTATCAGGAAGCAAATTCCTTCGGCGGAAATTCATTACCTCACAAAATCTTCTTACAAAGAAATTATTGAGCACAACCCTCACATCACAACAAGGCATTTTCTGAATAATAACTTAAGGGACATCATTTCTTCTTTGAAAAAAGAAAAGTTTGATTTCATTGTTGATCTGCATAACAATCTCCGCTCATTGAAATTGAAATGGTCTTTGCGACGAAGAGGAAATTCTTTCAACAAAATTAATCTTGAGAAGTGGCTCTATGTAAATCTGAAGTGGAACATGATGCCTGTGGCTCACATTGTTGATCGGTATTTGGAAACAGTGAAAGATCTCGGTGTAAAAAATGATGGTGAGGGATTGGATTACTTTATTTCTCCGAAAGATGTTATTAAGATTGAAGAGCTTCCGCTCACACATTTGCACGGATACATTGCCATCGCCATCGGTACGCAGCATGCCACAAAAAAATATCCGCTGGAAAAATTGAAGAGATTAGTGAGCCTGCTTCACTACCCGATCATTTTATTGGGAGGAAAAGAAGATTTCGAAAGCGGAGAAGCGATTCGCAATCAGGACAAGTTTAAAGTTTTCAACGCCTGCGGAAAATTTTCACTCAACCAATCCGCTTCCATTATTAAACTATCACAACTTGTAATTACACATGATACGGGCATGATGCACGTTGCGGCCGCATTCAAAAAGAAAATTATTTCTCTCTGGGGAAATA
The DNA here is from genome assembly GCA_035638255.1 of Chitinophagales bacterium. Taxonomy (GTDB): domain Bacteria; phylum Bacteroidota; class Bacteroidia; order Chitinophagales; family UBA10324; genus DASRAJ01. The sequence goes on from DASRAJ010000077.1 coordinate 46,266, forward strand.
CAGTTCCGGAGTTTGGCATGTATCCTTACTTCGGAGATGAAGAAAAGTATCATCAGGATTATTTCAAATCACGGGTAGTCGAAGTAGCAGGACTGTCATGTCGTCCGTGTTCGAAGCTGGGATTTCAAAAATGCCCGAGAGGTCATTTCAATTGCATGAATAAAATTAACGAGGAAGAGATTGCGGCGGTGGTGCGATTGATGTAGCAGAGCTTCACAAAAAAAATCCCCCGGATTTCATAAAAGTCAGAGCTTCAATAAAAATTTTCGGGGAAGACTAAAATCCGAAATCCGAAACCTAAAGTGTTCCTTCAATAGAGCGAACAATCATTTCAATATCGCGGTCTTCCTGCGGATCATAATCTTGTTTCAGGGAATAACCATAGAGCCCGCTGAGCTTATTCCAGTAAAAAGCTGAGAAGGGATTTTTGAATTCACTGATGAGGTCATAAACATTTTGTCCGGTTTCGCGTGCGATGAGCTTCACCAAAATAGCTCCTTGTGTAACTGTGAGATTCTTCAAACTGTTTTCATAGAGCTGATCCAGTTCTTTTTCTCTTTCCTTCACATACTTCTTCCGTTCCTTCTTTCTATCCATCGCAGAAAGTTGTTCATTGATGTCTCTGAAAAGGTCACCTGCTTCTTTTGCATAAGGATAAACGATCAGCACATTTTTCCTGAGCTGGTTGAATTGTGCCTGTGCAATAGGATCCTTAAATGTCCTCTTGGAAACCACCACCACTTCCTGAAGCGTGCAAGTGAGAAAAGTATCGCCGTTTAATACAAGCGTGGGCAATAGCATCCCGCTGTTCTGCGCATGAGCGAGAGGAGCGAGGCAAACCATAAAACTGAAGATCAGTATGCGCTTCATAAAAAAATTTACGACTTGATATTTCAACATCTGTTCCAACATTCAATTTAACGCAAATAGTTCTGAAAAGGTACAAACATCAAGAGGTTTCAAATCAAATTGCGTGATAAGTGAAAATAGTTCATGGTTTTTAGATCATTTCACCCAAACAGAGTTTGAACAATCAATAGTTCCCGACGGTCCGGAAACAGTGTAATTCCAAACAATTTCATCAGGCGGATGAAAACTGCCACTTCCTGACACAACTCGTCCATCATTGTCGGGTGCCTGGAAGGGAATAGTGATGTTGGTTTGATTCACGGTTGCATTCACCAGATTATTGAAAGAGTTGTTGAAAAAACCTGCAATCTTCACTTGAGAAACATTAAATGAATCTACTCCAATATTTACAGTGTAGTGGATAAGGTCCGGGCAGGTTTCTGTCACGTTGTACGTGCCGAGAAAATTTGCGCTCACATTGAACTCACAATTAGGACCGGAATATCCGGCGGGACAATCACAAGTTCCATCAATACACTTGCCGTTATTCTGGCATTCAATATCCTTGCATTTATCCTTGCAACTGAACAGCATCGAAAGGAAAAGAATAAAAATTCCAACCGCTGCAATTCTGGAGTAAGAAAAATTTTTTGACCTCAAATTCAAAAGATGCTTCACCGTTCGTTGTCTTTGCTTGTTGATGAGAATTCAAAAGTAAAGGAATTTGTCCGTGAATGAAGATGTATCTGGTTTTCTGCCGAACTCCCGGATAAGTTATTCCCTTTGCAGATTTCTGCGAAGTATCTTTGCACGATGACAATAGAACAACTAAAGGATATAAAGAGCAGGCTCGGTGCTCTGGGGAGGTTTCTTTGACGTCACTAACCGAATTGAGAAAATAAGAGAAGACGAACACCTGTCTGCCTCTGCCGACTTCTGGAATGATCCAAAGAAAGCACAGGGGATCATGAAGCAAATTCAATCCAACAAGCAATGGGTTGATGCCTTCGACGATGCGAAAGCAAAAGTGGATGAGACCGATGTGCTCTATGAATTTTATCAGCAGGGCGAAGGTGATGAAAGCGAAGTTGAAAAGCATTATCAGTTCGCTTTGAAATCGCTTGACGACCTCGAATTCAAATCCACATTTACATCACCGCAGGACTCGCTGGGTGCTGTTCTTGAAATCAATGCCGGAGCGGGAGGAACTGAAAGTTGCGATTGGGCAGCCATGCTCATGCGCATGTATCTGATGTACGGCCAGAAGAACGGATACAAAGTTCACGAACTTGATGTACAGTATGGTGATGTTGCTGGAATCAAGTCGTGCTCGCTCGAATTTGAAGGTGACTTTGCCTTTGGTTATTTGAAATCGGAAAGCGGGGTGCATCGCCTCGTTCGCATTTCTCCTTTTGATTCTAATGCAAGAAGGCACACGTCATTCGCTTCTGTTTTTGTTTATCCATTAGCTGATGACACGATTAATATCGAAGTGAAAGATGCTGATGTGAAAATGGAAACATCAAGAAGCGGCGGGGCGGGCGGACAAAACGTAAACAAGGTGGAAACCAAGGTAACGCTCACACACATTCCGACAGGAATTGTTGTGGTTTGTCAAACGGATAGAACACAGTTAGGCAACCGGGAAAAAGCAATGAAGATGCTGAAGTCAAAATTGTATGATCTCGAACTTCAAAAACAAAATGAAGAGCGCGATAAGATTGAGGCGACAAAGAAAAAAATTGAATGGGGCTCTCAGATCCGCAATTATGTTTTGCATCCTTACAAGCTTGTAAAAGACACACGTACCGGTTATGAAACTTCCAATCCACAAGCGGTGCTCGATGGCAACCTTGATGAGTTTATTAAAGCGTATTTGATGGCGGAGAAGAGTAACTGATTTCGAATCGTGAAATTGAGGGCAAAGAAATCTTATTACATTTCGCAAATGAAATGGGAACGCTGAATGGCAAGCACGAAAAAAGTTTTTGGCAAAATCATGCAGGGGAATGCCGATAGAAATATTGACTTTGATGATCTTTGTAAATTACTTGATGAGCTATCATTTGAATTCAGAATCAAAGGCAGCCATCACATCTATTACAAAAACGGAGTTGACGAGATCATAAATATTCAACCCGATGGAAGCAAGGCCAAGGCATACCAGGTAAAACAAGTGAGAAACTTAATTTTGAAATATAAACTCTCAATCGAATGAGCAAATACGAAATCATTATTTTCTGGAGTAAGGAAGATAATAAGTTTATTGCGGAAGTTCCTGAATTGCCCGGATGCATGGCTGATGGAAAATCTCATGCTGATGCTCTTGCCCATGTTGAAATAGTGATTGATGAATGGATTGAAACAGCAAGGTCTCTTGGAAGAAATGTGCCTGAGCCAAAGGGAAAGCTAATGTTTGCGTAGTATCAATTGACTGGGTATGAATCAATCTCTCATAGCGCTCATTGCTCGACGGCAGACTGAAATGCGAGTTGATAAGAAAATCATTGTCCGTCCGGTTTCCCTAAGCTCATATTTGTTCTAACTATTTTATCCCATATTGAATCAAGGGCCGGCCCTGCACCCACTGGGTTGTAACCCTTTTCGATGCAAGCCTTAGTTAACTGTTCGGCTGAGTACTCAATTTTTCCCGAATCGAAATCATTACCTTCAATTGCGTCAACGATTGTTTTATAATCATCTTTTGTTGATACTTTTTTTAGCGACGAGAGTTCTTTTAAGTATGACTCACTAAAATAAGTTAAGAAGGATTGTCTCTCGAGCAAAGATTTGTTGATTTTAGTAGTGTCGAGTTGATACTTTGTCAGGCAAGCAAAAACAGGCCAATCATATTCCAGTTGCCTGTTGTTAATACTTTTAAATGCTACGATTGAATATGGTTTCCCTGGACAAAGGTTGCGATCACCAAAGGGAATTGTATCAATATCAAGATCTTTCAGTTTTAAAATGGTGAATTCTCCCATTTTATAAGTAGATATGATCTTAGAGCGACTTTCATGTAAAGTTGCATCTAATTGATAAAGTTGATACAAAGTGTCGTTTGACTGTTTCACTGTATCCGCTCCGCCATCCACTGTCAAAAAAATATAGTCTTGCGAAAAAAGGATCGGAATCTGGGATTGCGAGCAGCCCAAAAAAATAAAAAGCAACAAAACTATTAGTGACTTTCGCATTGGGTTCTATTGCAGCCGCAATTAATTAATAATTTCTCCTTTCACATTCGCCAACCTCTCACGCCATTTCTGGAGTTCCTCGGGAGTGATCCTCACCCAATCTGTTACTTCGCCTACGATTTTCAATGGTGCTGTGGTGCGATAAGATCGCGTTGGATTGCCCGGAAATTTTTTGTCTGTAACGTTCGGGTCATTTTCAAAGCTTCCTGTCGGTTCAACGATATAAACGCGTTCACGTCCATCACCTTTCGCTAATGCCGCGGCAAGTCCTGCCCCATTAATCAGGGCTGTGAAATAAATGTGATTCATTAACAATTCTGATTTGTAGTTGGAGTTGAATCCCGCTGTGAGTAAATCACCAACCTTCAAATCGGCTTTCGTGCCGTGATAAAAAGGCCCCCGGTCAGATGGTTTGTCCTTGTACGACGTTGCTAATTCATAATTCTTTTTTGCATTGTCAGGGTCGTTTAAGTCCTCATAGCATTTGGCAATGTTTGAATATAGAGAAGGAAAAGCGCTCTTAACACTGTCGTCATTTATGCTTAAAGCAAACTGCAAAGCTGTTTGGAGCCAATTTAATTTGTCGGGAACATTTTTTTGATGTCGCGCCACATAATAAGCAGCAATAAATTTTTCAAAGTCGTTTGTCGCTTCATTCCATGCCTGAAGAAATAGTCTGCTTGCTTCTTCAGGTTTACCATTTTCTTCCATGCCGATGCCTTGAAGGCAGAGTTTAACAATATTGTTGTTTGGGTTGAATTCCATAGCTGAATTTTTGATTTCGAATTTCCGAATTGCAAATTTCGGATTTGCCGTTGATTGGTAACGAGGCACAAGTGAATTGCGCTCATTGGTCGACATCAGAGTTTGTCTATGATGGGTGCCGCAGTGACCATTTTATTTTTTCCACTCACATAAGACAATTGGTGAGGACATCAACCGCAGGCAGAAATTTTATAAGAGTATGCTATGGCTCGCTACATTTGTCTCAAAGCATAATTTCTTATGGGGTTTTACCCATTTGAATCTTACAAGATCAAAACTTCTCTGCAACAGCAGGAGATTGAAAGCCTCGTTGCAAGTAACATCTGGGTTAAAACCGGATATAATTCCTCATTGTTACAGAGCAGCTTAATGAGGGAATGGGATAAGTTTGAAGGTCGTGTGCAGAAAAATAAATTTTGTATCAATCGTGTTTCGAGAGGTAATAAAGACAGCGCTCCATTAGTGGTTGGAAGAATTAAAACACAATCCGGTAATTCTATAATTCACGTTGTAATACGCTGGGCAATTCCCATTTATCTTTTTATGACCGTGTGGTTTACCGGAGCTTTCATTGCATTTTTTGCTTTTCTCGATGAAGCAATTCAAAAAGGAGGTGAAGACATCATTGGTCCATTTGTGGCTGCAGGTTTTATTGGAGGAGGATACCTAATTATGACTCTACCTTTTAAACGGGAGAGCGCAAAAGCAAAACATTTTTTGAATCAACTTTTTAAGTCTCAAACAAAATAACTAAACTCTTTGCGCATAAGCGCGCTTGCGAGTATGAGATTTGCCGTTGATTGGTAACGAGGCACAAGTCAACCGCGCTCATTGCTCGACGGCAGACTTGCGCCATTCGAGGATTTTCTCATGATCACCAATAACTCGGGAACAGATGGGCATTTTGTGTTGGGGATTGAGTGAGGGGAAGGTTAAGTTTGTAGGATGAAAAAAATATTTCTTCTTTCTGTCTGCATATTGCTGCTTTTATCTAATAACGTAAGAGCGCAGATTACTTTTCAAAAAACTTATGGTGGAACATTCTACGATTATGCCAGCGGTGTGATACAAACGGCTGACAGCGGATACATTGTTTGGGGATTCACTAAGAGCTTCGGAGCAGGCGATTATGATATGTATTTAATAAAGACAAATAATGTTGGAGATACTTTATGGACAAGAGTGATTAGTGCCCCGAACAATGATGATAGAATTTATTCAGTTATTCAAACTGCTGACGGCGGTTATGTTTTTACGGGTGGTGGCGCTTTCCTAATGAAGCTCGATGGGAACGGAAATTTATTATGGAAAATGAAATATGAGCTTGCACAGAATATTGGAGGATCCTCGGTGCAACAAACTAATGACGGCGGCTTTGTTTTTGTCACTTCTGTATTTGATGTGGTATGGAATATCTGCTTGTTCAAGACAGACTCTGTTGGAAACATAGAATGGATAAAAGAATATGAAACACAAAGTTCATTTGCATACTGTATTAGACAAACTCCTGATAACGGGTTTGTAATTACGGGAAACGGAGGAGGAAATAACTATTCAGACGCTTTGCTAATCAAGACTGATTCACTGGGTAATCTTTCATGGACACCGAGAACATATCATGCTGCAACCTATGATCTGGGATTCTCTGTTTTGCCAACAAATGATGGCGGCTATATTATCGCGGGTTCAAGTGGAGCATCATCTTCAGGTGCTGTTTATGTAATTAAGACTGATGCCACCGGTTATGCATTATGGAGTAAAACTTATGGGGGCTTTCTTTGGGTAGATAATGAACGTGAATTTATTTCCATGGAAAATACTAGTGATGGAAATTATTTTATCACCGCTGCAAGATCAGATAGTTTTTATGTTCTCAAGATTAACACTACGGGTGATCTGTTATGGGCAAAAACTTATGGTGGTGGTGGTGAAAGTGAATTTGCCGGATACGGTCAACAAACTCTTGATGGTGGTTATGTATTTGTCGGGTCCACAACCAGTTTTGGTGCGGGATCAATGGACGTATATTTAATTAAAACTGATAGCATGGGCAATAGCGGTTGTTATGAGAATGATGTTCTTGTAACTCCTGTTATAACCGCAACTCAAACCTTTGGTTTTCTCCCTATCACATCATCTCTTACTGTTGATATTGATTCCACAAATTATTCCATGATTAGCGGAGCAACTGTAACCACAATTTGTCTCCCTACAGGCATTGATAAAATTCCTCCGGTTCAATCATGGTCAGTATTTCCAAACCCCACCTCAGGAAAATCTTTTATCAACTATTCACTTTCAACGCGCGCTGCTGTAAGAGTTGAATTGTATGATATGCTCGGAAATAAACTGAAGCAACTCATAAATGCAGACGAAGATGCCGGTGAGCATAATGCATCATTCGATGCAAGCAAACTTGCCAATGGAGTTTACCTTTTGCAGATACGTGCAGGTGACCAAATGCAATCGCAGAAGATTGTGGTGATGAAGTAGGGAAATTGTTACCACGGGTGATTATCTCATGATCACCAATAACTCGGGAACGGATGGGCATTTTATATTGGGGATTGAGTGAGGGGGGAGGAAATTATTCTGATCTTTGAATTTATAATTCATGTGAAATGAAGAATCAAATTCTTGTTATCAGCTCGGTGGTGCTTGTATTAATTGGAAATTGTGTGCTGCCAACTATTTCTTCTGCCCAGAAGATTACAGCCGGTGCTGATTTTTGTCTTGTCATTTGCAGCGAAAGCACAGCTATGTCTTGGGGATACAATTTCAAAGGTCAACTCGGAAATGGAAGTAATACAGATAGCAATGTTCCAGTTCAGGTAAGTTCTCTCAACGATGTCATCACTATTGCAGCAGGAGGTATGTATTCCTTAGCATTGAAGGATGACAGCATTGTTTGGTCTTGGGGTTGGAATGCCAAGGGTCAACTTGGGAATGGAACTAACACTGACACAAATGTTCCTGTTCAAGTGAGTGCTCTTACAAGCATTATTGCAATAGCAGGAGGAGGGTCACATGCGCTTGCTATAAAAAGTGATGGTACAGTATGGTCTTGGGGTTTGAATTACTGGGGACAACTTGGAAATGGTGATACGACTGATAGCAATGTTCCGGTACAGGTAAACTCACTTACAGGAATTATAGCCATTGCAGGTGGAGATTTTAATTCCATTGCTTTGAAGAACGATGGGACAGTATGGACCTGGGGCTGGAACATATCTGGTCAACTTGGAAATGGAAACAATACCAACAGCAATGTTCCGGTGCAGGTAAGTTCTCTCACAGATATCATTGTCATTGCAGCGGGAGGAGATCATTGTCTTGCCCTAAAGAATGACGGAACAGTGTGGACATGGGGCAATAATTACTATGGTCAACTTGGAAATGGAACGAACACGAACAGCAACGTTCCCGTTCAGGTGAGTGGGATAACAAGCGTCACCGCAATTGCAGGAGGAAAATATCATTCTCTTGCCGTGAAGGATGACGGAACGGGATGGGCTTGGGGATCCAATAACTACGGTAAGCTTGGAAATGGAACTTACACCAGCAGCAATGTCCCGGTGCAGGTGAGTTCTCTAACAGGCATAATTGCCATTGCAGGAGGAGAGAATCATACCGTTGCCCTGAGGAATGATAGCACGGTTTGGACTTGGGGAGACAATGTGTTTAGTCAACTTGGAAATGGAACCAACATCAGTAGCAATGTTCCTGTAGAGGTAACTGGTTTATGTCCAGTTGCAACTTCAGTAAATGAAATTACAGAACCATTAAGCATTTCAATTTTTCCAAACCCTGCCTCAGGAAAATCTTTTATCAATTATTCACTTTCAACGCGCGCTGCTGTAAGAGTTGAATTGTATGATCTGCTCGGGAATAAATTGAAGCAACTCATAAATGCTGAAGAAGATGCGGGTGAGCACAATGCATCATTCGATGCAGGCAAACTTGCTAATGGAGTTTACCTAATCAAGCTGTTTGCAGGCGATCAGGTGCAGTCGAAAAAAATTGTGGTGATGAATTAGCGCAATTTGCATTACATGCGGCGCACTGCCAACTGGCAACTGAAAACTGCCAACTACTTTCCCCAATATCCTATTACCCTAATCTCCATTATATTTGCGCCCCCAACAAAATTGTTGGGAACATTTTCTAACCCCATAAAACTTTTTCTAAAGTACAATGGCTGTAAAAATCAGATTGCAAAGAATGGGTCGCAAGAAGCGCCCGTTCTATCACATCGTTATCGCGGATTCCCGGTCACCGCGCGATGGAAAATTCATCGAGAAGATTGGCACTTACGACCCTACTACGATTCCTGCTGCCATTGAGATCAGCAAAGACAAAGCGCTGGAGTGGTTGCAGAAGGGCGCACAACCAACGCCGACGCTGCACAAGATTCTTTCGTTCAAGGGGGTTCTTTATCACAAGCATCTGCTTCGTGGCGTAAAGAAAGGAGTGCTTTCACAGGATGTTGCAGATAACAAATGGCAACTATGGGAGGATTCGCACAAGAATACCATCATGGATGCGCAAAAGAAAGGGATCAAAGGCGTGAAGAAGAAAAAGAAGAAAGGTGATGAAAGTGCTTCAGCGCCTGTGGCGGCAACTATAACACCACCCGCAGTTCCTGAAACACCACCACCGGCTCCCGAGACTCCGGAAGTGTCCCCGGTTGCTGAAACACCACCAGTGGCTCCGGAAGCACCACCGGAGACTCCGGAGACTCCGGAAACTCCTGAAACTCCGGCTTCATAATTATCTCAGCTTTAACTTTGTCACCTCATGTTTGTCATTCCAATCCCGGTCAATCGGGATCGGAATGATGATGTTTTCTTTTTTCCGTGGAAAATCTTATTAAGATCGGTCGCCTCAACAAAGCTTTTGGCCTCAAAGGACATCTTCGTTTTTTTATTGAACCGCAATTTCTTCCCCGATTGAAAAAATTGGAAGTCATTTTTCTCACTACGAAAAATAAATCATTGCCCTATTTTCCGGATGAGATAGTACTGGATGAATCGGGCCGTGGCATGGTGCACTTTGAAGAAGTGAAAGACAAAACCACCGCTGATTTTCTCGTGGGGAAGGAAATTTTTATTGAGGAAAAATTTTTGAAAAAACTGAAAGCATTTCAATCGCCGGCCGATTTCATTGGCTTCAGATTGAATGATGAGCATCACGGAGATTTGGGAATGCTTGAAAATTTTTTCGAACTGCCTCAGCATGATTTAGGGCAATTTATTTTCAAGGGGAAAGAAGTTTTGTTTCCCTGGAATGAGGATGTGGTTTTAAAGATTGATAAAAAGAAGAAAGAGATTTCTTTAAATCTTCCGGAAGGTTTACTCGACATTTACGTCCACTGAAATTTTCGATGTGCGAATAGATATTATTACCGTTCTCCCCGAATTACTTCAATCACCTTTCGATCATTCGATTTTGAAACGGGCGAGAGAAAAAAAATTGCTGGAGATCAACGTGATCAATCTTCGCGACTACACCATAGACAAACATAAAACTGTTGATGACTATCAATACGGCGGGGGCGCCGGCATGGTCATGATGATTGAACCAATCGCCAATTGCATAGAGCAATTAAAAAAGGAACATGAGTACGATGAAGTGATTTACATGAGTCCTGATGGGGAATTACTCACTCAGCAGGTGGCGAACAAGCTTTCCATGTTTCAAAACATCATCATTCTCTGCGGGCATTACAAGGGCGTGGACGAGCGCATACGTGAGCATTACATCACCAAAGAAATTTCAATTGGCAATTACGTACTCAGCGGGGGGGAATTACCCGCAGCGGTTTTAGTCGATGCAGTAGGAAGATTAATACCAGGCGTATTAAATGATGAATCATCAGCCCTCTTTGATTCTTTCCAGGATGATTTGCTTGCACCACCCGTGTACACGCGGCCCGAAGACTTTCGGGGATGGAAGGTGCCGGACATTTTGCTCTCGGGAGATTTCAAAAAGATTGATCAATGGCGTCATGAACAATCTATGAAACGAACCGATGACCGCCGGCCTGATCTTCATACTAAAACATAAACTCATTCTCTTGTCATTTCTTTTCACTCCTGGTTCACTCTCGCTTTCCTTTTATAACTTCGCCGGGTGATTTTGAATTCAGTCAGGCATTTTCTCTTTAGTCTTTTTTTAGTTGCCCTCGCCGTTTCTTCCTGTAATCACGAAGAAAAAAAACCTGTTACTGCCAATCAGAATACGTTGAGCGGCGACATCATCAAAAATCCCAACACACTCGAAGGCACCAACCCGCAGAAATTACCGGAGATTACTTTTGAAACACTGGAGCATGATTTCGGAAAAATAACCGAGGGAGATAAGGTTGAGTATGATTTCAAATTTACCAACACGGGAGAAGCGCCATTGATTATTTCTGAAGTGCAGGTCTCTTGCGGGTGCACGACTCCTTCCTGGCCAAAAGGAGTAATCAAGCCTGGTGAGTCCGATATCATCAAAGTTGTTTATAACAGCAAAGACCGGCAGGGAACTTTCAGTAAAAAAATTGTTGTCACGTCGAATACATATCCTAATCAAACCGCCCTCAAAATTTCAGGAGTGGCATTCAAAAAATAATTTCTAAACAAAACTCAAACAACTTACATGCAATTACTCGTGATACTTATGATGCAATCCGGCGCCGGTTCGGGGCCTTCCTGGACAACTCCGGCTTTAATTCTCGGCATGTTTGCCGTGATGTATTTCTTCATGATTCGTCCGCAGGCGAAGAAGGCAAAGGATCAGAAAAGTTTTATTGAAAACCTGCAGAAAGGCGATAAGATTGTAACAGTTGCCGGCATTCACGGGAGAATTTCCCGAATCAATGAAAACGGAACGGTGGAAGTGGAAATTGATACCAACACGAAGGTGGTGATGGAACGCTCCGGCATTTCAATGGAATATACCAAGGCGGTTCAGCAGGCGGGTCAGCAGCAGAAAACTTCATGACCATTTTTTCCTGCAGTACTGCGGGTCCCAAGTTACTAATCTCACATGCTTAAGATAGGAATTACAGGCGGAATTGCTACAGGTAAATCCACTGTGTGCCGGATCTTTGAAACAATGAACATCCCGGTTTTTCATGCTGACGATGAATCAAAAAAAATTCTTTTTACTGACGAGAAGGTGATTGACGAGCTGAGAAAAACTTTTAGCGATGAAATTTTCTCAAATGGTATCCCTGACCGGAAAAAAATTGCTTCGATTGTTTTCAACAATCCCGAAAAACTTCAGCAACTGAATTCAATTCTTCACCCCGCAACATTCAAATCGTTCAACCAATGGTGTGTGGAAAAACGAAATACCTCTTACGTGCTCATGGAGGCCGCTTTGATTTATGAAGCCGGCGCTGAAAAATTTCTGGATAAGGTGATCGTTGTTACGGCACCTGAAAAAATCCGCATCAGCCGAAGCATGCATCGTGATCACATTTCAGAAAAAGAAGTGCTGGCAAGAATGAAAAATCAATGGGCACAGGAAGTAATTGCTGAGAAAGCAAATTTCATAATAGTGAATGACGAGGAAGAACTATTAATTCCGCAGGTGATTACAATACATGAACGGCTTCTTCGTCTGTCAGGGGTAAAAAGCAGCGGACACTAAATCTTTCGTCGTTAACAAAATGTTTATCATCAAGTAATGGGATCAAAAAAAATTCCCATTACATTTGCTTCGTAAGATTTTCAACACCAAAAATTCTAAACACATGGAGGAATTGAAAATCAAGAACAAGGGTCAGGCAACACTATTCCATTCAAAACATCTTGAAGTATTCACCAAGACCAACCCACAGGTGATCTTCAGTATTTATGTTCCCATCATTATTGCGATGCTGGTGTATAGTGTTGCGGTGCAACATGCAGAATGGTATCGGGCAGCAGGTTATTATTTATTCGGCATGTTTTTCTGGACGTTCTTTGAGTACATCATGCACCGTTTTGTTTTCCACTTTCATGCTGAAAATGAAAATGTGAAGAAGGTGGTGTACACCGCTCATGGCGTGCATCATGAATATCCGCGTGATAAGGATCGCTTGTTCATGCCCCCGGTACCTAGTTTGGTTCTTGCTACTATTCTATTTACAATTTTCTTTTTCCTCCTGAGAAATAACGCCTTCATGTTCTTCCCTGGATTTTTGACCGGTTACCTTATTTACGGTTCAATGCATTATGCTATTCATGCAATGGCACCCCCCTTCAAGTTCATGAAGACATGGTGGCGATATCATCATCTCCATCATTATAAGGACGATGGGAAAGGCTTCGGTGTTTCTTCTCCGTTATGGGATCATGTGTTCAGCACAGTACCACTGCATGCGGACAAGTTTGACAATCCCGAAGAGCGGTGAGCTCAATTGCATTTGCTATTGGAGTACGAGTTACTTTTCAACAAAGATGTTGGAAAATTGCCCTTCAGAAATAATGACCGAATCGGGGCCGGAACTATCATTGTATAGGATTCCACTGAATGTGCCGGTGATAATGTAACCGGTTTTAAAATCATTTTCTATTGCTTTTGATATAGTGATCGAGCCGGAAGAAGGTCGGGTAAAAAATGAATAAGGAGCACTGGTAGAACCGTATGTAAAAAAAATGTAGTACGAACCACTAAAATCGTTATTGTCAGTTTCAAATGTTCCATTCGCGAAGGAAAAGAAATGAAGCATCAGGTTGCTGTTTTGGTAATTACCACCATCTTGCGTTGCATCTATGGAGTAAGAGGTGGTTCCATAATTGTAAATGTGCTGGGCAGTCCAAACTATTCCATTGATCTTCCCCGACACCGTCTCGAGTGTCGGTGCCTTATCTTTTCGGCAGGATTCCACAGTAGTCATTATGGCGATCAGAAAAGCCATTGGCAGAAAAGGATGCCATGATTTGTTTGCCATCGCTAAGAATTAATCTTCGACTTAATCATTCCTCACCCTCCCGAAACTTCCTCCCGCTTCAATCCAAACTTTTCCATCTTGCTGTAGAGATGACTTCGCTGCATATCAATTTCGTCAGCGGTTTTCGAAACGTTCCAGTTGCTGAGGCGGAGCTTGTATTCGATATATTTCTTTTCCATGTCATCGCGGAAGTCAATGAACTTTTCAAAGCGGTTGAAGAGCATCTCGAGCGGGTCTTTGGTCACGTTTGCCACACCATAAGCAAGCACTTCCTGCTCTGTAATCTTTGCATCACTCAAGATCACAAGGCGCTCCATCACGTTATGCAACTCGCGGATGTTGCCCGTCCAATTGATGCTTATGAGTTCTTCCATGGCTTTCGGTGTGATCACTTTTTTCGGCATTCCGTACTCCTCACAAATCTCCTGCACAAATCTTTCCGCAAGAATCGGAATGTCATCGCGTCGCTCATTCAGTGTGGGCACATGCATGATGATTACACTAAGTCGGTGATAGAGATCTACCCTGAAATTTCCTTTGTCAATCTCTTTGCTCAAATCTTTATTGGTAGCGGCAATCACCCGCACATCAACAGGGATATCCTTATCAGCCCCAACACGTGTGATCTTATTCTCCTGCAGCGCCCGCAACACTTTCGCCTGAGCACTTAAGCTCATGTCGCCGATTTCATCCATGAAGAGGGTGCCGCCATTCGCCGATTCAAATTTCCCGATGCGTTGCTTGATGGCAGAAGTGAATGACCCTTTCTCATGACCGAACAATTCACTCTCAATAAGCTCAGAAGGAATTGCAGCGCAGTTCACTTCAACAAACGGTCCCTCGGCACGGTGACTCTTCTCGTGAACCCATCGGGCTACTAATTCCTTTCCCGTGCCGTTATCACCGGTGATGAGTACGCGAGCATCGGTAGGCGCTACTTTCTCAATTCGCTCTTTGATTTTTGTAATGCCGGGTGACTCGCCAAGCATCTCGCGGGTGCGCGATACTTTACGCTTCAGCACTTTCGTCTCGGTAACTAAGTTCGCTTTCTCGAGGGCATTGCGCAGTGTGATGAGCAGGCGATTCAGGTCCATCGGCTTAGCGACAAAATCGTACGCTCCTTTCTTCACTGCCTCCACAGCAG
>DASRAJ010000078.1:0-2520 GCA_035638255.1 Chitinophagales bacterium
GCGGATACGAAGCACGTTCACTTCACCATAAAAAAGGGAACTGAGCGTCCATTCTATGTTTCTGCCGACAAGGAAAAGATCAGGCAGGTGATGGTGAATCTTCTCGACAACTCAATCAAGTACGGAAACATAAACGGTAACACCACCGTCAGTTTTTATGATATGGCGGATAATGTTCTGGTCGAGATTACCGATGATGGCATTGGAATTCCTGAAGAAAATCTTCCCCGGCTGTTCGAAAGATTTTTCAGAGTAGATAAAAGCCGCTCACGCGAACAAGGAGGCACTGGTTTGGGGCTTTCGATTGTGAAGCACATCATCGAAGCTCACAATCAAACCATCAATGTGCGGAGCAAAGTCGGCATTGGTTCTACTTTTGGATTTACGCTGGCGAAGGCTGAAGAAGATTAGATTACCGATGCTATCACTCCAGGTGATAGTATCGGTTGTGCGATTGTGATTTACTTCATCACCGGTACCTTCATCACCATCTTTTTTCCTTCTGAAGAAATTTCAAGTAAATAAATTCCGGCAGGTAAATTTTTCACACTTATCTTTCTTTCGAGCGAAGAAAATTTTTCTTCCTTCAATATTTTCCCTGCAAGGCTTACGAGATGAATGGTCGCAACTGTAATTTCATTTCCCGAAAAAATTATTTCAATCACATTCTCATTGCTGTTGTAAAATGTTGTGGCGAATGAATTTGATGACTGCACTTCCACTGCAACAACATTGCTGTAAGTAAATGAGCCATCGAAATCAGTTAGTTTCAGGCGGTAGTATGAAATTCCGGAATAAGGATTTTCATCCCAATAAAAATAATCGTGAGGAGAAGTGGTTGTTCCGGCTCCATCAATTTGATTCATTTCAAGAAAAGTTTTTCCATCCGCAGATTTTTCTATGGTAAAGAAATCATTATTGAATTCACTTGCTGTTTGCCACGTCAGCTTCACCTTTGAATCAAGAACTTCACCGGTGAAAACAATGAGTTCGACAGGGAGAACAGAAGAAACACAAGTGAGCTTAAAAAATACCGGTTGATCAGAAATTCCATTCAGCTTGGTTGGACCATAAGACCCCGAAGTAGTGGGGAAATTGGTGGAATGAGATGTGCCACTTACACTCACCGTATCATTCACACCATTATGGTCTCTTAAAGATATTTTTGGAGAAGCATAATCGTACATCATCGTTCCATAATCGTTATCGTTTCCTCCAATATAAGTTGATCCACCGCAACCGTACGCTGAGGCCGCTGAATTAAGCTGAACCACAAAGAAATCCAGGTCGCCGCCTCCCGTAGCATGATTGGATTGCAATGCTCCCGCCGAAGTAGGGAACTCGGGTAATGCAACACCAGTCACGTATGCTTCACCGGCACTGTTAACAGCGATTCCTGTCCCTCCCTCGCTCCAGGAACCACCGAGGAAAGTAGAATAAATAAGTGCCGCACCTGTTGAATTCAATTTGGTGACAAATGCATCCCCATTCGGGTTTCCAGCACCATCTTGTCCATGCACATCCTGCAATACTCCTGCTGTGGTTGGAAAGCTGAATGTGCGCGTGCTTCCAACAATATATGCTTCACCCGAGGAAGGATTTACAGCAATGCCACTTGCAATACCGGGAGCGAGATAAGTAGAATAACTATAGGTTACCGGGGTGGACGCCGAAAGCTTCGTTACAAAAACCATCATGTTGTCAGAACCGCCGGAATAGGTGGTGCTATATACACTGGATGTGGTTGGAAAATTGGGAGAAGAAATTGCCTGGAAACGGCCGGTAACAAAAGTATTTCCCGCACTGTTCACTGCTATACTTCTCCCAAAGTCGTCACCGCCTCCTCCTAAATGAATAGAGTAAATAAGACTGCTGTTTCCGCTGAGTGTAATGTTAAACTTAGCAACAAACACGTCATGATATCCCTGAGCTGATTGTTGAGCAGCAATAGATGTTCCCTTGGTTGGAAAAGTATTTCCGCTTGAATATGTGGAACCCGTTATATAAACAAGCCCTGACGTTCCTAAGGCAATAGCATAGGCCTCATCATCACCACTGCCACCGAGGTAAGTAGAATACACTAAGCCGGTGCCTGTTGCATTTAAAACAGTCAGGATAGCATCATACCCTCCATAGGTATACATTGCAGGTTGGAAGGCTGAAGAAGTTGTCGGATAAGTA
Source organism: Chitinophagales bacterium (assembly GCA_035638255.1). Taxonomy (GTDB): domain Bacteria; phylum Bacteroidota; class Bacteroidia; order Chitinophagales; family UBA10324; genus DASRAJ01. The sequence goes on from DASRAJ010000078.1 coordinate 2,182, forward strand.
TTACTGCCGGTCCAGTTTGCCATGGCGTGTCCCACTACGTATGCTTGTCCCGAAGCATCAACGGCTATACCCAATCCCATCTCATCAGATGAGCCGGATATGTAAGTGGAGTACAGCAAAGTGGTTCCATCTTTTGAAAATTTGGAAACAAAAATTTCAGGATCCACTGAGCCCGGTCCTGAATAAGCTCCGGGTGTGGTAGGATAAGTGCCATCAACCATACCCGTGAGATAAACATTTCCGCTTGCATCCATTGCGTTTGCAAAACAGTAATTGCGATTGTCGCTTGACCCTATTGCTTTTGTATAAGAGCACCAGACAAATTGAAATAATGGATCA
>DASRAJ010000079.1:0-47106 GCA_035638255.1 Chitinophagales bacterium
ATTCGGAAAAGACCTCCAAAAGAAATTCTCGAACCCGGCTCTCGGATCGCAATTCGTCTACCAGCAGTTGTATGATTCCACGAAAACCATTGCCGAGCAATTTCCGCAGTACAACCGCTACGTTCTGCAGGGCACTTATAAATCGAGTGTGACCAGTGAGATTTCTCTCGGCGCTTTCAACGTGCCCCAGGGATCGGTAACGGTAACGGCAGGCGGACAAAAGCTCGTGGAGAACGTAGACTACACCGTAGATTACAATTTGGGAAGAGTGAAAATTCTTAACCAGGGGTTGCTCAACTCCGGTGTGCCGATCAATGTTTCGTATGAGAACAATGCGCTTTTCAGTTTTCAAACCAAAACATTATTCGGTGTACGCCTTGATTATTATATCAATGATCATTTCACCATCGGCGGAACCATGTTGAAATTGTGGGAGCGTCCTTACACTACCAAACTCAATGTTGGTTATGATCCTATTAGCAATGGAATCTTTGGTTTGGATGGAAGCTATACTACTGATGCGCCGCTCATCACCCGATTGGTAAATGCTCTTCCGCTCATTGATACGAAGGATAAATCTTCTATCACCGTTTCGGCTGAAGCGGCGCGGCTGCAGCCGGGGCACTCGAAATCAATCGGAAAAGATGGTGTGATTTACATTGATGACTTTGAAGGAACACAAACCACTTATGATCTTCGTTTCCCCTTCATCAGTTGGAAACTTGCAAGCACACCACAGGATTATACGAACCCAATGTTTCCTGAAGCCACGCATGTAAATAGCTGGGACTACGGATTCAACAGGGCTAAACTTTCGTGGTATAACATTGATCCCTTTTTCTGGACTAATGTGACTGCACCTGACGGAATAAAAGATAATTCCCAGGAGCAAAGCACTTTCTACTCACGACAGATTCTACAGAACGAAATTTTCCCTGCAAAAGATCTAACGAACAATCCTTTTGATCAGCGTGAAAATACTTTTGACATTCGCTATGAGCCACGTGAGCGTGGTCCATATAATTTTGACACCACCGGCCTCATCGTTTTGCCAAACGGAAACCTGGGCTTCGATACTTCAAGCACAAATAATCTCACGAAGCGCTGGGCAGGTATTCAGCGAAGTATTGATCAGACAGACTTCGAACAAGCCAACATCGAGTACATTCAGTTGTGGGTGCTTGATCCATTTCTGTATGATGTAAACAGCACCGGCGGTGATCTGTATATTGATCTCGGAAATATTTCTGAAGATGTGTTGAAAGATTCAAAGTTCTTTTATGAAAACGGACTGTCGCCGGCAGGAGATGTCTCCATTGAGAACAGTAGTATTTGGGGATTTTCTCCAAAGGTGCCTCCAATCACAGATGCTTTTGACAATGATCCGAATGCGCGGCAGTGGCAGGATGTCGGTTACGATGGATTACGCGATGCAAGCACTACAGCAGGAACGACTGATGAGCAGCATTACTTCAATCGTTATCTCACAGCACTTCAAAATCTTTACGGAGCCAACTCACCTGTTTACCTTGCTGCACTCAATGATCCGTGCAATGATGACTACTTATATTTTGATGACGGAACTTACAATAGCGCACAAACCGGTATTCTCGATCGCTACAGGCGGTACAACAACCCGGAAAATAATTCACCGATCTCTACTGTCAACGCGGTAATTTCTTCTGCGGCCACCAATCAGCCGGAGTCAGAAGATTTGAATAATGATAACACCATCACTGAGAATGAATCGTACTTTCATTATAAGGTACATATAAGTCCGGGCGGGCTGGGGACTGTAGGGCAGAATTTCGTGACCGACCAAATCCCTTTTCTCGTTCCGAACGATGCTAATGGATTTAGTCCAGGACAAGAGCGATGGGTTCAGATAAAAATTCCAATCAGCGCCTACCAGGAGAAAGTCGGGAGCATTGAAGATTTCAAATCCATTCGCTTCGTGAGAATGTACCTCACCAATTTTGATACAACCGTGATCATGCGCTTTGCCCGTATGGAACTTGTGCGAAACCAGTGGAGAAAATATTTATTCTCGCTCGAACAACCCGGCGAATATATTCCCGGTGATAACGGAGGTAACACGTACTTCAACGTTTCATCCGTGAGTTTGGAAGAGAACTCCAGCCGTCAGCCGATCAATTATGTTCTTCCTCCCGGAATATCACGGGAACAAATCGTCGGGCAGATAGGAACACAGTTTCAGAATGAGCAATCACTCTCTGTTCAGATTTGCAATTTGAAGGATGGTGATGCACGGGCGGTGTACAAGAACATTAATCTTGATCTGCGCCAGTATCAGGAACTCAAATTGTTTGTACACGCTGAAGGAGTAGAAGGTGAGGGCGCGCTCAACAATGGCGACCTGACTGCATTCCTCCGCCTCGGCACTGATTTCACAAATAATTTTTACGAGTATGAGAAACCGCTCGTGGTTACAGTCGCGGGTGAAACAAGTCAAACTTTAATTTGGCCGGAAGCAAACAACTTTGACATTATACTGAAAGATTTAGTGGCAGCGAAGGAAGCAAGAAACGCTGCAGGATTTCCGGTGAACAAGCCTTTCATCTTCACCAATCCTGACGGATCAAAAATCACGATCGTTGGAAATCCTGATCTCGGAATTGTAGTAACGGCTATGCTCGGAATTCGCAATCCGAAAAGCACCAATCCTGATCTTGACAATGGAGAACCGAAGTGCGCAGAAATTTGGTACGATGAATTACGATTGAGCGGTTTTGTGGAAAATGGTGGTGATGCGGCTATTGCACGCATGGAAATCAAACTCGCCGATCTCGGCAATGTTGCGATCTCCGGTTCATTACACACCATTGGATTCGGGCAGCTTGAACAAAAGCTGAATGAGCGTTTCAAGGATAACTTCAATGCGTTTGATGTGGCAACAACACTTGCGCTCGGAAAATTTTTCCCGAAGAAACTCGGATTGCAGTTGCCGATGTATGCAGGCATTTCGAAAACCATCAGCAACCCGCAGTATGATCCCTACGATCATGACATTCTTCTCAAAGACAAATTGAATCTAATCACTGACGGGGCGGCAAAAAGTGCAGCCCGCAAAGCTGCACAGACCTACACTTCTATCGGAAGCGTCAACTTCACCAATGTGCGTATACAGTCACAGGGCAAGAATTCCAAGATTCATATTTACTCGCCGCAGAACCTGAACATCACGTATGCGTATACACGAACGTTCAGCCATACGCCGATCATCTCCTCCAACCTGCTACAGGTGCATCATGCAGAGTTAGGTTATGCTTTTCCGGGGAAATCAAAATTCATTTATCCATTTCAAAACATTATTGGAAAAGGAAAATACCTCAAGCTCATTAAAGATTTCAACCTGAATTTTCTTCCGAGCAATTTATCATTCCGCACGGCAATGGACCGGCAGTTCGGCGAATTGCATTTGCGTCCGCTTACGCAGGATGAGACCATAATTCCTACTTACAACAAGTTCTGGACGTGGGATCGCATTGAAGGATTCAAGTTTGATATTTCAAAGGCCTTAAATCTTGATTTCAATGCTACCGCGAGAACAAGAATTGATGAACCCAACGGAAGGATAGACACAAAGGAAAAAAAGGATTCGGTGTGGAAGAACATTAAGGAATTAGGAAGAACAACCAACTACACGCACAGTGCAAACCTGAATTACACCGTTCCGATAAATAAAATTCCGATCCTCGATTGGACGCAGGTGACGGCGCGATATGGATCAAATTATGGATGGCTCACGGCTCCGCTTGTTCTTGACAGCGCAACCAACCGAATCATTCCAAGCCCGCTTGGCAACACCATTACCAACAATCAAAACATTGCATTGAACGGCGACTTCAACATTCGCAACCTGTACAACAAGTGGAAGTTCTTCAAGAAGTATGATACCAATGCGCCACCGGCGCAGGGAAAAAATCCGCAGGGAAAAAATCCGAAGGATCAGCAAGCGGCAGATGAACAGCCTGCGGATGAGGGAGCAAGTGCGAAAAACAAAAAGGCAAAAGCAAAAACGATTGGGCCGGAAGCATTCTTCATTCGATTGCCGCTGATGCTGAAAAAAGTTTCTGCAAACTATACCGAAAATCATGGCACCGTGCTGCCCGGTTATTTGCCGAAAGCAAAATTCATTGGACAGGATTTCACCCTCAATTCTCCGGGATGGGATTTCATCTTTGGCTATCAGCCCGATTCAAACTGGCTGAACACGGCTGCGAATAAAGGATGGCTTTCTGCAGATACCACCATGAACTATCAGTTTGTGCAAACATCGCAGAAGCAGATGAGCATGAAGGCCACGCTGGAGCCGTTCAAAGATTTTAATGTGGATGTGAACTTCAGCAAAACAAACGGTGACAATGTTTCAGAATATTTCAAGAAGCCGAGTGCAACGGCTCCGTTTGAGCACTTGAGCCGAACTCAGTATGGTACGTTTACAATGTCATACATCTCGATTAAGACCAGTTTTGTCAGCATTAAACCGAATCAGTTCTCTGCAACATTTTTGAAGTTCCAGGATTACAGGCAAATTATTTCAGCGCGATACACCGCTATAAATCCTAACTCTGGCTTTATTCCATTCAGTAACGATACTGTTGCCGGAACATTCTACAGAGGATACGGCCCATACTCGCAGGATGTTTTGATTCCTGCATTTCTCGCTGCATACTCGGGGCAAAGCGCGAGCGCGATTGGACTTGGCCTGCCATTCAATAAAGTTCCGATGCCGAACTGGCGGGTTCAATACAATGGAATAACGAAGATGGCGTGGGCGAAAAAGATTTGGAGCAGTGTGACCATTTCGCATGGTTACACATCTACCCTGGCAATCAGCTCATTCACCACGGCGCTCAACTTCCAGGGACAAGGACCGTTCCAACCAATTTTCATTGATCCTACTTCGAACAACTACGTTTCATATTATGACATTCCAAGCATCACTATCTCCGAGCAATTTGCTCCCCTTCTTGGCATTGATATGACGTGGAAGAATTCACTCACTACAAAATTTGAATACAAGCGCTCACGGAATCTCAGCTTTAGTTTCCTCGATTACCAATTGACGGAAATGCGCAATTCAGAATTCACGACCGGCGTAGGTTACAAATTCAAGCATGTGCCGTTGCCCTGGAAGGTGAATAACAAGAGGAAATATTTGAAGAATGATCTGAATTTTCAAACGAATGTCTCCTATTCTGATAACACCATTTACAGTCAAAAGCTGGATCAGTTAGTCGCATCACAACCGACATCAGGAACGCAGACCATCAGTATTTCTCCTTCTGTAGATTACACGGTAAATGGTCGTCTGAATGTTCGTGTGTTCCTCGACAAGCGCATCACCAATCCCAAGATTTCTTCTTCGTATCCGATACGGTATACAGATGGGGGTGTGACGCTGCGGTTTACCTTAGGGCAATAAATCAGTAGGCAATAGGCAATAGACAGTAGGCAAAAGGAAATGCTAACTTGAGTTCTTGCCATTTCATTCTAAATTTGTAAGAGAAAACTGCAACATGGATTCCATTCTTGAACCATTGGTAGAATCACCGCGACTGAACAACTATTTGGCGGAACTGGAAATAATTGCTCTGAAGGAACGAATAAAAAGAATGGAGTTTTACAATTCGCTCAATGAAGATTCCAATGCTGAATTCATTAACGGAAACATCGTCATGCATTCACCGGTTACAAGAATTCATTCAATAGTCTCTGACAGTACCTTTCATTTGTTGTCAACTTTCTGTAAGCTCAACAATCTCGGAGAAGTTCATCATGAGAAAGTAATGATTTCTCTCACCCGTAATGATTACGAACCGGACTTATGTTTTTTTTCGAAATTGAAAGCGAAAGAATTCGATGATGAAATGCTGCTGTTCCCTGCACCTAACTTGATAGTAGAAATACTTTCAAAATCCACAGAGGATGTTGACTGGGGTGTGAAGTTCGAAGACTACGCTTCACACGGCATCAATGAATATTGGATCATTGATCCGAGGAAAAAAATTCTCGAACAATATTTCCTGGACAAAGAACAATACCATCTTCAGTTCAAGGGCAAATCAGGAACAGTAAAAAGTCGCTCGATAAAAAATTTACAGTTTACAGTGAAAGCGATCTTCGATGAAAATGAAAATCTGAAAACTATTCAACGCTGGATGAAAAAGTAGTGTCGGAGTTTTTTTGCCTACTGCCTATTGCCTACTGCCTTCAAGGTTTCTCGAACAACCCTGCCGGAATTTCGTCTGACACGGTAATCTCAGTTATTTTTCCATCGCCACCTCGATCACCGGCAATTAAGATTTTCCCGTATTGCCGGTAGTCTTGCCACGGATCGCGGAACTCCGGCTTTTCATCCGTAGATTTATTGTAGAAATCAAACTCAGTAACTAAATATGTTTTGCGATCAATGTAAACGTGATATTTATTTTCAGGAGTAACACCAACGTTATTGAAAGTGAGTTCAAGTAAATAACAGTCCTTACCGAGAGAATCTTTTTCTGCTCCAAGATACTTCATGTTCACCCCGGGGTCTTTTAGTTTGAAAGGCATGATCAACCAGTAACTATCGTTCGCCCAGATTTTGTAGCCGCGATCCATGAAGTAATTCATGCTATCAGGTTGGGTGAGTTCATTTCCGAACCTGTAAACATGCCCTTGCTTCGTGTTGATGTTGGTGAGAATGAGAAGTTTTTTTGCAGGAATTTCGATGCGAACATTTCCCGTCCATTTATCCCACCACAGAATTCTTCTCCCGAAATAATTCCAGTGCAGGTAGTGTGCGTTGTCCCAGTTTTGTTTTCCGCCCATGGCAATCATTACCGAATCAGCAATGGAAGCAGCGCGTGGATTAACCTGCTGACTGAAGACAGGCAGAGGGAAAATTGACAATAAAAAAAGTGAGAGGTGAGAGGTGAAACGTGAGAAGTTTTTCATGTGAATGTTTCTTTTCTGTTTGCTTATTATCTGCTGCCCACTTTTTCAAGCATAAAAAGTGAAAGGTGAAACGTAAGACGTGAAAGTTCTTGATGCGATTTTTTTCTTTTTGCCTACTGCCAATTGCCCACTGCCTACTATCTCAAGCCGGATACTCTACGATATTCCGCTCCGTTTCACTCAGTCGGACTTTGATGTCGTAAGCAGCATCAAGCCGCGCACGAATCTTGTCATAAATCACTACGGCAATGTTTTCAGCAGTAGGATTTAAGTCGTGAAACTCATCAGTGTCTTCATTCAAATTTTTATGATCGAATTTTTCCAGCACTTCATCACGAATGATGTCTTTGAGAATTTTCAGATCAATCACATAACCTGTTTCAGGATCAATGTCACCACTCACTTTTATTTCGAGATAATAATTGTGACCGTGATAGAGTGGATTGCTGCACAAGCCGAACACTTCTTTATTCTTCGCATCATCCCAATCTTTTCGGTAGAGGCGATGAGCGGCATTGAAATGTTCTATCCGGATGACGGCGACTTTCATAATTCAAAAATAGTGAATGGTCAATAGTCAATGGTCATTGGTTGTGATCCAGTCGACCTCAATTCCACAAAACCGCTGTGCTCAGAAATTTCTTGCTAACAAAGTTTTCTTCTTACAAAACTGATCAAAGGGCAAAACAATCAACTGCGGTGTAAGAGCATAAGGAATGACCAATGACCAATGACTAATGACTAATGACCAATGACAATATCACCGGTCAAATAAGTTACTGCTTGCCCACTGATCTCAACACGATCGCCATTGAGTTTGCATTTCAGGTAACCACCGCGCTTCGAAACTTGCCGGGCTCTCATTTCATTTTTTTCTAAAACATTTGACCAGTATGGAATGAGTGCGCAATGGGCATAGCCCGTGACGGGATCTTCGTTTATGCCAAATGATGGAACAAAGTACCGAGAGATAAAATCAGTGTCGTTCCCTTTCGATGTGATGACGAAGCCATGCCCTCCGATGGCTTTGAGCATTACAAAATCAGGATGTGTGTTGTAAACTTCTTCGGCGGAGTTCAGCACGATCAGGTAGTTTTCTTTTCCCTTCCAAATTTCTTTAGGCGTCACTTTAAGCGCTTCCACCAAATTCTCTGGGGCTTCCGCCCTCTTCACTGCATCAGCAGGAAAATCGAGTGTGATCCAATCGCCATCTCTTCTCACTTTCAGCAATCCGCTCTGTGAATGAAATCGAATTTCGTCACGCACATAATTCATGTGATGAAACATTACGTGTGCCGCAGCCAGTGTCGCATGTCCGCACAAAGGGACTTCCACGGCAGGTGTGAACCAGCGCAAGTCATAATCCTCTTCGCTGGAAATGAAGAATGCTGTCTCTGAAAGATTATTCTCTGCAGCAATGGATTGCATGGTTTCATCGGGTAGCCAATTATTCAGTGGCACAACAGCGGCAGGATTTCCGCCGAAGAGTTTATCAGTAAAGGCATCAACCTGGAAAATGGGGAGTTTCATGACAGAGATTTTTTTCTTTTAAAAAATTGTTGGGGGGCAAAGTTCATTTTCTTAATGACATGAATGAAGCAGCATAGAAAAAAATTACTTTCGTCATTATTAATTGCACGCGTAATGGGTAACAATCAGAAGCTTCGCCGAAGAATTCCTTTTTTAGTTTTTGTTGTATGCATGTTCATCGGCATTCTTCTCGGATTGATATGGAGTAACCTTACTTCAGGAATCCTCATCGGGCTCGGCGCAGGTTTGATTTTAATGGCGCTGTTGCGATTTATTCTTCACAGAAAACCCGTGTAGGGGCACCCTTCACGGGTGCCCTCAGCCCACGCCATGGAAGGGCACCCGTGAAGGGTGCCCCTACCAGAAAATTTTTCGGTTACTTTTGGCAAAAATTTTTCGAATGAATTTCCCTGACAATCTTAAATACACCAAAGACCACGAATGGATTCGCCTCGATGGTGACATTGCAACGGTGGGCATCACAGATTTTGCGCAGAGTGAATTGGGCGACATCGTCTATGTTGACGTTCCTTCATTGAACAAGTCATTGAAGAAAGAAGAAGTGTTTGGAACTGTTGAAGCGGTGAAAACTGTTTCTGATCTTTTTCTTCCCGTATCAGGAAAAATTATAGAGATCAACATTCAGCTTAATGACAAGCCCGAGGTGGTAAATAAAGATCCCTATGGTGAAGGATGGATGGTGAAAATTTTAATTACCAATCCTGATGAAATAAAAGAATTGCTCGATGCGGCCGCCTACAGGAAATTGATCGGTCAGTAATTCTTCATTCAATTTCGAGACGATTCTTATCTCACGTCTTACGTCTGCAAGTCTTTAGTCCACAAGTCTCACATTCTGCAAGTCTCATGTCTAATGTCCTAAAGCATTTTGCTCTCTTCATCATCTGGTTCGGTATTATTCTTTACCTCTCATTCACTCCGCTCAATGATTGGCCAAAAGTGAACATGCTGAATAAATTGTATTTCGATAAGATTGTTCATGTGTGCATGTATGCGATGCTGAGTTTTTTATTACTGCGGGGTTTTTTTAAGCAACAAAACAGTCAGCAGCCACGTTACCCTGTGCTTATTTCATCTGTTGTGTTTTGTGCAGTGATGGGAGCGAGTATTGAATTTCTTCAGCCAATGCTTACGATGTACCGGCAATTTGAGTGGGCTGATATGGTGGCAAATGCAACGGGAGCCGTGAGTGGTTACTTTCTTTTTTCATGGTTGAAGAAGAAACAATGGCTGGGAATGAAATTGCAATCCACGATTTGATTGCAAGACCGTAATTTTGAAAACAGAAATCGCCTTTGGAGAAATGACATCCCACAGTCCTGCGGGATGTCATTTCTTTCTATCGGGAGTCAAGAGTGAAAACAAAATCAGAATGAGAACCAAAATTTTCTTTGTTGCTATCATGCTGGCAGCGACAATGGTTGCGCGATCGCAATCGCCACAGGACATCCAGCTTGCAGATCAGTATTTCTCAAACGGTGAATTCGACAAAGCCGTTATCCTTTATGAAAAACTCTGGAACAAAAATCAGAGCAACACCCAGTTTTACCAGAATTATCTCACGTGCTTAACAGAGTTGAAGCAATATGACGACGCGGTAAAAACGGTACGCAAGCAGATCAAAAAATCTCCTGATGATCTCAGCCTGTATGTTGATCTCGGAGGTGTTTATCAAAAGCAGGGAAATGAAAAGGCCGCCAATGCTCAATATGAAGACGCGATCAATAAACTCACACCGAACATACCGCAGATCACAAAACTCGCCAGCCGCTTTCTCACAGGAGGACTGACAGACTATTCGATTCAAACGTATTTGAAGGGAAGAAAAATTTTTAATGCTGAGGGCTCCGATTTATTTCTTGCTGACCTGGCAGGCTTATACAGCAAGAAAGGGGATGTGCACGAGGCGGTGAAGAGCTATCTCGACATCCTTGAAACCGATCCCAATCAAAAGGAATATGTGCAGGGACAATTGCAGCCCTTACTCGAAAAAAGCGAGTATGCCAAGGTTTTGCAGGCCGAATTGTATAGCAGGATTCAAAAGAAACCAGATGTTGAGCAGCTCGCCGATATGCTGGTCTGGTATTTCGTTCAGAAAAAAGATTTTTCTTCTGCCTTTCTGCAGGTAAAAGCACTTGATAAGAGAAATAAAGAGGATGGCAATCGCATCTTTCAGTTTGCGCAGTCGGCTTTTGATGAAGGATACTACGATGCTGCCTTAAATGCCTACCACTACATCATCACTGAAAAAGGAAAATCCAGTTACCTCTACCTGCCCGCTCGCACGAGTGAACTCACTACTGAAAAAACGAAGATCACCATTCAGCACAAATACACACAGGAAGAATTAAATCAATTAGAATCAAGCTACCAGGCCTATCTCGATGAATTTGGAAAAGGACCAAAGACGCTGGTAACCATGCGCGATTATGCGAACCTTGAAGCGAAATTTCTTCATAACACTGACAAGGCAATTTCCATTTTGCAGGAAGCAATTGCCATCGGCACGAATGATAAAAAACTCAACGGCTATCTCAAGCTTGATCTGGGTGATGATCAGTTAATCCAGGGACAACAGTGGGAAGCCATGCTGCTGTATGGCCAGGTAGATAAATCCTTTCACGACGAGCCTCTTGGCGAAGAAGCGCGCTTTAAAAATGCCAAGCTCAGTTTTTACATGGGTGATTTTGACTGGAGCCAAACGCAGTTGGACATTCTAAAGAGCGCTACGACGGAACTTGTATCGAATGATGCCATCGCACTTTCGGTTTTCATCACTGATAACATGGGTCTCGATACTACCCCCGATGCCATGAAGATGTATGCGCGCGCTGACCTGCTTATTTTCCAAAATCGTTTTGACGATGCCGTCAACACTCTTGATTCTTTAAGCACAAAATTTCCTGAGCACTCCCTGAATGATGATGTGCTATTTGAAAAAGGAAGAATTTATTTGAGTGAGCAGAAGTTCACGGAGGCCGCTGCCATGTTTGACAGGATTGATTCCACCTATTCTTTCGATCTGCTCGGTGATGATGCGCTTTTTCAGCTTGCAGAACTTGAGCAGAATTATCTCAACGATAAGGATAAAGCGATGGAGTTGTATAAATTAATTCTCACCAAGTATAAAGGCAGCATCTTCACGGTGGAAGCCCGCAAGCGGTTTAGGGAGTTGAGGGGGGATGAGGTGAATTGATTTCTTATCGCCGTTACAATTGGATGCTTGCAAACTATGACAAAATAAAGGTGAAAGAAAAATTTAGTCTCCTGCTTATTTTTTCTCTTTTTCTATTTGGCTGTGGAAAGAATAAACCAACGAAGAACTCTGGTGTTGAGATCATTTTACCAGACACTACAATAACCCATAAGCCTAATCATGATTATTTCATAGTTCGAAATTTAAGAAGTGAATTAAATCTGAAAAATCTTGAGCTGGGTGCAGATAGCATTGAAATAAGAATTTATGAAGATGGTGCTTTGTGGTCGCCAGACAGATTGGTCATTATCAAGAATGAAAATAGAATTTGGAGTTCTTCATTAGTTACTTATTGGACTCATCTCCCCACACACGCAGAAAGACAATTTAACTCGTGGCGGAGCCAATATAATAATATGATAGTAGATAGCTCCAAAACAATAAACTTAACGCCTGAATGCTCCTGGAATAATCTTATTGATAGTTTACAGCTTTACAAAATTTTCACTTTGCCTCCACAAGAAGAGATAAAAAGGTTTGAGGATTCTGTGACTGACGGAGTAAGTTATAACTTTGAAATTGCAACGAAAAAAAAATATAAATTTTATGCGTATCACTGTCCCGATATTTATACGGATGCAGACAACCAAAATGTAACAAGTATTCTAAAATTAATAAGCAGGCAACTTACCGGCATAATTATGTGCAAGACGAGCGGCCTGCAAGAAATGCAGTTGCTCTATCGACCAATAAGAGTACCCGTTGACGCAAATTGATGGTAATTACAAACATTTCTCATTTAGGTAGTTTATTTTATAAAAACTGTTTTACTTAATGATGGTAAGACAAAAACAGAACGAATGAAACCTTTTAAGATATTATTCAGAAGCGCATGAAACTCTCTAATGTTTTCAGGATGGTATCGATTCTTGCTTATTGCTTGATTATATTGAATGGAGAGATGATTAGTTTGCCCTTTATTTGTTTCTTATATATCGCACTGTTTGTTGACATTGGGAGTCTCACCCAGGTTTGTGCTATACTTGCATTTATTGGATTAATTTCAAGTGTAATTTTGATAGTACTACCGAAAACAAAGCGAATACTTCTTTTTGAAACTATTGTATTTATTTTACTTCTATTGCCCCTTTTAGACCGTTTGACATCCGTGCCAATATTACTTTTCAATTATGCCGCTTTTATTATCCCGGGTATTTGCTTTATAGTTCTTTATGTCTTATCACTATTTTTTTCTTATAAAGAGTTTACCATCCACCAGGCTTTTGAAGCAAGCGGTAAGACATGAATTGCACCAAGAGGAGGCTTGGCAATTAAGATGGCCGTCGATTTCAACCGGTTAAACACCCAATTTCTCCATCAAGCAGGATTTTTTTCCGTCGAAAATAATCTACCAATTTCTTTTACTTTTGTCAGGTAAAATCTCTTAAAAACAAACTCACCTCAAAACCATTGAAATGGCAAACCCCAAAGAAAGCGATAGCTGGATCTTCAATGATTCCGAAATTGCCAAAACCAAGGAACAACTCACAAGCAAAATAGCAACCCATGACTATGCTGACCTGCTTCAGAAAATTGAAAACGACTCATCAATAAAGGATGAGGTGATCAAGCAGATCCAGGAGGCAAAACTTTCTGACATTGAGGGCATGACAGATGCTTTCAAGCAGGATTTGAATACCGTCATTCAGAAAGTGATGGGGCATGCCCTTGCCATCGGCGGAAAATTTGATAACCTGCGCAAGTTCAATGAAGTTGAAAAAGGGATCATTGACAGCGCAACAAACAGGCTGACAGGCGCTGAGCAAGCCTTGAAAGATGCTGAAAGCGTTTCGAATAACTGGTGGAATCGCACCTTCGGCGGAAGAGTAAAAAATATTGCCAGGGCGCAGCAAGGGCTTGCCGATGCCCAGTCCGCTGCAGCAGAAAGTAAGACAAAAGCAGAAGTGCTTTTTAATGATCGCTTGCGTGATGCAGATATTTCAGAAGGTCTGCAGCAATTCCTTCACATGAGTGCGGTAGCACAGGAAATTTTAACAGAGAATGCTAAAACGTGTGCTGAGCAGGCTGATGTTCTGGAAGCACAGCACAAACAGGCACAAAGCATGTTTGAACAAACTGCAGGAAGAAAGACAACGCTTGAAGCCGAATTAGGTCAGCTTGAAGAAAAGCTGAAGGAAGCCATCGCTGAAAGAGCGAACTATACGAAAGGAACTCCCGAAGCGGCGCAGCATGAAGAAAAAATTTCGGGCATACAGGTTATACACGACAATAAGCGAATTGAATTTGACCGCATGCTTGCGATCCATAATTCAAAAGAACGGTTCGTGAATATTATTATGACCGACCTCACCGCCCTGAAAAAAGTAAGGGGTACTCTTCTTGCGCTTGCGGCCCAATTACGATCAGATACAGAAGAGCGAGTTCATACGTACGAAGCAGTTTTGCGCCTGATCCAGGCATCTAAAACCCAGGAGATCGGTTCAGCAATAGAAAAGATTGGCGTTGAAACAGACCAGAAAAATATAGAGATAGCAACGGCCATTACCAGTGCTGCTCTAAAGGATGCTGAAGGCCGGCTCATGGAGCACCCTGAAAGAATGAAAGCTATCTATAGGGTCATGGAAGCCATGACCAGCATCTCAGAACGCAGCCGGAAAATTCTTGACAGTTATAAAGACATGCTGAAAGAAGGATATGGTGGAGAAGGAAACAGCGGCGGTGGTGGAGGTGATAAAAAGAGTGAAACCGAGGACGTCTTTGCAGACCTCCAGACGAAATGATGCAGGCACAAGGAAAAGGGGCGATTTCAAAAATCAAGTGTAGCATCACGCTGATAAAAACAATTCCGTCTTGCGTGAAAACAACGCATGATGAACTTTGTCCCCTCAATTACAAATTACAAATTACCGTTCTGATTGAGCGGGATAATCATTAACCACAGCCTTCTTCATATCATTAAAATCAAAGAAAGGAATGTATAATGACATTCAAAGATTTACTGAATCAGATCGAAATATTCTTACGGAGGATGATGGTTATAAAAAGTACTTTCTCTATTTGAAGAATATACTGGAGAAAGTAATTGATGCTGACATAGACCTGCCATGGGACAAAGATGAGAAAGTATTACTCCAGAATTTTCTCCGGCGGTTCCTGAATACGGTGGAGTGTTTTAAAATGAAATATTTATTTGACAGTGAAAGGAAGATGAAGATAGATCAGTCAGATTCCTCATTTCCTTATTGCATTGAATTTCGTTACCTCCTTGCTGATACTGAACATGCTACCGAACGTCTTGAAAAAATACGGTCATCCGAGGCATTGCTTAAAGACTTAGTTGAATGGACCTATATTCACCGCAAGGCTCCGGTGCAGATACAAAATGAACTTGCACTAAGGATGTACTATGAAAAGCTGCAAAAGCCGGATGAATTGTTTTTCGGATTCACGCCAGGATCTCTCACTCAAATCGCAGATGCAGCATCGGGTAAGCGGTACAGGTTTATATACGAATGGGCCACTTATGAAGCTTCCATTAACGTTCCTGTTCTGTATCAATTGATGTTCGAGACAGATATTGAAGCAAGGGATGTTCATCCATCAAATATAGAATGGTACCGCGACCTTAAAGCCACTATTGAAAAAGCCACCAATATATTTCTGCCGCTTCAGGAAATGGCCGTTACACTTGACCAGGCATGCTGCACCATTTACCCGAAACAACTCAAGCGAATTATTGTAGGACCTTTGAAGGGCAGGTATTCTTTAGATGACAATCCTGTTTCTGAACTTCTGCGAACCCTTGATGAGCCGGACGCTTTTGCCCTCGAAGTACAGCGGGAAAGTATTAAGTCAGGTGGTGAGAAAATGAGGAAATTAGTTTCGGCAAAAAACTCGTACCAGGTATTCGAGGTGTCACATCTCTCTGACGAGACCTTGCTTCGAAAGGTAACGGATTATAACGCACTGCTCTTTATTCCTCATGCCACCGGCCAGCAGTTACTGAATGCACAGGGGGCATTAGAGTATATAAGGGAGTTTAAACTGATTTCACTCTAAAAAGAAATTCATGCCAACACACGACGGTAGTGTTTTACCAATACCTCTCAATGATTTACTCAGCTTTAAAAAGAGAGTAATAGAAGTGTATTTGAAATCCCTCTCTTATGCACCGATTGAAGACAGTAAGCGTATAGCAAGCATGAATCCGGATATGCAGGCATTTGTAAAGCAAATGCTTTCAGGACAGAAAAAAGAACAGACGGTAGAGATTATAAAGTCTTATGAGCGAATCAGCGGAGGCCTCTCACTCCTTACTGATCACGTGAGTGTGGTCGCAAATGCAGTAGCCACAGGTCTTGCATTGGGTCCCTATATCTCAGGGCTCTATTCAAAAGCTTCAGGACTTATAACACTGAAAGAAAAAAATACAGCGAACCAACTTTTGGTAAGCGAGCAGGCCGAGTTTCAGCGTAAGCTTGAAACCGAAGCAGCCATTTCAATTTTTTCGGCCGCATACTATATAGTATCCGAACTTTCCGGGTATCATACTGAGGAAGTGAGGGCGCGCGTGATGTCACACATCGGGTTGCCGGAATTCACGCTCATGAATCCGCAGAAGGCCACAACATGTGTGTTGTTTCATTACGGTGTTTACCTGAACTCACCGGATATTGTGCCGGATGAGATTTCACTGGTGCGATTTACGATTGATTATTTTCAATTAATACTGGATGAGATCAATATCAGGAAGGCGGCATTAAAGTATGCCGAGGAATTTGAAAACCGGAGTTACAAGCTTGAAGACTCAGGCTTTGTGATCCAGGGGTTCAGCCATGAAATTCATGACCGGGTGCAATCAGTAGAATTCAAACGCATCACATTTGATGAGATCGTTGGGAACAGGGATATTAAGCATGCATCGAAGCGGTTGATTGCAGCACTGTTAAGCTACTCTCCTAAAGAGGAAAAAAATCCGATGGTGGAGCTTGGTGGTTTCCGCCCGATCACTATGGGTTCCGGTCCGCCGGGAACCGGTAAGAGCTTGTTGATTGCCGCCGTTGCAACGGAACTTCATGACCGAAGTAAAGACCTCAATATTCCCTTCCTCTATTGGCCCTTTCCTCCGAACCCGGTCTCTGAGTACCAGGGAGGAAGCTCGCAAAGAGTGCTCGATTGGTTTAAACCACTAAAGGGCACCGGCCAAATCATTTATGCCCCGGTTGATGATGCGGAAAATAACCTGATCAATAGGGGAAACCGCGGTGTTTCCTCTGGAGCGCGTGAAGTGATTTCTGTTTTCCTCACCGAAACAGAAGGAGCAAGCGCGATCATACGGGGTAACTGGGCTGTACACGTAATGACCAATCGCCCTGAAGATATTGACCCAGCCGTTTTATCGCGCATCCAGGGACGCGCACGAATTGAAGGCGCTGTCACATGGCAGGATTTCATTGACCAGAACCGGCTTTGGTGGAAGAAGTATGAAGAAATATCAGCAGGGTTTGTGAATATTACCAAGCCAAGTGATTACAACTACTTCGATAATCAGAAGGAGCTGAAATCACTCAATGAGCTGAAATCATTTACCGGTGAGTTGCTTCCTCAAAATGAAATTGTGCTCTCAATCTACAATACAATTAAAAAGAAGTATGACCCTGAAAGGGAAGATAAATTTTTCGGATTGCTCTTCGAAGCAGTGAAGCAGAAATTTCCATTTATCACTTCACGCGATCAGCGAAACATCGAGATGGCTATTTCAGAACGCATCATGGATTTCGATTTCCCGGATGAGTGGTGGAAAAATCCTGATCTCTACTTTACAAAAAGCAGTGAAGGAAAAAAAGGGATGCTTATAGAGCTTATGAAAGCCAGCATGAAGGGGTTATCATTTGGTGAGCTCCGGTTACAGGAGACTGTGCGGTATTTGGATTCAACTATATCTATTTACCAGACAACCTTCGAGCAATCAGTTGTGGAGCGAATGGATGAATATGCAATTATGAAAGAAGCGGAGCGGCGATTGGCAAAACTGAATTCTTAAGAAACTGTTTGAAATGCTTTAATTTGGGTTGTCATGGTGAGCGGAGTCGAACCATTATGCGAGGGCCCACCCGCATATCCTTCGACTTCGCTACTAATGACACACCCAACCCGCAGCCCCCTGCCCCTAAAGGGGAGTCCCTCCGCCCCCACGAGTGCGAGAGCGGTTCTCCTTCAGGAGTTAGAGGTGCAGCGAGGATGAATGTCATTGCTAAAGAACTCGATTGGAAAATAGTTTGCGCTAAGGATGACAGTCGCACAATTAAATTTTCTAAACAATTTCAATACACTCTCTAACAGAAAAACTGTGCTTGCAATTACAGACCCGGTACTAAAACCGGTATCCATCAGCGATTATAGTTTGCTTGGCGAAAGCGGTCTTCATGAGCAGGGTTTACTTCATGTATACGAGCCTCACATCGTCGAGCGGTATAATGAATGCCTTAAAGCGATCGGACTTGAACCAACAAAACTTGATCACTTTTCCATTGATGGTATGGGATTCAGTCCCGAGATCGCTGCGGAAAAAGTTAATCTTCAATATCTTTCTCTCGATGGAATCTCAAATCCGTTTGCCATTATCATAAGTCCGCAACAGCAGGGACTTCCCGTGTATGCTCCGTATCATTCTTTTGACGGCGATTTAATGGATGAAGTATTCCGGTTGTTTCACCGGCAAATTGCCGATCTTACGCTTCGTACCGGAATTTATATTGATATTGATGAAGGGCTTTCACGCATCACAGTCCCGAAAGATCTTCTTATGGTGGAATGGATTGTTTGCCGCTTTAATGTACTTGGGAACATATCGAAAGACGCCAAACGTCAGCGGGAGATTGTGTCACTGCTTCATAAAGGAGAAAACTGGACAGATTCGTCGTTGATTGATGAGCTTATAAAAAACATTGAAACCAACGGTGATCTCAGGTATGAGCATCTTGAGCTTACTGATTTGCCCTTTACTGATATCCAGACATTTTACACCAGTGCTTTTGGAGGAGTATATGTGTTTCGTGATATCGCTTTCAAAGGTGCATCCATGATGGTGCTTGAAAGTCCGGCGGCTCTGCCTGAATCAGGAGATGGTTATGAGCAATACGTAATTTCAGATCCGAATTTAAGGTCACATTTGGGCAAGCACAACATCATAGACTTCCAACCTTCTCACTACGCCGAGCGTGAGCCGCTGGAACGATTGTGCGAATGTCTTTTTATAGATGCCCTGTATCGCCATGATGAAACCATTGATGTGCAGACATTAACCGCTGCGCAGGTAAAAAAATTAGTGTTGATGCTTATAAAGGAAGGAGTACTCACTTCTCACTATGAACAATTGTACAACCTGATGCGGTTAGGCAAGCGCCGGCGTGTTATGGAGCTAAAAGAAGCATCTCAGGACTTACAGCTTTTGCTGCTGCACCCGCATAAGCATGTGAAGGGTCTTGCACGCTTTGTTGTGCATCGCTTGCTGGTACAAATGATGCCGGTTAATATACTTGACCTATATACGTATGCCAAGGATACCTTTTTAAAAATGTATCTCGATTGGCCCTTAAATAAGAGATCGTGGGCTATTGAATTTTTGAAGAAGCATTACCTTCAGAGTTACTATTCACAAGCTACAAAAACTGTTCAAATAAAATCATCATGACAATCATAATTCTAATCCTCGCTTTCTTCCTCATCGGTGTAGCGATCTATTACCTGGACTTAATGATCCTCAAGCTTGCTGCTAAGTGGTTTCCCGGAAAGTTTCCTGCAGGAACCACCAAAGGTTTGTTCGTAGTGAGGAGATTATTCCGGCGGCGGCTTTTTGTTGCCTTCCTGGTCGTGATGGCAAAATTTCTTCTTTCCCTTCGGTACGGAAAGGCTGACTTCCAGTGGGACATCGCTTATGGTTTGGTTGAGTGGGCATCCTTAATGCTGGGCTTTTATGGGGCTGCCTGGTTTCTCCGCTTTGCTCCAAAGCGTCTGAATGCAGCGCTTGATTATGCAGAGCGGGTTGAATCCGGTGAAACGGATGTAGCAGAAGATTTAAAGAACACAGTTAAGAGAGTAAACATCACGGCAAAGATCAGCGCGGATACTCACCAGGAAAAAAAGGCAGAGAAAGAAATTATTCCCCCGGTAGAAAATACCGAAAAGCCTGCTAAAGATAGTTCAAGAATATCGAGTAAAGACCTCGACGAGAGCATAGATGAATTCATAAAAAAACGATAGCGATATGCCAGCAGAACAGTTGAAGAAGCCGGAGAAAAAAAGACGGTTTCTTAAATGGTTTGGAAGAAGGCGTCTATGGGTAAAGATCGTTCTCATTCTCCTTGCTCTGATCGTGCTTGAATTACTGTTCACCGGGAGAAGTGCCTACCAGGTAGTGATGCTGGAATTAAGAAAGTACGGGGTGATATTGATTCTTGTCGTGGGAATTATTACCGGGATCGTTTACCTGTTCAGGAAATCGAAGTTGCGGGGAAGAGTCATCATTCTGATAATTGCACTACTACTCATTGTAGGGTCTATATTTAGCGGGCTGGCACCGTGGGAGATGTACTCCTATATTCAAAAATATGTCCGCTACAAAACACTGGATAAAACTATAATATCACAACTCCCTGAAACCGCTTATGAACCCGTTCAGCCGAGGATCAGCATTCAAACGCTAGCAGAACAAAGAGTGCGCGAAACCGAAGCCGTGACGGAACCCTTCTTAGTACGGGATAGCACAGGATATCGCTGGACCATGGCACTTCAGCCATCTCCTAAATATAATTACCAGCGATTCTTTGAAAGCACGCAGGCGATTTTCAGCGTGTCTGTGGAAGCGCCCTCCCCAAACTTTTCTGAAGAGCACAAGTTCCCCGTTCATTTTACAATTGGTGAGCGACTTCTTTTTTCCAGAAAAACACATACTGCCATTATAAGAAGTTTCTCAATTATACAGCTCTTTACATTGGAACCCGGGGAAACTCGCTACATGCGTGATGACTCAGGAAAATGGGTACAGGTTACTCCGCTCATCCGGTGGAAAGGAATATTTTTTCCGAGACCTGAATTCGGCGGCGTGCATGTGATTAAGCAGGGATCAACAGAATTTGTAAAAAGAATTTTGCTTGGCGCAGGAACAATATATAGTCCATCTGAGATGCAGCAATTCAAATATCTCCAAAATCAAAACCTGATGCCGGAGAAAGTGTCCCGATATGCCACAGAAAGCTTCAGGTTCCAGGAAGGTTTTCTTGCGCCGCTGCCTATGTACCACAAAGGCGATATCCGGATTCCGGAGATCAAAGACGGCATCAGCAAAGAACCGATGACAGCTTTTTTCAAAATGTCGGCAGCGGTGCCCGGTGCGAAAGACATGCTTTATCAATACTATGCTCTTGAACCGTATGACACCTCAAAGCATGGCTTAAACACGAGCATCTTCATCCCGGCAGATGGGGAAATGAAAGTTTATATTTTCAATCATACAAATGACGGGACAGCAGGAACGAGTTCGGTGCCGAGTAAGATCCGCGAAAGCAAAATGGCCTATGACTGGTCAGTAAATAAAGTGGCTGACGTGCGACCTTATTTTCGAAACATTGATGGTAAAGTGCGGGCGCTGTGGCTTACCTCTATAGTCACCGCCATGCAATCGGGTGATCGCTATCTTTCAGGCGGTGTGCCGGCAATCGCTGTAGTAGATGCAAAATATGACCGGGTTGTTTGGCTGAGTGCGGATAAGCCTGATTTGTGGAATGCACAAATTGAGCAGGAGCTTGGAGAGGTGTGGAAGCAATGATGAAAGGATTGCAGCACTAATTTGGTTTATGCGAAACTTGTCAACTGAAAGTCCGCATACAAGTTGGCAGAAATATATATCGAAAGTATTACTGAACAAAATTAACAGCATAAACGTGAAATATTACATCTCACTACTTTGTTTGATCTTGATTTGTAGTTGTGCACAAAAAACAAGTTTTGAGAACATCAAAGGAACTTGCAAACTGTATTTATACTCTGATTCAACCTACAAATTCACATTTCCAACATTTTTCGAAAAAAAAACAGAAGCCGGAAAATTCAAATTAATGAATAACAATTTGACTTTAATACGAAAAAAGCTAAATGATATTGATAGTGTTGATATTAGTTATACTTGTTGGAAAGACAATCCGGATAGCTTATTAATTACTTTTTCAGATTTATATAAAAATGCCATCAACCCCAAACTTTTTATCAATTACTCAAAAACATATTTTACCACGGATACATTTGGTCATATTGAACTTTCATACAAAGATTTGGAAAGGAAAAGTATTATTGAACCCAATGAAAAAATTAAATCATTTAGAATGGTTTATAATGGCAAAAATTATTTACAAAACATGTTCTACTATAAAGACTCCAGGAAGCCAGACAGGCTTGATTTCAGGTTAAACCAATTTATAGGTGAGAAATACGCTATGCTCAAAAGAGAATATCTAATGCGGAATGACACAATTTATTTAAATGATATGGAAAGGAAGTCTATTGGAAGCGATGATAAACTTTTTAAAAGATAATAATACTGCTGTCAAACTATTACGGAAATATGTTTTTTATTAAGGCAGAAAAATGAAACAACCACCTGGGAAGGACAACAGCCATGCAGGTAACAAAAGGCTTGCGATAGCGGTAGTAGGTCAGGATGAAAGTCCGGGTATAAATAAGTCATAGCCAATTTTAATGGGAATCATAAAGTGGACATTAGTAATTTTGGGACTGATTATTTTTGATCAGGTGGTTTTGGAAT
The DNA here is from genome assembly GCA_035638255.1 of Chitinophagales bacterium. Lineage (GTDB taxonomy): Bacteria > Bacteroidota > Bacteroidia > Chitinophagales > UBA10324 > DASRAJ01. The sequence goes on from DASRAJ010000079.1 coordinate 22,551, forward strand.
GTCTATTAAGAGTAGGCGGACTCTTTAAGAATATTGCCGAATCGAGCCTTGACAAGGAGCTCAAAAGCGCAGACTATATTTTTGATTTCAGTCCTAATATGAATGGCAGATTAAAAGCGCTTGGACTTGAAAGTAAATTTGACCTGGGCAGCTTTAAAAATGAAAAAAGAATCCCATACCCGGCTGTAGAAGAATACAATCCTTATCCACCAATTCTCGATATTTTTGATACAGCATTTGTTCTATATAATAAAGATTTCAAATTAAGACAAATAACAATTCTTTCGGGTGAATGTGACGCTACCCCTTCCATATTGGTTGACAAAGCACGAGGAAAAGAAACCGGGTTCGGTGATCACTTTGTAACTTATATATTTTATCAGGATGAAATGAGTGGTATTGGTGTAGACTATGATAGGATTGACTGGTATTCGTGGAGAGGTGGAAGCTATAACGGATTTGAAGAGTTATTAGTTGTTCCAATGTTATTGATAGAAATTATTTTTTTACTGCTTTTGAAACTAATAACGAGATGGAGAAAAAAACGGGCTATAACGGCACATTTGCAATAGCGGGTTTGTCGCCGTTGTTGGCCTGAAAAGTTTTATCTTCGTTCGTAATTACTTGCATGCTGAATACTTCGAAACTCTTAGTACCCCGCTCATTTGTAGGAATAGCGATAATTGAGATAGATAAATGTGCGAGTATAAACAAGTTAGCACCAATATTGGACACAGCAATGAGTAAACTTTTATTCATATTGACATTTTCGATTTTGGTAGCTAATGCATTTGGACAAGTTACACAGATTGTAATAACCTCAATAGAAAGAACGGACAGGACTTTTCATAAAAAGGATGAATTATTCCTTGAAAATAGGGCAACCAAGAATCAAATTATATACACTATTGATACCTGGACTAAAAAGCTGACTACGAAAGAATATTTGATTGAAACATTTTACAGTATTTGGGACGGAGACACAACAATTAAAGAGCAAGTTAAACTTAAACATAAAAAATGGAAGCATGAAATTTCCCAATTAGAATGGACAAATATTTTAGCCGCTTTAAAGACTAACGTTGATTCACTTGAAAAGGACATGACCGTTCTTCATACTTCACATCATTACTTGAATGTATTCATTGATGTAATTAATGGCAAAGACACAGTAAGCTATTCAAAGACGAAACCATTTGAATATTTGACCCCTTGGTGGACTAAAGAAGCACCAGGTTTAGTCCTCAATCCCTCAATTGATACACAAATCGCGACACACCTACCGGAAAAATTTATTGGACGGAAAGAATTAATACTGGTGCTTAGATCGGCTTTACAATAGCAGGGGCTGAGGTGCTTCTAATAAAACATTTGTACTTAAATAAACTTTTGCGGTTTCTTCTATCGGCGGGTGTCTCACGTGTCTCACCCGCCGAAATTTTCCATTATTATTTCGGTCGGGGAGAAACCAACCGATAAGCAAATGTTATCTTGCAATGATAAAAGATTCTTTGTCCAATACTTTTCCTTCCCCCAAAATATTAAGCACATAAAATCCATTAGGCAATGCTGCAGGAAGATCGAGTTGCTTCCCGTCAGAAGTTTTTATTTCTTTCTTCAAAACATTCATTCCATAAACATTCATTACCTCAATCGTGAGATTGTTTTTTGATGGAAGGTTTTTAAAGCGCAAGCTTCCATCGGTGGGATTTGGGTAAAGCGAAAATTTGTTGTTCGTGATTTTAGGAATGCCTACGGTGTTACATAATGTTGCAGTGCCACCAAATGCAAGAATGAATCCTGTATTTGAATTCGCGTGGTTGTTCACCATTAAAAGAAATCGTTGACCAGGATACGGATTCAACTCTTTACACTGATTAGGTCCGCCTGATGGCACAGATATCATATTATATTGTGTATCTAAACCAGTCCATCCCGGGACAGCAGAATAATTACATCGCAATTGATTTACTGTATCTAAAACATCCGCGCAAGTGTGGTTAGTAAAATCATAAAGAGTCCAATCAAAATCATCACCTGCACCTGAAGGTTTGATTTCAAAAACCAAATAGCCGGCAGTACATGCTGTAAATGTAATCCACACTGAATTTTCTTCTCCACCAATAAGACAAGTTGTATTCTGCTCAAAGATGAGTTCCTGATTCTGACCAGCAGTAGAATAGACCGGAAACGTATCCAGCGCCGCCGTCTCCACAATCGCACCGCTGCAATCCTGCTCAGGTGCTTGTGCACATAATATGGAGGGAAGAGATAACAACATGCCGACCCACATGAGAATTGCTTTGAATAGTTTCATGGGGTTAGTGTCATCTTTCTTTCCGCAACTCAAGATTACTAAGACAACGAAAATGATAGGAGCGAGAAAGAGTTTTGTTTTCATAGAGAATAATTTTCAGCAAAGGTGAATCCTTTACTTCCCGATAACTAATAGTAATCGCTGAAATCTTACGCGCCCAAAAAAATTCTACGAAACCCCAATAAATCCATTTGATTAATCACTTCACGCGCAACCGGTGTGGAAATCATTGCAGCCGTTGTTGGTCTTTGCACAGCCCCAGTCGAGCCAGACCAACAACAGAAGGGAAAGCAGTGAAAGCTTTACCTTCGTTCGCAATTACTTGGATGCTGAATACTTCGTAACTTCTGGTATCCCGCTTATTTGATAGGGATAAAGTAAGGTCAAAAATTAGAGCGATGACGTCTAAAGTTTTTATTTTAGGGATAATACTAATTTTTATCCATCATTCAGCCTTTTCACAAACAGAGGAAGATACCCAAAATCTTAAACAAGCAAGTGATCTGTTTTCCAATGGAGATTATGAAAGTGCCATTATTCAATACACCAAAGTCATTGAGCGCAGCAACTATTATGATGCTTACTACGGCAGAGGACTGTGTTATTATATGTTAAAAAAAGATACGCTTGCCCTGAAAGACTTCTATAATTCCGAAGTTTCATTGCATCATCAAGCCGATACGAATTACTTTTGGTTTAGAGGTCAATCTCATCATCGTTTGGATCAATGGGAATGGGCGTTAAAAAACTATCGGCAAGCTGAGTTGAACGGCATGTCGTTAAAGGGGCAACTTGGCCTAAGCCTAGGAACAGTTTGTTACTTTTTAGGATTAACTGAGGAAGCTCATAATTATTTGATTCGTTATTTGTCCTATAACAAAGGAGTAGAGGGTGCCTGGACAAATCTTGGTTGGATTTATTTAGAAAAGGAGGAATTTGATTCTGCAGAATATGCCTTTGAAAGGGCCTATTTGCTTGCTAAACAATCAACAGAAGATAGCATTATCCTGGCAAAATGCCTGAATAACTGGGGGTATGCTCAAGGACTAAATGGAAAATTTGAAAAAGGAATATATCTCATAAGATATTCTATTAAGTTGGATCCAAACAATTCTTTTGCATATAGGAATATGGGTTATTTGTACATGAAAAAAGGCGATAAAGTAAATGCTTGCGGAAATTTAAAAATTGCTCTCGACATGAATATAGAGGAAGAGTGGGGTAGAAAATATATTAATGAATTACTGATTTTATGTAAATAAAAAAAGTGTTACATCGAAGAGCCGGTTTTTATCGTTGGCGGCAAGCTTAATGCTACCCTAATTTACAAGATGACAATCAGACAGCAAGAAAAAAACAAGTAATGCGTAATTTGGATAAACAGTTGAGTATAATGGGCCATTCATTTCATTTAGTAAATGCTCTTGCTGGATTTATAGTTCTTATTGGAAATACCCTTTGGCTATTGAGAATTATTTACACGTATTATGAATATCATTTTACAGACTGTCTTTTTCTTGTAATGATTCCGGATTGGATCTTAATATTGAATTCTTTTTTTGCATCGTCGGGGATTTATTTAGGAGTTTTAATAATTAAGAAGCGAGTAAATCCTATAAAATGGTTTTTGATTGATCTTGGATTTACGTTATTTGTTATTTCGATGGAAGTTTTCTATGTAGAATAAACTATTGACAACAACCAGATTAAATGAATCTTAATTCCTGACGCGTAGTGTCCTCGCCGTGGCGGCGTTGCGACGCCGGGCGATACAGCGGTTATCAATGATGCAGAATAATCATTAAACACTTACTCCTGTTGAACCATGAAAAATAGAAACTTACTAATTCTTATTGCCGGACTCTTTAGTTTTTTCATAAGCTGTAAAGGACAAACAAAGAACGAACCTCAAATCATTGTGAGTGACAAATTTAAAGTTGGACAAGTCTGGAGGTATGACAACAGACCAGGCGAAGACAGCTCAACGTTGACAATACTAAAGATTGAGAAATATGAAAAGGGAGACACCATCATCCATATAAGAATTGACGGCGTTAGGATTTATAACCCGCAATTACCAAGCGGTTACTCTGACTTTATTGCGCATTTGCCTTATTCGGAAAAGGCCTTATCAAAATGCGTAACATCGTTAGTTGGACAAAATGATACTTTGCCTGACTTTTCAGAAGGATACAAAGAATGGAATGAAGCTTTTGATAATGGTAAGGCTGGTTGTTGGACGGCAGACATAAAAGAAGCGGTTGATGGAATTGACCAGGCTATGCGACCAAAGAAGGAAAATTGATTGCTGCTGGTTGGCAGTGACAGCTTCAATCTGCGGGCTTAATATTGACAATTGATTTCAACATAGTAAAATGAGAAAACGTATCGCAGCAATCAAATATAAAATTGAAATGACAGACTTCATGAATTCTGAATAAAAACAAACTATGAAAATTTACAGACAAGGAGCAGTTGGTGCATTGCTTGACATATATGAACAGGCAATTTCAGATTTAAAAAAAGTAATTGAAGACATTCCGGACAATGCTTTGACTATATTCACAGACCCTCACACAACTGACGAAAACTGTAGATCTATCCAGACCATTTTATCTCATGTTGTAAATTCCGGCTACGGTTATGCGACCAGCATTCGTAATCTGAAAGGATATAACATTAGACGTCCTGACAAAACCTTTCATTTAACCATTAAAGAATATTTAGATGACCTGACTAACGTTTTCATCTATACTGAAAACGTTTTTAAAGAAATTAAAGACAATGAATTAGAACAATTTGACGATTCCTTGAAGATCAAAACAAGCTGGGGGCAATTGTACGATACAGAGCAACTGACCGAACATGCAATCGTACACATTCTCAGACACAAACGGCAAATTGAAAAAATTAAACGAAACGAATTGAAGTAGCAACTATCACCCATATAGTATTGCCAGGACTTGACAATATCTATCCATATTTATCGGGAGGCTGAAAAGTATAATCTTCTTCTGTTTACTTCGCAATCATCAACGGCAATTCATGAACAACTCCGTTATCCGACAGCTGCAACAGATAATATCCGTTCTTGAGTTGATGCAAATCTATTTCATGAAGAATGCTTCCATCATTCGATGAAACACTTTCTTCAAACAAAATTCTTCCTGACAAATCAATCACCTGAATATGCACCTCATTATTCATCACGCCATTGATATCAACATTGAAAATTCCATTCGAAGGATTAGGATAAACCCGGAGATCAAACGGATCAGCAGTGATACTCTCACCTTCCTTCACGGCAAGCGTAGTAAAAATTTTAGAAGTGGAATAAGCTGAATGCTGACTTCCGCAATCTTCACGAATCTGCCATTCATATTGGCTCGATGGTGTTAGACCGGTCAATTTGTAGGACGTTTTTATTCCGGTAGTGATCTTCTTTTTCAGCCATGTAGCCGATGAAGTAAGTTTATATTGAATGCCAAAACCGGAAGGCGTACCAACAATGTTCCATTTCAAAGTTGCCCCGGTTGATGTGATCTTAGCAGTGGAAAGATTGGTTGGAGTATTAAATGAAGGTGCAGCTACCTGAACACTTGCTGATGCTGTGCAACCCGCAACATCAGTTACAGTGACGGAATAAGTGCCTGCCGCTAATCCACTCACGTCTTCAGTTGTTGCTCCGTTTGACCAATGATATATGTAGGGAAGTGTACCTCCTGACACGGTGAGACCGATACTTCCATTATTGCCCGGACAGGTTTCGTTCGTGACATTACTGGAGAGTGATACATTGCAAACGGAAGAAAGCTTGACAATCCAAACATCTTCTTCCCCGTGATTGCCGGTTACATCACCATCGTTGGATTCTGCATATCCGGCGAGAAAATAATTTCCAGCACCGTCAGTCTGAAAAGCAAAATCATATTCTTCCAAAGAGCCACCCACACTTTTCTGCCACTGAATAGTTCGTGATGAATCCAGCTTCGCGATCCAAAAATCCAATCCGCCGTGATTGCCGGTTACATCACCATCTTCAGAACCCGAAGGACCATTTATCAAATATCCGCCATCACCGGTTCGCTTGATCCATCTTCCGAAATCATCCCCCGACCCGCCGAAACATTTTTGCCATTGCAATGTTCCGGTGGAATTTACTTTGATGACCCAGATATCATTCAATCCATGATTGCTCGTAACATCACCGTCACTCGACAGCGTAAATCCGATTACCACATAACCTCCATCGGGAGTTTGCTCCACATAGCGCGAAACTTCATCAGCGCTTCCTCCATAACAATGCTGCCACTGAATGCTTCCCGTCGTAGTCAGCTTCACTACCCAATAGTCATCATGTCCATGACCACCACTCACATCACCATCGTTCGAATTGGAATTTCCTGCTACAATGTATCCGCCATCTGTAGTTTGCTGAACGGCAAAGGCATCGTCTGTCGCCGAGCCTCCTAAATCTTTCTGCCATTGAATATTACCAATTGAATCCAGCTTGACGACCCATGCATCTTTACCGCCGTGTCCTCCTGTGACCTGACCATCCTGCGACAACAAAGAGCCGGCAACAACATACCCGTGATCTGTTGTTTGCTGAATGGCATAGGGTGCATCATACAGTGATCCGCCGAGAGTTTTTTGCCATTGAATGGTTCCGGAAGCATCAGTCTTCACCACCCAAAAATCATAGTTGCCGTGGTTGCCGGATACATCTCCCTTATTTGAATTTGAGAAACCCGCCATGATGTAGCCACCTTCAGCCGTTTGCTTTAAAGCCCATCCATAATCCTCTCGCGGGCCTCCAAGGCATTTTTGCCATTCAATAGCACCAGAAGAATTTGCTTTTACTAACCAGAAGTCCGCATCCCCGTGATTGCCGGTTACATCACCATCATTGGATTCTGCCGAAGCGCAAAAAATAAAACCGCCATCGTTAGTTAATTCAAGTGAGCGCGTGAAATCGTCGAGCGTTCCTCCGTAACATTTTTGCCAGTCGAGCTCGGGTGCCTGTGCCGGCGATGACACAACATAGAAAACAAAAAATGATAGCAGCAGTAAATTCGATTTCATAATTAGTTTTTTTGGAGATGAAGAAATGATAACGAGACCTTGATATGTATGGTGGGCAGCAATACAAAAGTAATTTTTTTGCTCTTGGTGACTTTTGCAAAGTTCAAGTTGGGATACGCTGACAGGAGTAGAAAAGGAACTTAGATTTAGTTGCAGAATAAGGAGAGCATTCAGTGCTGCTTAATACCAATCAGTTTTCAAAAGGAGTTTAACTACCGATGCTATCGCTTGAAGCGATAGCATCGGTTTTTGATACGTTCTATTTCGCAATCATCAACGGCAGTGTATGCACCACTCCGTTATCAGACAGGCTGAACAGATAATATCCATTATTGAGTTCGTGCAGGACCAATTCATGAAGAATGCTTCCGTCGCTTGATGAAACACTTTCTTCAAACAAAATTCTTCCTGATAAATCTATCACCTCAATGATCACCTTATCATCTACAACGCCTTTCACATCCACGGTGAAAATTCCATTCGAAGGATTGGGATAAGCGCGAAGATCAAAATTAGCAGCAACGATGCTTTCCCCTTCCTTCAGGGCCAGCGTGGTAAACATTTTGGAAGAAGAATAGCTTGAATGCTGGCTGCCGCAGTCTTCACGAATCTGCCATTCATATTGACTTGATGGACTGAGGCCGGTTAATTTGTAGGAAGCTTTTGTTCCTGTACTGAGCTTTTTATGCAGCCATGTGGCCGATGAAGTGAGTTTGTATTGAATGCCAAAACCGGAAGGCGTTCCTGCAATATGCCATTTCAAAGTTGCAGATGCTGATGTGATTTTAGCAGTGGAAAGAGTTGTGGGTGTACTGAATGAAGGTGCTGATACCTGAACGCTTGAAGAAGCTGTACAGCCTGCAACATCAGTAACTGTGACGGAATAAGTGCCTGCCGCCAAGCCGCTGATATCTTCAGTAGGCGCTCCGTTCGACCAATTGTAAGTTAAGGGAAGGGCTCCTCCCGATACAGAAAGATTAATACTCCCGTCATTGCCGGTACACGTTTGATTGGCTGTTGTGCCGGAAAGTGAAAGATTACAATTGGCTGCAAGTTTTACAACCCACACATCCTGATCTCCGTGATTGCCGGTTACGTCACCGTCTGTAGATAAAGTAAGACCGGCGAGAAAATAATTTCCTGCTCCGTCTGCTTGAAAGGTGTACATATAATCTTCCTCCGATCCACCAAGAGTTTTCTGCCACTGAATATTTCGGGATGTATCAATCTTGCATATCCAAAAATCATTGCTGCCGTGATTGCCTACTATATCTCCATCCGAAGAACCGGCGGCACCGGCTATCAAATATCCACCGTCAACAGTTTGTTTAACCCATCTTCCGAAATCATTCCGCGAGCCGCCGAAGCATTTTTGCCATTGCAGGGTTCCGGAAGAATTAATTTTGATGACCCAGATATCATTAGATCCATGATTTCCGGTAACGTCACCATCTTTTGACTTTGCAAATCCTATCACAACATAACCGCCATCAGAAGTTTGCTGAATACATCGCGCAACATCAGAACCAGTTCCTCCATAACAGTGCTGCCATAGAATACTTCCTGCTGAATTCAGCTTTACCACCCAAACGTCATCGCTTCCATGACCACCGCTCACATCACCATCGTTAGAAGCAGAATTGCCGGCCACAATGTAGCCACCATCTATAGTCTGCTGAATGGCATAAGCATCGTCAATTGCTGTGCCGCCCATATCCTTTTGCCATTGGATATTTCCTGTTGAGTCAATCTTTACAATCCACGCATCTTTATCGCCCTGGCTTCCCGTAACATCGCCATTCTGTGACAACACAGAGCCCGCAATTATATATCCATGATCAGTTGTTTGCTGAATGACATACGGTGCATCGTACAGCGAACCGCCATACGCTTTTTGCCACTGAATATTTCCTGAGGCATCGGTCTTCACCACCCAATAATCATAGTTGCCGTGATTGCCCGTTATATCACCGTCATGAGAAATGGAAAAGCCGGTAAAGATGTAGCCTCCGTCTAAGGTTTGCTTCAAAGACCAGCCATAATCATCGAGTGTACCGCCCAGACATTTTTGCCATTCAATAGTTCCCGAAGCATCTGCTTTCACCAGCCAAAAATCTGCTTCGCCGTGGTTGCCGCTTACATCACCGTCATTAGATTCTGTAGATGCGACAAAAGCAAAACCACCGTCACTGGTTAATTCAAGGGAGCGTGTGAAGTCTTCAAGAGTTCCTCCAAAACATTTTTGCCACTGGATATCGGGCGCTTGTGCCTGTGATGATGTAATGAAGAAAACAAGCAACGAAAGCATTAGTGAATACGATTTCATGATTTTAGGTTTTAGAAATGAAGATATGATGATTGGTTAAGACGTTTATGAGGGAAATCATCCTGTTTTGCCAGTTACTTTTAAGACAAGGCATAGGCTCACCGTCAATACGAAAAGGAACTTTTAATAGTTACCACTTAGGAGATATTTTTCTGACTAAATTGTTTTACCCTTTTCTTCCTTTCGGCTTCAGGATTCTCTGAAAGTATTCCTCAATAGTTTCACCCGCTTTCATTGGAAAAGTTTCAACAGCAGTAGTCACCTCATCAAAGAATGCATTGTACTCCCCGAAAGTTTTTGCTAATAATTTTTCATCACCGGTTTCCCAATAATGACCTTCATCAGTGACTTTGAAGTCAAGAAAATATTTTTTGCTCAGGTATTTCAACAGGTGAATGATGAGCTTGTGTATTTCTATTCCCGCAAACTGTGTTTTCACCGAGAGCATGTACAGGTATCCCTGCTCTTCCTTCTTCTTTGAGTTGCCCCAAAATTTCAGGTTTATTCCGCTGCTCATTCTCCCGTTAGACAAGAAACACAAATCAACAGTTTCACATTCAGGCGGGGTAAAGAAGATGCCGTAGATATCGTCGTTGTACTTTTTTTTTCCGATTGAGTTCGGAGGAAATTCTGTTTCGAAAATGTGATACGGCCATTCATTGGCTTCTGCGATGTCTTTTATTTCCTCGATCATTTCCTGCAATGAGGATTGAGGATTGAAGCGACCGGAATAGTACAGAGATAGACCCATAGATTGAAGGTTGGAAATCAGTTTATGACGTTAGCAGGGCAATTATGTTTTTCACTTCTTCATTAAATGGCTCCAAATCTTGTTTCGTAATAACACCATCAGCCAATTGACCGGCGATAATCCAAATGTAATTCGAGCCGGTCATTCTATCGTACCTGCGTGCTATCCCCTTATCAAAATCCGTTATTGATTTGTAGAGTAAATGATAAGTATCGTGGTGATCTTTGTTTTTCAATTTCCATTCACTGATAATGGCTTCCAAATTTTTAATGCCGGTTTTTAATTCATGCTGCAATCCTTTTTCAATTATTTGCCGCGCAATTTTCTTTTCTGGTTTTGAAAGTTCGTAATACATAATTTAAATTTTTCATGGCAAAGATTAAAAATGTTATTGCGTACTCCATCTTCATGTTAATGCGGGCGTACGACAAATTTCAGCTCTTGATATTTCTCGTAAAGACGCGGAGGCGCAAAGAAGAGAAACAGACAAATTTTCAATGAATTTTTCTTTGCGGCTTTGCGTGACCCGGATGTTTGTCATGCACCCGTTAATTTGTTCAATTTAACTGCTCTCACAATTTTCTTTAGCTTCGCTTCGCAAAAAATCTTTTGAAGCAGCTTCTCTCCATATCATTATCCATCTTCTTCTTGTTCACAGCAGCAGGATATTATCTCACATTTCTTGCTGCCGATTACAGTGCAAAAAAGGAGATAGCCCAGCAGATACAATCTCAGGAAAATTCTGAACAAATGATTCAGCTTTCATTTTCGAGAGAGGAACTTCAAAAAGAAATTCGCTTCACAAACTCCCGGCAAAACGAATTCATTTATCAAGGCTGTCATTATGATGTGGTGAAATCATTTTTTTCAGGAGATAAAATTTCATTCTTCTGCCTGACGGATAAAAAGGAAACAACGCTCTTCACCGAATTCGGTAAACAATTGACCGAACATTCTTCCGGAAACAACGCATCAGGAAAAATATCTTCCAAGCCGTTGATGCAGGATTGGTTTTTCCAACTTCCAACTTCAGAAGTACCTACTGAAACTTCAGCGCCTCTTTCTTCAAGCGAAGTTTTTTTTCTTCCCGGCATTCCTTTTAAAATTCCGTCTCCACCTCCGAAAGGGTAACAAAAACGAAGAGCAATTCTTTGTTGCATGATTTACTGAGTCATGCTCTTTCCATTTTCTTTCACTCTTACATTCTAACGATTACGGTTTTCCCTTGAGGCAAATTTTTCTTTTGATCCTTTTATGTTGTTGCATCATTACTGATGCGCAGCAATCGCTTTGGGGTGTAGTGAAAGATAAGAGTACCGGCAAGCCCATGTACAACGTCACTGTTTACATTCCGGAACTGTTGCTGGGAACCGTTACTGAGGAGGACGGCGCTTATCAATTTTCCGGAATGGCTTCCGGTACTTTTACCATTACATTTTCTTATGTAGGATATGCTCGTGTGATCAAAACGGTTTCACTTGAGGGCGGAAAAGACACACTGAATATCTACATGGAAGACAATGAAATTGAAACTGAAGAGGTGGTGGTCTTCGGAACAAAAAATAACGACCCTGACAGAACTCCAATAAATATCTCAACCATTTCACAGCAAGAGGCGCGTGCAAAAGGAAGTTACTCCATCAGCGATGCACTATCGAAACTTCCGGGCATGAGTCAGCTTTCAACGGGCGTTGGAATTTCAAAGCCGGTGATCCGTGGCTTGTATGGAAACAGAATTCAAACACAACTGCTGGGCATTCGCTTCGACAATCAACAGTGGCAGGATGAGCATGGTTTGGGTTTGAACGATGTGGGTATTGATCGAATCGAGATTATCAAAGGTCCTGCTTCAATTATGTATGGCAGTGAAGCCATTGGCGGCGTACTCAACGTCATTGAGGAAAAACCTGCAGAAGTGAACACAAAGCAAGGTGATGTAAATGCGAGATTTTTCAGCAACACTCTTGGTGGATCACTTGATGTTGGCTTCAAGGGGTCGAATGAAAAATTGAATTGGCGTATTCGCGCGGGTGCTGAATCAAATGCTGACTACAGTGATGGAAACGAGAAGCGTGTTTTCAATTCTCGCTTCGATGGTTATATGGCCAAGGGAACGCTTTCATTCAAAAAGAAAAACTGGTATTCGGCGAATAACTACATGTTTTCACTGAATCGTTTTGGCTTTATTCTCGACACTTCATTGAACCATGTTGACACCACGGTATCGCGGTGGAGCCGCGATTTTACGGGGCCTCACCATCAGGTGCTGTTCAATATCCTCACCACACAGAACACGATTTACAGAGGCAGAACAAAAATTAAGATCAATGCAGGTGCTCATGTCAATCACAGGCAGGAGCAGGAAGGCGGAAATAAAATTTCGCTCGACATGTTGCTTTATACGGTGGATGCTGATGCGCAGTTTGTAAGAAATGTGAATGAGAAAACAGAATTCACTATTGGTCTTCAGCCAATGTTTCAAACGAATCACAACAGCGGAAAGAAAGTAATTGTGCCTGATGCGAATCTGTTTGAGAACGGAATTTTTGCATACCTGAAAGAATCATGGAGCAAGGTTATCCTGGAAACAGGGTTGCGGCTGGATGTAAAAAATATTAAGGCGTTTAAAACAACTAATTATGACTTCGCCGATTCAGGATTGATCAATCAAAACCATTATTTCATTGTGCCGAATGGTTCATTGGGAATTGCATTCAAGCCGAATGAAAATTTCACAGGCAAACTAAATTTCTCCAGCGGTTATCGTGCTCCTAATCTTGCCGAGTTGTATTCAAATGGGTTACATGAGGGAACCTTTCGATGGGAGGAAGGAGATGCAGATATGAAATCTGAAAACAACATCAACGTGGAACTTGCCGCCACTTATGAGACAAAAATTTTGTCAGCGAATATTTCAGTTTACAGAAATCAAATCTTCAATTACATCTATCTCAATCCTACCGGTGAACAATTTGTAGGCTTCGATATTTACCGCTACGTGCAGAAGGATGCGTACATGCAGGGTGGAGAAATATCAATTGACATCAGCCCTCAAACAGCTCCTCTTGATTTTTATGCAAGCTATTCGATCATTCGCGGAAAAACTTCTGATGATGAAAATCTTCCTTTCATTCCTTCCGATAAAATTGAAGGGGAGATTCGTGTGAATCTTTTTAAGGCAAAACATCCTGATGAAACTTTCATTAAAGCCGGGGTTGAATACAACTTCACACAAGATCATGTTGGGCAGTTTGAAACTCCTTCCCCTGCATACACCCTCGTAAATGCGGGCGCAGGAACAATACTTCATTTCCAAAAACAAAATATTAAATGTTCACTCGTGTGTAATAATCTCTTGAATGAAGCATACTACGATGCTTTGTCGCGATTCAAAAATTACAACCTACTGAACATCGGCAGAAACGTCAACCTTAACATTCGAATTCCATTCTGAATTTTTCTCTGACTAAAAATTTTTCCTAACCAAAATCAACTAAACAATGAACACAAAAATGAGTTTTAAGTTTTTTACGATGCTCTTTGTAGCATTATCGGTTGTTGCTTTTTATTCCTGCAAAGGAGATGAAGACAAAAAGCTACCACCCATCATTGAATTGGAATCAGGCGCCGGTTTAACCAATGCTGATGCGACAGTCGCCAAGGGCGATTCAATTCACGCAGGAGTACATGCCGAGAGAACGGAAGATGAATTGAACACGTTCGATGTATCCGTTTTTTATGACGGTGCAACAACTTCAACAAGCATTCATGATGAAGCTCTCAGTGGCAGTGAATCAGATGATGGATTTGATCGCGACATTGATTTCGCAGTTCGTAATCAGGCGGGCAGTGAGAAATATGTTTTCACTGTTACAGACAAAGACGGAAACATATCTACCGCCTCATTTACGCTGACAGTGCAGTAAATTTTTTTGCAGGGCAAGCCGATGCAATCGAAAAGGAATGCACCGGCTTTTTTTTTGAAGGCTGAGCAATTGCCTGAAAAAGGCAATGGAGAAACAATTTCTCTGCGAAAATTGTCTGAAGAAAATTTCCCTTCGTCGAATTCGTTTTTCTCGCTGTTGAATTTGACTTAATTTCGGCAACTCTCTTATCATGGAAACGAATATTAACAACTATCAGCTTCTCATTCGCAAACTCGATGAGTTTATTCGCAAGTTCTACCTGAATCAACTTTTGCGCGGCGCGATTTACACGGGTGCGCTGTTGCTCGCATCATTTCTCATCATCAATGTGCTCGAATATTTTTTCTATTTCTCTTCCACCATCAGAACCATTTTGTTTTTTGGCTTCCTGGGCGGCGCATTGTTTGTTTTGATTCGATGGGTTGCACTCCCGTTGATGCATTATTTCAGACTCGGAAAAATTATTTCGCAGGAAAAGGCAGCGAGCATCATCGGCTCCCATTTTTCAGAAGTGCAGGACCGGCTGCTGAACATCCTGCAGTTGAAGAGGCAAATGAGTGGGGATGATTCCTCACTCATTGAAGCGAGCATCAATCAGAAAATTGTTGCGCTCAAGCCGATTGCCTTTTCTTCAGCAATCAATCTTTCAGTGAACAGAAAGTATCTGCGCTATCTCGTTCTTCCCGTTCTTGCTTTGGCTTTCATTCTTTTTTCTTCGCCCAATGTAATCAAGGACAGTACGTTGCGTCTCATTCATCACAACGATTATTTCGAGAAGAAGGCGCCATTTCAATTTGCTGTGGTGAATTCAAAACTTCAAACGGTGCAGTACCAGGATTATGAAGTGAAGATCAAAGTGAGTGGTGAAGCATTGCCCGGTGAAGCGAGTATTGAGATCAGTGGCTTTCAATATCCGCTCACAAAAAAATCTTCCAGTGAATACACTTACAATTTTGTGAAGCCTCAGAAAGACATTCCCTTCTACATCACTGCAAACGGTTTTCGCTCCAAAGATTATTCGCTGAGAGTATTACCGAAGCCGATCATTGTAAAGTTTAGCTCGGAGTTGAATTATCCGTCATACACGGGAAAGAAAAATGAAACACTGCAGAACATCGGCGACCTCACTGTTCCTGAAGGCACAAAGATCAATTGGCAATTCCTTTCTCAAAATACTTCTGAGGTCAGCATAAAATTCGGCGACGAAACTTATCCTGCCATGAAGAGCAGCGATGATGTGTATGAATTTGCGCGCAGGGTGAAAAATGATGTTCCGTATACGGTGTTTGTTTCCGGCGATCAGCTTCCGAAGGCAGATTCAATCCGATACTCCATTACTGTTGTGCCCGATCGCTACCCTGCAATTTCTGTTTCGCAGGTGAGTGACAGCACAAATAAAAAGTATTTGTATTTCGCGGGTGAAGTAAGTGATGATTATGGTTTGAAGAATGTGTACTTCAAATACAAGATTGAAAAGCCGGGAGAAGAAAATTCTTCTAATGAAAAGTATGAGAGCGCTCCCATTAATTTTTCTTCAGGAAAATATTCACAATTCTCTCACTATTGGGATTTGAATTCTGTAGGTTTGAATCCGGGCGACCAGATCACTTACTACTTTGAGGTATGGGATAACGATGGCGTAAACGGAAGCAAGTTTACGCGCTCGCAGGTGATGACATTCGCGAAGCCGACAGATGCGGAGATGGAAAAACAAACGGACCAGGAAAATGAAAAGATCAAGAAGGACCTGGAATCGTCTATGAAGGAAGCGGAGCAGTTGAAGAATGAATATGAGAAACTGCAGAATGAATTGCTGAACAAGAAAAATCCTTCGTGGGAAGACAAGAAAAAAATTGAAGATCTTTTGCAACGCCAGCAAGAGCTGAATAAAACCATTGAAGACACCAAGAAATCTTTTTCACAAAACCTCGAAAACCAAAAAGACTACAAGCAATTCGATGAGCAAACAAAGAATAAAGCTGAAGAGCTGCAGAAGCTGATGGATGAAACATTGACTCCTGAAATGAAAGACATGATGCAGAAGCTTCAGGAGATGCTCGACGAATTAAACAAAGACAAAACGCTTGATCAGCTACAAGATCAAAAGTTGAACAATGAGCAACTGCAAAAAGAATTGGATCGCATGCTTTCCCTCTTCAAGAAATTGGAGTTTGAGAAGAAGATGAACGATGCGAAGAGCAAACTTGATTCACTCGCGAAAAAACAAGATGACCTGTCTAAGAAGACCAACGACGCGGATAAGAATTCAAAGGGTGATAAGGAGAGTAAAGAAGCGAAGCAGGACTCACTGAGCAAAGAGCAATCAAAGCTTCAGGATGAATTTAAAGACGTAGAAAAGAATTTAGACAAACTCGATTCGCTCAACAAAGATTTGGATCACCCTGAACAGATGCCTGATATGGAACAGGAGCAGCAACAAACAGAGCAGGAACAGCAAGACTCAAAGGAGAATCTTCAGAAGAAGAATAACGGCAAGGCAAGTCAGAATCAAAAGAACGCTGCACAGAAGATGAAAGAGATGGCGAAGAAGATGGAGAGTGCGATGCAGGGTATGCAGGCGCAGCAGGATGAAATGGACATGCAGGCAGTTCGGCAGATTCTCGAAAACCTGATTAAGATTTCATTCGATCAGGAAGATCTTGTCAATAAAACAAAGGGAGTCAACATTTACAATCCTCAGTATCTTGACATGATGAAAAGTCAGAAGGATATTCAGGATGATTTGCAGATGGTGGAAGACAGCATTCAGGAATTGAGCAAGCGTGTTTACCAGATCAAGAGTTTTGTGACGGAACAAGTTGCCAATATCAATAAGAACATGGAGCAGGGATTAAAAAATCTTGAGCAACGCCAGCCCGGACCTGCTTCTTCCAATCAGCAATACATCATGACTGCAGTGAACAATCTCGCTCTTATGTTCAATGAAATAATGCAGCAGATGCAACAACAAATGTCGTCGCAGATGCCGGGAGATCAGATGTGCACAAAACCCGGAGGGAAAAAGCCCGGCCAATCTTCACTCGGTCAAATGCAGAAACAGTTGAATGATAAAATTCAGCAGCTTGGGCAGCAGATGAAGGATGGAAAAATGCCAACAGATAAACAAGGTGGTCAGCAAATGAGTCAGCAACTTGCGCAGATGGCGCAACAACAAGCGCAGATTCGTGAAGCGCTTCGTAAGATGAATGATGAGCTGAACAAAGACGGAAAAAATTCTCTCGGCAATCTTGATAAATTGCAGAAAGACATGGAGAAGACTGAAACTGAATTGCTGAACAAGCAAATGACCGGCGAGATGATGAAGCGTCAGCAAGAAATTCTCACCCGGCTTCTCGAAGCAGAAAATGCGGAGCGGCAGAGAGAGACTGATAACAAGCGCGAGTCAAATACAGGAAGGGACATGGTTAAGAGACTTCCTCCTGAAATTGAAGAGTACCTTAAAAAGAAACAAGCAGAATTAGAGTTGTACAAAACCGTACCGCCCGATCTGAAACCTTTCTACCGCGATTTGGTAGAAGAGTATTACAAGTCATTGCAGCAATAAACACCAAACTAACGCTCGCATGGTTGATTCACAATTAAGCCGTGAAATTGAATTCACGTCAGTCCCGGAAAGCATTAATCTCGTTGAGTCCTTCGTCGAAGAGTTGAAATCAGAACTTGGATGGAGCGAAGAACTGGAGGCTAATGTCCTGGTTTCGCTGAGCGAAGCCGCTAACAATGCCATTTTCCATGGCAACAAATTGGATGCATCGAAAAAGGTTAAGATGAAGATGCAGAAGGAAGAAAAATCCCTTGTGTTTTCAGTAGAGGATGAAGGCTCCGGCTTCAATTTTAATGAAGTGAAAGATCCTACAGCAATTGAGAACCTTGATAAGCCCACCGGGCGCGGAATCTTTCTTATGCGTAACCTCGCAGATAAGATTGAATTCTTCGAAGAAGGAAGAAAGGTGGTCATCACCTTCTTTCTACCTTAGCTCCATGCCGGTTTCTTTCCATTATCAGGTTCCTTCCTTCAAAATAAAAAACAAATACCGAATCATAGACTGGATTTTGCTTATTGCTTTTCTCCAAAAGAAAGTGATAGAGAAAGTGGATTTCATTTTCTGCAATGATGAATTTCTTTTGAAACTGAACAAGGAATTTCTAGCTCACAAAGCATACACTGATGTTATCACCTTCAATTACTCTGAGGCTAACAACATCATTGCAGAAATTTACATCAGCATTGATCGCGTACGGGAGAATGCAATTTCATTCTCCGAAGGAATCCTTACGGACAAATTTTCTTTTGATAAAGAACTAAGCCGGGTGATGATTCATGGAGTACTTCACTGCTTTGGTTACACTGATAAAAATGATCGTGACAAGAAAATGATGCGCCGTAAAGAAGAAGAATGTTTGCGCTTGCTTGAGGAGATGAAGAAAAATTAAACAACTGTTTAAATACAAAGAGTCATTCCAAAACGAGCTATTGATGAAGTCAACGCGAACTCCATCGGAGTAAAAAAAACTTCGGCGGAGTCGCTGGCTTTTGTGAAGCGACTGCAGATCATTTTGAAATTATTATCAGTAAAATTAAACACTCGTTTAATTTTACTCACCGATTTATTTTCTGATGAATCCCTACCTTTGCGCTTCACTTCTCAAATTTATTGTCAAGAAAGTTTAGTATGTTTCAATCTTATGATGTCATTGTGGTTGGTGGCGGACATGCCGGATGCGAAGCAGCCGCAGCCGCAGCCAATTTGGGTTCTCGTGTGCTTCTCATCACCATGAACATGCAGACCATTGCCCAAATGAGTTGCAATCCTGCCATGGGTGGTGTAGCAAAGGGGCAAATTGTTCGGGAGATTGATGCATTAGGAGGATACTCCGGTATTGTGACTGATAAAACAGCCATTCAATTCCGAATGTTGAATCGCTCGAAAGGTCCTGCCATGTGGAGCCCGCGGGCACAGAATGATCGAATGCTTTTCGCCCATGAATGGAGGATGATGCTGGAAAGAACTCCTAACGTAGATTTCTTTCAGGATATGGTGAAGGGGTTGTTAGTGAAAGATGGCAGAGTTTCAGGAGTAGTAACAGGAATGGGGAACGAGATTTCATGTAAATCAATTGTCTTAACCAATGGCACTTTTCTCAATGGTATCATTCATATTGGAGAAAAACAATTTGGCGGAGGAAGGGCTGCGGAAAAAGCCGCCACAGGAATAACCGAACAACTCATGGAGCTCGGTTTTGAGAGCGGAAGAATGAAAACCGGAACTCCTCCCCGTATTGATGGTCGCTCGCTGAATTATTCCAAGATGGAAGAACAATTCGGTGATGAGAATCCCGGCAAATTTTCTTTTACGGATACGCCCCATTTAACAAAGCAGAAAAGCTGTTGGATCACGTACACCAGTCAGGAAGTTCATGACATCCTTAAAACGGGTTTCGATCAATCACCCATGTTTTCGGGAAGGATTAAAGGAGTCGGTCCGCGGTATTGCCCCTCAATTGAAGATAAAATAAATCGTTTTGCAGAGAAGGAAAGGCATCAGCTTTTCGTAGAACCGGAGGGATGGGATACTATCGAAATTTATCTTAATGGTTTTTCGACTTCTTTACCTGAAGATGTCCAGTACAAGGCGCTAACAAAGATTCCGGGCTTAGAGCAGGTAAAAATGTTTCGCCCGGGCTATGCCATCGAATATGATTATTTCCCCCCACATCAATTAAAGCTTTCACTCGAGACACACCTGATAGAAAATCTTTTCTTCGCTGGCCAAATAAATGGTACTACGGGATATGAGGAAGCGGCTTGCCAGGGATTAATGGCGGGCATAAATGCTCATAAAAAGATCAATCAGCTTGAGCCTTTTATTCTGAAGCGATCGGAAGCATATATAGGAGTATTGATAGATGATCTTATAACGAAGGGGACTGAAGAACCTTACCGGATGTTCACCTCAAGGGCTGAATACAGGATTTTGCTCCGTCAGGATAATGCCGATTTGCGATTAACCGGGCTTGGGCATTCCATCGGACTTGCATCGGAAGATCGAATGTTCCGCGTGAAACAAAAGATGGAAGCTATTGAAGAAATTATTTCTTTCTTTAAAAAAGAAAAAGTGGAACCGGCTGAAGTGAATCCTTATCTTGTTTCACGAGAAACACCGGAGATTTGGGAAAGAACGACATTGTATAATTTGCTTCTAAGACCGCAGGTAGATTTACTTTCCATTATAGCTGCCATTAGACCGAATGCCTCCTTCACCTCTCAGGCTTCACGTTTCACCTCTCATCTCTCACCTCTCACCCTTAACCAGGAAATAATAGAGGAAGCTGAAATCTTAATGAAGTATGAAGGCTATATTGAGAAAGAAAAGGATCAGGTAAGCAAGATGTCACGGCTTGAGGATGTGCCTATTGTAGCAAGTTTCGATTTTCAAATTATAAAATCTTTATCTACCGAAGCGCGACAGAAGCTTTCGAAAATAAGACCTGCTACTCTTGGCCAGGCAAGCCGTATTAGCGGAGTTTCACCGAGTGATATTTCGGTGCTGATGGTTTACCTGGGAAGGTAGTGAAATAGTTTTGGAAGAATGATGAGAAAAAGCGAAAGAAAGTCATGGCGTTTCCCAATTTCCAGAGCATTAAAACCCTTCTTTTTTTGCTTCTTTAATCCCATCTTCGTTAGCAGTAATTCTATGCGACAAGCTTCACTCCTGTTTATAGCGACAATTTTATTTTTTTCATGTAATCCCGGCTAATCCCGGAGTGCTCCGAAGATTTCGCCTTCGGCAAAGCTGGCAAACGTTATGACGTCATGCTTTGGCATAAGTGCGAAACTAAAAACCTGGCTGCAAGAAATTAACTTTGCCAAACTAAACATTGTTAGAAATGGACAACACAATTCAGCGCACATCGCCAATTGAAATTAATAAAGAGGAGTTCAAAAAAATTGGGTATCAATTAGTAGATACTATTTCCGATTTCATTGACACGATTGATGAAAAACCTGTTACCACCGGAGAAACTCCCGGGCAAATACAAAAGATATTGGGAAATGCTTCAGTGCCTGAACATGGCATTTCGATTTCGGAATTATTTTCTAAGGCTTCTGATTTATTACTCAACCATTCATTGCTAAACGGGCACCCGAAATTTTTCGGATACATAACTTCATCTGCCACTCCAATCGGTGCTTTAGCTGATTTATTAGCGGCTGCTGTTAACCCAAATGTAGGTGCGAATATTTTAAGCCCCATGGCGACCGCTATTGAAAAGCAGACCGTTAAATGGCTGGCTGAATTTATTGGAGTTTCTCCTTCCTGTGGCGGAATATTAGTAAGTGGTGGAAACATGGCAAACCTCACGGCCTTCTTAGCAGCAAGAACCGCCAAAGCACCGAAGAGTTTGAAGGAAGATGGTTTAGTTAACACTCACGGCGAAATGGTTTTCTATTGTTCAAAAGCAACTCACACCTGGATTGAAAAGGCGGCTGTTTTATTTGGACACGGCTCAAAAGCTATTCGATGGATACCAACCGATGCTGACAATAAAATGAACACAGAAATTTTATCGCAAACAATTAATGACGATTTAAAGATTGGCAAAAAAACAAATGTTCAATAAGCCGGAGCCGACTGTAAAAGAAATTAGCTTGAGCAAAAATTATAAGTTCATGTATGAGAACTTTGTTGTTAATACGCAACGAGAGCTTTATCTTTTACTTGAAGAAGATAAAGGCATTGTTGATGTTTTGAAGTTTGACTTTCTGATTTACAAATATGGTTACCCCAATGACGAAGGCTTAGGCGTTCACCCAATGATAAAGTTTGGACTTGGTTTTTACGGATTCTACGTTGTAGAGAATTCTACCTGGATAAGCGAAATGAAAAAGAAACGACCTAAGACGAGCTTTGACTTATTTGCCGACTATAAGCATTACATAATAACATTTAAAGATGTCACTGTAGATGTAATAGGTAAAAAGTATGAAGAAGTTAAATTGACAAATGAACAAATTCATGAGTTGGTAAATCTGCAACTCAACTATTTAAGTCGGAACTAAGAAGGCACAGCTTTATGGGAAAGACAAAAAATTAATCGCAGCTAACAATTAAAAAACAATGGAAAATTCAACATTCATTTTGACTTACATTTTGACTTTTTTGTTCTGCCTGACAGTTACTGCAGGAATAATAATTTTAATAAACAAAGGACTTAAAAGGTTTTTTGAAAATCTCAGTCAGGATAATGATGTTGCAATTTTTTTTCACAAACTGACAATCATAATTATACTATTAGGTGGAATTGGCGCTGCTTTGAAAAGTGGTTATAATACAGGTGAAAGTTCTAATTGGCTGACACTTATCTGGGATTCTGCTGCTCAAGCACAGGAATCATTAGAACGGCTATTGGTGACCTTAATAATTTTGGCAATTACATTTTTCATTCTTCATCTTGTGGCAAGACGTGTAAACAAATGAAAAACTGGACAGAATTTCATATAAGCATTATATATTTTACAGGACTACTTGTGGCACTTGGTTCAAGCATCTTGACTATTTTTTACCTCCGACCAATAAAAAAGACTATAGAAAAAATAACTAAAGGAATTGACTTCTTTTGGGACCGCAGTTTTAAGACAACCATTATACTTGCAGGACTTTTGGGTGCAATGTCCGTTTCATTCAGAAACTGCAGCGGAAATTATACTTATTTGCTTGAATCAAGAAAAGAAACCATAGCAAAAGGATTTGAACAAGTATCTGCTTCATTTAACTACCTGACAATAATTTTAGGACTGTGGTTAATTATATTTTTGATATTACAACTGATGGGAAATAAACATAAAATGCCCGGAGTGCACAAAGATTAGTAAGGAAGGAAAAGAGGTTTTGAATAAATTAAAGAGTATGAGGGCAAAAAAAACTTTAAGGGCAATAATAATTGTGGCGGTTTTATTATCCAATATTGGCTGTGATCAAATTTCAAAAACAATTGTCCGTAGGACGATTGATTACAATCAAAAAATAGGAATGGTAAGCAATTATCTGACTTTGACAAGGGTGGAAAACTCAGGAGCGTTTTTAAGCGTTGGAAACTCGTTGTCAAATCCCATTAAAATTATTCTTCTTTCAATTTTCCCATTAGTGGCAATAGGATGCGCACTATTATTTCTTGTCCGGAGCACAGATATTTCAAAGATCACATTAATAGGACTGTCCTTTATAATCGGTGGTGGTATAGGAAATATTTATGACCGAATAGTTCATGGGTCTGTAACTGACTTTTTACATATTAATTTTGTAATTTTTCAGACCGGTATTTTTAATATGGCTGATCTTTCAATAATGATGGGAACGTTTTTAATTTTAGCTCAATCTTTTTTTAAGCTTACGAGAGTCATCCCATCTAAATGGAAAGGATAGCTCCGCATGTATGACAATAAGTGCGAGTATAGTCAATATCAATTATTATGAGACAATCATAGCTATTTCTGTTCTTACAATCTTAGTTGCCTTGTGCAAAGTCCGGCTTGTAAATAATTTATGGTTTCGTTGGCTCAATTTATTTTTTTGCTGAGACAATTTTATACTTTTAATACCGCTTTTTGATGGGCTTTGGAAATGTTTATGCATCATTCTTAAACCGGCTAATGGGGCTATTGGACTTTTTTAAAAGAAACAAATCAACCGGGACGGACCGTAAACTGAAGCAGTCAACTGAAACGATAGACAGGTCTCAGTGGACGGGTAATGACTTTGAATTTTTAATTGCGGGTGACATTGACATAACAATGGATAACTACAACCATGTAATGACTCCTGATTCTTTTGATTGGACTAAGATAATAAAAAACGATTGGACCTATTATCAGGTTGGAGAAGATGAGTTTAGTCATTCATTGGAACCCCCAGGCATACAAATGACATTCAACAAAGAAATTGCGTTTGACAAGGCAAAGAAAATTGCGGATGAGGTAGTGGAAAAAATCAATTCAACCGGACAGAAAGCGGAATTAGTGATATTGGACAAAACGAAAGTATATAAATTTTGAATGACTAAAAATGAAATCAGGGCTGCATAGTAGTAGTTATAAAGATAAAATTATGAAGGCACGAACTCACGTATTG
>DASRAJ010000080.1:0-44400 GCA_035638255.1 Chitinophagales bacterium
ACTTTTTGCACCTCAATTTCAACCTGTACTTCAACGCCGGTTGCATCATTCAATATTTCCTATCCGGGCGGAAATGATGTTCAGTTCACTGACCTTTCTTCCAATGCAGCCCAATGGATATGGAATTTCGGAGATGGAAATAGTGACAGCACACAAAATCCGGTTCACACATACGCTCAGAATGGAACATATAACGTGACGCTCACGGTTTATGACTCCTGCAACAATGCAAGTTCAATTATCCAGCAAGTTAGTTTGTGCAATGGCTTCGTCGCTAATTTCGGCTTCACCGGGAATTCCAATACCATTTTATTTTCTGATTCTACTCTGGGCATACCACTTTCATGGAATTGGAATTTCGGTGACGGTGATTCGTCACAATTGGAAAATCCATCCCATGCATACACGAGCGGAGGGACGTACATGGTCTGTCTCACAGTTAGCGGAGATGGATGCTCGCCGCAAACCATTTGCAAAACAATTTCAGTGTGCAATCCTGTTGCGCTTGATTCTTTCACCTACGCTACCGCGCTCTATCAGGTTTCTTTTTTTGATGCTTCACAAAATGATACTGCATGGTACTGGGATTTCGGTGATGGAAATTTTTCTACTGAACAAGATCCGGAGCACACCTTTGTTCAGCCCGGCATTTATATGGTCTGTGAAATAGTTTCAAACACTTGCAACACCGATTCCATTTGTGAGCTGATCAATGTGCAATGTTTGATTGTGGAATCATCATTCGGTTTTACAGCAAATGACCTGGACGTTTCATTTGTTGATCAATCATTGAATGCCGCTTCATGGCAATGGGATTTCGGCGATGGGAATTTTTCTTCAGAGCAAAATCCAACACACACATATTTGCTGGCGGGAACGTATCACGTTTGCCTTATGACCTCAGATAATTGTACCAACGACACTTTGTGCGAAGATTTGAATGTGCAATGTCCTCCGCTTGTTGCGGCATTTACTTTTGTGCAAGCAAATGATACCATTGGGTTCGCTGATCAATCAGTTAACGCAATGGCATGGCAGTGGGATTTCGGCGATGGAAATTTTTCTTCACTGCAAAATCCATCGCACATTTATTCGCAGCCGGGAACATATCACGTTTGCCTCGTGACCTCAGATAATTGCAGCAGCGACACAGTATGTGACGATGTAATTGTGCAATGCCCCCTGTTTGTGGCGTCGTTTACTTTTCTTCAATCAGATGACACCCTTTGGTTTACAGATGAATCAGTGAATGCTATTCAATGGCAATGGGATTTCGGTGATGGGATTTTTTCTTCACTGCAAAATCCATCACATACTTATTCGCAGGCAGGAACATATCAAGTTTGCCTCATGACTTCAGATAGTTGCAGCAGCGATACATTGTGTGAAGATGTAATTGTGCAGTGTCCTCCGTTCATTGCGTCGTTTACTTTTCTGCAATCATACGATAGCGTTTGGTTCACCGATGAATCGGCAAATGCCATTCAATGGCAGTGGGATTTCGGCGATGGGAATTTTTCTTCATTGCAAAATCCGTCACATACTTATTCGCAGGCAGGAACATATCATGTTTGCCTCATGTCTTCAGATAATTGCAGCAGTGACACATTGTGTGAAGACATGAATGTTCAGTGCCCTCCCTTCACTGCGGCGTTTACTTTTGTGCAATCCAATGACACCGTTGTCTTCACCGATCAATCTGCGAATGCCATTCAATGGCAATGGGATTTCGGCGATGGGAATTTTTCTTCACTGCAAAATCCATCGCACACTTATTCGCAGGCAGGAACATATCATGTTTGCCTCATGACTTCTGATAATTGCAGCAGCGATACATTGTGCGAAGATGTAATTGTGCAATGCCCTTTATTTGTTGCGGCGTTTACTTTTGTACAATCGTACGATACTGTCGAGTTCACGGATGAATCAGCGAATGCCATTCAATGGCAATGGGATTTCGGCGATGGGAATTTTTCTTCACTGCAAAATCCATCACACATTTATTCGCAGGCAGGAACATATCATGTTTGCCTCCTGACTTCAGATAATTGCAGCAGCGACACATTGTGTGAAGATGTAATGGTGCAATGCCCGCCATTTATTGCGGCGTTTACTTTGGTGCAATCAAACGATACCGCATGGTTCACAGATCAATCAGTGAATGCCATTCAATGGCAGTGGGATTTCGGTGATGGGAATTTTTCCTCAGAACAAAATCCAGTTCACATCTATGATACCACAGGAATATTTTTCGTTTGCCTGATAACCTATGACAATTGCTCATTTGATACGCTGTGTGATTCATTGCAGGTAATTCCCTTGATTGTTTCATCTGCAAGTCCGGAAAAGTTCTTCCTCTCCGTATTTCCGAATCCTGTTCATGGAGCTGCATCCATCACCTTCTTCATCCCTCAATCTTCACCTGTTGCCATCATGCTCTATGATGTCTCAGGCAAAGAAGAGCGGTTAATTTTTGATGGTACAGTAAACGGAGGAAAGCATTCCACTCCGATTCATTGTCAAAATCTTTCTGCGGGAACTTACTTTCTCGAATTGAAGAGTGAGCGGGAGTTTGCGGTGAGGAAGCTTATAATAGAATGAAGCTGCTGTCAAAAGATAATTTCCACAAATGAAATTGTTCCATCGGGTGTATTTGTTTCATCTTTTATTACCGCCTGAGTTTTCGGATTTGTAACTCTCAAATAATAGTAGCTCGTATCAAGGTTGCCAAATTCAGCAACGCCTGTTAAGTCAGTTGTTTTGCTGTAATCCGGCTGCAACACATTATCGCGGTCATCCTTGTTTTCATACACATCGACTTTTGCTCCTGATAGTACCGAGTCGGCCTGTGAGACCGTTACGTGGATAGTTGCTTTGTATTGATGAGTAATAATTTCACCTGAATCATTTTTTGAGCACCCAGAAATAATTCCGGTTAGTAAAATGATATATGACAGGATGAACTTTTTCATAGAGAAAAATGAATATGAAAGGTAAAGAGCTTTTTGATCGTGAGCAAATTTTCTCATTCAGATTACTTTAAAGCTTGCCACGAATTATCCGAATTCGCGCACCGGGTTTTTCTTTTTTTCGTGGTAATTCGTGGCAGCCAGATTTTCATAAATTAAAATTCTTTCTCCCATCACCGGAGTTTCTAAAACTTAGAAATGACATAGCAATGACTGATGGCTAAATCTGGCGCAGAATAATTCTTGAATTTTTTATTCACTGTCACTCTTTGCAATGATTCAACATCACCGGCTCTGCAATTTTTCTCTGTGACTGGGATTTGAAGCGAGTCATAAAGCTGCTCATAATCGTTCATGCGCCAACGGTTTTGCGGTTGAATAGAATTGTCAATTCGCTTCCACTGCTTATCAGAAAATTTCAGGAAGTTGTATATCGTGATGGATTTATCAAGGTGAGCAAAGTGATCTGACATGTCAATGAAATGTGACATTACTCCGCCGCTCTTCACCACCCGTTTGAACTCCTTCAAAATTCCCATGAGCACTGAGGGATACACATGCTCGAATGTATTGTTGGAGGTAATGAGATCAACGGAATTATTCTCAAAAGGAAGTTGCCGCGCATCCTGAATAAGCAGAGTGATGCGAAGCTCCTTCAGTATTTCTTCCGGTGAAAATTTGCCAGAATGTTTTATCAGAGTTTCCAGTTCAGTTAATGAAGCTTTCTTCAAAAACTCCGGAAGTCTTTTTCTCTGATAATAGTCTGAAAATTTTTCCAGGGTAGTAATTAGCCGTTCCTTACTCACGAAAGAATGGATGTCAAGAGAAAATATCTTTTCAAAACCATATAATGACATTGCAACGGGTATAATCGGATACCAGCCGGTGCCCAATTCCACCGCTGATTTTTTTTCTCCGGATGAATATTCTTCGAAGTAATGAAGATGTTGCCTGAGATGCTCCAGCCGGTCTTCAAAATATTCATCAGTAAGATCAACACCCCTGGTGATGTATTTCTGAAAAAGAAAATTGATGCGGTGACTGAATGGAAGGCAGGAAATTATTTTCTGAACCGTGGCTTTAAGAATCCAGATTTTCATAGGGAAATTATGCGAGCAAATTCCTCCAATCCAATTTCTCTTTCACAATAGCCTCAACCTGGTCAACAGAAATTCTTTCCTGCTGCATCGTATCACGATAGCGAATAGTGACAGTATTGTCCTGCAATGTCTGATGATCAATGGTGAGTGCATACGGAGTTCCTATCGCATCCTGCCTTCTGTAGCGGCGACCAATAGTGTCCTTCTCCTCATAAAAACACCGGCAAACAAACCTGAGGCGATCAAAAATCTCACGCGCTTTTTCCGGCAAACCATCTTTTGCAAGATGAGGAAGAATTGCAACCTTGATGGGTGCGAGCAACGGAGGAAGTTTTAAAACAATTCTTGTTGCTTCTTCACCTTCATTCGCCGTCGGGACTTTTTCTTCAGTGTATGAAGCAGAAACCATGGCGAGAAACATGCGATCCAGTCCAATCGAAGTTTCAATCACATACGGCACATAACTCTCCCCGCTTTCACCATCGTAATACTGAAGTTTCTTGCCTGAAAATTTTTCATGATTACTCAAATCAAAATCACCGCGCGAATGAATGCCTTCGAGTTCCTTGAAGCCGAAAGGAAATTCAAACTCGATGTCGCAAGCCGCCTTTGCATAATGCGCCAGCTTGAGGTGATCATGAAAGCGGTATTTTGTTTCAGGAAATCCGAGCCGCTTGTGCCATTCGATTCGTGTTTGTTTCCACGTATTGTACCATTCCTCTTCAGTTCCCGGCTTGATGAAATATTGCATCTCCATCTGCTCAAACTCTCTCATTCTGAAAATAAATTGCCGTGCAACAATTTCATTGCGAAATGCTTTTCCCGTTTGTGCAATGCCGAATGGAATTTTCAGTCTCCCGGTCTTCTGCACGTTTGAAAAATTCACAAAAATACCCTGCGCAGTTTCCGGTCGTAAATAAATGGTGTTCGAGTCTTCGGCTATTGAACCCACTTGCGTGGAAAACATCAGGTTGAACTGTCTTACATCGGTCCAGTTGCGCGTGCCGCTTACGGGATCGGCAATTTCGCAGTCGAGAATAATCTGTTTCAACTCCTCCATGTCATTCACTTCAAGCGCGCGCTTCATTCTTCCATTCAACTCCTCAATCTTCTTCTGTGTTTCAACACCTCTCGGATTGGTGGTGCGATAAAGCTCCTCATTGAAGCTCTCTCCGAATTTTTTCTTCGCCTTCTCCACTTCCTTATCAATCTTCGCCTCGAGCTTTGCGATGTAATCTTCAATCAAATTATCTGCCCTGTATCGTTTCTTAGAATCCTTATTATCAATCAACGGATCACTGAATGCATCTATGTGGCCACTCGCCTTCCACACGGTCGGATGCATAAAAATGGCTGCATCAAGTCCAACAATGTTTTCATGCAACTGCACCATCGAGCGCCACCAGTATTCACGAATGTTATTCTTCAGCTCCACCCCATTCTGACCATAATCATACACGGCACTCAAGCCATCATAGATTTCACTCGACTGAAAAATGAAACCATATTCCTTGCAGTGCGAAATAATTTCCTTGAACAAATCCTTTTCGGCCATGTGCGCAAAGATAGTTTTCGATTGTTCAATTGTTTAATGGCTGAATTGTCAAATGGCTAAATGGCTCTTCAACTCAGCAAACAATTAAACCATTTAACCATTCAGCCATACTTTTGCTTCCAACATGATTGTAATTGACAAAACAATAATTTCAGAAGATCTCCTCGACAAGCAATTTGTTTGTGCGCTCGATAAATGCAAAGGGGCGTGTTGTGTGGAAGGAGATTCCGGTGCGCCCCTCGAATGGGAAGAAACTGCTGTGCTTGAGAACATTTTTGAGAATGTGAAGCCATACATGCGGGAAGAAGGAATAAAATCTGTTAAGCAATACGGAACCTGGCTCATTGACAGCGAGGGTGATTTTGTAACGCCGCTGATTGATGGCGTAAGGCAATGCGCCTATGTTTTTTTTGAACAGGGAATTGCGAAGTGCGCCATTGAGCGCGCATACCACGAAGGAAAAATTGATTTCAGAAAACCGGTATCATGTCATCTCTACCCTGTTCGAATCACGAAACACGAGGACTATGATGCAGTGAATTACAATCGCTGGGAAATTTGTTCGCCTGCCTGCGCAAACGGTAAACAACTTGGTGTTCCGGTTTTTCAATTTGTGAAAGATGCGTTGATCAGAAAGTATGGAGAAGAGTGGTTTAAGCAATTAGAAGGGGCGGCGGTTTACAAGGAAGCGGAGGTGAAATAAAAGGGTTTGAGCCAACAATCTCAAACAATATCTTCGAAAAAGCCCTATGGGCAAACCCAATCAACTCTTCAAAAGCTCAGGCAATCTTAATCTTCCGTTCTTTAGGCTCTGCATCCTCTTCCTCCTTCTTTCGCTCCTGATTTTCGGCAACGGAGGCGGAAATAAAAATTGCGAGCGCAATGATCACCACATTTTTTATGATGTATTGCCCGATGAGGTTCGGAACAAGAAATCCCCTCCAAGTGAGATTGGGCACCATCACCAAAGGACCAAACGTAGTGATCATGTGAGGGATAAGCAGGTAAAGCGCCCATTTTTCTTTTCCGGGAATCAGGAAGAGAATTCCGATAAGACATTCATAGGCGCCGAACGACATAATGAACAGTTTCCAGGGAATAAAAGGAACGGTGTGCTGATACAGAGCATGAACCACACCTTCAGCCGGACTCAATTCCATCATTTTTAAAACTCCGAACCAAAAGAACACAACGAAGAATGCCACTTTTGAAAGCGACAAACTAATGCGCCTCAAAAAGCTAAAAAAGCGATGCTCTCCCGATACACGGCGGCGATTGATTTGGTTAAAAAAATTTTCTCTCATGGTGGAAAATTTGGAGGGTGCAAGTTACCCAATGATCTGCTGGGCTGCTGCAAACAAGTTGTTAATGACTTTGTTTATACGGCTTTATGTTGAAGAAGTTCTCAGGAAGGGATGTTTTCCATTGAAGGTTTAAATGGCCCCCAGCGCAAGATATCAGGTTATTGATTTAATGAGGGATTGAATCTACTAATAACCCAATTGCCTAATTTCCCAATAACCTGCTATCCTATTATCCTGACAACTCCATACTTTCACGCCATTATGAAATCATTGGAAGAAATCAAAGCTCCTGTCAGTGAGGAGCTGAAAATTTTCGAAGATAAATTCCGTGATTCCATGAAGAGCAAGGTACCGCTGCTTGATGCCATCACACGTTACATCGTGCGCACGAAGGGCAAGCAGGTGCGACCAATGTTTGTGTTCCTGTCTGCAAAAATGTTCGGAGCCGTAACTGATTCCACCTACCACGCCGCTGCAATGATTGAGTTGCTTCACACGGCAACATTGGTGCATGATGATGTGGTGGATGATTCGCATGAGCGCCGCGGTTTTTTTTCCATCAATGCACTTTGGAAAAATAAAATTGCAGTGCTTGTCGGTGATTATCTTCTTTCGAAAGGCTTACTGCTGAGTACTGCTAATCGTGAATTTCGCTTGCTCGAATTGGTGAGTGACGCCGTTCGGGAAATGAGTGAGGGAGAACTATTGCAGATTGAAAAAGCACGCCGGCTCAACATTCGCGAAGAAGATTATTTCGAAATCATCAGGCAAAAAACGGCAACGCTCATTTCATCGGCATGCGCATGCGGTGCTGCCTCTGCGGGCGTGAGTGATGCACAGGTTTCAAAAATGAAATTGTTCGGAGAGAAAGCAGGCATCGCTTTTCAAATCAAAGATGACCTTCTTGATTTCAGCAGCGATGATACCGGTAAGCCGAAAGGAATTGATCTGAAAGAAAAAAAAATGACATTGCCTGTAATCTATCTCCTGCAACATTCTTCTTACATGAACAAAAGGAAAATAATTAATACCATCAAGAATCATCACGACGATTCTTTGCGCGTGAAAGAAGTGATGGCGCTGGTCAGGAGCAACGGCGGCATTGAATATGCTTCACAAAAAATGCTGCAATTCAAAAGTGATGCGCTGGATATTCTCCACTCTTTTCCTGAATCTCTATCGAGAAACGCACTGGAGGAATTGGTGATGTTTACAACAGAGCGGAAGAAGTGAGCACTTGCATAATTTGAGATTCTTCCACAATATTTTTTTTATTCGCTGATTATGAAAATTCCCCCGCAGAACAGGCACTCCCATTCTGAAAACTTATTCCCGCGCTCATGCAAGTTGAATTTTGTTTACTGAAGGCGCGCTGTAAAGTGCCTTTGGTTTTTTTTAGTGGTGAATCGAGAATGCCTATTGCCTATTGCCTACTGCATATTGCCTACTGTCTTTACTGCCTATTGCCTACTGGAGAGATTGCTCCTCAATCAAAATGGTAAACTTTTTCTCGAACGGATCAAGATGAGATTTTAATGCTGAAAGAAATTCCTTACCGTGTTTAGAATAGAGCATCATAAAATTATCGTAGCGCTCCTGCATGCTATTTTCAGGAAATAGCTTTTCGGTCAGCGCTTTTATCTGGTGAACTGACGTCTCGTCTTTGCGCTTGGCTGCTTTGCGCAGCCGATCTTCCAATTGCTCCAGTGCCTTTATCACCCGTACCTTCTCCGATTCAAAAACACCTTTGAGTGATTGATCAACCATCACCGTCCGTTTAATGGCATCATCGAAAGCAGCAGTTACACGATTGATTTCATCTTCGAGAGAAATCAGGTCACCGGTTTGTTTTTCGATGTAACGGTTAATGATCTCATCGGTATTATGAAAAAGCTCTTCGGGAAGAATCTGCAGCTTTTCCATTCGCGAAGCGCTTACCGAGTCAATCCATAAAACAGAGTTGCGGAGGAACAGGATGGGCATTGGCTTCTTCCATTCATCGAACAGGAATTTCAATTGCAGCCAATAGGTCACCTCCGCTCCACCGCCAATCACCGCTACATCAGGAAGAATGGTTTCCTGGTAGAGCGGACGCAGAATCACATTCGGAGAAAATTTTTCAGGCGACGAACGAATCAGCGATTCTATCTCCTGCTGCGAATAAGAAAGTGAAGTATTCAGCACGCTAAACCGGTCGCCATCCTTTACGATGCGCTCCCGCAATCCTTCATCGAGATAAAACAAATTGATCTCCCGCGGCGAAGCTTGCGGCTCATAGTGAATCGCAAACTTTTCATTGCTCTTGCTTACAATTTGAAATGAAAACTGCTCCCGCATTTCTTTTTCCAACACCGGGATAAACAATTGTTTCAGCTCACGATCATCGCCGTCAATGACTACTAACCCATTCTCAGAAAAAAATTGATACAGGAATTTTCTTGTTGCAGAGGCGATTGATTTTTCTTTCACGTACACATCATCGAGCGCATCAGCAAGTTCTCTCGCTGCAGGAGACTCGCCGAGCTTCAATTTAATCTCATTCACCCACGGGCGCAGTGAAGAAGTGCTCATCCTACCGAAGGCCCCTTGCTGCGCGGTATTCCAGACAAATTTTTTTCCGAAGAGGTGAATGTGATTCAACTCATCCTTGTCATGATCTTCACTGCCCAGCCAAAACACCGGAACAAAATGATAGTGCGGGAAAGTATCGTTCAGCTTCTTCGCAATTAAAATCGTGCTCACAGTTTTGTAAATCACATAGAGCGGACCGAGAAATAAATTCGGCTGATGCGCCGTGGTGACTGTGAACGTGTTTTCATTTTTCAGCGACTCGATATTGCTTTTGACATCAGGCAAATTCTTCTCTGCAAAAATCTTTGCATGCTGCCTCATCAAAGCATTACTCACCACATCACGATGAATGAGATCCGATTTTTTTTGCTCAATGATCTGGGGAAAGGAAGAAATCTCCGGCGACAAATTGTAAAACGGTTTCAGCGTCGAAGCTCCACTTAAATAATCCGTAACCACCTTGCTGAAGTATCCCGTTTGCTCATAGGGAAGAAGCGCTTTCTTCATGCATCAAACATAATTGATTTCCCGAAGGGATCGGGACACGTCGGATTTCCCGAAGGGATCGCGACAGGTCGGATTTTCGATTTCGGATTTGCTGACGAGCATTGGGAGCATTTTTGCAAACTGAAAACTGAAAACTGCCAAATCATTTCCTCACATCCGCTCCCCACATCAATTTTCTCCTCAGCGTTTCGAGGAAGTGATGATCGCTTAGACGAACCAGATTCATAGTAAAGCTGCTTTTCTTCGCGGCGATTTGAACGGATGTATCAATCGCCTCGGTGCGCGAATCGAGCGTGCAGAAAAAGTTTTCATTTCTTCCTTCAATCTCAAAAGAGATCACGCTTGAATCGGAAACCACAATGGGTCGAACATTCAGATTGTGCGGTGCAATAGGGGTGATTACAAAATTTTCTGCGGTAGGAATTACAATCGGCCCGTTGCAACTGAGTGAGTAAGCAGTGGAACCGGTAGGTGTTGCCACAATCAATCCGTCAGCGAAATATGAGTTAAGAAACTCGCCGTTGATGTACGTGTGAATGATGATCATTGATGAGGTATCTTTCTTGTGAATGGTCACATCATTCAATGCATAGTTCACGTTTCCGAAAAGCGGCTTGTTGGTTTCAAGCTCGAGGAGTGTGCGCTTGTCAAGAGTGTACGACCTGCTTTCAATGGCATCAATGGCAAGCTCGATTTCATCCTTCCCGATGTTGGCGAGAAAACCAAGGCGACCGATATTAATGCCGAGGACAGGAATGTTTTGGTCACGAACGAATGCGAGCGTATCGAGCAGCGTGCCATCACCGCCAAGTGAAAACATGTATTCTGCTTTGTCTTTTATGTCATCATGAGAAGAAAAAGTAGAGATCCCCGAGCGCGTTTTAATTTCTTTCCAAATGCTCTCGAAGAAATTTTTGTAAACAAATACACCCATATTTTTTGCCGCCAATACATCGAGAATCTTTTGCAGCACGGGGATATCATCGGTGCGGATGTTGCGGCAGTAGAGGGCTATATTCATTTTTGATTTCGGATTTTCAGCAGGACTCTGCGAGCGGGTTTTTGATTTTC
The DNA here is from genome assembly GCA_035638255.1 of Chitinophagales bacterium. Lineage (GTDB taxonomy): Bacteria > Bacteroidota > Bacteroidia > Chitinophagales > UBA10324 > DASRAJ01. The sequence goes on from DASRAJ010000080.1 coordinate 11,078, forward strand.
TACAGGACTCGTGAGCGGATTTGCACTTAATGACTTGCGACTCACCTCACGATTCACGATTCAAAAGTGAGAAGCAAAGTTAAGAGAATATGGAGGTGGACAGAGAAACGCGGCATTATTCACTATTCACCCATTCACCATTCACCCATTCACCCTTCACCATTTCAGAAATACGAACTCAGGTGAAAAAATAACCCGTGTTCGCCTAATTTATTAATTGAATATTCAAAGCGAAGGGTTGTGTCGTACAGTAATGTCAGGTCTACACCGATGCCGCCACCGAGGAGCAAATGATTGTCGAGTGTGTTGTGAGTTGATGAATGAGCGTTGGAAACGTAACCTGCGCTCGTAAACACCCGGCCATAGAGTCCGAAGGGCAGGTCTGCACCTTTCACAAACACGTTGTTCTGCAGCGAATGAAGTTTTATTTTGAAAATTTCATTCTTCAAATCGAGTTTCGTGTAACCCCAGTTCTGTCCGTCAATGGCGTAATATTCATAGCCGGTCACATAATTGTTTGCGTATCCCAGGCCGCGCTGAAGATTGTACGGTTGTGCGGTTGGAATGGAAAACTTCATTTTGTTCTGTGAAGACATGAACCATTTTCTGCCAAGCTGAAAATATTCATTGAATGATACGGAAGCTTCCCAGAGATCTAAATCACTTAAAAACCCAAGGCCGAGTTTTGCTGCCGAGACATCAAGAAAGCTTCCTCTCAGCGGATACGCCCTGATGTCACGGAAGTCGCGGGTGAACCCGATTCGCAGTGACAGGTATTTCTGTGTTGTTTTTCCCTGCAAAAAATAATCAGGATTCAACTCGGCAATGGTATCCTGCACTTTAGAATATCTATACCCGAGAGAGGCGCTATACCTGTAATTGAATTTCGGCTTATATGAAAAATCAAGCGAAGTTTGAAACACAGAGCGTTGATAGGTATTCACATCTTCATGAATAAGTTCTTTGTTACTGTCAATCGCATAGGTGATGCTTCTTGATTGAGTGAATGAAGCAGACACGCTCAACCCATGCTTTTGAATATAATCGAAGTAGGGAAGAATGTAGGTAATGTCAAACCGTCGCTGAAAACCGAAGAGCACGGTGGCCTGCAATTCATCATTTCTTCCCGTAACATTTTTTTGATTGAAATGAATGCCTGCCTGTATCCACCGGATATCATGATCATGCTCCACCCACCACACGTTGAAGCTGCGATCATAAAGATTGGCGGTTGGCAACGGCAAGATGTACCATCGCTCTTTTACGCTCACCGAAACATCGACACTATCATTCACCCACTTCTTAATGTTCACCACCACTTCATTGAACAACCCTGTGTTCACTACCTGGTTGCGGCTCACTTCAAGTTGCTTCATCAATTGATCCACTGCAATAGTATCGCCGGGTAAAAAAGTCAGCTCGCGAAAAATAATTTCATCACGGGTACGCCTGTTGCCTTCGAGTGTAATGTGCTGAATGATGATGTAATTATTGGTGGTAGAGTCAGCAATTTTTTTGTTTTTATGCTGATGATGAAACTGAGCGGAAGAAATTTTTATTGAAAGAAGAAAGAGCATGCACATTGAAATTGCAATTTGCAAACACACTTTTCTCCGTGGGCTATGTTTTGATTCCTTCAAGGTGAAGATTCAGAGTGGTAAAGAAGCAAATGGTTTGCCTAAGTCTTTGTGGGCGATAGGATATGGGATATGAGCTATGAACTATGGGCGTGCGACGCTGACTCATCGCTCATGGCTCATCGCTCATGACTCCTTCTTAAATATTCAGGTAATTCATCAGCGAATCATATCGCTCTTTCAGGTTGTCGAAGTACTCCGGCTCAGTGAAAGTTTCTTTTACCACATAATTATACCGGGCGAGTGAAGCAATGATCGGCTGCAGATCGGTGTGATTTATTTTGATAGTGATTTGCACCTTGTTGGATTCCTCATTGGTTTTGGCAAAAGAGCCAAGAATTTTTGCTTCGTGCTGTTCGATGATGCGCGCTACATCTGCGAGTGTGTAATCTTTCACATTCACCTCAATTACGATGATGCCACCCGGTTCCAGGATCCCCGTTTCCAATGCAAAATAATTTAGTAGCTCATCGCGCGTGATAACGCCGAGGTAATTTTCATCATTGTCAATTACCGGAATTGCTGTGAGCCTGAATTCAGACGCTACTTTCATGACTTCAAAAAGATGCTCATGGTCTTTGATGAACGGTCGCATGAACGAGAGCGGCAAGCTGCCGATGGCTTCTTCCACTCCGTGAGTATTGAGGATATCTTCTTCCGAAATCAGGCCCAGTAACTGGTTTTCATTTACTATGGGAAGATGGAGCACGTGGAATTCGCTCATGAGTCGCAGTGCCGTAGCTCCGGTGTCAGAAGTTCTCAGCGAGGGAATGTTCTTTGATATGAGTTCTGAAGCTTTCATCGTTCCGCGACTACATTTAACTTTTGCAAAAACTCTTCCAATATGATGTTAAACTCGCCGGGCTTCTCCATCATCGGTGCATGTCCGCAATGGTCGAGCATCACAAGCTCAGAATTCGGAAGCAGCTTATGAAATTCTTCTCCTACAAATGGCGGAGTGATCTTGTCTTCCTTTCCCCAAATCAATAACACAGGCATCACAAGCTTGTGCAGCATGTTGCCGAGATTTTCTTTCATGGCTGAGCGCGCCATTGAGATCACACGCATTGCCTTTACACGGTTGTTGCATATCTCATACACTTCATCCACCAACTCTTTGTTGGCTGTATGCGGATCATAAAAAGTCAATTCGGTTTTCGCTTTGATGTATTGATAGTCGCCTCGCTTGGGAAAACTTCCTCCTAAACTATTTTCAAACAAGCCGGAGCTTCCGGTAAGAACCATCGCTTTCACTTTGTGCGGCACATCGAGAGCGTACAATTGCGCCACGTGTCCGCCCAGGGAATTACCCAGTAGAATCATCGAATCATATCCTTTGAAATCCACAAAGCGCTTGACATGGCGCACTAAGCCTTTCACTGTGCAATCAAGTATGGGCATCTCATAAATCGGCAGCAGCGGAATTACCACCTTGCAGTGGAGGCGGAACTCTTCCACAATGCTTTTGAAATTGCTGAGAGCGCCGAATAAGCCGTGCAGCAGCAAAAGCACTTCACCTTCACCTTCTTCAATGAATTTAAAGCCGCCTTCTTCCTTTACAACTAACTCCATGATGCAAAGTGTGATGGTGCTAAAGTAGTTTTTTTAAGGGATTGCGCGGGTGGAATGTTGATTGAACTTATTCCAAAGATAGTGCATCAGGCATCAATCCCGCTCCAGGATAACCAGTTTTTCAGAATAGAAATGCCATAAGAAGTGAGAATTGATTCGGGATGAAACTGAATGCCGCAGGTTTTATATTGGGGATGAATAATGGCCATCACTTCATGATCGACGGTGGTAGCTATGATTTGCAAGGAAGTGGATTCAACATTTTTGAGAAGAAGAGAGTGATAGCGCATCGCCTCAAACGGTGACGGAACGTTTTCGAAAAGCGGATGATGCTGATGATATACGAGCGAAGTTTTTCCGTGCATAATTTTTTCGGCACGTACTAAACTCGCTCCAAAAAATTCTCCGATGCCCTGGTGCCCGAGACAAATGCCGAGCACCGGGATTTTTCGGTGAAATCTTTTAATCACTTCCATCATGATTCCGGCTTTCGACGGTGTTTCGGGTCCGGGAGAAAGGATTATGGCTTCGGGATTCATCACGATAATTTCCTCTATGGATTTTTCATCATTACGAATTACTTCGCACGGTTTTCCTAACTGCGAAAAATAATCCTGCAGGTTATAGGTGAAAGAATCGTAGTTGTCTATCAGCAGCAGCATTTTAAATAGGCAGTAGGCAATAGGCAAAAAACATGAAATCAATTCTCACAAAGGTAAGTAAGCATGAAGCGGATTCTCAGGAGTCTTCCCCATTGGAATTTCATTTTCTCTCATAACAAATAGAGTAATCGGGAGCATGAGACGTGGAAGAAAAATTTACATTGTCTGCGAAGCTTTATCAGCAATACTTTCAAAGAAGTGTTCGATGTCATTGAAAATATTCTTTACTGCCGGAATGTAATTCCCGAAAAAAATAATCGCGTGATCAGAAAACGACAGTAGTGCGTCATAGGTTTTCGACTGCGCTTTTGTTTCAGGAGAAATCATCCCTGCCTGGTTGATAAGCCAAATGAACATGCTGAAGATAAACAGGATGATAAATAAGCGCAGTACGGCACCGAGTATTCTGTTGATGAAGCCAAGTTGAATTACTTGAATCACTTTCTCGAGCGATTTACCAATTAGATAGACCATAAAGGCAATGACGATGAAGATGAGAATAAAGGAAATAATTGGCGCATAGTGAGAATGCCAGCCAAGCTTATCCCGCATTAATATCGCTGCAACTGAAGAAAGCTTCAGTGCGCCGATAATTCCCAATATCCACGCTAATGAAGTAAAAATTGAAATGATAAAACCCTTCTGCCATCCTTTCCACAATGCGAAGAGGGCGAGGATGAGTAAGGTGATGTCAATCAACACGGGGAGAAATGGTTATTGGTTTATTGGGGTATTCGGATATTCGGAAAGGTCACATTCAGGATCAAATTGTTTAATTGCTGAATGGTTAAATGGTTGCAGAGCATAGGAAAACAGTTTAGCCATACAGCCATTCAACCATTCGTTAAAAGCTCTTTCACCATTGCAGAAATTGTTTTCCCGTCAGCTTTGCCTCCAAGTTGTTTTGTCGCTGCGCCCATTACCTTTCCCATGTCCTGCGGCGACATTGCTCCTGTTTCTGAAATAATTTTCTTCAGCACTTCTTTTAGTTCATCTCCACTCATTTGCTTTGGAAGGTATTTTTCAATCACAGCAATTTCTTCACGCTCCTTTGCGGCAAGGTCTTCGCGGTTTTGCTTTTCAAAAATTTCGAGGGAATCTTTACGTGACTTCACAAGTTTTTGGAGAAGTTTTATTTCCTGCTCTTCATTCAATTCTTTAGAAGCGCCGGGTTCGGTTTTAGCAATAATGATTGCGGATTTGATGGCACGAATACCGCGAAGCGATCCTTCATCTTTATTCTTCATCGCTTCTTTCAAATCGGTCATGATTTTTTCTTCGAGTGACATTGACGTAAAATTTTGGGTAAAGATAGAAATGGGAAAGTGAAGATCGCGAATCGCGATACGCGTGTCGCGATTCGTGTCACTTGATTTCTTCATAGTCAATATATTCACCTTGATCCTTCTTGAATTTTTGTTGTTGGCCGGAGGAATCAGGGCGGATGATTGGTTCCTTTTCTTCCTTCTGCCTGATTCTTCGTTTTACTCCGAAAAGGGAAGGGAAAAATATTCGCAGCAGAAGTATGATGAGCAGGACATCAAGGAGCGGGGTTTCAAGAAGTCGGAGGAGCAAGGCGAAACTATTTTTCCGGGACAAAAATAACTTAAGTCAGAAAATATGAATTGCAATTCCGGATTGTGGGACAGAATAGAATTGCTATCAATGAATTGAAAGCACAAATATTTTAAGAGGAGAAAATATACATTTGGTTTTGGATGCCGAAAATCTATCAGTACTTAAGCTACATTATCAGGTTCTATTCTAATGAACATTTACCAATTCATGTGCATGTTCAAATTCAGGAACGCGAAATGAAGGTTGAGTTTCACATCGAAAACGAAGAAGTAACTTTGCTTTTCAAAATAATAAAAGGAAAAGAACCGCTAACTGAATCAGAAGCAAACGAAGTAGCTGTATTTCTAAAAAGGTTTCACAAACAAATAATTGAGAAATGGCAACAAGTCTTCATCCTCAACAAAAAAGTAAGCAGCGAAATTATTCAACGGAAGCTGAAGAGAAAAAAGTAGACGTTGAAAATGCTGAGTATCTCAGGGATTTTCAAATCAGATTGTACTTAAGCAATGGTAAATCGAAGGTCGTTGATTTTCTTCCATTCTTCAGCAAACATGTTAAAGGTGAATATTTAAAATATTTCTCGCCGGAACGTTTCAAAAAATTTATTGTGAAACATGGGAATATTTATTGGGGAAGAAATGAAGATGTGATTTTTCCGCTTCACCTTCTTTTGCAAAATCACAATGTAGTTTCAGAGAAGGATGAGGAAGTGCTTTATGTGATATAGCACTTCAGAAGATGTGAACCGCAATTCCCGATTGCGAAACGCCGTCATCAGATATTAGTCGAAAAAAAATCAAACCTTCAGTTGGCAATTCATTTTTTGTGAAGGAGATTTTTTCGAATGGCTGTAATCTCTTCTTTAAAATTATTTGCCCTTGTGAATTCATCACTGATAAAAGGGATGACGATTGAAATGGAGAAGTAAGAGAAATAAAATCTGAGAATGGATTGGGAGAGAGTTGAAGCTTACTTTTCGCTTGAAGTTTTGTAATTCCAACTGGAAAATCACACGGTAATGAATTTGGTGGTAGTAAATCCGAAGCTTGAGCGCATTCGGTTGCACATCCGCATTCGAATGGTATGTCCATGTACGAACCGAATAAACCAAGATTACTTCCCAATCCCTCGGTCCAATAATCTGATGTGTAAACAAATCTTGTTGTTCTCAAGAATTCACCGTTTGGTGCTTGAACTGAATCAATTGCAGTAACTAAGTTATTAGATGGTTTCCACGGAACTGTATCGCCGACATTCAGATTGAAATCATAAAGAATTTTTTCTGTCGAAAAATCAGTCGAAGAACAAACTATTGGCGGCATAACAGTTGGATTAGCAATAATGAAAACTTTTTTGGTTGAGTCTTCCCGAATAAAACCAAAGAGGTATTGTTGCCAGAAAAATCCAGAAGACCAGAATCCGCAGGTGAAGCATCCCCAGCCTAAGTCTTGGGCATAAGAAACAACTTCGTAATACAGTTTCTTGTAGGCGAGGTTGTTGACAATCGTATCGCCTACCATTATCCAAACCGTCTCATAATACTCAACACAACCATTACCCGGGTCACAACATTCGGTCGCTGCGTACTCATCCCATACCGCCGTATCATGCATGAACGAATGATACGTTTGCGCTTGTGTGAAAAAGCAAATGAAAAAATTCAGAAGGCACAGGAGAATTACTTTCATGATTTAAAGATTTTAAGAACTCAGGCAAGCGACACGTTAACGCAACAGCGTTACATTTCCTTTCTTCTCTATCACTTGACCGGTCTCTTTATTTTCTCCAATGAAGCAATAAACATAAGTGGAGATTTCTTCCGGCAATCCATTAAAGTTTCCATCCCAGCCATGCGATTTGTCAGATGAGAAATAGACGAGCTGGCCCCAGCGATTGAAAATCTTAAACGCAGTCATTTCTGTTTCCCCGCTGAGGATGGGAAGAAAAACATCGTTCACTCCATCGCCGTTTGGCGTAAATGCATCAGGAATATAAACTTCATCAGGTGGTATCACATATACTTTAACTGAATCACTGGCTTTGCATCCGTAATCATCTGTGACTGTGACAAAATATTCTGTTGTGTCTTTCGGCGATGCAAGAGGGTCGCAGCAGGCATCACAACTCAGACCAGTTGACGGAGACCAGTTACAGGAAATTCCGCCGGTAGCATTCAGAGTAATTTCCGCTCCTAATAAAATTTCGACATCACTTCCTGCATCAGCTAATGGAAGGGGATGCACAATCACATTTACTGATGCAGTATCCCAGCACATTCCGTCAAAGCCAACTGCTGTATACAAAGTGCTGGCTACAGGGGCAACCATGATTTCTGAATTGGTTATTGTGTCGTTCCAAATAATAATTGCTGCGCCAGAAGCGGTAAGCAAAGTGCTATCGCCAATACATATTTCATCTCCGCTCACGATCAGAAAATCCGGAGCGATCAGCACGTTGATCGTGGCTGAAGAAACACATTGGTTGGTGTCAGTGACTGAGACGGTGTAAGAAGTGTTTGTTGAAGGATTAACTGTGATTGCAGTTGTTGATTCGCCTGTACTCCATAAGTAAGCCACTCCTCCCGATGCCGAAATGGATATGGCACTGTATCTACAAATGGTGGTATCACCACTCGTGGAAATAACGGGTAAAGGATTCACAGCAACAAGAACGCTGTCTGTACCAAAACAACCTGCTGTATCTGTTACCGTCACATAGTAAACTGTAGTGGAATCAGGTGTCGCGATTGGATTGTATAATGTTGAATCATTTAGTGATGATGCCGGACTCCATGAGTAACTGATGCCTCCCGCAGCAAATAATGAAGATGACGTGCCATAGCAAATGTCGGTATCATTACTCGTGACAATCGAAGGTGAGAGATTCACAAAAACAGTTACGCTATCAACAGCGGAACATCCCGCCGAATCGTACACAGTTACATAATAGATGGTGGTTGTTGGAGGCTCTGCGATTGGATTGCTGATAAGGGAATCACTCAATCCGATAACCGGGCTCCACGAATATCCTGATCCGCCGCTGGCATTCAATTGCACAGAATCTCCGGGACAAATGGCTGCATCAGGTCCCGCTTCAGGGATGAGTGTGCTGCTGCAAACGCACTGCTGAAAAGAAATATCATCTATTCCAAAGTCGTTTCCAAAGACCGCTAAGTTTTCATCAATAAGGCAGACGTCAACTGAAGTATTAATGCCTGAATTCCACGCAACAGAAAATTGTAGCCACGTGTATTGTGCATTTGGTGCAGTAGATAAAGTTCCTGTTGCAATACCATTAAACATTACCCGTAACTGCGCAGCATTCGATACATACATGCTCGCCAGCCAGTAAGAGAAAACGTAGGTGGTATAAGGTTGTACAGTTATTGTTTCGCACCATATATTGGTGGCAGCATTTGGTGCTCCGTTTATGACCATCAGGTTACCCGTGCCGGTTGTGTGATCAACACCGTAAAATTGAGAATGGAAATAATTGGGATCGGGACCAATGGCATACAACCCTTCGGTGTAGATGCAAAGTGGCGTGTTACAATAAATGTAGTCAGTGCTGAAGCCGGTATTTCCGCCGGAGAAATCTCCGTTCGTCACCAGTTCAATTCCTGACAACGATCCGCCATACGGACATTGGGAAAATCCATGGCATGAAAGCAGCAACAAAACAAAAGAAGCGGAGAAATGCTTCATGTGATTAAAATGCAGGGATGAAGATAAGAATTTATAAGACCGAAAAATGATATGTCACTTACTACGATCACGATGTGATTTTCCGCTTTAACTTCTTTTACAAAATCAATGCGTAGTTTTAGAGAGGATGAAGAGGTGCTCCATGTGATTTAACAAGTTTCCTTATTTTGGCTTCTTACAATTTTAATTGTGAACGATTGCAAATCAGTTTTTCTCCTCGTGAGTTTCTTTGTGTTCACTGCATTCATTTATTCCTGCGAGAAGGATCATGCAGTTCCGGCGACAGCCAACTCATCTAACCAAAACAGTGATTCGTCGTCCAACGATTCTGTAGTACCGCCACCAATTCCCATCGAAGGTATCTATGTTGGAAAAATTACAGGACCTTCGTTAACGTTTTATGGTTTTACTTATGACCCGTCTTATAACTACAATCAAAATTTCTACATTGATAAGTTAGACACGTTTACCTTGTTGAAGCTTAATGATTCCCTTTATGAAATCATAAACAGCTATGTTGACCACATTAAAATGAAATTGTTTAGAGATTCAACAAGCGAATTGATTCGCGATAGCTCTTACTGCTGCACTCCAGCTGCCACTGATGATTTGCTTGTTCGAACTTCATTGCCATTGAATGCTGATAGCCTATATGTCTACTATCACTATAGCTATTCATGGTCAATGTCAAGTTTGGGAACTTATGGTAATGGAAATACCAACTTAAATTTCGCAGGGAAAAAGCAATAGAATTTTTATCTGCTGAGATACATACTCTTCTCCTTATACATCTGCCTGAAAAAAGGATCCTGTAAATCCTTAATGAAGCGAATGGCTTCGCCGGTAGACTTCATTTCAGGCCCTAACTCTTTATTCACGTTTGGAAATTTATCGAAGGAGAAAACCGGTTCTTTGATTGCCCAGCCGGTGAGCTTACGATCGAATTTGAACTCCTTCAGCTTTTTCACACCGAGCATCACTTTCGTTGCGATGTTGAGATACGGAATCTGATATGCCTTTGCGATGAAGGGAGTTGTGCGTGATGCGCGCGGGTTGGCTTCAATCACATACACTTTATCATTCTTGATCGCGTACTGAATGTTGATGAGTCCGCGGATGTTGAGCGCAACAGCAATTTTTTCTGCGTACTCGATCATCTTTTCGATCACGCCACGCTTAAGGTCAAATGGAGGAAGCACAGCAGACGAATCTCCGGAGTGAATTCCTGCGGGCTCAATGTGTTCCATTACACCCATCACGTGTACATCATCACCGTCGCAGATGCAATCAATCTCTGCTTCTTCGGCGTGATCGAGGAAATGATCAATAAGAATTTTATTTCCGGGAAGATGCTTCAGCAATTTCATCACGGCATTCTCCAACTCATCATCGTTGATCACGATGCGCATGCGCTGACCACCGAGCACATAACTCGGACGCACGAGCACAGGATAACCCACGCGATGCGCCACCTCAACAGCATCTTCCACCGTGAATGCCACTCCATATTCAGGATATGGAATTTCCAATTGCTTGAGCAGGTCAGAAAATCTTCCGCGGTCTTCAGCAATGTCCATATCATCGAATGAAGTGCCGATAATGCGGATGCCTTTCTCGTGTAATTTTCTTGAGAGCTTCAAGGCAGTTTGTCCACCGAGCTGAACAATTACTCCTTCCGGTTTTTCATGCTCGATAATTTCCCAAAGATGTTCCCAGAATACAGGCTCGAAGTAAAGCTTGTCTGCAATGTCGAAGTCGGTGGAAACTGTTTCAGGATTGCAGTTGATCATGATGGCTTCGTATCCTGATTCTCGAATGGCAAGCAAGCCATGCACGCAGCAGTAATCGAATTCAATTCCTTGTCCAATGCGATTTGGCCCGCTGCCAAGCACAATAATTTTTTTCTGATCACTTACGATGCTTTCATTCTCATCATCATAAGAGGAATAGTAGTAGGGAGTTTGCGCGCCGAACTCCGCAGCGCATGTATCAACTAATTTGTACACGCGGCGAATGCTCAATTGCTTTCTACGCTCATAAACTTCTTCTTCAGTTACACGAAGCAGGATGGCGAGTTGTACATCGCTATAGCCCATCTGCTTCAGTCGGATGAAAAATTCTTTCGGAACAGAATCGAGATGGTATTCCTTTAATTCTTTTTCCGCCAGCACCAGTTCATTGATCTGCTCAAGAAACCATTCATCAATGTGAGTTGCTTTGTGAATAGTGTTCACGGAAAGCCCGAGTGAGAGGGCATCTTTAATTCTGAATACGCGGTCCCAGGATGGATTCGGAAGCTTGTCCTTGATCTCATCAATTGGTCGCAACGCTTTTCCGTCAGCCCCCAAACCGATTGAATCATTCTCGAGCGACTGACATGCTTTCTGCAATGCTTCAATGAATGTTCTTCCGATGGCCATCACTTCACCCACTGATTTCATCTGCAATCCGAGTGTTTCATCGGCTCCGTGAAACTTGTCGAAGTTCCACCGTGGAATTTTTACGATCACGTAATCGAGTGCCGGTTCAAAGTATGCTGATGTTGTTCCGGTGATTTGATTGCGCAACTCATCGAGATGATAACCGATGGCAAGCTTTGCAGCAATTTTTGCGATCGGATAACCCGTTGCTTTCGATGCAAGTGCAGAAGAACGCGACACACGCGGATTGATTTCTACTGCAAGAATATCTTCGTTCTCAGGATTCAATGCAAACTGAACATTACATCCTCCTGCAAAATTTCCAAGGGCGCGCATCATTCGCATGGCCTGATCGCGCATGGATTGATAGGCAGTATCGCTCAAAGTCATTGCGGGCGCCACGGTGATCGAATCGCCGGTGTGAATTCCCATCGGGTCAAAATTCTCGACGGTGCAAATGATAGCAACGTTATCCCCGGCGTCGCGAAGCAATTCCAATTCAAATTCTTTCCAGCCCAGCACTGCTTTCTCGATCATCACTTCACGAACCGGGGATGCTTTCAATCCACGATCGAGTAATTCATCAAACTCCTCGCGCGTATGAACGAAAGCGCCGCCTGTTCCACCGAGCGTGTATGAAGGGCGAATCACGAGCGGAAATCCAATCTTCTGGGCAATCTCTTTTCCTTCCAGCATGGAGGATGCAACTTGTGAGGGCGCCACGCCGATACCAATTTCTCCCATGAGTTTTCGAAACACTTCGCGATTCTCGGCGCGGTCAATGGCAAGAATATCTACACCGATCATCTTTACCTTGTACTTCTCCCACACACCCAATTCGTCTGCTTCCTTCGCGAGGTTCAATGCAGTTTGTCCGCCCATCGTCGGAAGCACTGCATCAACAGCAATTCCTTTTTCAATTTGCTCTTCAAGAATTTGAATGATGGAATTTACATCGAGCGGAAGGAGGTAAACATGATCCGCCGTGACAGGATCCGTCATGATGGTTGCAGGATTGGAATTGATCAGCGACACGCGGACACCTTCTTCACGCAATGATCTGCTCGCCTGGCTTCCGGAATAATCAAACTCGCATGCCTGCCCGATGATGATTGGGCCGGAGCCGATGATGAGGACATGGCGGAGAGAGTTATCGCGGGGCACGGAAAAAAGTTTACAGTTTACAGTTGGCAGTTTGCAAAAAAAATCCCGAATCATGTTCGGGACAATCATGTTCCTGAAATAAAAATGGCTCGTTGATTTTGCAGCGAGCCGGTTTTTGATTTTGAATCATCAAAGCACAAAGTTACAGAGAGTGCATTTCATTTCCTGAAAAAGTTTTGAACTGAAGAAGATTGTGGAGTAAATTATTGTTGCAAGATTAAAGCTGTTGATGATGACATCGCCATTAAAGTTCTATCCAATCTTCACTTTTCTTACCACTGAATGAGTGGCATCTGAAATCCTGATGAGGTAAACACCCGTGGTGAAATCTGATGCTGCAATCTTAATTACCCCGGCAGTATTAACAAATGATTTTTTTCTCAGGGTTCTTCCGCACACGTCTATCACCTCTACAGTCATCAGGACATCACCTGTTGTAAAACTTATTGCGAGAATATCAGACTGTGCATCGAAGTAGATATTGCTCAGCATGGGTACTTCATTCATGTTGACAAGAACAACATCGCTGTAAGAAAATGTGCTGTCAAAACTGATTTGCTTCAGGCGATAATAGGATCGTCCTTCCATTGGAAATTCATCCCGGGCAGCATAGTTGATGGGTGATTGGGAATAGCCGGCGCCCTTCACTGGAGTCACGGTTTCATAATGCTCTCCATCTTGGCTGCGCTGTACATCAAAATAATCGTTGTTGAATTCTGATGCGGTTGTCCATGCAAGGTTCACATGATCATGATCTGGCATCGCAGAAAAATTTTCGAGTTCGATAGGGAGAACCATGGCACTAGTATACGTAAGGAACACACCCCAGATAGCATTGTCAGCTAAATTGCCAAGGATTGAATGAGTGAACTGCAGCGAAACGGAAGCGGCCATATTGGGGATGATCAGCCTGGCATTGCTCAGCGCATCAGCGTCGCTCATAGACTGATTTGAATTATCATCATTTAATGCCGTCAGTGTGTTACTGTCATAGTAGAAACTTCCCAATGGCCCGCCGCATGACCCTGAGTTCATATCATTACTGCCAATTTCACCAAGTGCATTTCCATTTACATCAATGTATTCCCCATCACTGGATGAATTGCAGCAATAGCCGGTGAATACTGAAATGCCAACGTCATTGCTCGTATTAATGGGTGTTATTAAGGAAAGATTATTGTAAGAAATCGGAGACTGAAAATCGGTTTGGTTTAGAAATACCACTGAAGTTACCAGCGGCATGGAAAGATTGTCGTAAGCAACATAGAGACAAAAATCATTGAAGCGGTTTGATGGTCCTGTCTCAAAAGGAACATTGAGCGAGTAACTCAGGTAGCCCACGTTAATGAGAGAAGTAACATCAATGGCATGAACTGCTGAGTTGCCTCCGTAAGCCGGTGATTGAAACGTAGGTGTAACCTGATTGATACTGTTGAACGTAAGATTTGTGGAATTAAGTGTCACGGTAAGGGATGGAATGTTTCCGTGTCGCCCCGCAAAAAGATATGCTTTATGAATAGTGCTGCCAGCCGGAACATTAATAGTCATTGTTCCAAGACCGCCGGAGAAATAAGGCGGAGAATAACCAGCTACCGTAACGCCGCCATTAAAAGTTGCCTCGTAAAAATTCAGCTGACAATACAATGTGGCTGGAAACATCAGGACCATTGAAAGAATGTAAAGCTTTCGTGGCATGATCATCAAGTTTGAGTTTCTGAATCACCCGCATAACATGATGCTGCACATCCCTTCTGAATACCGGTCCTTATTTCATGATAAAAGTATAGATAAAAAAAAATCGAAAAAAAATTTCCAGTGGCTGTGAAAAAAAATATTTACGGGGCTAAAGAGCAATCAGGAAAAAATTTTTCTTCATGAACCCTGCTATTTCTAAAATAAAAAAAGAAGCTGCTCAAAGTCGTTATTGCGAGGAGCGAAGCATGAGGTATGTGCGATGATGCGACGAAGCAATCCCCGCGAATTGAGTGATCGCTAAATCCTGGGGATTGCTTCGCTTCGATTGCTATGACGCGTCTTTTAGCTTTTGAGATACCCCATCAAAAAAAATTTACCCAATGTTATTAGTGACTCACATTGAATTTATCCATCGCAAGAATCTTCCCGTTATCATTCAGGCGGTAGACATACATACCTGTTTCAAACTGTGATGTGTTGATGATGAGATCAGAATTGGATTTGGCATTCGTGCTATAAATAACTTGCCCCAAAATATTCACCACTTCAAGTTCTGTCTGCTGTGAAACAATTCCATCCACATGCACAACCGCTTCTTCATTTGCCGGATTCGGATAGAGCATCATTGAAGAAGTTGACGGCTCAGCAATCCCCACCGGGTTACCATAGTGAATGTTGATGTTGTCAATATAGAGATTGTCGCCATTACCACTAACTGCCTGAAATTTTACAAGCACATTCGACTGCCCAAGGAACTGATTCATGCTGATCACTTCTTTTTTCCATTGGCTGCTATCGGTAGGTTTCCAATTGAGAGTAGAAGTGGTGGTTGACAGTGATGAATTATCACTTTTATTAAATAATGTTGTCCATGTTGATCCGCAATCAGAAGAAGCAAATATTTTTAGTGCATCGCTCTTGCCGGTGCGTTTTGCTTTTGCGTAATCAAATTCAAGATATGACTGTTGTTGACTTACATCAGAGAAGTCAAAATTCTGAGTATAAAGATCATCTACATCACCGGCTGCTACAGCAAAAAATGGGTAATCAATTGAACCATAAGGCATATTTTGGTATGCGCCTACCAGAGGGTAGCGAAACCATGTGCTGCTGCTATTTGGATTATTAATAAACCATCCTGCTGGAGGAAAAGCCACACTTGTGAAATCAGCACTAATGGGCGTTGTAACGGCTGCATTGAATCCCAGCATAGTTGGCAAAACAGGCGTTACCATTCCACTTGAATTAAATGAAGTACCATTGATGTTACTTACCCATGCGTGCAGAGAATTTACTGCGGGTGGCACGGCAGTAGCTTCCAACTGAACGTTGCTGATACTTGCTCCGGGAGCCAGAGATCCGGCCCAGTCATGTATTGAAACAGTGCCTGAACCTACAGCAGAACTAATCGTGGCATTCGTTAAGGTAGTCGTTCCAAGATTTTTTAGAGACACTTTTGGAGTTACCAAACCCGTGCAGGACATAGAAGAGGGAACACTCAAAGAAGTAATGTTTGCACAATTGGTAAGAGCGGGAAGAGGATCACTATAGGCCGCCTGGTAAACTGCCTTGCCTGCATCATTTTGTATCCACGCGATTACTGCAAGCCGGTTGAGATTGTAAATGTTTGCAAGTTTCCATTTTTGGGTGATCGTATTTGTGTAACCTACATCTATTGTAGACGGGAGCAGGGTGCCCGAGGTGTTTGGAAGCATTTGCTTCATCACATTTTCAAAGACGGTTTCACCATTTGAACCTGGTGCAACCGTAAAGTCAATTTCCTGTTCTACCACCGCAATCCGTGCTTTAATTGTGCCGCTTACAGTTCCAACAGCCGTAATGTCCAGTGTGATATATATGGAATCTGCATTTGGAGAAAGTGTATGTGACAGAGACAATGTAAAGGGTGAAGAAACCGCCGATTCATTATCAATATCAGATTGGCTCAGGCATGCCGGTGCCCCAGTGTATGCATTACAATCGTTAATTATCGAAACACCGTCCATCCATCCCCAGGGCACGGAATTCACTCCATAGTAACTTACTCTTGAATCAACCTGAGCAGGATTTTGCAGGTACATGGGATCATAGCCGGGCCATGAAACCTGGTACTTGATTGATCGCACTAAATCAGGATTCTGGTTCAGCAAATCATTGAACCCGGGATTTTGTGAAGCACATGGACCGCATGATGCTTGCGTAAATTCTTCCACCAGGACAAGACGCTGAGCCTGTGCAAAAGTGAGTTGGTGTAAGGTAAGCAGGGCAAGAAGTGTGACCGAAAATAGAGGTGTAAATTTTTTCACAGTGGATTTATTTGATGAAATGAAGAGTACCAAGATAAAATATAAAATTTGAATGAAAAGGTGTGAGAGAGAACATGTGTGAATTTAGAACCAATGCCAAACTCTTTTTTCTTAACCAATAATGGAATTAAATTTTGAGAATAAAAACGAAGCTGCCCGGGATGGGGCAGCTTCGTTTTCAAAAATTTTCCGTGCAAGAATTAACGACTTACATTGAATTTGTCTTGTGCAATAATCTTTCCGTTATCATTCAGGCGATAGATGTACATACCTCTTTCAAACTGTGATGTGTTGATGGTGAGATTAGAATTTGATTTTGCACCTGCACTGTAAATCACCTGACCTAAAACATCTACTACTTCTAATTTGGTTTGATTAGACACAATTCCACTTACCTGAACCACGGCTTCCCCATCCACCGGATTCGGATACAACTTCATTGCGGAAGTTTCAGGAGATGCGATTCCAACCACAGATCCGCTGTAAGCCGCCTGGTAAATGGCTTTATCAGCATCATTCTGGATGAAAGCAATCACCGCAAGTTGATTGATATCGTAAATGTTGGCAAGCTTCCAGGATGTCAAAATTGTGGTCGTGTATCCTGAATCCATCGTAGCAGGAAGTACAGTGCCGAGTGTGCCCGGAAGCATTCTCTTCATCACATTTTCAAAAACAGTTTCTCCGTTAGTGCCGGGTTCCGTAGAAAAATCAATTTCTTTTTCCACTACCGCAATACGAGCTTTGAAGAGACCGCTTACAGAAGCAAGAGCCTTAATATTCAGGATGACGTAAATAGAATCATTACCGTTTGAAAGGTAATATGATACAGACATGCTGAAGGAAGAGGGTATTGCATACTCCGCGTTAATGTCACTTTGACTCAAACATACTGGTGCTCCGAGCCAGTATCCACAATCGTTAGCAATGGAAGAACCATCTACAAAGCCCCATGGAACAGCATTCACGCCATAATAAGAAACCCTGACAGCCACCTGACTGGGATTTTGTAAGTTCATAGGATCATAACCGGGCCAAGATACCTGGTACTTGAGCGATCGTACCTTCTCAGTGTTATTATTCAGCAACGCATTGAAGCCGGGATTTTGTTGACCGCATGGAGGACACGATGCTTGCGTAAATTCTTCGACTAAAATCAATCGCTGAGCCTGTGCGAAGGTGAGTTGGTGGAAGCTAAGCAGAGCAAGAAGTGTGATTGAAAAGAGAAGTGTAAATTTTTTCATAGTGGATTTATTTGATGCAATGAAGAGTACTAAAGTAAATAATATGCGTGAATCAAAAAGTTTTGAAACGAGAACAGTTGTGAATTGAGAACAAATGTCAAAGCCTTTGTCTTAAGCAATAATGGAATTAATTTTTGATAAGAAAAACGAAGCCATCCGATATGGGACAGCTTCGCTTTCAAAGATTTTCAGTAAAAGAATTAGTGACTTACATTGAATTTGTCCTGGGCAACAATCTTCCCGTCATCATTCAGGCGATAGATGTACATGCCTGTTTCAAAATTCAAAGTGTTGATGTCAATATCAGAATTTGATTTTGCCGGCGTGCTGTAAATTACTTCACCTAAAACATTCACTACTTCCAGCATTGTTTGATTTGAAAGAATTCCACCAACATGAATTACAGCTATGTCATTGGCGGGGTTGGGATAGATCATAGTAGGTGACGTTTCCGGAATTGCAATTCCAACTGGTGCTCCGTAGTGAATATTGACGTTGTCGATGTAAAGATTGTTGCCATAACCACTTATAGCTTCAAACTTCACCAGTACATTTGTTTCACCGATGAACTGACTCATGTCACAAACTTGTGTTTTCCATTGGGTGCTGAGAGTCGGTTTCCAATCGGCAGTCGAAGTAACACTTGACAATCCGTTAGCATCACTCTTGTCGAACAATGTTGTCCAGGTAACCCCACAATCAGATGAAGCAAGCACTTTTAACCTATCAGTGAATCCGGTGTATTTAGCTTTGGCATAATCAAACTCAAGATTAGCAAGTTGCTGATTGTTATCAGAGAAATCAAAATTCTGAACGTACAGATCATCCACGGAACCAGCCGCAACCACGTAAAAAGGAAATTCAGTAGAACCCAAGCCCGTTTGATATCCACCAACAGTGCTTACCCGCTTCCACGTATTGGCGGGATCAGTACTGCTGAGAACCCATCCTGAAGGCGGGAATGTTGCGGTTGTAAAATCCTGAACGATGGGAGCAGGAGCACCTGGCAACATCAGAACAGCTACGTTTTTAAATTGATCATTATTTAAGGCTCTTGGGTTAATGGTTCCATTGGCACTTGAAATATAGGCCTCGATTGTATGTGATCCCGGAGCCAGGGTAATTGCCGGCAATGTAACATTTTCTGTTGCTCCGTTGGCTAAGTTTCCACTCCAACTAAAATCCTGAGCAGCGCCGCCATCAATTTTGTATTCGATAGTAGCTGAAGTCAAATTCTGTGAGCCATAATTTTGAATCACCGCTGTAGCATTAACCTGGTCAGTGCATTGAACTACAGAAACACCAGTGACTGATGTTACCCCGCCATAATTACTAAATTGCTGCGGCTGGCTATAGGCAGACTGCATCACCTGCTTTGAAGTATTGTTTTGAATGAATGCAACAACAGCAATTTGATTCATGTCATAAATGTTTGACAACTTCCATCCCACAGTATAGCTGTAAGTATCGCCTGAATTCCAGGAGCTGGCAAGTGTTGTTCCGCTGGCATTCGGTAACATTTTTTTCGCAACAGCATCAAATACAGTTTCACCATTTGTACCGGGAGGAGTATTGAAGCTGACGACCTTTTCGATTACTGCAACCTGACCGACCAGGCTTCCGGAATAGGATCCAACGGCCGTGATGGTAACTGTGGCATAAATGGAATCCAGGTTCTGCGAGAACCAATATGTCGAAGACAAATTGAAAGGAGTACTGATTGCATACATGCTATCAATAAGACCCTGTGTGCATTGATACGGCGCACCGAGATATTGATCGGAGAGGTTGATGTATCCATCGTAATCAGGCCACTTATCACCATCCATAATGCCGGTAGGTACACCGTTTACACTGTAATAGTCTACACGTGTTTGCACATCGCCCGGTTGCTGTGCATTCATGGGATCCACACCGGGCCACGATGTATGGTATTTCAGCGTAACCACTTTGTCAGTGTTGCTTAGTAACAAGTCGTCAAATGCAGGATTCTGTGATGCGCATGGCGGACATGATGCCTGGGTGAATTCTTCAACCAATACAAGCCGTTGCGCTTGTGCAAAAGCAGCTTGCTTAAAACCAATCAACACAAGAAGTGTGATCGAAAAAAGAAGTGTAAATTTTTTCACGGGAATTTTTTTTAGTGAATGATGGAGCGAAAGTAAAAAATGTGCTGAAAAGATAAATTATTTTTTAGACCAACGCGATATTTTCATTTTTTAAAATTTTGGCGCAATAATTTCCTTAATTGGAAAGAGTTGCTTACATTTGTTCACGATTTAAAGAATTACACATGCGAAAAATATTTCTACTCCTTGCGATTGTGTTGATGAATTTTATAATGGTTAAAGCGCAGGTGCTCACAATTGACCCCGCTAGTCAGCAGGTAACAATTGATGCCAGCGGATATGTGGAAGCAACCTCAAACGTGACAAATATCTCTTCTATCACCCGCAATTTTAAATGGGTTTTATTTGTCGATGATCAGCCTGCCGGATGGACCTTTTCTGTTTGTGACAATAATACCTGTTACGCCCCGGGCGCGACAAAGCCGGCAATGGCGGTTGCACTTACTCCCAATCAAAGTTCCCTGCTGAGGTTGAACCTTTGGGCAAATGGAATTACAGGATCCGGTTCTTATCACATCGTATTTTATGATTTAATTGACAGTGCCAATGCTAATATTACCATGTATATTGGTGCAGTCGCTGACCTCACTGGCATAGGCGAACCCAATTCTGAAATAATTTCTCTTTATCCTAATCCTGTAAAAACCACATTGTTTATTAATCTGACCCCTGAAAAACATATTACTTCGATTGACATTCACAATCTGGTTGGTCAAAAAATTAAAACAGTGATTGTGGAGGATGGATTGAAGAAAATCACGGTATCTGTTGCTGATCTGAAGAAAGGAATTTATTTCCTGCGTGCATTCACTAATGGTAAAGAAGTTGCGACGATGACGTTCAGTAAGGATTGAGAAAACGATTCACGATTCACGTAACACGATAAACGATAAAAAAAATGCCTCGCTAAAACTAGCGGGGCATTTTTAATTTCATATTCCCGGAATTCACGAATCGTGAATCGAGTTACGTGCATCGTGTATCGAATCAATTACTTTCCAACCATCTTCTTCAGCTGATCTTCCAATTCAAACTCATCGCCTTCTACATAGCCCGTGTGCTGATACACGATGTTGCCGTCTTTATCTGTGACCAAAACATAAGGCACATTTTGAAAACCCAAAATTCTTTTCAAATCTGAATTGGGATCAAGCAGCACCTGATATGGCCACGATGATCCATCAACTGTCGGTTTTACTTTGGTGGTATTCCTGGAATCATCAATGGAAACAGCCACAAGTTCTACGTTGTAGTTCTTTTGCCACTCAGCATATACATTCATAATGTTGGTAAGTTCTTTCTTGCACGGCACGCACCACGTAGCCCAAAAATCCATGATGATGATCTTTCCATCTTTATTCAGTTGACTTAAGTCAACTTTATTTCCATCCACATCAGTAAGGATAATGGCAGGAAGTTTTTTATCCTGTGCAAAAACAAATTGCAATGTTGTTGCGAGAAAAATGACGGAGAGAAAAAAGATTTTTTTCATGAAGGATTTTTTTTTGGAAGATGGCAAATGTACATACACGAGTCAAGATTCGTTCCAGCATTTAACAAATTCCCTCCTGAGAGTTTTGGCAGCCTCAAAGTACTCCGAAGTCGTCAAAAACTTGCTCATGTCATAGTTTGCATGCGGCACAAAGAAAAGGCACAGTTCGGAAACCAATCAACGTTTCTCCATTCCCGGTCCACTATTCACCATTTCCACAGGACTCTGCGGGCACTATTTTATATTTGCTGCATCATGCCCCGAACACTTGCGATTACTTTCACTTTTATTCTCACGTTCACTTTCACTTTCGCTCAGGTCGGAACACTCTCGGGTGATCTTCAAACTGATCTGCGTGTGTTTCAATGCGACTCTGCTATTGGGGCGATCAACACGCCGCAGTACAATAATTATTTCACAGGACTCGAATCATGGCTGCAGGTGAACTACAGCATTCTTGGTTTCAATGCTTCACTAAGATTGGATGTGTTCAACAATTCCAACTTGCAGGATCCGAACAAGGCTTATACCGCAGCAGGCATCGGCTATTGGAGGGTAGAAAAAGAAATTGGTAAACTCACGGTAGCAGGTGGATATTTCTACGAGCAATTCGGCAGTGGAATTATTTATCGCTCGTATGAAGACCGCGGGCTTGGAATTGATTATGCAACTTTTGGAATTGATTTGAAATACAAGCTCAATGACAACTGGACCATCAAAGGAATCGCAGGGCAGGAAAAAAATCTTTTCTCACGATTCAATCCTGTCATAAAGGGATTGAACCTCGAAGGCGCGCTCAACATCAGCAACAATGTAAAGTTGCTGCCCGGTGTTGCTTTCTTCAACAGAACAATTGATCAGGCGTCAATGGATTTTGTTGCCAACACGATCAATAGTTATGATTCTGCAGATCGCTTCATTCCCAGATTCAACGTGTATTCTTTCTCCGGCTATTACACTTTGAACGTAAAAGATTTTAGCTGGTACACTGAGGGCGCTTACAAAACTCACGAAGCAATTTTCAATGCGGGAGGAACATTGGTTGACAAGCCCGGCAATATTATCTATTCTTCACTTTCTTATTCGAGAAAAGGCCTCGGTCTTACTGCACAATTCAAACGGACAGAAAATTTTGTGCTTCGCACATCACCAAATGAAACGCTGCTCAACGGTGTGCTCAATTACATTCCTCCCATGTCACGACAAAATTCATTGCGCCTTCCCGCCCGTTACTCGCCTGCAACTCAATATCTCGGGGAACTCGCTTTCGAATTCGATGCAACCTACACTCCCAAAATCGGCTACACGATTGACCTGAGTTACTCTGACATTCATGACCTCGACAGCACACAACTCTGGCGCGAAGTATTCGGGCAATTTGAATTCACACACTCACAGAAATTCAATTTTGTTCTGGGCGGGCAGTATGTATTCTACAATCAAACTGTTTATCGCAGCGAGCCACTGCCGGATCTCACTGCCATTACTCCGTTTGCTGAAGTCACTTATAAGATCACTCGCAGAAATTCTTTACGCTGTGAAGTGCAATACCAAAGCACCGATCAGGATTATGGTTCATTTATCTATGGACTCATCGAATATGACATTGCACCGAAGTGGTCGTTCAGCGCCTCAGATATGTACAACATCAATCCCAATCCGGAAAAAACCACTGACAAAATTCATTATTACAACTTCTTTGTGGCCTACACAAAAAATGCGAATCGCTTTTCAATCGCGTATGCACGACAAGTGGCGGGCATCAACTGTTCCGGTGGTGTGTGCCGTTACGAGCCTGCGTTCAGCGGAATGAAGTTTTCAATCACTTCAAGTTTTTAAAGTAATTTTATTTGAAATGAAAATCATGTTGCCAGGAATTCTTTCAGGAAAAAAAATTGTGGAATTGAAATTCTTTTCATCACGACAAATTCCTTTTGTGGCTTTCGCATTTGTTGCAATAGGATTTTTTTCATGTTGTAAAGAAGTTGGACCCAACATAAATCTCTTCGGCGACCAGGGAAGTGATAGCAGCGGCTATGTTGACAGCAGTCAGCAAAAAAATGTTTTGCTGGAAGACTTCACCGCCTCTAACTGCACCAACTGTCCGAAAGGCAGAGACGTTATAGATAATTTGTTGGCTTTGTATCCGGGAAGAATGGAAGTGGTGGAAGTGCATCAGGGACCTTTATCTTTTCCTTTGCTGCCCGGCAATCCCGCTTTTAAAACACAAGATGGTGAAGACCTCGCCGCTTATTTGGGGCCTCCGCCATTCTGGCCCTCCGGCGCAGTTGATCGCATACTCTATCCTGACGGAAGATTGATAGATAGAAATCTTTGGCCAACTTATGTTCCTGAGGAATTGGACAGCCCGTTAAAAGTGATGCTGGGTGTGAACACAATTTATAATAACTCTTCCCGCGTTGTTACGGGCTCAGTTACTGTTGACTTTTTGCAAACCATCACAGATGCACTCAACATTACCGTGCTTATCACTGAAAGCGGGATTGTTGCCGCGCAACTTGATGGAGTGATCATTGATACCTTTTACGTGCATCGCGATGTGCTTCGTGACATCGTTACCGGCGTACAGGGCGATCTGGTTACAGGAGCTAAAACTCAGGGCAGCGCATGGACTTACACCCTTAACTCCTACTCTGTTCCTGTTGAATGGAATGCTGACAGTTGTCGTATCATTGCTTGCGTTTCGAAGTCAGCGGGAAGCTATGATGTGCTGCAGGCAATGGGAAAGTCGTTGAAATAAATTTAAAGTTTATGAGCAGAAATAAATTCGTTCGCATCATCGTAACAGCCGCAGTTATGATCATGATGATGTGCCAGTTTGCTTGTCAAAAAAATGACCTCCAGGGGCGGATTGATTTTTATATTGATCTAGCAAATGGAAACGTAACAAGTACCGATGGATCTTACCAGAATCAGATCAATGACTATCAAAACCTGACTGTGACAGGTGGATATGTTTACGTGAATGGACTTGTAGTTTTCAAAGGAGTTGATGGCTATTATTATGCACTATCACAGTATTGCACGAGCGACAATTGTAATTTAGAATACCAGGTGTCTTATGACAGGTTGTATTGCCCGTGTGATGGAAGTCTTTATAATACGGATGGAAGTGTGTTGATGGGTCCTGCTGTGGTGCAGTTATATCGTTATGCCGCTGTGATAAGCGGAACATTGCTTCACGTCTATACTCCGTAATCTTTCGGAGACTGCCTTCATCGAAAATTTATCTGCCTTAATGAGGAGGTGGAAATTTTCTTTCCAAAAACTTCAAAACAGTTTCGTGATAAAGAATATTCCAATCGCCATTAACATAGAGATAGGGATTGTAATAACCCACGCCCAAATTAAATTGCGTGTTACGCCCCAACGCACGGCGGATACTCTGCGCTTCAATCCCACACCAATGATTGATCCGGTAATGGTGTGAGTAGTGCTCACCGGAATTCCTAAGGCAGCCGTTGTAAAAAGCGTGATGGCCCCTGCCGTTTCTGCAGCAAACCCTTCAAAAGGCCGAAGGTGTGTGATGCGCTGTCCCATGGTTTTCACAATGCGCCATCCGCCCATCAAAGTTCCTATTGCCATGGCTGCCTGGCATGAGATCACCACCCAAAAAGGAATGGTGTCGTTCTTCGTAAGCTGACCGGTTGCAATCAGCGCAGCGAAAATGATTCCCATTGATTTTTGTGCATCATTACTTCCATGACCCAAGCTGTATGCTGCAGCAGAAATTAATTGCAATCTGCGAAATACATTGTCAATTTTTTGAGGAATGAAATATCTGCAAAAGTATGAGAGAATCACAGTGAGAATAAATGAAGCAATCAACCCAAGAACGGGTGCAAGAAAAATGAAACTGATGATTCGTAACAACTCACCCGTGAACACAGAATGAATTCCTGCCTTTGCAATAGCAGCGCCCGCAAATCCGCCCACCAGGGCATGTGATGAACTGGAAGGAATGCCTGCATACCAGGTAACAAGATTCCAGATGATGGCTGCGGTCACACCACTGAGAATGACCTGTAGTGTCACCACTTCAGGATGTACAATTCCCTTTCCAATGGTGTTTGCAACATGCAATCCAAAAACGAGAAATGCAATGAAGTTGAAAAATGCCGCCCAAGCTACTGCCAATCCGGGAGACAAAACTTTTGTAGAAACAATCGTTGCAATAGAATTGGCAGCATCATGAAATCCATTGATGATGTCAAAGATGATTGCCAGGGCAATTACGACTACAAGGAGGATTAGCATTTCCGGGTGGTGAATGGTGAATGGTCAATAGTCATTGGTCATTGGTCATTGGTCATTGGTAATCGTAAATCGTGCTACGTGAATCGTCTTTCAAATTGTGAATTCCCAACACATCGGGAGTGAATCGTGTATCGTTTTCTATTGCCTATTGCCTACTGCCTATTGCCTACTGATTTCAAGCCACCTTCACAATGATTGATTCCAAAACATTTGCGCAATCTTCTGCCATATCCGTTGCAGTTTCAAGTGCCTGAAGGATTTCTTTCATCTTAATTACCTCTACAGCATTTTTTTCTTCCTCAAATAATTTAGCAACAGCATTATCGAAAATATCATCTGCGTGATTCTCGATGCTGTTGATGCGAACACAGGCATCCGTGATCTTGCGAAGGTTTTTCAGATTGCGTAATTCCAAAATCGCTTTGTACAATTCGTGACAAGCAGTTTGAATTAATTCAGAAAGTTTGATGATTGCAGGAGTGAAGTTGGTAATCTTATACAACTCCATTCTCTTGGACGCACCGTGGATGTAATCAAGCACATCATCAATGCCGGAGATGAGGCGATGAATGTCTTCACGGTCAAATGGAGTAATGAAATTCTTTCCAAGCTCATTAAAAATCTCATGGGCAAGTTCATCGCCAACGTGCTCCAATTTTTCTATCATGCGCATGTATTCAATTCTTTGCTCCGGCGAAGAGGCGGTAACTGCCAGGTAAAGATTGTCAGAACCCGCTACAAGGTTTTCGGCGGCCTTTTCAAAAAGAGGGTAAAAACTCTTATCTCGCGGTAAGAGATAACTGATAACTCCGTTGATGGTCATGGAAAGAATTTTTTGAGATAACCGGGTAAAGATAACAGTTGCGCTTAACAGTAAGTTAATTCATCCCGGCCTGGCGGGTGACTTCCTGAATAACCTGAGCAAGATAAAAACCTTTAAAATATCAGCTGGCAATGATTTTAGAATCAAGATTAAGTTATTGTTAAGAAATGAAACACGATATAAACTTTTCATAACCCAAAGAATTAACATTAGGGAAGATGAGACGATAGCTTTGCTTTCAAATTATTTAAAGCAAAAATCAATTTCCTTTCAAACTTCAACTTCCAACAAACTTCAACTCAACTTCATGAAAAAATTCTTAGCAATCGCAAGTGTGATTACAGTATTCGCAGCTTGCACTTCATCTCAAAAGCAAGATGAAACCAAAGATCAGGATCAGCCCTCGAGGGTTACCGTTGATGGATCCAGTACCGTATATCCGATTACAGAAGCTGTGGCGGAGGATTACAAGGGTGGTCATCCCAACACCCAAATCACCATCGGCATCTCAGGAACCGGTGGCGGCATGAAGAAATTTTCCGCAGGCGAGATTGATATTGCTGACGCATCCCGACCCATTAAACCTTCGGAGGTGGATGCATGTGCAGCGAAAGGAATCAAATTTATCGAGTTGCCTGTTGCTTATGATGGGCTCTGTGTGGTAGTAAATCCAAAAAATACATGGGTGGACCACTTAACAAAAGCCGAATTAAAAATGATGTGGGACTCGGCAGCGCAAGGAAAAATTATGACCTGGGACCAGGTAAGAAAAGGATTTCCAAAGAAGCCACTCAAACTTTTTGGTCCCGGCACTGATAGTGGCACATTTGATTATTTCACAGAAGCCATTAACGGCAAGGCGAAACGCAGTCGCGGAGATTATACGCCTTCAGAAGATGATAATGTACTTGTGCAGGGAGTTTCATCTGATGAAGGTGCGCTCGGTTATTTTGGATTAGCATACTTTGAACAGAACCAGGATAAGCTCAAGCTTATTCCTATAGATGATGGCAATGCTGCAAACGGAGCAGGTCCTATTACGCCTTCGCTTGAAACCGTCCAAAACGGAACTTATGCTCCGCTTTCACGGGTGTTATTCATTTACGTGAACGCAGCCGATAACAGCAAGAAAGAAGTACAGGATTTCGTGAACTACTACATTGATAATGCTTCTAAACTCTCTAAAGAAGTTGGATACATTCCCTTGCAGGATAACTTGTATCCTATGGTTACACAACGTTATAAGAATGGAGTGTTAGGCAGCATTTATCAAAAAGGAGAAGAGGGAGGAACAACACTTGAAAGTCTAATGTCGGCTCAAGCAGCAGCTCAACATTAAGTGTTCATTTAATTTTTTATTGTCCGAATGGAATTCTATGGAGATGGCAGAAATTGCAATGGATGAATTCGAAACGGGTACGAAACAGCGTACCCGTTTTGGATTTGACAGAAACAGATTTGTGTATGCCCGTGAGCGCATCGTACAAGTCCTGTTATTCATGTGTGCGATGGTTTCTGTTCTTACTACTGTTGGCATTATCATCATCCTGTCAATCCAGGCCTTTGAGTTCTTTAAGCAAGTACCCATCTGGAAATTTCTTACCGACACTCAATGGACTCCGTTATTTTCTGATCAGCATTTTGGAATTCTTCCCTTGCTGTCAGGAACATTCCTCACCTCTGTCATTGCACTCTTAGTAAGTGTGCCTCTTGGTTTGGTGATCGCTATTTATCTTAGTGAGTATGCTGCTTCTCCGGTGAGAAAAGTGGTAAAACCCTATCTTGAAATTCTTGCTGGAATTCCAACCATCGTGTATGGGTATTTTGCGCTTGTCACTGTTACTCCCCTGCTTCAGAGCTTTATTCCGGGTCTTTCAGGATTCAATGCCCTGTCACCCGGAATCGTTATGGGAATTATGATTCTGCCCATGGTTACTTCGCTGAGTGAAGATTCATTAAGGGTAGTGCCTAATGGTTTAAGAGAGGGCGGATATGCTTTGGGTGCTTCTAAATTACAGGTATCGCTCTCTATTGTTTTTCCCTCTGCGTTTTCCGGAATTATTGCAGCCGTAATTCTGGCATTTTCAAGAGCGGTTGGGGAAACCATGATTGTTGCCATCGCTGCAGGTCAGCTACCTTCGCTTACGTTGAACCCACTACACCAGGTTTCAACCATGACGGCCTACATCGTTGAGGTAAGCCAGGGCGACACTCCTTACGGAACGCTTTCTTACAACACCATCTTTGCAGTTGCCATCACACTCTTCATATTTACTTTTTTGTTGAACATCATCAGCTTTAGAATAAGGAAAAGATTTTTAGCTATTGGGGGAGATTGAAAAAGCGATTCGCGATACTCGTATCGCGATTCGCGATAAAAAAACGATATACGATGCACGTAACACGATTCACGATAAAAAGAGATTCGCTAATGACCAATGACTATTGACTATTGACCATTCACCATTCACCATCATGAACCACTTCGAACTACATGCAGCAAAACAACGGGCGAAAAACGTTGTGTTCCAGACAATCGCCATGGTAGGTCTGCTGTTTGCAGTGAGCGTATTGCTGTTGCTACTATGGACGGTGATCAAAGATGGAATCGGAAGAGTCAACTGGCAGTTTCTCACGAGCTATCCTTCACGGCACCCGGAAGATGCAGGGATCATTCCCGGGTTAGTAGGGAGTTTTTACATGGTGCTTCTCACAATATCATTTGCAATTCCCATTGGAATTGGCGCGGCGATTTATCTCGAAGAATATGGAAGAAAAAATTGGGTGGGAAGATTAATTGAGATCAACATAGCGAATCTTGCCGGCGTGCCTTCTATTGTGTATGGCTTGCTGGGTCTCGGTTTGTTCGTTCGCTTTTTTTCACTCGACAGAAGTTTGATTGCCGGCGCACTCACCATGAGTTTGCTCATTATGCCTGTCATCGTAATTGCAACGCGCGAAGCAATCAAGGCGGTTCCCAACGGAATTCGCGAAGCTTCGTATGCTGTGGGCGCTACCAAGTGGCAAACGATATGGTATCATTTGCTTCCTATTTCTTTCCCTTCAATTCTCACAGGAATCATACTTGCGGTGTCACGGGCGATTGGAGAAACGGCGCCACTCATTACCATCGGGGCACTTACCTATGTTACATTTCTTCCTGACAAATTACAATCGCCGTTTACGATTTTGCCAATACAAATTTACAATTGGGTATCTCGGCCGCAGACGGCATTTCATACTGATGCTGCGGCAGGAATTATTGTTTTGCTCGTGTTTACATTATTGCTGAATTCAGTGGCTATTATTTTAAGAAACCGGTTCTCTAAATAATTATGTACAAGGTTGAAACAAAAGAGTTGAATTTGTTTTACGGGGAAAAGCAAGCGTTGAAAAACGTGACGATGGGAATTTCAGAGAACCAGGTGACTGCGATGATCGGCCCGTCCGGTTGCGGGAAGTCAACCTACCTGCGCCTCTTCAATCGCATGAATGATATGATTGACGGCGTGCGTGTAGAAGGTGAAGTGCTCATGAATGGAAAGGATATTTACAACGGCAGCATCAGAGTGGAAGAAGTTCGCAAGAGAGTGGGAATGGTTTTTCAGAAACCGAATCCTTTTCCCAAGACCATCTTTGAAAATGTCGCTTACGGTTTACGCGTGAATGGAATCACCAACAAAAAATTCATTGTTGAAACTGTAGAGAAATCATTGAAGAATGCGGCGCTGTGGGAAGAAGTAAAAGATGATTTAAAGAAATCAGCACTTGCAATTTCCGGCGGTCAGCAGCAGCGCTTGTGTATTGCGCGGGCACTGGCGGTTGAGCCATCCGTAATTCTGATGGATGAACCATGCTCGGCGCTCGATCCCATCAGCAATGCAAAAATTGAAGAGCTGATTTGGGAACTGAAAAAAAAGTACACGATTATTATTGTAACACACAACATGCAGCAAGCTGCCCGCGTGAGCGACCGAACAGCATTCTTTTATCTCGGCGAGCTGATAGAATACAATGACACGAAAGAAATTTTCACCAACCCCAAGAAAGAGCGTACGCAGAATTACATCACAGGAAGATTTGGTTGAAAAAAAAAGACTGAAGACTTGTGGACTGAAGACTCGTGGACTAATGACGAATGACTATTGACCAATGACCGCATAACTAACTAACAAATAACAATTCACGTTTCACTATTCACCATTCACCATTCACCAAATGACACATCTCGAACACGAACTGAGTCGCCTGAAAAATGAAATCAATGAAATGGGAACGCTTGTTCAGGGACAATTGAAAAAAAGTATTGAGGCATTCACTACTGTGGATAAAGATCTTGCACGTCAAATTATTTTCCAGGATCGCAGGGTGAATGCGGAGGAACTGAAGATTGATCGCGACTGCGAAAACATCATGGCATTATTTAATCCTGTAGCCATTGATTTGCGCCAGGTGTTTGCCACTTTTAAAATCAACAGCCATTTCGAACGTATTGGTGACCACGCAAAAGGCATTGCACGATATGCACTGGAGCTGAATGAACCTTACGACGAGAAGATTATTGCCGACCTCAATCTTATGAATATGTATGAGCTGGTTGACTCGATGATCACTGACAACATCCAGGCATTCGAGGAAGCCGACACCGCAGAAGCGCGAACCATATTCGGAAAAGATTTAGAAGTTGATGAAATGAATCACAAGGCAACCATAGTGATTGCGAAATACATAAAAGAACGCACTGATAATATTGGACCGCTGCTAAACCTGATTTTTGTAAGCAAAAAATTGGAGCGTATCGGCGATCTGAATACGAATATCGCGGAGGAAATCATCTTCTTCGTTGAAGCCAATGTACTCAAGCACGAAAAAGAAAAACTTTAACCCATGCAGGCAACCGCTAACTTTTCACCCACGTATTACACTATGGCAGAGCATCATCCCAAAATCCTGATCGTTGATGATGAGATTGACGTTCTCGAATTCATTGCGTACAACCTTCAGAAGGAAGGGTACAGAACCATAACCGCAAAAGACGGACTGGAGGCCATTCGCATTGCGCGCCAGGAGAAACCCGACTTGATTGTGCTTGACGTAATGATGCCAAACCTCGATGGCTATTCGACTGCTGAGCAATTACGCAGTCATAAAGAATTGAGAAACGCGCTGATTGTTTTTCTCACCGCGAGAAATGATGAAGAAAGTGAGCTGAAAGGATTTCATGTTGGCGCCGATGATTATATCACCAAGCCCATCAAACCAAAGCTGTTGGTGAGTCGCATCAAAGCGTTGCTGCGAAGAAAATCGTCTGGAATTGAAGCAGATGTGATGCAGATCGGTAATCTTACCATTGATCGCGAACGCCATTTGGTAAAAGTGAAGACCGAAGAAGTTTTCCTGGCAAGAAAAGAGTTTGAGCTTCTCGCCCTCCTTGCATCAAAACCGGGAAGAGTTTTTCCGCGTACCGAAATACTGAACAAAGTTTGGGGTGATGATGTAATAGTAGGTGACAGAACGATTGATGTTCACATCAGAAAAATCAGGCAAAAAGTCGGAGAGGATATGATTAAAACAGTAAAAGGGGTTGGGTATAAGTTTGAAATTTGAAATTTGGGTTTAGAGTTTCGGGTTTGTCTTAAGTCAACGATGAAAGAAGTTGGGTCATAAGTTTGAAAATTGAAATTTGAAATTTGAAATTTGGGTTTAGAGTTTAGAGTTTTGGGTTTAGAGTTTAGTTTCTCTTAAGTCCTATGTCCACAAGTCTTACGTCCACAAGTCTAATGTCCACAAGTCTTCCGTCGCATTCACCATTCACCATTCACCATTCACTGTGAAAAATCTCACGCCAAGAACAATAGCTTTTTACTGTGCACTGATGGTTTCAGGGGTTGCTACATTGTTGGTGGCACTCACGGATCCGCTGACTGTGGATAGCTGGTTAAAATGCATGATCGTGTTCCTGATTGTTGCAGTGATTGCATACTTCATCTTTTACATTGCAGTCGAACGATTCATCTATCGCAAGATCAAACTCGTTTACAAGACCATTCACAACTTAAAGCTTGATCGTTTCACAAAAGACATTCTTGGAAAAAATATTCGCACCGAAGATCCCATTGCGGATGTGGAGGAAGAAGTAAAAGAGTGGGCTGAAAAAAATAACCTGGAGATTGAGACACTAAAGAAAGCGGAGCAGTATCGTAGGGAATTTCTCTCCAATCTCTCGCATGAATTTAAAACGCCGCTCTTCAGCATACAGGGTTATGTGCATACACTGCTTGATGGCGCCATGGAAGATGCAGAGGTTAACAAACATTTTTTGGAGAAGACTGCGTCAAGCGTTGAGCGGTTAACCAACCTGGTGAATGATCTTGAAACCATCGCCCAACTCGAAAGCGGTGACATGAATGTGGAGAAAGAAACGTTTGATATTTACTCACTTACTAAAGATGTATTCGAAGAGATCGAGTATAAAGCGGATACGAAGCACATTCATTTCACGGTGAAGAAAGGCACGGAGCGTCCATTCTATGTTTATGCCGACAAGGAAAAAATCAGGCAGGTACTGGTGAACCTGCTTGACAACACGATTAAATACGGCAATGAAAACGGGAACACCACG
>DASRAJ010000081.1:0-22054 GCA_035638255.1 Chitinophagales bacterium
AGGGATAATTTGCTGCATTGAATTCAACAGAATGAAAACCCACGGATTCAAAATCATTCACGAGTGTTGTAATTTCCTTTCCGGTAATATCAAACACCACGAGTTTCACTTGTTCTGCCTTTGCAAGATGATATGAAATCACTGTTGATAAACTGAAAGGATTCGGATAATTCTGATAAAGATGAAATACGTTCGGGGTTTCTGAAGAAATATTTGTCGCCACTTCATGCCACTTTGCTATGTGCGAAGCGCCGATGCTTCCTGCTGAGGAGAACAATCCTCCCGCATACAAGTCATCACCATAAACGCAGAGTGTGTTGATGCCATACGCATTCGATCCTCCATAATAAACTCCGCCTTGCAAATCCGTCCATGCATTTCCATCCCATTTTGCTATACCATTTGCGGTGACTCCGCCTGCTGTTAAGTACATGCCGCCTGCGTATAAATTGCCGTGATAGACTGCGAGTGCAAACACATAATCATAGCCAACATTAGTCGCTCCCATTCCGGTTCCGAAAGTAGACCAGGAAGTTCCGTCCCATGATGCTATGCTGTTTGCGGTGATGCTGCCCGCAGTGGTGAAGTAGCCACCTGCAATAAGATTACCGTTGTAGGTTGCTAGTGAATACACAATCCAACCAATACCATCTCCCAATGCTGACCATGCAGTGCCATCCCATTTGGCAATGTGGTTTGCAGTGACGCCACCTGCTGAAGTGAAAAAACCGGCGGCATATAAATCACTGCCAATGGTAGTGAGTGCCATCACTTGTCCCTGGCTACCGTCCATACCGGTTCCTAATTCTGACCATGCATCATTACTCCACTGTGCGATGTAGTTCACCGGATAGCCATCCGCATCCGTAAAATAACCACCGGCAATCAGCTTATTGTCATAGACAGTGAGTGCTGCTACTATAGAGCCGAGTCCACCTGATACATCATTCCATGAAGTGCCATCCCACCTTGCAATAAAGTTGCAAAGAACTCCACCCGCATAAGTGAAACTGCCTCCTGCAATGAGTTCGCCATTGTAAACAGTAAGTGCATTTACCCATCCATCCATGCCGGTTCCAAGAGCGCTCCAGGAGGTGCCATCCCATTTTGCAATGTAGTTGGCAGAAACTCCGCCGGCACTTGTAAACCTTCCCCCCACAATCAGGTCGCCGTTATAAACGACGGTTGCATTTACGAAATCAGTTGCGCCGCCTATATCAGACCATTCTTGCGAATATGAGTTTTGTGAGAAGAAAAGAAGACTAACAATTGCAGGAATTGCAATACCCTTCTTGATTACGAACGCAGTTATGTTTTTCATTTTATTTTTTTTATAACGGCAAAATTGATTTACTGCAGTATTGCTATTAATGAGATTGGTCATTCAGTCTGCTGAATTTTCTCATGGTGTTATTTGGAAATGAGAAGAGGCGGAATCTGTCAATTGATCATTATTTTTTTCACCACGAATTCATATTCACTGCTTGCTCTCAAAAAGTAAATTCCTTTCGGGAGATTGCTTACGTTAATTCTTACATCGAAATTTGTTGGCGCTTGCATTCGGAAAAGTATTTTTCCTGAAACATCACTAAGCTCTACAGCAGCAAAATTCTCCCCGTGACATTCGATGAAGAAATGGATTGCTGCTTCGCCCGGATTGTAAAACCACGAAACATTCATCCCGATATTTTCAAGGCTCACTGATTTAACTGTACTGTAAGAACTTGTTCCGTCAAAGTCAGTTTGCTTTAAACATAGTATGTGATTCCGTTAAAGGGATGCTCATCTATTACATAATAGCTCAGGACTGCATCAGTGCTTCCTGCACCATCAATGATGGTGAGCGTTTCAAAATGAATTGCATCACCTGATTTTTCTACGGTGAAAAAATCATTGTTGAGTTGTGAAGCTGCTGTCCAGGTAATTTCCGTTTGACGCTTCTTGTTAAGCTTCGCATTGAAATCAATTAGTTCAATAGGAAGAACTGTGCACACATAAGTTTGAAATACCAAATCGAAACCCGGGAAATATGTACCGGAAGGATCTACAAGTCCCATTTGCCCGCCTGCGTATGTGCCCGGCACTTGTACCTGCACACCATAAGGATCAGGAATTCCCGCCCCCGGTATAAATTGAAACGTGTACACCTGCCCGGAGGTGACAGAAGCAGAAACGTTGAACGTTACCATGTAATTTCCTCCCGAAACACTGATACTCGCACTCTGCGATTGCAGCAGCGGACCAGTTGTTCCTGATCCTGAAAAAACTTTGAATGTTCCTGATCCGTTGATGGCATTGAAGAATCCCATTTTTATTTGGCAAAGATTTCCGGTCATGCCCGCCGTGAAAGATTGCCATTCACTATAGCCGGCAAGATTACGTGCGCTCATTCCGCCGTTGTAAACCAATTGCTGCTGATCGAGTGTTTGCCCATAAGATTTCAATGAGAGGACAAAAAAGAAAATCAAAAACTTTAACTTATTCCTGAACAGGTGGAGCAAGCCGAACGCGATCATGATTACTTTTTTTTCTTCACAAACGTAATCCCCGCAGGTGGCTTGGGACCATGACTTTGAATTGCATGTGATATGACTTTTATCAATAGAAAAGAAAAGGAGGATTCAAAGTTTGACCTTTGAACCCTCCTTCCTTACTCCACAATTCACCCTATCTTTTACTGCTTTGAGATTTTCAATCCGGCAACATTATTCTGTGCATCAACTAACCTCACAAAATAATTTCCTCCATCCAAATCAGAGACATCCATCCATTGCTGATAACTTGAAATGCGAAATTCTTTCACCAACTGTCCGTACATATCATAAACAGAGCACGTCATTGGAAGTTGCATCTCACCGGCATTGGAAATCCGGAAGTGATCAGAAACAGGGTTAGGATAAATTGATATTGCAGAAGTCTGTAAAGTAGTTCCCATCTTACCTGAGGCAGTGGTGAAACTTTGGGTAGCAGAAAAATCAGAGACCATTCCCTGTCCGCAAATGGTCCTGACTTTCCAGATGTAACTTGTATTAGGAGTTAAGCCGGTCACAGTTTTTGTTGATGAGGTAATTGTCGTCGTTGTCCAAGGATTGTTTCCGGAAATTTTCCAGGTCACTTTGTATTTCGTGGCTCCGCTAACAGCGCTCCAGTTAAAGGTTGCCGAAGCAGAAGTAATATCCGTAGTACTGAAACCAGTTGGAGTTACACAGGGTGGAGTGTTCACAGTAATGTATCCAACCTTGGTTATGGTGCTTGACCCCTGCGCATTGCTTGCAGTAAGAGTAACATCGAATGTTCCTGTTGTATTGTATTGAATGCCTGCAGGATTTTGTTCCGTGGAAGTGGAAGGAGTTCCACCGTTAAACACCCATGACCATGACGTTGGATTGTTGGTGCTCAGATCCGTGAAGTTGACAGTACCACCTGCTGTAATCACGGCAGAACTTGCTGTGAAGTCAGCAATGGGACTCGATATGGAAACAATGTCAACACGTTTGCTGCCACCTGCACTTGCTATTCCCCCGGCGAAGAATCCTTTATTCGTGCAAGTAAGTGCCGTAATATCTCTTCTCGGTACAGATAGATAGGCAACATCCCAGGTTGAGGTAGCAGGATCATAAATCTGAACCAGGTCTGAGTAAGAGTTAGTAGAAGAACTGAAACCACCTGCAAAATAAATTTTGTCATTAATAACGCTCATTGAAAAACCGGAGAGAGAAGTCGGCAAATAGATCGTACTCCATGAATTGGATTGCGTGTTATAAATGTTCACTTCATTTTGTACCGGATCAAATGCTCCTCCCGCGAAATACGCATTGTCTCCTATCACTACTGACTTCATACCATACCTCGCAGTAGGGAGATTGGTAGTGGACCAAGCATTATTTGTTACGTCATAGATGTCAACATTGGTAACGGGTTGACCATAAGTGCCGCCTGTTCCACCGGCAAAAATTATTTTATCGCCAACCACCGCTACAGAAATATTTTCCCTCCTGATTGAAAGCGTAGTCTTTGACCAAACATTGGTGACGGCATCATAAATGTCAATAGCATTTGACTGAAGCACGTTGTAATTGAAGTCCCAGTACCATCCTCCGGCAAAGACAATTTTATTACCACATGCACCCACAGAAATATTGGAGCGGGCCTTCGAAAGTTTGCCGGAAATACGCGCGCCAGTGGTGGCGTCAAAAATATCCGCGGTTCCATACATGTATACCGGTCCTGAAATATCCGATCTGCCCGTGCCGCCTGCAAAAACAATTTTGTTTCCTGCTGCTCCTGCACCACCTACCTCGCGTGCTTTGCTGAGCAACAAGGTTGACCACGAATCTGTTGATGCATCATACACATCAACGTTCCTCGTGTATTGAGGATCGGCAAAATACCCATACTTGCCCCCGCCGAAATATGCTTTGTCACCGTAGCTCACTGTTTTTATCATTGCCCTTGAAAGAGACAAATTGCCCCACGTGTGATTTAGCGTAGTTGCATCGAATACATTCCATTCACAACCGTTGGTGAAGACGGCTTTGCTGTTCGTTGCCGTACTGAATATATAGAGCCCGGCGCTATTGACGGAATCAATGGTCCATTGTGCCAGGGAAATTTGAGCAGCGAGAAAAACAATAGTTGCTGAAAGTAAAAATCCTTTTATTGTTTTCATGATTGAAAGAGTTTTTAGTTTTTGAAATCGCTATTGATTTCGGTGTAAAACTCTGATGGGAAAAAAATGCCGGGAATGATGGTCGTCAAGAAACGATATGATTTTTTTCAGCATCATTACCACAGCCGGATTTCGCAGAGCCTATATTATTAAACCCACCGGGTCTCAACTACCACCTATTCAGTAGCGAGACCCGGTCAACTCACAACACACTGTTGAAATATTAATGTTGAATAATCAATTGCTTCGAAAGAGTGATGCTGCTTACTGTCAATTTCAATACATAAACACCATCTTCCAATGAAGTACCCGCATCTATCGATTCCTGTAATACTCCATTCTCAATCTGTACTTTTCCTGAATAGACTTTTTGATTCAGAGAATTGAATATTTCAATTGTTGCCAAACCTGAAGAAGCGTTTTTAAACTTCATGTCAATCGTGAACTGCCCTGTTGAAGGATTAGGATAGCATTTAAATGTTTCAGGAGCACTTTCACTTGAAAGGTAACCCGCTCTGCATGATTTGGTAACCTTTACGGCAGCCGAAGTTTTACTGCATCCGTTGTTTGTCACAATCACTCTGTAACTTCCTTTTGTAGTAGCTGTGTAAATCTGATTGGTTGCTCCCGCAATCAAGACAGTGCCTTTCTTCCATTGATACAGATAGCCGACTCCTGAATTTGCCTGTAAGTCTACAGAACCGGTTTGACAAATATCAAGATTGCCGAGCGGCGTGATGGTGGCTGAAGGTGGCATCACAACTGTTACAATTATCGTTGCAGAATTGGAAGTGCAACCAAAAGTGCTTGTCTCATGTACTGAGTATGTTCCTGCTTTCTTGGTTGAATAAATTTGATTTGTTGCTCCTGAAATTGCCATATTACTCCTATACCATTGATAAGAAATTCCATTGCCGCTGTTGGCAGTGATGGATAGCAATGTACCCGAGCATAATGTGACATTTCCGGAAGGAATAGTTGTTGAAGCAATTGCATTCTCGTCTACCACTCCATTGCAATTGTCATCAATGCCATTGCAAACATCCGCAGCACCGGGATTAATAGTTGCATTCGCATCATTGCAATCCGTATTGTCGGCAACATATCCCGTCGGCTGGGCACATGATGATTGAGTTACTGAAGGATTTCCATAACTATCACCATCTGCATCCTGGTACCACGGTGTTGGAGTACATGATGCACAAATTGCTGTGATGCTTGTGCCACTTGCAACTGTTGCTGTTGCTGTACTCACGATTTGAGTTGAAGTTCCTGTGGCCACAGGAGTTCCAACGAGGATTGATGGAGTCGCTACAGATGATGTCACACTTGTATTGCAGCCGCTGTTTCCGTTAGCATCGGTTTTTACGAGGTACAGGCTTCCGCTCACGCCGTACGTTTCGTCTTTAACTCCCGCTAAAATGAATCCGCCGTCACTTGCTTCCCGAATGGCGAAGAAACCGTTCCATCCGGTGCCCGACATCATTTTGCTCCATAATAAGTTTCCTGAGCCATCGAGCTTCACAACATATCCCTGGGTTGTAGCCCCGAAGCTTGAAGTGGATCCACAGAAAACAAAACCACCGTCGCTGGTTGAGGTTACTGCATAAGCATTCTCCGCACCGGTCCCTCCAATATTTTTTGTCCATACAAGATTTCCGCTTGCATCAGTCTTCACAACATTTGCATCAATCACGGATGAACTGAACGTTACGCCAGCCATAATATATCCGCCGTCGCTCGTTAGATGCACGGAGTAATTTTGATCGTGACCAACATCACCGTACGACTTGTACCATTGCTTCGCCCCATTGCTGTCAGTTTTGATGAGGCAGAAATCATCGTTAATGCCGAGGTTGAGATTTTCCCAGCCACCGATAATAAATCCTCGGTCGGGAGTTTGGAGTAGCGTGTAGGCGAAGTTCTTTCGTGTGCTGTTGCCAAATGTTTTTGACCATAACACATTTCCGTTAGCGTCCACCTTCACTAAGTGTGCTTTACCATTCAGCCCTTGCTGCAATTCAGTTCCGGAAAAAACAAAGCCGCCGTCAGCAGTTTGTACTACTCCATAAGCAGCATCATTAGAAGAGGTGCCATAAGTTTTGCTCCATGATGCATTTCCGTTCGCGTCGGTCTTCACGAGATAGGCATCCGTGCCGCCCGCACCATTAGTGCTGGAACCGGCAATGATAAAGCCATTGTCAGCAGTTTGCTGAACTGAATTTCCATTTTCAATTCCTGTTCCGCCGATTATGCGTGTCCAAAGGGTATCGCCGCCTGCATTAGTCCTGATCAGGAAAATATCACCGCCGGAGTTTGTAAAGTAGGCTGTGCCGACGATGATGTATCCACCGTCACTTGTGAGTTGAATGTCATTCGCAAAATTGTCGCCCGTTGTTCCGAAAGTTTTTTCAAAAGTGATTTGCGCTTCCGTATTATTAAAGAATAATAGAAGCAATCCGCACGTAATCATTAGAAAGTTTTTCATTGTTTAAAGTTTATGTAGCGATCAAAAATGATCTTGGGTGCAAAAGTCCTGTGAGATGCATGCAGTAAAAATGATAGTCATCAATTCACATGGTGAGAAATCTCATTCACTTCTTCGCGCTGCGAAGATTTACGGAGGAATTGAATTGATAAGAATCATCCGTTGACAAGTGCAGGTACAAGATTACACCGCGAATGTTCTTAATGCCGGGATTGGTTTTTGTTTTCGAGGGAAGTAATAGGGAGAGCGCCGGATGTGATCGATCCCATGTGTTGCGATGATGTCCCTGTGCCGGGAAGAAGAAGCCGCCCTGAACCAGAACGGCTTCTTAATTACATGGTGATAATATGATCAATCCGCTATTCAATAACAACTTTCTTCATCATCACGTCACTGTTGATTGACAGTTTAATAAGGTAAATTCCTGAATGCAACTGATTACGATTCAGGTTCACTTCCTGATTTCCTGCAGCAACATTTTCATCGAGCACTGTTTGCAGTTTTCTCCCTGTTAAATCATATAATTCTATTTGCACCCTTGAATCTTGCCATACTGAAAATAAAATGGAGGCTGATGAACTAAAGGGATTTGGATAGACTTCAAAGATAACTTCACGTGACGATGCATCTGACTTTAATGAACCCGTAGTGAATGTTTGTTCTGCAGACCAGTCAGACATCAGGTTCGGTTCAATGGTACAATACGTCTTTACTTTCCACTTGTAGGTAGTGTTTGGCAGAAGATTGCTAAGCGGCTTTGAAGGGTTACTGGTAACCGGGTGGTTCCACTCATTAGTGCCAATAACTTTATAGCGAACCTTATAGCCCTCCGCTCCCTCCACTTCATTCCATTTTAATTTGGCTGATGTTGCGGTAATTTTTACAACTGTGAGGCCTGTTGGAACAGCGCAGCTACCACCACAGTTTTCATCAACCTGTCCGTTGCAATTGTCATCAATATTATTTCCGCAAACTTCAGTTGCACCTGGATGGACTGAACTGTTCGCATCGTTGCAATCTGTTGAGTTGGTTACATAGCCCGCAGGTACCTGGCAGTAATAAACTGACACGTTCGCATTTCCATAACCATCTCCATCAGCGTCGCGATAATAAATAGAAAGCGGTTGTCCGGCATTTACCGTTACCGTAGTTGTATCAGAACATCCGGATTGTGTAATCCTTCCGACCACGGTATAGGTAGTGGTTACGGACGGGGAGGCAATTACAGTTTCTCCTGTTGTTGCAGTTAATCCATCAGCGGGTGACCATGTGTAAGTTTCAGCACCACTTGCTTCAATAGTTGAATATCCGCAAACACCTTCAACCTCAACAGAAGTTGTTACCGACACTCCATCTAAAATATTAACCGTTAAGACATTAAAATCAGTTGTTGTCAAGACAACTGTTTTGATAGTACCTGTGGCAACATCTGTAGGGAAAATATCGAAAATTGTACACTGCTGGCCGGCGGGAATGACAACGCTGTCAGCAATTGGGTAGTAGTCAACACCCATGACAGCAGTTCCTCCGATCGTGAAATGAACTGTATGAGCCTCTGCTGTAGAGCCGCTTCTGCAAAAACGAACATCTCCGTCCTGGCATCCTCTGATTGCATCCTCGAGAACCGCAGTGGAAACACAAGACAAAGATTTTGATTCGAGCATTACGCCGGAGTCATAAACGTAATCGCTTGCGTCGGCAATTGATAATTTTAAATGGTAGGTCTGGCCTACAGTTACCGCTGCTGAAGCTGCTAATGCTGTCGTGTAACCATCATATTGCACAGCGTTTCCTTCGCAATTGTTCACATAGTATTGACAGTTCGTGCACGGCCCCGGGAGAATAGCAGCGCAGGAATCAAAAAAGCCATCGTTGACATTGTTGATTGCGATAGGAATATTTGCTCCCGGAACTAAGGCGATGTTTTGAGTTCCGATGATTCCCGGCCCACTGATAAAGAATGCGAAGACATCATTGAATGGCGAATTCACATATTCCGGATATTCTTCTGAACCAAAAACATAATCAAAGGCAACCGTATCGCATGTGGGAATAAAGTCAAAAGAAATCCAGCATTCATCAAAAGTTGGATTACCCGAGAGCACAGATAAGTCAGTATCTCCCGGAGTATAATTGGGAGTGCTCTGAAACCATGAATTATTTGGACCGATTAAGTCCACGGCACTGCCTGATGTCAAAACAATTCCTTCATTCAGTCCCAGATGGGCGAGACCGCCGGTAAAAATTCCATAGGCATTTGATGTGCAATTCATGGTAGCATTTGAAACCGTTACACCGGGGCCAAGAAGTGTTTGCGCAATTTGAGTGGCCGTTCCTCCCGGAGTAACTGTAAGAGGGCAACCGGAAGAATTTGAAACTGCTACCAAGAGATTTGAAGAAGCGGTAAACAATCCGGAATTTGTACAGGTAACAATACATTGATAATTTGTTCCGACTGCTTCAGTAGTCGTTAATGTTGCATCAGTTGCACCGGGAATGTCAGCAAACCCTGCACCTGTGTTTGACTGCCATTGATAATTAACTCCTGAGCCGCCTGAATTTTGAAGTGAGAGTGTAAACTCAACATTGGCGCAAACAGGATTTGAAGTAGAAAGTGTGTTACCCGGATCGGGAGCGCCTGAGCAATTAATTAAAAACTCGCTTGGAGGAGGTGGTGGTGCATGATGACTATATGCTTGATTCGTATGCGTAGGCACTCTTCGGACAGAGGTTTGCGCCATTACCACTGTTGTTTCAATTAAGAAACATACCGTGGTAAACAACCAAAGGCTTACCACAAATTTTATGTTAATTGTTTTCATTGATATGAGAATTAAATTCTTGCCTACTCTAAAACCCTTTTCAGCTTCCGGGTGCCTACTCTTTTGACAAGGAATTTTCGGCTTCCTCCCTTTGGATTTTTTTCAACAACTATGCTTATTGAAATCAGTGTGCAAAATTCCTGACGGCGTTAAGAGAGATAAATGACATCTGTCATATAAGGAAATGATATTTGCTATCTTCCTGTATCAGTAGTGCCCTTGTTGGCTCTCTCGCCAACGAAAAAGTGCGAGTCATCTATATAACTCCACCCCACATAACCCCGATGAATGCCACAAGCGGGCACTTTAGTAGATCAGGAATTTAGTTCTTCAAATTGAAATATATTTTGAACAGCAGGCAGATAATTTTTGCGCGGGGGCGATAGTTTTTTTAACGCACCTACTATCGGGAAATAGCATTTGCATGATTCTTGTCTCTTCACATAATTGAGAAACCCCATCCGCCATTTTTATCGGTCATTAATATTGATGAGAATCATCAGATAATAAAACAAATGTCATTATAGTTGGTTTTGTACAGGCGTAGGTTTGCGTTTCGATGAGGAATAAAATTAATTCTTATGAAAAATCAACTGAAATTATTTTCTATCATCATAGTACTTTTCTTTGCGGCAGGAACAGGGTGCGTGTGGGACAAATCTGCTGCACCAGTTCCGGTGAATCCAATTGCGTGCGACACCACCAATGTAAGTTATGACAGCACGATAGTGGGTATCCTGCAAAAGAATTGTTACGCATGTCACTCAAGTTCTCTCGCCAGCGGAGGAGTGATCCTCACTGATTATAATGGTGTGCTCACAGTGGTGAACAACGGACAACTATGGAATGCTATCAACTTCTCTCCCGGGGTGGTAGGCATGCCCCTTAGCGGAAGCAAACTTAGTGACTGCGATATTGCAATGATCGGAGCATGGATTAATGCTGGAGCACCGGCCGGTGGTGGTGGAAACACCAATGAGAAAGACAGCGTCTGTTATGAGAATGAAATTCAGCCCATCCTTAATTCTTATTGTGCAAAGAGCGGATGTCACGATGCTATAACTCATAAGGAAGGATATAACCTCTCGGACTTTAGCGATGTAATGTCATTAGTTAAGCCCGGAAATCCCGGTGACAGCAAGTTAATCAAAGTGATGAAAAAAACTGATGAAGACAAAATGCCGCCACCCGGCAATGCAGCTCCCACTGCGGACCAAATCACCCTGATTGAAAAATGGATTAGTGAAGGAGCCAAGACGGGTATTGATTGTAATGTAGGCGGCTGCGATACTTCGAATGTTACGTTCAGTGGTTCTGTCGTTTCTATTCTACA
Organism: Chitinophagales bacterium; assembly: GCA_035638255.1. Classification (GTDB taxonomy): domain Bacteria; phylum Bacteroidota; class Bacteroidia; order Chitinophagales; family UBA10324; genus DASRAJ01. The sequence goes on from DASRAJ010000081.1 coordinate 11,313, forward strand.
AATCAATTGTTACGGATGCCATTCGGCTCCAACACCGGGCGGCGGAGTACTTCTCACAAGTTATAATGGTGTAAAAACGGTCGTAGACAATGGGAAACTTTGGGGAGCAATTAGCTTCAGTCAGGGATACATAGGCATGCCTTACAACGGGAGCAAAATGAGTGACTGCAATATTGCTGAGATCAGGATATGGATTGATGGAGGTGCTTTGAATAATTAGCTGCTCTATTGACATAAATCATCTCAATTCCTAATTACCATCATAAAATAGAATTGAAAAGGAGACGGAGCTTTGATGAAAATTTCAAGTCATGAAAACTCCTCAGTTTTTCAACTGCAAAAAAATCATAACCACTCTTTTGCTGTTCACGGTAACCACTTCACTCTTCGCCCAAAATTCTGATTTAAAAACGCTGACCAGGAAGCCAAATGATACTTCAGAATTGAAAACATTTCGAATCAATTTTTTAGGGTTCGCCGGCTTGAATTATGAATTTGGATTGGGAGGACCTTTCAGCATTAACCTTGAAGGCGGGTTAGGGTTTCCGCTTATTAAAAGCTCAAGCCGGAATATTGATGGTAGCATCAACCTATCACTTAAATCAGTTTTGAATCCTTACCTGAATATTGAAGGAAGGTACTATTACAATTTATTGCAGCGAAAATTTGCAGGAAAACTTATTGATAATTTTTCTGGTGACTACTTAGCGGCTTTCTACCATTATAGTGTATACAGTAATGTGCAATCTTCCCCCGTGGAATCAGGGCAGTTGCTCTATAACATGCATTACTTTGGAGTATGGTGGGGAATGCAAAGAAATTTAGGGTGTAACCAGCGACTATATTTTGATTTTTCCATCGGCCCGTGCCTGCGAACGGATTTGAATTCGCACATTGATCTTAATGCAGCGGCTCATCTCGGTTTTGGAATACAATGGTAGAATGAAAGATAGGGAGGGTGGAAGGAACCAAGGGGAGGTGAATTCTTATCCTCTTTCAACGGTGAGCCGTCCCGGCTCACCGTTTTTTCAAATCTTATTTCTGTGAAGAGGCGATGACTGTGCAGCGTAATTTTTTAAGACCTCGATTCAGAATAAAGGCCAATTCGGTTCACTTGCCGAAATCCTTTATCTTTTCATCATGGGATTTGCCCGCCTGCCCACTAACTAAGGAGCTGCGTAAGCAATTTTTTTACAGAAGCGTAGTTACCAATTGATCGTGTCAGTTTATTTTTCAATGTGTGAAAAAACTCAATGAAACTTTTCCCGGGCTTATTTTTCTTCGCTGTTATTCTTACAGCCGCGCATTGCACTAATAACCAAACTCAGCCGGGGAATACATCTGTTGATACACTTCCTGAAAAAAAGATTCCTTTACCAGAGAAGGAAAAAATTGAAAAAGTTATTGTTACCTACCATTCTCTTGCCTTAAGTGATTCTGTTGTCGCGAACATCAAATCGCTCCATACAATGGATGAAATGGCAACAATTCTCGCTCTCAACAGAATTGATTGGGTGTATTTACGAATTGGCGATACCCTTATTGTTCCAGATACTTTCTTCACTGATTTGAAAATGTATTCTCCGTTTCCCGACAGCCTGGGAGAAATAAAGCAAGTGAAGAAAATTATTTTCATTTCATATCCTGTAGAAGCATTTGCCGCTTACGAAACCGGAAAACTGATTCGCTGGGGACCGGCAAGTTTGGGCAAGCGATCCACTCCAACGCCAACAGGTTTGTTCTTCACCAACTGGAAATCAAAGCAAGATACCAGTACTGTAAATGGAGAATGGATCCTGAAATGGTATTTCAATTTTGAAAACTTTGAAGGTGTGTCCCTGCATCAATATGATCTGCCCGGATATCCAGCATCACATTCCTGTGTGCGGCTGAATGCTGATGATGCGCAGTGGATTTATTATTGGGCTGAGCAATGGGTTTTACGATGTGATACCATTGCTGCCTATGGCACACCGGTAATTATTTTCGGCTCTTATCAATTTGGTCAACGTCCCTGCTGGACGCATTTGACAACAGAGAGTAGCCGCTGCAATGTGCTTCCTGATTCATTGATGCGTGAGATCAATAGTTTTCTTCCAACTATTATGGAAAGGCAGATAAGTCGCGATTCGTTAAAGGCTTTATAAATAAGGTAGAGATGTAGAGATATTGAGAGCGAAGGGACCTCTGTTTATGAACCTGGCAGTTGCGGATATGCGTTGAGGTTAGTCTGTGGCAGGAAATAAAATTAATGGCGTCTGGTTTAAATAGATTTCCCGTTAAAACAGTCTTCAATGGTTTCGAGTAATTCAGAGTCAGTAAACGGTTTTCTGATGTAACTGATAGCACCCATGTTAAGTCCCTTTTGCACTTCGCTTTTCTCGACACTGGCGCTAATGAAGATGAAAGGGATCATGGAAGTTTCAATATTTTTTTTCAGGTTTTCAAAAACTTCATAGCCGTTCATTTCGGGCATCAGAATATCACACAGAATCAGATCTGGTTTATGATTTTTGGCGAAATCAAAACCCGTTTTACCATTGCCCGCAGTAATTACGCGGTAACCTTCCAGTTCAAGAATCTCAGAAGTGTTCTCTCTGATTTCTAAATTATCTTCGATGAACAAGATGGTTTTCATTTCTTCTCTTGATTTGGAAATTCGATAATGAAAGTTGTGCCTTTATTTACCTGGCTTGTAAAGGTAATTGTGCCGTTCAATAATTCTACATAACGTTTTATAATGGTCAATCCCAATCCTGTGCCTTGTATGTTAACGGCATTCTTCGCTCTGAAAAATTTTGTAAACAAATGTTGTTGTTCTTCTGCAGGAATTCCGATGCCATTATCCTTGACTGCAATAGAAACACGCTGGTCGTTCACACCCTAATTTCTGATTTATTTTGATGAGCTCTTGTTCTGCTTTTTTCTTCTCTGTTACGTCAACTTTGCTAATCACTACAATGCCGACTGTTGCATACTCGAACAAAGCCCTGAACCGGCTTCGCTTTCGATGGACATTACTTCCGGTTCGTTCATGGTGATAAAAATAAAACTTGTAGATAAACTCACAATCACATTTCATGTTTTCTGAATTGATAATTAGAAAAATCTTCAATGATAACAATCAAGTTAAGTTATGATGCATGTCATGTTGGTCGCAGACAGGCCGCAATAATTTTGAATCCATAGTTGATGCATCATAAAAACTTCTTGTTATGAAAAAGAAAGGAAGCAGCAAGCAAATTTCCTCACGGAAAAAGAAGGCAGAAAAAAGACCGGCAAAAAAAGCAAGCACCCGCAAAAGCCTGGCAAAAAAGAAAACCAAAAAGAGTGAGGATCAATTCCCGGGTTATCCGCATTATCCTTCCAATAAGGACATCATGAATCCGAAAAACAAAATTGTGAAAGAAGAATTTACGGAGACATCGCGAAAGCTTGTGAATCCTAAATCACGAAGCACAACAAAAGAACAACAGAGAGAAATAATGGAACAACCAATTCTTGCCTTTGAAGAAGAAGAAAGTATGGGCATGGCCGGTATCCCGGAAGGTGATGTGTCCGAAGATGAAAAGCAATTTCTCGAAGCAGATGAGTTGAGTGAAGACATGGGTGAAGATGGAGAACTAAGAACCAGGGTATGGGCGGTTGACATGGCGGGTCAGGACCTTGATGTGCCGGGCACCGAATTGGATGATGAGGCTGAAGATGCGGGAATCGAAGATGAAGAAAACAACATCTACAGCATAGGCGGTGACCGGCACGAAGGACTCGAAGAAGCGAATGACCGCGGCAAATGATGTTGGCCAGTTTTGACGCTTACACAAGCAGGTGACAACGATCATGTCAAGTGCTGGATTTTCATTCTCGCAAATCATTTCTGTAAATGTGATTATTGCCTCTCGATTCATTCTTTAAATAGCAATGGACTCTTATATCGCTTACATATCGCCTAATGAAACATCCGCTCTTACAATGGAGATGCTAAGAGATTCTTTGCTGAAAAAACTTATCAAAAAATCTTCTCAGAGTATTGAATCGTTCGTTGAGAACAGGCAAATGGAAGATCTGCATAAATTAAGAGTGGCAGTGAAAAGGATAGATGTGTTGCTGCGGATTCTGAACTATGGAGTGAAAGACTTTCATTTCAAAACACACAAGAAAAATTTCAAGGAAATATTTTCTGCTGCGGGTAAGATATGGGGCTCGGATCAAATGCAGATCAACCTGCTGCAATTACCTTTCGCAGAAAGCTTGCGGGTTTGCATGGATGAACTGCAAACGATAAAGGAGAGAGAAAGCATCAAATTCATCGCTCTCTCTAAAAAATTTTTTGAACAACTGAACTCAGAAAAAAAGAAGCTGGAAAAATTTTCGGATGAATTAACACCGGATACAGTAAGAGAATATTTTGTCCTTCGCTTGCAGAAATTACATTTTGCAAAAGAGCCCGATGATTTTGCGCAGATGCATCTGTTGCGTAAAGAGGTGAAGCGAATGATGTATGCGCATGAATTTTTGAAATTGCTCGGAGCAGAACTCCTGCTTTCAGAAAACGAAATGAAACAGTTTGATACGCTCCAGGAAGCCATTGGCAAATGGCATGACAAGGAGGCAATGCATGACTTCCTCACGCAGCATACGGGCGCGCATGAAAATTATTTATCAGCTTTGGAACAATCGCTTAAGCAGGAAATGAAAAATTTATTTCGGGATGTGAAGTCAGGAATTGACTCATTAATTTTCCGTCTTGGACTGTATGAATAAGAACCCGCCACGAAAGAAATAATGAATTCTGAAATCCATTACCAATCCGTTCAGGAAGCGCTGAGCTTAGTTGAATCGGGGCACCGTTTGTTCATTCACGGCAGTGCGTGCACACCGGTATTCCTCTTGCAGCATCTTGCACAGCGGAAAGATGAAATGAAAAATGTTGAACTCGTTTTCATCAGTGTGTATGGTGACATTGTTGTTGATCGTCCGGAATATGCCCATAGCTTTCACATCAACACCATGTTTGTGAGCAAACCAATAAGAGCTGCGGTGAATGAAGGTCGCGCTGATTTTATTCCTGTTTTTCTCAGTGAGATTCCGCAATTGTTTCAGCGGGGCGCATTGCCGCTCGATGGTGCGCTCGTACAGGTTTCTCCTCCTGATAAGAATGGTTACTGCTCACTGGGTGTGTCTGTTGACATTGCGCGCACTGCGGTTGAAACCGCAAAGTATGTGATTGCGCAAGTGAATCCGCAGGTGCCGCGTACGCACGGTGACAGCTTCATACACCTGAGCAAATTCTCAGCGATGGTGTTTGCTGATCAGCCATTGCAGGAAGCGCATTTTGGAGAAGGGGTATCGGATGAAGAAAAGGTAATTGGTAATTTGATTGCTGAAATGATTGATGACCGAAGCGTTTTGCAACTCGGTATCGGTTCAATTCCGGATGCAGTATTAAGATGCCTTCACAATCACAAAGACCTCGGCGTTCACACAGAGATGTTCAGTGACGGAATTATTGAACTCCATGAGAAAGGGATCATCACGAATAGATTCAAGAAGGTTCATCCATACAAAACTGTTGCAGGATTTGCATTGGGCACAAAAAAACTCTATGATTATGTACACGACAATCCTTCTTTTGAATTCCTCGATATTGATTATGTCAATGATCCTTCCGTGATCAGGCGAAACAAAAAGATGATTGCAATCAACAGCGCTATTGAAGTTGACATCACAGGACAAGTTTGCGCAGACAGCATCGGCATGTATCAATACAGCGGTATCGGCGGTCAAATGGATTTCATGCGAGGTGCATCCCTGAGCGAAGATGGCAAACCCATTATTGCCATCAGCAGCAGAACTAAGCATGGAACATCACGCATTGTTCCGGTGTTGAAACCGGGAGCCGGTGTAGTGACAACCCGCGGGCACATTCATTTTGTTGTAACGGAATATGGCGTTGCAGAACTCTATGGAAAAAATCTTCGACAGCGCGCAAAGGCATTGATCAGCATTGCTCATCCTGATGACAGGGAGAACCTGAGCAGGGATTGCCGCGAAAGGTTCAAGGTGTTCATTTAATTTTCTAATTGCTTAATGGTTCAATGGTTTCCCACAATAATCCGGAATTCGATTGTTTTTTTAATACTCGAATTATAGATGACTTTCAGGCTAATCCTACTCCAGAATAACTTTCTCTATTATCAGGCGATCATTTATTTTCAAATGGAGGAAGTAAACTCCTTTCGGTCGGGTATTTAGCGGAATTGAATTTATATAGTCACCCGAAATATTTTCTTCCACAGATGAATATGTTTCATGTCCGATCGCACTATAAATTTCAATGGAAATATCCTTATCGTGAACATTCTTCAATTCGATATTCAAAACATCACTTACAGGATTGGGATATACCGAAATGATCTCATTTCCGGGAACTGATTCTATTCCTACCATTTCCACATAAATGCTGAGGTTATTAATGCAGCCATTGGCATCGGATATAATGACCATGTAAGTACCTGTTTGAGTAGCTGTATATGTTTGATTGTTTGCGCCCGGAATATTCACGGCATCAAGCTGCCACTGGTATCCCGTAGCGGGACTGCATGTCAGCACGTTTCCATTTTGAGTGATGGTTGGAAACGGAGGTGTGGGATGGACGGTGATATAGTTGGTGAGCGTGAGTGTTTCGCTGCCATTGGCATTCGTGGTGATGAGTGTTACGTCAAAAGTGCCGGCACTGTTGTAGCAGATGCCCGCCGGATTTTGATCCGTTGAGGAAGAAGGAGAGCCGCCGGGGAAAATCCAGAGCCAAGAGGTTGGATTGTTGGTAGAAGAATCAATGAAGCCGGTACAAAACTTTTGACAAATTTCCTGTTGCATGGCTGAAAAATTTACAGATGGCGCTTGTGAAGCATTCGTAGTGTCGCAATACTTGATGCACCAGTAGTCAAAGCTGTAAGACATGTCAGTCTTTTCCTGGGCAGTAAATCCATCTCCGTCATTTGCAAACAGATAACATCCACCCTTTAGCTGAATTCCCATTCCTGTTTCAGTATGCGTGTAGCCCGTTAAAATGGTTTTGTCCCAAAGCTTATTTCCATTGGCATTCACTAAAACGATCCAGGTATTTTCAGGACCGTTGTTGTCCTCTGATTTCCAGAAGCCTGTTCCTGAATAAGAGGTACCGGAGATCATATACTCGCCATTTGCGTTTTCATATATATTTCCGAAATCATCTTCATGACCGGTTCCCCCTATAGAAATATCCCAAATAATATTCAGTAACGTATCTGTTTTCAGCATCCAGAAATCAGTGATGCCATTTGTTGGATGCGTTTTGTCAGCGCCAACACCTGCTTCACTTGAAAGAGCCAGCAAGTAATGATCATCACTGGTCTTTATCATATCCATCCCATATTCGTTATCTAAGCTTCCTAACTGTTTATCCCAAATAAAATTTCCAAGTGAGTCAATTTTTACAAACCACATATCGGACATTCCATTCACATAAGTGTTTTGTGTTTTTAGGCCACTGATGTTTGACAGCGAGGCTCCTGCAAGCAGAAAGCCACCATCACCGGTCTGAAATATTTCACTGAGTCCCTCCTCATCACTTCCTCCGTATCGCTTGTCCCATAATATATTTCCCAAAGCATCCGTTCTGAAAATCCAGAAATCATTGTATCCATAAGAGGGTTCACTTACATCACCGCTAACTGGCGAATCCGTATCTCCCCCAAATAAAAATCCACCATCCGCTAATTCTAAAACTGTACTCACGCCATTGTTTCCATCACCGCCATATCTGTGCTCCCATTCAATTATTCCGGCTGCATCAAGCTTAACTGCCCACACATCAAAAACACCTATGGGTGCCTGACTGATATTTCCATCGGCAGGGGAGCGGGTTCTGCCTGCCACCATACAACCTCCATCCGCTGTACTAATGATATTGTAAAGAAAATCATCATCGCTGCCACCGAGCGTTTTATCCCACAACTTGTTCCCGTCAGCATCACACTTAATGACCCAGAAATCATAGGTAGGAAACATGGATTGATCCCAATTGTTTTCTGATTTTTCAAACAATGCATTGGACAGTGATTCACCTGCAGCTATAAAGCCACTGTCAGATGTTGCCAGTAATTCATAAATAAAATCTCCGTCATAGCCGCCGTAGCTATAATCCCATTGCTTTAGAAGCGGATTTTGTGCAGAAGTGTATTGTGAAAAAACTACGATGATGAAGAGGGATGCAAGGATGCAATATGCCTTCGTGTTTTGTATGAGAGTTTTCATGATGATTAAAAGGTGGTCTTTAAAACTTCAAAAGTCCTCGGAAAATCATACTTGATGCATGAGAAATGTTGCCCTATCGAATGATATTTGTCAGCATCTGCAGCATGCATCCGCAATATGTTTGAGTCATCAATCAATACTATGAAGACTCTCATTAATCATCAGCCTGATCTTGCTGTTGCCGATTCAGAAAAAGAAATAACAATAATGGACGGCAACGAGGCAGCCGCCTACATCGCCTATCGCACCAACGAAGTATGTGCCATCTATCCTATCACTCCCTCTTCTGCCATGGGTGAATGGGTGGATGAATGGTCATCCAAAGGCATTCCGAATATGTTTGGCCAGGTACCCAGCGTAATCGAGATGCAGAGCGAAGCAGGTGCTGCCGGCGCTATTCATGGCGCATTGCAGGGAGGAACTCTTGCCTCTACATTCACATGCTCACAGGGATTGCTTCTCATGATTCCTAACATGTACAAGATCGCGGGAGAACTTACACCCTGTGTATTTCATATTGCAGCACGCGCGATTGCCACGCATGCGCTTTCCATCTTCGGCGATCACAGCGATGCGATGGCCGTTCGCTCCACCGGTTTTGCCATGTTGTTTGGCAGCAATGCCCAGGAAGCGATGGATATGGCGCTGATTGCCCAGGCAGCAACACTCAAAGCAAGAATTCCTTTTCTGAATGTGTTCGATGGCTTTCGCACCTCGCATGAGCTGAGTGCAGTGAATGTGATTCCTGATGAAATAATTACAGCAATGATTGATCCCGCAGATGTGCAGGCGCACCGTGATCGCGGACTATCATCAGATCAACCTTTCATCCGCGGTACGGCGCAAAACCCCGATGTCTTCTTTCAGAATCGTGAAGCAGCAAATTCTTATTACATGAGGTTGCCTACCATTGTAAAACGCACGATGAGAAAATTCGCTTCTCTCACGGGAAGGAAGTATCGTCTCTTCGAATACTATGGTCATCCGGAAGCAAGCCGCCTCATTATCATCATGGGTTCAGGCTCGGGTGCTGTGCAGGAAGTGGTGGACTACCTGAATGATCACGGCGAGAAAGTCGGGATGATTACAGTGCGATTGTTCAGGCCATTTTCGGTGAAAGATTTTGTGAACGCAATTCCTTCCACGGTGAAATGCATTGCAGTTCTTGATCGCTCAAAGGATCCCAACGGAATCGGTGAACCACTTTACATGGATGTAGTGAATGCACTGAACGAAGAAAATGAATTTGAAGGTCCACGAGTTATCGGAGGCCGCTTTGGTTTGTCTTCAAAAGAATTTACTCCCGCTATGGTGAAAGCAATTTTTGAAGAGTTGAAAAAAGATCGTCCGATGAATCACTTTACCGTGGGCATTGATGACGATGTCACGCATAAGAGTCTTGATTACGATAAAACATTTTCACTTGAGAAGCAACATCTCTTCCGCGGATTGTTTTTTGGATTGGGTGCTGACGGAACAGTGAGCGCCAATAAAAATTCCATCAAGATCATTGGCGATGCGACCGGTGATTTTGTGCAGGGATATTTTGTTTATGATTCCAAGAAATCCGGATCACTCACAGTTTCTCATTTACGATGCAGCAAGAATCCAATTCGATCTTCATACCTGATCAACTCGGCAAACTTTATTGCCTGCCATCATTTCAATTACCTGAACAAGTATGATGTATTGAAAGATGCTGAGGATGGTGCGGTGTTTCTGCTGAATGCGCCGTATCAGAAAGATGAAGTGTGGAATCATCTTCCGAAAAAAATTCAGGAGGAGATCATGAACAAGCATCTCCGGTTTTTTGTGATCAATGCAAACTCAGTCGCTCATGAAACAGGTATGGGTTCCCGCATCAACACCATTCTTCAAACATGCTTCTTTGCCATCAGCAACATTATGCCGCGTGAAGAATCCATTGCGAAAATCAAAGAGGCGATCTACGAATCCTATTGGAAGAAAGGAGAAAAAGTAGTTCAGAAAAATTATGACGCCGTTGACAACACGCTGGAGCATCTCTTTGAAATTGACTACACGGGTTTCGGCATAGGAACTATTCAGTTGGAAGAACTTGTTCCTGCGAAGTTACCTGATTTTGTGAAGAGTGTGATCGCGCGCATTATTGCCGGCGAAGGAGATGAGCTTCCCGTGAGTGCGTTTCCTGCCGACGGAACTTATCCTTCCGGAACAACTCAATATGAAAAGCGAAACATAGCAGAGACTGTTCCCGTGTGGGATGAAGCGCTTTGCTCGCAGTGCGGAAAATGTTTTGTGATCTGTCCGCATGCTGCCATTCGCCCCAAGGTGTATGATAGCAGCTTGCTTGCCGATGCACCTTCTTTCTTCAAACATGCATCACCCATCGGAAAAGAATTCGACAAAGAGACGCAAGCTTACACGCTCCAGGTTTCATTGGAAGATTGTACGGGCTGCAACCT